>CBCSTG010000015.1:0-70417 GCA_965143025.1 uncultured Bacteroidales bacterium
CGGCATGTGTGACTCACGTGGGCGCATCCCTTATGCCTCATCGTTGTCTTATCCGCTGACTGTCCGCTATTTGGGCTTCAAAGAGCGCGTTGTAGACGCCGACAGCCGTGACACAGTGTTTCTGCATGAGAACTTTGCCGAATTGCCCGAACTTACGGTCGAGTCGCGTCAGCATAAACTCCTCCACATGCTCGGATTCGTGCGCGAGTATTCGACACTCGCCACATACACCGACACCGTCTTTCTGTTCCGCGAGAAGATGGTCGATTATATGCTCCCGGCCGACGACAAAGTCCGTATGCGCGGATGGCGTGACCCGCGCGTGCTCAAAGCAAAGTCTTATTACCGTTTCACAAATGCGCAGGGACTTGACAGCGTCAGCGACCGCTGCAACAATCATTTCTCATGGTCAGACTGGATCGGCATTCCGCCTGACAGGCTCATCCCCGAGCGTCTCTATGCTTTAGAAAAAGGCACCGACACTGTCGCCGGACGCTATGGCGTCTCCGAGCTCTGGACACGCAACGGCGACCGTGCGATAATCGACATCGACGTGCTCGCCGATACCGCGAGCCGCCGGTGGGTGCCAAATCTGTCGTCATTCTTCCGTAAATCTCTCGATTTCGAAAATTTCAGGGTCAGATTTAATTACGATAATATAGTCGGAGAGGCGGTTTCGCCGCTTTTTCTCAACGGCTACACCTACACTATCGAGTCTGCCGGCCGAGGCCGCGACATGTTTATGTTCAACAAGGTCGACCAACAGGTCTTCGTGAGCACTTATGCCGAGGTTTATATACTTGATAAGGAGTATATCACGGTCAAAGAGGCGCGCAAATGGGAGCGACACAAGTTTGACGCTGGCGAGATAGAGATTTTCGAGCCCGACGAGGCGCCCGAGCTGCAGCCGTCGGTCAAGGCGCTTGTCGGGCGTGTCGAGGCCCTCGACCACGACGGAGTTAGACTCGATTTCGAGCCCGACGAACGCTTGGCAAGTTTCACCTCGAGCGACCGCAACTTCAAGATCGGACGCCGTGCACTGTATATGCTCAAGCAGCTGACCGGCATATCGGCCATCAAGTCCCACCGCAACGCCAACCGCAGCTGGCGCGAATTCCGCCGCTCCCTCCGCCAAAACCAAAAAGACAAATAACTCGGGTTTCCCTTCAAAAAAACTCCGTTCGGCTTTCACTCTAAAGTCCTTAACGACCCTAACGCCCTTAACCAAAAAGGCCGCGACAGTTTTCTGTCGCGGCCTCATATGGCGATGGTTTGTCAATTATTATTGGCGGCTGCCTTGCTGAACTGTTTTGCCGTCAACAATGATTGTGAAATATGTTGTGGGCTCTGACGTAGTGTTGTTAACTTCCTGCCACAAGCCTTTGCCGTAATACTCGGGGCAAGTTGTGTCTTTGATTTTGATTGTTCCTTTGGTGTTGGCAACAAATGTCTCGGTATGTATCTCTATGGCAGCCTTGTCTGTCGTCATCTCGGTCGTGCCGTCTGATGTGACATTGAAGACACAGTTGTTTACTTCGACATCATAGTCATGGCCGTCTCCGTGGTTATAGACGAGGATGCCTTTGCCTTTGTTGTTGTTGAATACGCAGTTATTAAAGACTGATTTGACCGCTCCGTAGCACCAGATAGAGTATTTGTTTGTGCCGTTATCAAAGTTGGGGATAAAGGTACAGTCGTTATATGTCTCTGATTCTGATGCATAGTTGAACATCTCGCCCTTGAAAGTGACATTGTTGTATGTTCCTTTCTTGATGTGCTGGAATCCGAGTTCTGTTCCGGCCATTGTGGTGGTTACAATCATAAGATTATTGAAGGTCAGGTCGCAGCCGGCAGCAGCGGGGTAGGGCTCGGCATTGATGACTGTTTTGTCAGCGCCGGCGCCAGAGATTGTGAGGGCAATGTTTTGGGGGAACGTAAGGTCTTTTGTGCTGAATTCACTTTCGCCCAAGCGGATTTCCAAGCCGTCGGTTGCAGATGCGAGAGCTGCTTTCAGCGCGGTGGATGTAGTGGCCGTAGCGATAATGCGTGTATTTGTCGCTGTGTTGTTTGTGTTGTAAGCCTCTACCTTCTGGTCATTAGGCGTAGTGCCGGTTAAGCCGCCTGACAGCAATCCGGCACTCTTCAGATTTGCACCATCCATATAAATGATAGTATTCGATACCGAATTGTCTTTGAGACGGGTTGCGTCAGCTCCGCCGTAAGTGCCCGAGCCGAAGAGGCCGCCGACTTCTCTTTCTGTAGCTGATAATACGCAGTTTTCAACTTTGCAGTTTTCGATAACTACGTTTGACTGGAAGAAACCGGTGATGCCGCCGCACTTCTTGGAGGCAGATATCTCACAGTTGCGGACAGTGACGTCTTTGATTGTCGGATTATACGGTGCTTCGGTGTTTTGGTGCAACAGACCGACAACACCGCCGGCATAGCGTGAGCCTTCGAGTTTTGCATTCTCGATTGTCACATTGCTGATTTCGGCCGGACCGGTCACATAGCCGAACAGAGCGGCCGTACCTTTATGTTCGCTCTTGAGGTTAACGATTTTGTGACCGTTGCCGTTGAACGTGCCTTTGAAGGGTGTACCGGTGTTTTGTAATACCGATGCCGGGAATGTTCCGATTGGAGCAAAAGGAATATTATTGAGGTCAAGGTCTTTGGTGAGGTTGATTGTCACGCCTTTGAAGTCGGTGTCACCGTCCTGAATCATTTTGGCCAGACCGGCGAATTCGTTTGCCGATGCGATGTCAATTGTATTGTTTTCAGGGATAACCGGCTTGACGACGTCGCCCTGCCATGTCTGCTCGATAGGATACGGGTGCTCACCGCCGATAACGGGGTCTTTGGAAATATCAAAGCCTTGAGTCGATGACAGAAGACCTCCGTAGATATTGGTGCGGTAGTTGGCCTGAACGGGGAGGTTGGCCACATTGACGGCCGGTTTTGCCTCGCCCGACGCATAGGGTGTGAGGACGGCATCCACAAGTGCTGTTTCAGCCGGAGCAAGGATGTAGTTTACGCTCAGATAATCATAGCCCGTCATGTGGAAGCTTTCGCTCGGGCGTGTCTCGACGCTGAACGTAGCCTTCACGTCGCCGGCGACAGAGCCGTCGAGGAGATTGAGCACGTTTTTGACATGTGCAATCTCTACAGACGTTGTCAGATTGGCTGCTTCTTCGCCATATAAAGCAACGACGCTGTTATTCGTGAGGTCGTTTGTCGCCCAGTTGATCTGAGCCATCGGACGGGTTAAAGTGACATTGTGGTTGGCCGTTCCGTTTATTTGACCGGTTGAATAGACGGCGTAAAAAGCATCTTGGTCGGCGACATTGTAGCTGTAGTCTTCGCCTGACATTTTAGCGTAGTCGACTGTAACGGTCTTGTTATCTGCCGAGAACGTGTATGCACCCTTGTCATTGTGGGCGAAAAAGGCTATCTTGTAGCTCTTGCCCGTGGCAAGTGATAAACTGATGTTGGTTGACAGCGAATTCTCTTCGAAATTTGCAGTGCCTTCTTCTAATAATGATGCTGCTTCGGCATCGCCGTCATAGACAGCATACTGGAGTTTTGTAGCGCTGTAGCCGTCGCCGAATGCGCGTGAGCCGATGCCCTCATCGGGGAGTGAGACTGAGAATGTTACAGTGCCTTCACCCTCGCCGTTTGATAACAGTTCGTCTTGCGAGCATGACGAAATAAGGGCGACCGCCGCTGTTGACAGAACAAAAAGTTTGAGTTTTTTCATTGCGGTGTTCTTAAGTTATTAAATTGATTTATTAGATTTTGATAGCGAATACGTCGTGTGGGACTGTTTTTTGTTGCCGTTACAAAAAGGCACGACAACACCTCGGACACCGGTTTTGCCGACATCCGACGCACAGTCGTTGACCCGCGGAGAGTGTGTCTTCTTCGCCGGGTCGGGGATAAAGGAGGGGTGATTGCCGGTCATTGATGACCGGTCAGCGTCAAACCCTGAAATTAGACTTGATGGGGGGGGTAAATGCTTGACAGACAAGGCTATAGCCTGATAGAGCTAACGCCGCGTCTATAGTCTTGAGTCTTAATGATAAAGGCATCTTATAGTCCGTCAAGTGATAAATGATTGTTAAAAGTGCCACAAAGTAAATACGAATAATCGGCATTGCCAAATTTTAAAGCATTTTTTGCATTTGTTTGCATATCTGTCAGTTATATAGGTGCATAAATTAGTAATTTTGCACGACATATATTTTTTGAAATAACTCCTAAATCACATTATGCAATGAAACTTAACGGCTTATCCAGACTGATGATTGCGGCGATTATGTGCCTGACTTCAGCCGGCGCTTTTGCGTTCAGTCTCGTCGTCGCAGGGGGTGATGACCGTCAGCCTCTTGCGGGTGCACCCCTGATGACGGCCAACGGCACCATCAAGGGCCTTACCGACGAGCGCGGCGCCATAGAGCTGACCGAGGCCGAGCTGCCCGCTACCGTGCGCTACATGGGCTATGACGACGCGACTCTCACGGCCGCGACTGACACCGTCTTCCTCTCGCCGCGCGCCTTTGAGCTCTCTGAGATGGTGGTGCAGCCCGAAGACCGCCCCGTGCTCAAGCTGCGCTGCTACATCCGCGAATACACCACGGCCGCCTACGGCACTGACACGCTGCAGCTGTTCGGCGAGTACATGTCCGACTATTGCCTGCCTGCGAAAAAGGTCAAAGGCTTCAAGTCTAACACGGCTACGATACGCGTGCAGCGTCAGCGCATGCGCCATAAAAACGCCGAGGGACTTGACTCTATCTCCCGGCCGACCGACGAGGACGAGTTCTTATCGTGGGCGAAACTTTGCGGCATCAATCCCGCCACAAAAACGCTCGCTGACAGCGTCCGCGAGGGCCGCACGGCCATCGTGCCGGGTAAACAAAGCGGCGATTACGCGACGCTGCGCCTCGCCTCGGACGGCAAGGCCATCTACACATGCGACCTGTTGGCCGACCACAAGGGCCACCACTGGGAGCCGTGGATTTTCAAGTTGCTCGGCATGACCATCGATGCCACCGAGATGCGCTCGCAAAACATCTTCACTCTCGCCGACGACTTCACCTACGGTCCGGCCACGCTGCAGATGTGCTCATACGCCATTGGCATGACTATCAAGAGCAAATGGGTCAAACGCGCCTTCCACACCAAAGAACCCATCAAAACTTACAGCGTCATAGAGATTTACCCCGTCGAAGCGGTCTACCTGACGGCCGAAGACGCAAAAGTGGCCGAGAAGGAATATGACATCCGCGACATCACGCCCTCGCCGCTCGCTCCGCCCCTGCCCGCCAACATCATCGAAATGCTTGAAAAGTAGGGACATGCCAAAGCAAAATGTAGGGACATGCCAAAGCGAAATGCAGGAACATGCCAAAGCAAAATGTAGCGAAATGTAGGGACATGCCAAAGCGAGCAACTGCGAGCGACGGCATGTATAATACGCAAAACCATGGCGGCCACATCATACGTGCCAAAGGCACGTCCCTACAATCGTCCGGTAATTGTGCCAAAATCACGTCCCTACATTGCGCATCAATATTAATCCATAAATTATGACCACCAACACCAAAACCGAACTGCGATTAGCGGCGATGATATTTCTTGAGTTTGCCGTATGGGGCTCATACCTCATATCGTTAGGCAATTATTTGGGGCGCATCGGCTTCGGCGAACGGGTAGGGTGGTTTTATGCCGCGCAGGGCATCATCGCCCTCTTTATGCCCACACTCATCGGCATAGTGGCCGACCGTTACACGGGTGCACGCCGCATGCTGAGTCTCTGCCACGTCCTTTTCGCCTGTTTCATGGGATCTGCAGGCATCTACGGCCTGACTGTCGAGCGTCCTGATTTCGGTGTATTGTTCGGCCTATATGTCATGGCTGTCGCATTTTTCATGCCCACAATTGGCCTTGTCAATGCCTTGTCCTTCAAAACCCTGCGCAGCCGCGGCATTGACACCGTCGCACGCTTTCCGCGCATCCGCGTCATGGGCACGGTCGGATTTATCTGCGCCATGCTCTTTGTCAATTTCACCGAGTTTCAGACCGACGCGCGCCAGCTCGTCACCTCGGCCGTGACAGCCCTCGTGCTTGCCGTCTACGCCCTGACTCTGCCGCGTTGTGACGTGCCGCGCGAGAAAGCTTCCGATGTCATCTCCCGGTCATGGCTCGGAGCGTTCGACATGCTCCGCGACCTCCGTATGGCCGTCTTTTTCGGCTTCTGCATCCTTGGCGGCGTGGCCCTGCAGATTACAAACTCCTACGGCAACATGTATATCTCGTCGTTTGCGCGCGTCGCGGCTTTTGCCGACACATGGGGCGCCGCCAACGCCAACGCCGTCATTGCCGTCTCGCAGGCCTCCGAGGCCCTCTGTCTGCTGCTCATACCCGTGGCCATGCGGCGTTTCGGCATCAGGACGGTAATCGCCTCGGCCATGCTCGCATGGTCGCTGCGCTTCGCCCTTTTAGGTATAGGCGACACGGGCGACGGGCTGTGGCTCCTCCTGCTCTCGGGCGTTGTCTACGGCGTGGCTTTCGACTTTTTCAGCATCGCCGGAGGCATCTATGTCGACCGATGCACCACGCCTGACCGCCGCTCGTCGGCGCAGGGTCTGTTCATGGCCATGTCGACAGGCATCGGCGGCTCGGCCGGCATACTCATAGCTCAGCAGGTCGTCAACCGCCTTGTCTTCAGCCAACAACCCGGCTTGGCCCGGCTTGAGGGCTGGACCGAGTTCTGGATGCTTGCCGCGGCCTATGCATTGGCCGTCGGATTGCTGTTTGTAATCTTTTTCAGAGAGCGTCGCCGACTCTGATATAATCCTCGTCAGGAGTCGGGCGCTCGAAATTGCGGTAAAACATTTCGAGATTGGCCTCGGGGACTATCAGATCGTCGGGACCCGCGCCATGTCGGCGCGAAAGGCGCTCGCGTAGCACCTCAAGGGGCGCGTCGGTCCACACAAGACACAAGTCCGCACCTGACTCTGTGGCTACACGGCGCATCTCGTCGCGTTTGGTCCGGCGGCACATCGTCGAGTCAAGCACCACACGGCGCCCCTCGGCGAGCAGACTGCGCAGAGTCTCTGCAGTCTCGGCTGCCACGGCCTCGAACGCCGGACGCTGCTCCGACAGCGGCATCGTGGACATAGCCTCGCCGTAACGCTGCCACATGGCGTTGTCATATGACAGCCGCGTGTAGCCGCAGCGCTCGAGCTCACGCGCAAAACGCGTCTTGCCCGAGCCGCTTATGCCGCACATTACCACGAGCTGCGCGTCGCCGACAAGCGCGCCAGCCTGTGAAACAGAGTCTCGTGACATTGTCGCTCAGAATGCAGCCGGCGTGGCTACGGGGTCGACCGGCACGATGACATATTTGTTTGAGCCCAAGCCGAGCTCCTCGGCGTAATCTAAAAGGTGAGTGGCGCCGCGTGACTCCATGCGCTCGATGAGGTGCGACTTGCCGGGGTCGTCAGAGTTGTAGACCATGTCGACGCAGGCGCGGTCTAAGGCAACAGGGTCTAACGAGGCGAGGATGCCGATGTCGTGCATGTGTATCTCCTCGGGCTCGGCCACACAGTCACAGTCGACCGACAGATTGTTTGCGACGCTGATATAGAGTATATTGTCGCCGGCTACGTCAAAGACAGACTCGCATGCCTCGGCCATTGACTCCAAAAAGTCATTCTGTGGCGGCACGTTTTCCCAGTCGACGGGCACGTCTTTTGAGCGGCCTGCGGTGTGAATCCATGCCTTGCCTGCGGCCGACGCCATGCCGATGGCTACATTTTTGAGTGCGCCGCCGAATCCCGCCATCGGGTGACCCTTGAAGTGCGACAGAACGATGGTAAAGTCGTAGTTGCGCCAGTTGCGACCGACAAAATTCTCCTTTAGGTGGCGTCCGTTGCGCACGGGCAGCGCCATGTCGCCTTCGGCATCCATGATGTCGACCTCGGCTATGGCCGTGAAGCCGTGTTCGGCAGCGGTCTGGAGGTGGTCGGCCACGTTGCAGCGGCGACCGTCATAGGCTGTGTTGCACTCGACGATGGTGCCGTCGACCATGTGGACGAGGCGCTTGATGACATCGACGCTCAGATGATTCGGGTTGCCGGCTTCGCCGGTCGAGAGTTTGACGGCGACGCGTCCTTTGGCTTCGCGTCCTAAAGCCTGATATACTTTGACAAGATTGTCGGCCGTGATGCGTGGGCAGAAATATACGGTCGACGGCGTTTTCGCTTGTTCCATGATACTGTGGTTTTACTAATGTATTTTGTCTGATACAAAAATAACAAACTTTCTGCGATGTGTGATTATCAAATTCTTGGTAAAACAGACCCGTTTCACTTTTTCAGCTCCGCGTTTGCCTTGCGCAGTCTGTCGACAGCCTTGTCAAGTGTCTCTGTCGGCTCGATGATATTATAGTCGGCCCAGAAATCCGGGTCCCAATAGTTGTCGACCTCGTCGGCAAAGATGTCCGTTTTACCAAATGACATTTTATGTGAGATGCCATCGCTTACATTGTCGAGGCGATCGACCATCACCATTTCGGCCTCTGTCGTGTAGCCCGACGAGAATAGCCGTCGGCGCCAGTCGCATTTGAAGCGCAGACGTGTGGCGATATAGTTTATATAGGCCTTGCCGTCGATAAGTTTGTAGACTATGCTGTAGTTAATCTCCTGCGGGCGGAAGTGCAGTCCGCGCGGCTTTTTGCGCAGTATGACATTTGTGGCCAACTCACGGTCTGACACGTCAAGACTGATGTCGGCCTTGGTGAACGCGAGCGACTCTTGGTCAATATAGAGTGTGCCTTTGAACATCGCATACTCACGTCTGACGCGCGGCTCGAAACGGATAGTGTACTGCAGCCGGTCGTCAAGGCTGACGGGGCGCTCCATTTCGAAGTCGTAGTCGCCGAGGTCGTCGATGCCGAAGACAAACTCCGTGTTTTTGACAAAATCGAGTATGACAGGCATTGTCGGTCCGCCCATAATCTTGACCGACAGCGTGTCACGCATATCCTGACTGATGATGTTGCGTCCTTTTTGTATGCGCACACGGTCGCCGTATATGACACGGCGCGTGTAGGGCATCTTCATCACATCGACAACAGCCTCGGCCACGCCGATATAGCGTTTGCCCTTGCGTATGGTCTCGCGATAGAAGGCCGTGAACAGATTGCGGTCTTCAGGATAATTCTCGGGGATGCGTTCGAGCGCCTCGGCCACGATTTCATCTGGTTTGCCGGTGCGCACGACAAATTCGCGCAGCATTTTCGACGACGGACTCATCATGATTGTCAGACGTGTGTCTGAGCCGCGTAACGACGTGACCGAGGCTGTGTAGCCTATGTGCTCGGCACGGATTTTTGAATATTTCCCCGTCGGCGGTAGCTTGAGCGAGAAGACGCCCTCGGCGTTTGTGACTGTGCCCATATTGGTGCCGGGAATGGTTATGCTTACGCCCTCCATTGCTTTTTTCGATTCATTGTCGATTACCACACCGTCAATAACTGTCCGCGGTGAGTTGTCGTCGGCCATGAGCCGGATTGACCCCGCGCTCATACAGAAAACAAGGCACAGCAGCATGCGTATCAAGAGTCGTGACATGGGTCAGAATGTGTTTTATGTGATGAGAAAGTTGATTTGTAATCCTTTAGGCAAATTTACAATAATTATGTGATAATTACAAAACGATTTTTCTGTCTGCTGTTTGTTATAGTATAATGAATACGATGCAGACACCAAAGTAAACGCCTGCACTATATAATTAATGATTAAATGAATGACAATCAACATCTGACCACGGGCGATTCGCGTCTTGCCCGTCATCTTGGCCGTTCGGGCGATTATTATTGGTTTTTAGTGGCCTATCTCGTGTGTCTGAGCGCATTGGGCTCGTTTGTCAACGACATGTATACACCGGCGTTGCCCGGCATGTGCCGCTTTTTCGGCTGCAGTGTGCCGGTTGCACAGATGGGTTTGGCGACCGGCATGACAGGCCTCGCTCTCGGTCAGCTGCTGCTCGGTCCGGTCAGCGACAAATACGGACGCAAACCTGTGCTGATTGCTTCGGCCTCGCTCTTTGTTGTCTCGGCTGTGGCGAGCGTGTTCTCGCCTACGATACATGTCTTCAACCTCTGCCGTCTATTCCAAGGCATGGGTGCCTCGGGCGGCTACTTCCTCGCGCGTTCCATCCCCGCCGACGTCTACACCGGCCGCCCCTTGGCCAAACTCATGGCGCTCATCGGCGCCATTAACGGCATCGCACCCGCATCGGCGCCTGTTATCGGCGGTTTTACGGCTGACGCCTTCGGTTGGAAAGGCATATTTATCGTCCTCGCCGGATTTGCCGCGCTTTTGCTGGCGCTTTCGCCCGTGATGGACGAATCTCTTGAGCCTGCCCGACGGAGCAAAGTCGGATTGTGGCAATCATTCGGCGGATATAAGAATCTGATTCGTAACCGTCCGTTTATCATCCATATCTGTCTTAAAGGCACCGCTCTCGGTCTGCTTTTCGCCTATATATCCTCCTCGCCATTCATATTGCAGACCCACTACGGACTGTCGCAGACCTCCTACGGGCTGCTTATCGGCTTTAATGCGATTTTTGTTGCCGGCGGCTCAATGGCGGCTCTTAAGTTCAGACTGCTCAAATCGGCGGCGTCGTGGGGAGCACTCTTGGTCGCTGTCGGCGTGTTGTGTCAGGCAGTCGCTCTGTGGACGGTACACAGCATTGTCCTCTATGAAGTGTTCACACTCATCATGCTCTCAGGCCTCGGTCTGATTTTCACATCGTCAAACACTCTCGCGATGAACGAGGGGCGCACTCAGGCGGGCGAAGCCTCGTCGTTGCTCGGTATTTCGGGCTATGCTGTCGGTGCTGTCGTCACACCGCTTGTCGGCGTGGGTGATATCCTCCATTCGACGGCCGTCGTCTATGTCGCGCTTGCCGTGACGGTCGCAGTCTTTGCATGGCTCTCGTCATCGCTTGCAGCCGACCTCGGCAAGTAAGCCCCTTGCATACTTGATTATAAACAACGCAGGCCATGACGGATTTCCGTCATGGCCTGCGTAAATATGATTTGGACCTGATTATTTCTGAGCGTCAGGCTCGGGAGCGATGAGCTTGTAGCCCTTGCCGTGGATGTTGATGATTTCGATTGACGGGTCGTCTTTGAGATGCTTGCGCAGCTTGGTGATGTAGACGTCCATCGAACGGGCGTTGAAATAATTGTCGTCAATCCAGATGGTCTTGAGGGCGAAGTTGCGCTCGAGGATTTCGTTGACATGGGCGCAGAGCAGGCTGAGCAGCTCTGACTCTTTGGTGGTCAGCTTGGTCACCTTGTCGTCGACCATCAGCACCTGTTTCTGAGTGTCAAATGTAAATTTGCCAATCTTGTACATGGTGATTTCCTTGCCTTTTTTGCCTTTGACACGGCGCAGGATGGCTTCGATACGGAACACGAGCTCCTCCATCGAGAAGGGTTTGGTGATGTAGTCGTCAGCACCTAATTTGAAACCCTCGAGGATGTCATCTTTGAGTGATTTGGCTGTGAGGAAGATGATGGGCACCTCCGAGTTGACTGTACGGATTTCCTGAGCTAAGGCAAAGCCGTCTTTCTTGGGCATCATCACGTCGAGGACGCAGATGTCATATTTGCCCTTGAGGAAGGCCTTGTAGCCTGCTTCGCCGTCCGAAAACAAATCGGCGTTAAAGCCTTTTGCCTGTAGATATTCTCTGAGGAGCATGCCAAGATTCTCATCATCTTCGCATAAAAGAATACGCATACGTTCTTCCATAATTTGCTAATTTTTAGTTAGTGGTAATATTATTATAAATTTTGTTCCGATATTGGGCTCGCTCTCGACGCTGATTTCGCCGCCTAATTCACCGACGATTTTCTTGACATAGGCTAATCCTAAGCCGAAGCCCTTGACGTCGTGGCGGTTGCCGGTCGAGACGCGATAAAATTTGTCGAATATCTTCTTGAGATCGTCGCGGCGTATGCCTATGCCGTTGTCGGCCACGGTCACCTCCAAGCGTTCGCCCGAGATGTCGCGTGAGGCGACGGTCAGTTCCAAGGGCACGTCTTCGCGGCGATATTTGACCGCGTTGTCCAAGAGGTTGAAGATGACGTTGGTGAAGTGCATCTCGTCGACGTTGACCAAGGCGTTCATCGCGTCAAGGCGCGCGGTGATGTGGCCGCCGTATTTCTCGACCTTGAGTTTGAAGGTGTTGACGATGTTGAAGATGGCGAGATTGGCGTCGACCTCCTCGATTTTGAGCGTCGCTTTCTGACGGTCAAACATCGACATCTGCAGCACTTTCTCGACCTGAAAACGCAGACGCTTGGTCTCGTCGTTGATGACGGTCGATATCTGCTGGAGCATGGCCGGCGACTTGCGCACGGTCTGGTCGTTGAGCATCTGCGCCGCCAACGAGATTGACGATATAGGTGTCTTGAACTCGTGGGTCATGTTGTTGATAAAGTCGTTTTTCATCTCGGTCAGTTTCTTCTGACGGAAGGCAACGATGATGGTGAAGACGAAGATTATCAGCAGTATGAGCGTGAACGCAAACGACGGCACGAGGAATGATATCGACGAGAAGATATAGTCCTTCTTGGTCGGGAAATAGACCTTCAGATAGTTGTAGCGGCCCGTGGCGTCGTTGGGGAAGAGGGTCTGGACAAACATGTTGTCGCTCTCGTCAGAGCCGGGCTTGAAGCCGGGCGATTTATACTGTATCGTGCCTAACTGGTTGACGACGGCATATTCAAACGGCACATCCAAGCCGAGTGTGTCAAGCTCCTGACGCAGATATTTGCGCACCTTGGCCGAGTCGGCTCGCTCTGAGATGGGGCGGTCTCCGGCGCGGCTGAGTATATTTAGAATTACCTCGTCAATCATCCCTTTCTGATAGAGATAGCGGTCGCGGTAGGCGCTCTGCAGGTTGCGGTAGCGTTTGCCGGCACCGGCGCCGTTCTCGCCGCTCAGGCGGTTTATCTCCGATGCGTTTCCTTTAAGAGTGAGGTCGCCCTCGAGACCGGTTGCGGTTGTAAACGAAAACTTGATGCCGCCTAATTGTGCAACCTGATCGTCAAAATATTGTGTTGATATTGAGGTCGCGTTGGCGTGGGGGACATCTTCGTCGAGAAAGTAACGGGTCTCGTCCTGTTCGAGATGGACGGCGACGCCGAGCAGGCTCTGGCGCACGCTCTGAGTGAACTGCTCATAGCGCATCGAGGCCATGTTGCGCATATATATTATCTGGATGATAAGAAGGCCGAGAAATGTTACGGCCATCAGTATTGTCAGTATCCAGATTGTCTGTTTCTTCATCTTTTTGTTGTTTTGTCGCTAATGTCAACGCTCGGTCTGTCAGATCGTTACGCTGCGTTAGCGGGGTGAGGTCAGTGCTTGGTCGTTAACCTATATTATGTTAACAATTAAAAGGGGTGATTGTTTGTGAAAATGAATTTTTGAATCAGTGTTGTTTTAACAGAATGTGTCAAAATTAACATAAAAATGTGAACGGACAAAATCTTTGCCTCTGATTTTTCAATTATTGGCCTGATTTTGCCCGTTTTTTATGTTTTGTTAGCTAAACAGATAGCCTGACCCTCTGTCGTTTAGCTTATGATAACATTAGTCTGCTGTGTCGTCTTTGGCCGGGGTGCGCGGCAACGTATGATTGAGCATTATGAATCCGATTATGCCTGACAGTAGCGAGCCGACGACGATGCCGAGCTTGGCGTGGTTGAGCAGATCGACCTGATGCGGCTCCGGCGACCCGAACGAAAGTGTGGCGATGAAGAGCGAAACCGTGAAGCCGATGCCGCCGAGCATAGCAACAGAGGCCATCATCTTCCAGTTGGCGCGGTCGGGCATAGGTGCGAGATGCAGCTTGACCGTGAGCCATGAGAATGCAAAGATGCCGACAAATTTGCCTATGACAAGGCCGCAGATGATGGCAAGCGAAATGCCTTCGACGATTGTCGTCGGGTCGACGTCAAGCAGGAAGATACCGGCATTGGCGAACGCGAACAGCGGCACGATAAAGTAGTTGACTATCGGGTGGAGTGAGTCCTCGAGTTCCTGCAGAGGCGAGATTACTTTATCCGATGCCGACTCGATTTCTTTGAGCCAGTTCATCTGGTCTTTGGTGAGGATGCTGCGACGGCTCAGCAACTCGTCGTCCTCGCCGCGGAAGTGACCGATTGATGAGCGTATGATTTTGATGTATTTCTTGGGTGCGAATACAGGAGTGGCCGGCACACAGAATGCGACGAGTACACCGGCGATAGTCGGGTGTATGCCCGAGTTGAGGAACAGAAACCATATCACGCCTCCGATAAGCAGATAGAAAATCTGAGATTTTATACGCATGAGCGAGCCTAAGAGCAGCAAGCCGAAGAGAGCTGCGGCATAGACAAGCAGCATGGCCTCGATGTGGGTCGAATAAAAGGCCGCAATAACGACGATGCCGCCTATATCGTCGACTACAGCAAGCGTTGTTAGGAATATTTTAAGTGAGATTGGCACACGGCGTCCGAGCATCGCCAGAACACCTAAGGAGAAGGCTATGTCTGTGGCCATCGGTATGGCTGCGCCCCCCGCATAGTCCGTGCCTTGGGCAAAATAGGAATATATGACTACCGGCACAATCATGCCGCCGATTGCACCCACGATGGGCAGCAGGGCCTGCTTGAATGACGACAGCTCGCCGACAAGTATCTCACGCTTGATTTCAAGACCGATTGAGAAAAAGAAGATGGCCATCAGTGCGTCGTTGATAAAGGCCAGAAGGTCCATCGGCTCGCCCGAGTGGCTGAAGATATTGAAGTCGCCTAACTGCAGGCGCACTTCCTGTGTCCAGAAGTCAAAATAATACTGATTGATGCCCGGTATATTGGCAATCGTGATTGCGAGCACTGTGGCCGCAATGAGAATATTGCCGCCGGACGCATGTCGCCTGATGGCCTGTGTGGCGGCATAAAAGACGCTGTGCTCGTCAGACGTGGTTTGATATTGCTGACTGTTATTCATCACTTTCTCATATAATAAATAGTTATAAATACTAACAATTTCTCAATTGCAATGGTTTGTGAGTCACCCATAGACACACCTGATTGGCAGTAGGGACATGCCAGAGCGACCGTTAGGGAGCGCCGGCATGTATATGATGTAAATCAGGCGGCCGTATTATACGTGCCGATTGGCACGTCCCTACATTTGGCCTTCCCGCGTCAATCCAACTTGAGCACGGCGAGGAACGCTTTCTGCGGCACTTCGACAGAGCCTATCTGCTTCATGCGTTTCTTGCCTTTTTTCTGTTTCTCAAGGAGTTTGCGCTTACGCGAGATATCGCCGCCGTAACATTTGGCTGTAACGTCTTTGCGCACGGCCTTGATGGTCTCGCGGGCTATGATTTTAGCGCCGATGGCAGCCTGTATGGCGATGTCAAACTGCTGGCGCGGTATCAGTTCCTTGAGCTTTTCGCACATGCGGCGCCCGAAAGTTACGGCGTTGTCGGCATGGGTCAGTGTCGACAGCGCGTCGACGCTCTCGCCGTTGAGCAGTATGTCTAACTTGACGAGTTTCGACTCACGGAACTCACTGATGTGGTAGTCAAACGACGCATAGCCTTTCGTGATGCTCTTGAGCTTGTCGTAGAAGTCTATCACAATCTCGCCTAAGGGCATGTCGAAAGTCAACTCGAGGCGGTTGCCCGAGATGTATTCCTGTTTGACAAGCTCGCCGCGTTTGCCTAAACACAGGGTCATAATCGGGCCTATGAAGTCGCCCGTGGTGATGATTGACGCGCGGATATACGGCTCCTCGATGTGGTCGATAAGTGTTATGTCAGGCAGACCTGACGGGTTGTGCACCTCGGTCATATTGCCTTTTTTGTCATAGACACGATAGCTAACGTTGGGCACTGTCGTGATGACATCCATGTCAAACTCGCGCCCGAGACGCTCCTGTATGATTTCCATGTGCAGCAGTCCGAGGAAGCCGCAGCGGAATCCGAATCCCAACGCCATTGACGACTCGGGCGTAAACGTCAGCGACGCGTCGTTGAGTTGGAGCTTTTCGAGTGAGGCGCGCAGATTCTCGAAGTCTTCGGTCTCGATGGGGTATACGCCGGCAAAGACCATAGGCTTGACCTCCTCGAAGCCGTCGATTGCCTCCGAACACGGGCGCTCGACATGGGTGATGGTGTCGCCGACACGCACCTCGCGCGATGTCTTGATGCCGGATATAATATAGCCTACGTTGCCAGCCGACAGTTCCTCGCGCGGCGACATGTCTAATTTAAGCACACCGATTTCGTCGGCGTGATACTCCTTGCCGGTCGACACGAATTTGACGAAGTCATTGCGGCGTATCGTGCCGTTGACGATTTTGTAATAGGCGATGATGCCGCGGAACGGATTGAATACCGAGTCGAAAATCAGGGCCTGCAGCGGTGCCGACGGGTCTCCTTTTGGCGCCGGAATACGCTTGACGATGGCCTCGAGTATCTCCGGGATGCCCAGACCTGTCTTGCCGCTGGCACGTATGATTTCCTCGCGCTTGCAGCCGAGCAGGTCTATTATCTGGTCTTCGACCTCGTCGGGCTTGGCCGAGTCGAGGTCTACTTTATTTATTACCGGTATGATTTCGAGGTCATTGTCGATGGCCATATAGAGGTTTGAGATGGTCTGAGCCTGTATGCCCTGAGAGGCGTCGACAATCAGTAGCGCGCCCTCGCATGCGGCTATAGAGCGTGAGACTTCATATGAGAAGTCTACGTGTCCCGGAGTGTCGATGAGATTCAGCGTGTAGCGCTCGCCGTCAATCGTGTGCTCCATCTGTATGGCGTGGCTTTTGATAGTAATGCCGCGTTCGCGCTCGAGATCCATGTCGTCGAGCACCTGAGCTTCCATGTCTTTTTCAGAAATTGTCTTGGTATATTCGAGCAGACGGTCGGCCAAGGTCGATTTGCCGTGGTCGATGTGGGCGATGATGCAGAAGTTTCTGATATTTTTCATTATGTATTTATCTTACGACTTGCAAAGTTAACACTTTTCAGCCGATTTTTTCTTTTGTGAGAGGAGGGATTTTAAAGTAGCTGTTATAGCTATTATAGCTAAAATAGCTATTTTAATCCTTGTTGCTGTTTTTAACTTTATTTCACTAAAATAATACAAATGATGCTGTGTGTGATTAGATGAAAAGTATCTAAATTTGCTGAAAAATTTCCGTATTTACTTTTCTTCTGTGTTTAACCGCCTTAAGTTGTAACAATCAATATGATTATTACTCTTGTCTCTCTGTTTTTTATAGGCTATCTCTGCATCGCTCTCGAGCATCCGCTGCGCATCGACAAGACGGCTATCGCTCTCTTGCTCGGTATGCTGATGTGGATTGTCTATGCTCTCGGGGCCGAGTGGATTGTACCGGCTGTCGACAGTGCCGCTCTCGCGCGGTATGTAGCTGACAATCCCGCACTCGCCACGTCTACGCTTGCCGAGCAGTGTCTCGGTTTTGTGCTCAATGTCAAGATTGTCGACGCTCTCGGCGACATCACGCAGACACTGTTCTTTCTCATCGGTGCTATGACAATAGTCGAGCTTATCGACGTGCACGGCGGTTTTACGGTCATCACGGATCATATAAAGACACGCGACAAGCGCCGCCTGCTCTGGGTGATATGTCTGACTACCTTTATCTTCTCGGCCGTGCTTGACAACATGACCACCACCATCGTCATGATATTGTTGCTGCGTAAACTTGTTTCCGACAAAAATGAGCGCTGGCTCTTCGCCGGCATGATTATCATCGCGGCCAACACCGGCGGCGCATGGTCTCCAATCGGCGACGTCACCACCATCATGCTGTGGGTCAAAGGCA
The DNA here is from genome assembly GCA_965143025.1 of uncultured Bacteroidales bacterium. Classification (GTDB taxonomy): domain Bacteria; phylum Bacteroidota; class Bacteroidia; order Bacteroidales; family Muribaculaceae; genus CAG-873. Next base: position 17,931 of record CBCSTG010000015.1, read on the forward strand.
ATGTGACGGCTCCCGCGCTTGTCAGCCGCGTTCTGCTGCCGTCGCTTGTGGCGATGCTTGTACCTTTGTGGGGCGTGTCTCACTTTCTCAAAGGCCGTCTCGCACCGGTCGGTGCCGACAGCAAGGCTGTCAACGATATTTCAAGCCGCGAGCGCAAGACCATCTTCTTCCTTGGCGTCGGCGGACTTATATTTGTGCCCGTTTTCAAGACTATTACCCATCTGCCGCCGTTTGTTGGTATTTTGCTTGTCCTCGGCCTCCTGTGGGTATTTACGGAAATGTTTTATAACGGCAAGATGCTTGACCGCTCGCGTGAGCACCGTATCCCCAAAGTCATCTCGCGCATCGACATGCCCTCGATACTCTTTTTCCTCGGCATCCTTATGGCGGTCTCGGTGCTTGACGCCGCCGGCATCCTCTCGGCAACCGCCGACTGGCTTGACACCAATGTCCACAATGTATATATAATAAATGTCCTGCTTGGCATCATGTCGTCGATATTTGACAATGTACCGCTTGTAGCCGGTGTCATGGGCATGTATCCCGTCGCTCTCCCCGGAGCTGTCGGATATGCTTCAAACTTCGTCATCGACGGCGTTTTCTGGGAGTTTCTCAGCTATTGTGCCGGAGTGGGAGGCAGCCTGCTTATCATCGGCTCGGCAGCCGGTGTCATCGCAATGGGCCTCGAGCGCATCAGTTTCGGCTGGTATCTGCGCCGTTTTACATGGCTCGCGTTCCTCGGTTACATGGCCGGCGTAGCCGTCTATATAGTGGAGACTTTGCTTTTAAAATAAACATAGTCCTGCACCTATAATAGATAAGGTCCTTAAAGTCGTTAAAGACTCTAAGGACCTTAATTTAGATTCTTACTTGTTTTATCCCTCGTGCTCGAGGATATATTTCTCTACGTCTAAGGCGGCGCGACAGCCCATGCCGGCTGCCGAGATGGCCTGCCGGTAGGTCGGGTCGGCTACATCGCCTGCGGCAAAAACGCCGTGGACGCTTGTGCGTGTCGACGGTGCATGCGTCTTGATATATCCCTCTTCGTCAAGCTCTAATTTGCCCTTGAACAAATCGGTGTTAGGCTTGTGGCCGATGGCGAGGAAAAAGCCGTCTATTGCGATGTCGTATGTATTTTCATTCTCTGTGCCGCGATTGGTGACGAGATGTGCGCCTTCGAGCACATCTGTCCCGTAAAGTCCGACAGTGTTAGTGTTGAAAAGCACCTCGATGTTAGGATTCTCGAGGACGCGGCGCTGCATGACTTTTGACGCGCGGAGCACATCGCGGCGCACAATCAGATAGACCTGAGAGGCGAGGCCCGCTAAATAGAGGGCTTCCTCACAGGCTGTGTCGCCGCCGCCGACAACAGCCACGCGGCGGTTGCGGTAGAAGAATCCGTCGCAGGTCGCGCAGGCAGACACTCCCATGCCGAGATATTTCTGCTCGTCGGCGAGGCCGAGATAACGGGCGCCGGCGCCTGTCGAGATGATTACTGCATCAGCAGTGTATGTCTCGCGTCCACTGTCGACCGTCACGGTGAACGGACGTTTGTCGAAGTCGACGTCAGTGACTCGTCCCGAGCGGATTTCTGCGCCGAAACGCATAGCCTGAGAACGCAGGTCCTCCATCATCTTGGGGCCCTGAACTCCCTCGGGATAGCCGGGGAAGTTCTCGATTTCGGTAGTGGTGATGAGTTGTCCGCCGGGCTGCGGGCCCTCTAAAACGATTGGGCTCAGATTGGCTCGCGAAGCATATATTGCCGCGGTGAATCCGGCGGGTCCTGAGCCGATTATAAGGCATTTGGTGTGTTGCATGACTATAGTGTTTTATGTTTTGTACTTCGTTATCTCAAGTCGACAACGTCTATGCCGGGATAGGCTTTGGCGTTGAACGTGAAAACTGACGCCGGTATAGCCTCTGCGTGCGTCTTGACCGAGCCGATGCGTATATCGGCCGCCTGTCCGTTGTCAAAGAGCACCTTAATCTCAACCGGCCAGCCTGTTTTGCGGCTGATGGCGATTTTGGCCGATTTTATGGCGTTGTCTTTGCCGGCAGGCGTCAGCTCGACACGGTCGTAGCCGGCCTCAGCTTTAAGCAGACGGCATTTGTAGCGCTTGTCATAGGAAACGATGACCTCAAACGGATTTGTCTCCAAGAGTTCCTCGGGTGTCGGCTCGGTAATGTTTACCTCGCCGGCCGCACTCAGATACGACCACTGGTCTTTACCGTTATACCACACAGACATCTGCGGCGTGATGAGTCTGAATTTTTTGCCCGACATCGTCAGGTCGCCGGCAGTCGAGCCGCCGTTTGACTGTTTCATTGTGAACTCGGCGCTTATACCCTTGGCCGAGCGTATGCGCGAGGCGCATGCCGAGAGTATGTCGGAGCCGTCACCGGCTGCAAGTGCTGTGAGCGGAGCGATTGCCAGCATCACTATGAGCACCGTGAGTGTGCGCAAATTTAACTTATGTATTGCGTTCATTTTTATTATATGCAAATCCATACATTTGTATAACGTCAGACAGACCCTCTCAATTTTGCAGAAGGGTCTCGAGTGTGGTCGGGTCCATGAGCACGGCGCGCGGTTTGGCGCCCTGAGCGGGGCCTACGATGCCGGCGGCCTCCATCTGGTCCATGATTTTGCCGGCTTTGTTGTAGCCGATGCCGAAGCGGCGCTGCAGCGACGAGGTCGAGGCTGTGTTCTGTTGCACGATGAAACGGGCGCAGTCGTTGAACAACGCGTCGCGCGTCGTCGGGTCATAATTGTCGCCCGGTTGTGCGCCCTCGACTACAGGCTCGGGCAGCAGGTAGGCCGACGGATAACCTATCTGGCGACTGATGTGGTCGGTGATGGCATCGATTTCGTCGGTGTCGATAAAGGCGCACTGTACGCGCTCGAGCAGGCCGTTGTGCAGGAAGAGCATATCGCCGCGGCCGATGAGCTGGTTAGCGCCCGGGCGGTCGAGGATGGTCTTGGAGTCGACCATCTGCATCACACGGAAGGCGATGCGGCCGGGGAAGTTGGCCTTGATCATGCCCGTTATGACGTCGGTCGACGGGCGCTGGGTGGCGATTATCATGTGCATGCCGGCGGCGCGGCCTTTCTGGGCTATACGCGCGATAGGCATCGACACCTCCTTGCCGCCCATCATGATGAGGTCGGCAAACTCGTCGACGATAGTCACGATGTATGGCATGTAGCGGTGGCCTTTCTCGGGGTTGAGCACACGTTTTGAGAATTTGCGGTTGTATTCCTCGACCGAACGCACTCCGGCCTCGCTGATGAGCTCATAACGTTTGTCCATTTCGACGCAGAGCGAGTTGAGTGTCGCGGGCACTTTCGTCGGGTCGGTGATGATGGGATTGTCGGCGTCGGGCAGCTTGGCGAGGAAGTGACGCTCAAGTTTGCGGTAAGGCGAGAATTCGACCATCTTCGGGTCGATGAACACAAATTTCAGCTCCGACGGATGCTTGGCGTAAATCAGCGAGGCTATGATGCAGTTGAGACCCACGGATTTGCCTTGGCCTGTGGCGCCGGCGACAAGTATGTGGGGCATCTTGGTCAGGTCGGCCACAAAGACGTCGTTTGAGATGGTCGAGCCCATGGCGAAGGGCAGATTTTTCTTGACAACAGCCTCGCGGAATTTTGACGACGAAAGCACCGAACGTATCGACACCGTCTGCGGCTCGCGGTTTGGCACCTCGATGCCGACTGTTCCGGCGCCGGGGATGGGCGCGATGATGCGTATGCCCAAGGCCGAGAGGCTGAGGGCGATATCGTTTTCCAAACGCTGTATCTGCGCTATGCGCACACCCTCGGCCGGCACGACCTCATAGAGTGTAACGGTCGGACCGACGGTGGCATGAATACGCTGGATGGGTATGCGGTAGTCAAGCAGGGTTTTGACAATCAGGTCTTTGTTGCGCTCTTGCTCCTCGGGGTCCACGACAGGGCCTGACGGTCGGTCTTCCAAAAGGTCTATGTCGGGGAACACATAACGCGACAGGTCGGCGCGATGGTCGTATGGCTCATCGGTGACGGTCGCTTCGCCGGGCGCAGCTGACTGTGTGGCGGCCTCGGCCACATCGGCCACGGCCACTGTAAACTCGGGCTCTTTGTCGCCCGCGGGTTTCGCGGCCTCGGCAGCTGATGCGGCAGCCGGCCGGCTGTCTTCGGCGTCGATGCCGATAATCGGCTCGCTGACCGCTGCAGGGGCCGACGGCGAGGTGAAAGCGGCCGCAGCCGGTGTTTCCTCCGGCTCGTCGTCGATATCGTCGATGGTGAAGATGCTGCGCGGAGTGTTGACTTTGCGTGTGCCGGCAAAGACATGTTCGGCATTTTCGTTGACTTCCTCGCCAAACGATACCTCTTCTCCTGCTGTCTTTTCAGAGTCGGCATGTTCGTTGTCAAATCCGTCAAGGTCGCGCACTTCATCATTCTCCCCGTCATTTTCGCTCTCGTCCTTTGCCTGACGTTTGGGCATAACCGCTTTTATTTTGGCAAAGAGAGCGCTGAGCGGCTTGTAATATACCGCCACGAGACAGCCGGTGAGGATGACGCACACGGCGTAGGCCGTAACCCACGAGCCCATCTCGACCAGCCAGAGGTTGACATAGCGGCCGTGGACGCCGCCCCAGTGGGTGAAGCTGTCTGTTGTAAGCGTGATGAGGCCGATGATTACGGATATGGATATTGCCGTGAAAAGACATTTGAATGTCAGTGACCAGAAGCGGCACTTCATGGCGCCCAAAAGGCTCAGACCGAGTATGCCGAGATAAATCACAAGCACAAACGCTCCGATACCGAGCCCCTCGGTCATCAGCACATGCGACAGCCATGCGCCTAACGGACCGCCCGTGTTCTGCACCGCTGTGCCTGACGAGGCGATGGCGCCCACAGAGCCGGCTCCCTCGACGATGCTTTGGTCAATAGGGCCGTTCTTGAGATGCGACACGGCCGAAATGGACATGACTATGGCTATGGTAATCAGCGCTACACCTAAGGCGAGGCGGGTGCGTTTGTCGCGGAAAAATTCGACGAGGCGGTTGCCCCCACGACGGCGCTCGTTGGTGCGTCGCCTTTCGCCCTGACGTTGGCGTGAGGGCGACGGTTGCTGAGCCCGTCGAGGCTGCCGCGGCTGTGCCGCGGCTTTAGGGCGTGAAGCGGTGGTATGACGTGATGTGGTGTCGAAGTCGTAGCTGTCCATTTTATTGATGCGATAAGTGTGTGTGTCTTAGACCGGTTTTAATGAAGGGATAACGTTTATAATGCTCAGAGCTTTTTGAGTGAGGCGATTATCTCACTCGGCGAACTTTCGCCGAAGATGGCGTGGCCTGCCACAAGGGCATCGGCGCCGGCATCGGCGCATAGAGCGCCGGTGGTGAGATTAATGCCTCCGTCGACCTCGATGACGGCTTTTGAGCCTGTCTCAAGAATGAGACGTTTGAGCCGCCTGATTTTATCGACACTGTGGCTGATGAATTTCTGGCCGCCGAAGCCGGGATTGACACTCATAATCAGCACCATGTCGAGGTCGTAGAGTATATCGGTGAGAGTTTCGACGGGTGTGGCCGGATTTAGGGTGACTGCCGCTTTCATGCCGGCCTCGCGTATGCTCTCGACCGTGCGGTGGAGATGCGTGCATGCCTCCTGATGAACATTGCAGACTGTGGCTCCGGTGTCTCTGACACGTGTGATGTAGCGCTGCGGGTCGACAATCATCAGGTGCACGTCCAACGGCTTGGAGGCATAGGCTGCCACGGCTTTCATCACCGGAAATCCGAATGAGATGTTGGGCACGAAGACGCCGTCCATTATGTCTAAGTGAATCCAGTCGGCGGCGCTGTCGTTGAGCATTTCGATTTCGCCCCTGAGATTGCCGAAGTCGGCTGATAATATAGAGGGAGATACAATCATAGCGTTGTCATGTATTGGTTTGTGTGTCAGTTGGTTTTGGCGCTGTCGTTGCGGCGCGGTTTGAAAGCGTTCCATGCGATGATGGCCGCGCATATCACGGCTATGGCCACTCCGGCGTAAGAGAGATATGAGTTGTAGCGCTCGACTGCGGCAAAGAGACTGTTGATGTCGACGGTCTTGGCGAGAAACCATCCTAACAGTGCAAGCACGATATTCCAAACCATGGCTCCTAACCCGGTGAAGATGATAAACACCCATATATTCATGCGGGACAGTCCGGCGGGTATCGAGATGAGCTGACGCACTGCCGGAATCAGGCGCCCGATAAAGGTCGAGACTGCACCGTGCTTGTCGAAGTAGGCCTCGGCGCGGTCGACTTTGGCGCGGTCGATAAGGCAGGCGTGGCCTAAGCGCGAGTCGGCAAAGCGATATACAATCGGGCGTCCGATCCACAGCGACAGGCCGTAGTTGACGAGGGCTCCGACGATGGCGCCGGCCGTGGCCACGAGGATTATCACGTAGATGTTCATGTCGGGGATGGCGAGCGAGTGACCCTGATACTGCAGCGTGCGTGTGGTCTGACAGGCGAGAAATGCAGCCGGAGGCACTATTACTTCTGACGGGAAGGGGATAAACGAACTTTCGATGACCATAAACATGAAGACTACAAGATAGCTCATGTTTGTGACAATTTCCGTAAAGTAGTATGACGCGTCGAAAAGCGCGGCGGGTAGCAGCAAATCAATCATGCTTGTATTATGTGTATTTTGATGCGGTCGTTGTTACATTATATATGAGTGCAAATTTAGTAATAATTTCTATAGTATAAGGTGTCGTGAATACAAAAGTTATAGACACGCCGCATTTGTAAGCTCATAAGATGCGTGGCGTTTTCTCAGCTGACGGGAGGAGAGTGCGACTGACTGACGACAAAAAAATGAAATAAAAATCGCGCGAGGTATTGCACAATTGGAAAAAGATGCCTACCTTTGCCGTGCATTTGCGAAATGGTGCCTTTAGCTCAGTTGGTTAGAGCGTCGGATTGTGGTTCCGAAGGTCGAGGGTTCGACCCCCTCAAGGCACCCCACTCAAGATTATTGACATCCCTGCTCCGGTTGCCGGTGCGGGGATGCTTGGTTTTATACAGACACAATTGATTGCTATGATTAAGAAGGAAATACGCGAGCTGCTTGACTCAGAGGCTGCGCGCATCAACAGCCGCTCATTTATCGACGCCGACCCGGTCAGATTCCCGCGCTCGTTTACCGACCGGCGCGACATCGAGATTGCGGCGCTGCTTGCATCGACTATTGCGTGGGGCAAACGTTCGATGATACTTCGCAGCGGCGAACGTATGTTCGACATGATGGATTGGCAGCCTTATAATTATGTAATCGACGGCGAGTTTGAGCATCTGCCCGACGGCAATATTCACCGCACTTTTTTCGCCGCAAATCTGCGCCACTATCTGCGTGGACTCAGGGCGATATATCAGCGCTATGAGACTCTTGACGATTTTGCCCGTGAGGTTTTTGACCGCAACCCGCATTATGAAGGCAAGCCATGGGTGCTGGCCGAGGCGATTAACGGCGTTTTGGCCGATTCCAATGCCGGTGTATGCGATTGCCGCTGTCTGCCGCTGTCTCTTGACAAGTCTGCACTTAAGCGTTTTAATATGGCTCTGCGCTGGTTGGTGCGTGACGACGGCATCGTCGACCTCGGGCTGTGGCGCTCGCTGCGTCCGGCAGACCTCTACATCCCGCTTGATGTCCATGTCGGCAAAATCTCGCGCGGCCTCGGGCTTATCGACCGCCGGGCAAACGACCGTAAAGCTGTCGAACAGCTTACGGGTGTGCTCAGAGAGCTCCGTCCTGATGACCCTGTCTATTATGATTATGCACTCTTCGGCATAGGGGTAGGGGTCTGAGAATTAGAATAAGTGAGGCGCGGCCATAATCCCTCGGAGATTGCCGCGCCTCATCTGCGTTTGTGTATTTCGATAGGTACTTAGTGATGTCGTGTGTCAGAAACGGAATTTGCAGCCGGCCTGAAACAGACCCTGTGCGCCGAAACCGGCTTCGGCAAACAGCGCGACCGTGCGGTTGAGATCAAACTGAGCGCCGACGGGCACAAGCTGGAATGCGCAGTAGCATTTATTGTAAGCGTCATCGCCGCGTGGCTGCATGTGTGAATACTCGATGCCGAGACCGGCCTTGGCATACATAGAGAACAGGCCCGAACGATAATACTGGTAGCGGCCGTTAATCATGAAGGCATGATAAGCGATGTTGCTGTGATGAGGGCCGCCTTTGGTGGTAGTGCTCGAGAACGTGTAAGACGGACCGATCCAGAATTTGGAATTAATCTGGAAGTTAAAGCCCACGTTGAGAGCACCCCACGCCGTGTTTACGCCGTGCCAGCCGTCATGCATGTCCATGGCGTCCATCTGTGTGTAACCGCCGTAAGATACAGTAAGTTCCTTGCCTTGAGCCGATGCTCCGAATGTCGTTGCGGCGATTACCGCTAATGAGATGAGTAATTTGCGTATCATAACATTTTTGTAGTTTGTTAAACTTTTGAAAAATAAACACACCATGTCCGCCGATAGTTCAGTCAGGTTAATCCAAACGTTGCCGAAACGCCATTTTTCAATTATTTAACTGCTGAATGAAAAAAAATGAGTATCTTTGCACGATAAACGTTGTCTAATCACTATTATCATCATTAATGGACGTCAAAAAAGTGCTATTTGTCTCGCAGGAGATAACCCCCTATCTTAAACCCACGGCTCTGTCGCTGTTTGGACGCGACTTGCCGCAGGCCATTCAGGAGCGAGGGGTGGAAGTCAGAACTTTCATGCCGAGATACGGTATTATCAATGAGCGCCGTAACCAGCTGCATGAAGTTATTCGCCTGTCAGGTCTTAATATATCGATTGACGACTCCGACCATCCGCTGATTATCAAAGTGGCGACCCTGCAGCCGTCGCGCATGCAGGTTTATTTTATAGACAACGACGATTACTTTGTGCGGCATACATCCGAAGGCCTTGAGACGGCCACTATGCCCGATGACAACGACGAGCGCATCATCTTCTTTGTACGCGGCGTCGTAGAGACCGCAAAAAAGCTCCGCTGGGAGCCTTCTGTGATACACTGCACCGGCTGGGTGACAGCCCTTGCGCCTCTGTATCTCAAAAGCATTTATGCCGACGACCCTTCGTTCCGCGACACCAAGATAATCTATTCGCTTTTCAACGAAAATTTTGAAGGCGCCTTAGACCCCCGCATGGTCGAGAAACTCCGTCTTGACGGATTTACCGACGAGCAGCTTGCAGCCTTGAACGGCGCTCCCGTCGATTGCCGCATGCTCAACAGACTCGCAATCGACCATGCCGATGCCGTCGTAGAAAGCAGCGAAGGCGTCGATCCCGAGCTTGTCGCATACGCCCGCGCCTCAGGCAAACCTTTCATGCCTTATCCCGGAGCTGAGGACTATGCCGACGCTTACTTTAATTTCTATCAATCTCTTTAAACATCATTCATCGCAGCCGCCACACTATGCGGGCTTTCTGCCAGTTTAAAACAAAGATGAATTTCAGATCCAATTTCGTTGTCGCAGCCGCCGCATGCCTTATCGCTCATGCAGCCGTGTCGTGTGACGATTCTTCGAATATCGGCGCCTCTATAGCCGAAGACGAGCTCGAGATTGTCATCGACTCGACATTTACCATTACCGGCCGCACGGTCGCAAACGGAGCCGTGCAGTCACGTACGCTTACCCAGCTGCTCGGACGCATCGACGCCGAGGGCTACGGACGTCTCTCGAGCGAAGTAGTCACCCAGTTCATGCCTTCGGCAGCGCTCGACACACAGGGCATCTCTGTCAAGACCATTGACTCGCTCTCGCTCGTGTTCAACATTGTCGACGGCAACTATGTCGGTGACTCGATTGCCCCACTCGGCATCGAGGTCTACCGTCTCAACCGCCGCCTCCCGTCTCCCATCTACAGCGACTTTGACCCAACAGGCTATTATGACCCCTCGAAGTGCATCGGCCGCGCAGTCTACAACATGTCAAACATCGGCGTAACCGACACATTGCCCTATGCCGCCGCACGTTCGATCAGAGTGTCACTGCCCCAAGAACTCGCACAGGAGCTATATCGCGCCTACATCCGCAATCCGAAGATATATTCGTCGCCCAACGACTTTATCAATCAGGTCTTCCAAGGACGTTATATACGCAACTCTTTCGGCAGCGGTCGTCTGACAAACGTGTCGCAGACCATAATGCAGATGTTCTATCACACCCGCTATGTCACCGACATGGGGCGTGACACGACAATCAACTATGTCGGCAATTACTTTGCCGTGACCCCCGAGATTGTCACCAACAATAATATCAAATATCAGATATCTCCCGATATACAGTCAGCTATCGACCGTGGCGAGAACATTGTCGTTGCGCCTGCCGGCTACAACGTCGAATTTACTTTCCCCGGCCGGGAGATTGTAAACTCATATAACAGTAAAAAAGGTCAGCTTTCTGTGGTCAACACCTTGTCATTGATTCTGCCGGCCGACACACTTAAGAGCAATCTTGGCATCAGCGCCCCGCCATATATGCTCTTAATCAAGAAGAGCAAGATGAAAGAGTTCTTCTCCAACAACCAGTTGCCCGACAATATCAACTCCTTCTACGCCAATTACGACTCGACACACGGCAGATATTATTTCGCCGGTATGCGCGAATATATCCTCGACCTCCTCTCCAAAGACGAGATTAAAGACGAAGACGTGGATTTTGTCCTGACGCCTGTCAATGTGACCACAGAGTCTAACAACGACTACTATTACGGGTCGACATCCACGGTGACAGAAGTTGCACCTTATGTTTCCGGTCCCGCCATGGCCAAAATATTGTTTGATAAAGCAAAAATTAGATTTGTCTATAGCAATCAATCAATAAATAATTAGTATCTTTGCACCGTCAAAGACACAAGCCGCAATAGCTCAGTTGGTAGAGCATTTCATTCGTAACGAAAAGGTCGTGGGTTCGAGTCCCACTCGCGGCTCAAATAAAACACCCAGTAAACCAGCCTCTCAACGGCTGGTTTTACTGTTTATTCCTTAAGGCCTTTAGAGGCCTTAGGGGCCTTAAAGACTCTAAAGCTCATACCCTTTTCTCAATATGAAAGATTCTTCACTTTCGCCTGACTTGCAGCTGATGGCCTCGGGGCAGTGGCATAACGGTTTCGCGCCGTCTATCGGCGAGGCTCTCAGTCGTACGGCTGACATTGTCTTTTGTCTGAATTCTCTGCCGCCGTCTGCTGTCACTGAGCGTGAAGCACTCATCCGCCAACTATTGGGCGGCATAGGCTCAAACTTCCACATCAATGCGCCTTTTCGTTGCGATTTCGGCCACAATATCACCATCGGCGATAATTTTGTGGGCAATTTCAATCTTACGATACTCGATGAGGCGCCTGTGACTATCGGCAACAATGTGTTTATCGGACCGAACACGGGTATTTATACTATATGTCATGCGCTTGATGCCGTGCAGCGTTCGGAGGGCATCATGCGCGCTCTTCCGGTCACAATCGGCGACGACGTGTGGATAGGGGCCGGCGTGAACATTCTGCCGGGGGTGACCATAGGGCAGGGGGCAGTCATCGGCGCAGGCTCAGTCGTGACGTCAGACATCCCCCCGCGAATGATTGCAGTGGGAAATCCTTGTCGTGCAATCCGTGAGATTGACGATAACAACCGTGTCTCGGTTGCGACTGCATGTGATGTATAAAGGCGTGATTGTTAGAGTGATATAGTATTTATAATGATTTTAGGCATTAAAATGACATAAATTATGCCATTAAAAATTTGCAAAATCAGAAAAAGGTCGTAACTTTGCACTCGCAAACAAGGCGGGATAGCTCAGTTGGTTAGAGCGTCGGATTCATAACCCGGAGGTCCCGAGTTCAATTCTCGGTCCCGCTACTTGCCTGAATCGGTTGGTTTCTTTGAAGCCGACCGATTTTTTTTATGTAGGGACACTCGAGCCGAGCTAACCCATGATTCGCGAAACATGGCGGCCACATTATACTTGCCGAAGGCAAGTCCCTACATTTTGAACGGTGTCTACGGTGCATAATCCATTGAAACGTAGGGATATGCCAAAGCGAGTGCAGCGAGCGGCGGCATGTATAATGCGTGTATAAAGCCTTGGCGGCCACATTATACTTGCCAAAGGCAAGTCCCTACATTTTGAACGGTATCTACGGCGCATAATTCATTGAAACGTAGGGATATACCAAAGCGGGTGCAGCGAGCGGCGGCATGTATAATTCGCGAATCATGGCGACCACATTATACTTGCCGAAGGCAAGTTCCTACATTTTGGTGGTAATCAGCGAGTTCTCTTCGGCCGATTAAAAATCGGCCCTCTATGTTTATTAACGGGTGATGACGTGTCGGCGATCTGCGGGGGAGAGTGTATTGATGTCTGTGTTGGTCAGTTTGACAAAAAGAGGCAAGAAGTAGGCCCGGAGTTGGTCGAAAGACAGTTTTCTGATTGTACGGACAGTCGGATTGAGCAGCGCGTCGATGGCGCGTTCCTGTTCGCGTGTGAAAAGGCCGGAGCCGAAAAGTGCCGACAACTCGACAGGCTTTTTGTCGCGCATGACTTTCAGGAGGATGGCAACACGTTTTTCGGCCCTCTGCATGCAACGCTCGCGACGCTCGCGGGCTTTCGCTACACGCTTTCTCGCGTCTTCGGCCATCGCGTCAGCCTCGGGTGACTTCGCGGGTTTCAGGTTGCTGTCGTCAAGCGATGCGGCTGCGCCGTCTGGGCGGCGGATACGTTCGGCTTTGATGATAGCCGAGACGAGGGCGTGGCAGAGCGAGATGTTCTCCGGGTCGGCGAGAATCTGACTGATCAGTTCGGCGGGGATGCGGGCGGTAATGGTCTTTTGAGCGGATTTGCGTGTCTTTTTCATAGTGCATTATTTTTGCACAAAGTTAGACACGCAGACTCTCGCAAAGGTAATAAATATGCATCTCTGACATTTTAACACTTCTGCCCCGTCAATATAATGGCGGCTAAAGCGCATATATGCGATGATTTAGCGACTTATTTTTTACATTGGTGCATTTTTTATTATTTTTGTAGCTAAAAGTAATTTATCCTCGCTCATAATCATTCCTCACACATTTCTTTTATGCTTAGATACATAAGGATTGTTTTAGCTCTCGTGTCGATTACGGCCATAACATTATTATTCCTTGATTTTACAGGGTTTGCGGCCTCACACTGGCCGTGGATGGCTAAGATACAGTTTATACCGGCACTGCTGTCGCTTAATCTGTTGGCTCTTGTCCTGATAGTCGGTCTGACTCTGCTTTTCGGTCGTATATACTGCTCGGTCATCTGTCCGTTAGGCGTTTTTCAGGACGTGATCATCAGACTGCGTTCCACTTACGGACTGCCTCGCCGCCGTCAGAAAAACCGTTTCGGCTACCGTCCGCCTTACCGCCGTCTGCGCCTGACCATTCTGACGGTCTTTATCGTATTTATACTTCTCGGTCTCGTAAGTTTCACGGCGTCGTGGATTGCAGGCCTCATTGAGCCATACAGCAGCTACGGGCGTATTGTCTCGCAACTTTTTGCGCCGATTTATGACGGTGTAAACAATCTGCTTGCCGACGAAGCGGCCGCACGCGGCAGCTATGAGTTTTATACTGTCAGCCGTCTGACCGTCTGGCCTGTAGCGATAGTCGCTGCGTTGACTTTGGTTATCATTGTCACATTCGCATGGGTAGGAGGACGTAACTACTGTAACATAATTTGTCCCGTGGGTACTGTGCTCGGCTATCTTAGCCGCTACTCGGTGTTCAAACCCATGATTGACAAGTCAAAATGCAATGGCTGCCGCAAGTGTGAGCGCAATTGTAAAGCATCGTGTATTGACGGCTCATCACATCGCATCGACCATACTCGCTGCGTCGTCTGCATGGACTGCATCGGTAACTGTTCGCAACACGCCATCAAATACCGCTATGCGCCGGGCTTTGTCAAAGAGACGGGACATAAAGAGGAATCTGCCTCAAAACCGGCAGTCGATGCAGGGCGTCGCAGTTTCATCACCACCGGCGCAATAGTCGGAGGTGCGCTCATAGCCTCGGCTGCCGAGCACGGTGACGGAGCTCTCGCACCGGTCAAGGCCAAGAAGCGCCCCGAGCGCCGGGTCGAGGTCGTGCCCGCCGGATCAGGCGGCGTCATGAGCCTGTCGTCGAAGTGTACGGCCTGTCAGCTATGTATACAGAACTGTCCCGAGCATATCCTTGTGCCCTCGACCGAGCTGAGCAATTTTATGCAGCCGGTGATGGTCTACACTGACGGTTACTGCCGCCCGGGTTGTACGCGTTGCTCTGAGGTTTGTCCCGCAGGGGCAATCGAGCATATCACACCCGAAGAGAAAACTGCAATCAAAATAGGTACGGCTGTCGTCGATACCTCGCTCTGTATTTCGGCCTCGGCCGGACAGCAGTGCGGCAACTGCGAGCGCCGCTGTCCGACCGGTGCCGTCTCCATGGTCCGCGACGAGTCTACAGGCAATATGCGTCCGACGGTCAATGAGAGTGTCTGCATAGGCTGTGGAGCCTGTGAGTATAACTGCCCCGTGGGTACGGTCGGACATATTAAGGCCGACCACTCGGCCATCCATGTCGAGGGTATCGAACGTCATCACGAAATTTAAGCAATCGTTACAATGAAAGATAACAAAAACAATATATCGCGCCGCCGCTTTATGGGTCAGCTCGGAGTGACGGCTCTCGCCGGACTCGCCGTATCGTGTGGCGCAAAGGTCTCGACGTCTGACGAGCATGAGCAAACTGCCGCAAAGTCGGGAGAAATGACTATGCGCATAAACCCCAATACCGGCGACGAGGTCTCGTTGCTCGGTTACGGCTGCATGCGCCTGCCGACCGTCAAGACCGACGGAGAGGGCGATGCCATCGATCAGGAGGCTGTTAACCGTCTCGTTGACCATGCCATTGCCCACGGCGTCAACTACTTCGATACCGCTCCGGTCTACTGCAAGGCCCGCTCGGAGGAGGCTATGGGCAAAGCTCTTAGCCGTCATCCGCGCGACAGCTATTTTATTGCTACCAAACTCAGCAACTTCGACCCCTCGACCCACAGTCTCGAGCGCTCTCGGGAAATGTTCGAAAATTCGCTCAAGCTGCTGCAGACCGACCACATCGATTATCTGCTGCTCCACGCCATCGGCAACGGAGGTATGGACAATTTCAATGTCCGTTACGCCGACAACGGTCTCCTCGACTGGCTTGTAGAGCAAAAAAAGGCCGGCCGCATCCGCAACCTCGGCTTCTCGTTTCATGGCGATGTCGGCGTTTTCAACGAAATGCTCGCGCGCATGGACCGCGGCGAGATACACTGGGACTTCGTTCAGATTCAGCTCAATTATATCGACTGGCTGCCTGCGACCGACGGCGAGGGACGTGACATCAGCGCTCACTATCTCTACGACGAGCTCGAGCGCCGCGGCATACCGGTCGTCATCATGGAGCCCCTGCTCGGCGGACGTCTCGCCAATGTCGGAGATGCAGTCGCAAAGAAGATGAAAGAGCGCCGTCCCGATGACAGCATAGCCTCGTGGGCTTTCCGTTTTGCGGGCACACCCAAAGGCGTGCTGACCGTGCTCAGCGGCATGACGTATATGGAGCATTTGGAGGACAACCTCGCCACATACTCGCCATTGGACCCTGTCAGCGACATTGAGAGTAACTTCTATGAGTTCATAGCCCGTGAAATTAAGGCCAATAAGACCGTCGAGTGTACCGACTGCCGCTATTGTCTGCCATGTCCTTACGGCGTCAACATCCCTGCAATTTTCGCACATTATAATAAATGTATAAATGACGACAATGCTCCGCGTGACGTGCGTGACCCCAACTACGAGCGCGGGCGACGTGCGTTCCTTATCGGTTATGACCGCTCTGTGCCGCGTCTGCGTCAGGCCAACCGCTGCATAGCCTGCGGACAATGCATCTCCAAGTGTCCGCAGGGCATCGAAATCCCGCGCCGCCTCGACGACATCAACGCCTACGTCGAAAATCTCCGCCAAGGCAAAGCGTAATTAATAATTTAATACATAGTGATTTAAACGGCTGTGTAGCGCCGTGAGGCGCGTTAGCGCTGCAGCGCAGCGCCGTATGTTAGCCTATGACAAGCGGGCTGTAGGTCCGCGCAGTCATAGGTGATTAGAATTAGTAATGTCATGCACTCTGTAGGAGTGCCGCAATGCTCCGGCTCTTAATGATTTGAACGGCGCACCTACAGCACGCTGTGTTTGTGTGGAATAAATACCACGGTTGCGCAGACCTGACGGCCTGCTTACCGTGGCCTCAAATGCTGACGCCGCGCTGCGGCTACGACCGCTACGCGGACGATTTATTTGATGCGGTTTTTACTGTGATTGTCTATATTATTTATATCTCCCCAATAATCACAAAGCGGGGCTGCCATGCCGGCAGCCCCGCTTTGTTTATAAAGGATTTTTAAACGGATTGTGTTATTTGATGAGATATTGCGACGAGATAGACTCGTTGGAGTGTACGCGGCGGATAGTGTCGGCGAAGAGGCGGGCGACGGAGATGATGGTGCATTTGCTGCACTGTTTTCTGTAGGGGATGGAGTTTGTGAAAATCATCTCTGTCAGCGGGCTCTGGTTGACGCGGTCGGTGGCGGGGTCACTCATTATGGCGTGAGAGCAGAGAGCTCTGACAGAGCGTGCGCCGTTCTCCATCATCAGTTCGGCCGCTTTGACTATTGTGCCGGCTGTGTCACACATGTCGTCGATGAGTATGACATTTTTGTCTTTGACATCACCGATTACAGTCATCTTGGCAACGACATTGGCCTTGGCGCGCTGTTTGTGGCAGAGCACGAGGGGCAGGTCAAGATATTTTGCATAGCTGTTGGCGCGCTTCGCACCGCCGACATCCGGAGTGGCGATGACCATGTTCTCGAGACCGAGCGACTGGATGTAGGGGATGAATACCGACGAAGCATAGAGGTGGTCGACCGGGACATTGAAAAAGCCCTGTATCTGGTCGGCGTGGAGATCCATTGTTATGACACGGTCTACACCGGCGGCGGTCAGCATGTCGGCGACAAGTTTGGCGGCAATTGACACGCGCGGTTTGTCCTTGCGGTCCTGACGGGCCCATCCGAAGTAGGGCATAACGGCGATGGTCGCTTTGGCTGACGCACGCTTGGCTGCATCAATCATCAGCAGGAGCTCCATAAGGTTGTCGCAGTTGGGGAACGTCGACTGCACGAGGTAAACCTCGCAGCCGCGTATAGATTCCTCAAACGAGACTTCAAATTCACCGTCGGCAAAATGAAGGATGTTCATTTTGCCAAGTTCAACACCAAGATCCTTGCAGATTTCATGACCCATGTACTGTGAGTTCGTACCGGCAAAGACCTTAAAAGGGGGTAGGGAGGTATCCATATTTGCTATGAAAAAGATGAGAATTGGTTTTCGGTGGCAAAGTTAGTCTTTTTTTGCCTTACGACGGGCAGCGGCAGGCGCTTTTTTTGCGGATATTTTTGCCGCGGGTTTGGCCGGGGTGTCACCCTCAGCAGTCGCGTTGCTGTCAACGATGTCTTTACGACGTATTTTCCATATCGTCGCACCGTGACCAACGACGTGAGTTGCAAAACTTTGTGTGCTCGACAGGAGGCCGCCGGCTGTCTCGCCGCCGAGCAGCTCGGTCATCATGACCTGACCCTCGGGGTAGTCGAGATAGTCAAATGCGTGGCGTGGGATGTTTATGCGTATATCGGCTGCAGCCGTGTCAAAATTGACAGTGATGACTAACAATTCGTCGGCCGTCGCGCGCAGAAATGCGTAATGACGGTGAGGGTTGAAGTCGGGATTGTGATAGTTGACATACATGAGGTCGAAGAATCGTCCCTCTCTAACCGCGGCCTCGCTGTTACATATATTCAGTATGCGTCCGTAAGTCTCGCGCAACCGGCGCACCGGCTCGGGGAGCACTCCGTCACAGCGACCGTCGTTAAGCCATCGGCGCACTGTCGGCACCGACCAGTAGTCGAAGATGGTCGTGCGGCCGTCGTGTCCGCTGTAGCCCTCGGCGTCGGAGGCTGTCTCTCCGAGTTCCTGCCCGAAGTAAATCATCATCGGACCCGTGGCGAACATCGAGCTGACAACGAGCGACGGGATTACCTTTGATGCGTCGCCGGCATATTGTGCCGACGCGAAACGTTGCTCATCGTGATTCTCGAGGAAGTTGAGCATGTTGGGAGCGATGCCCTCGACGGTCTGCCAGCATGATGTCAGACGTGCGGCCGATACATTGTCGCACTCGATGGCACGAAGGGTGTCGTAGAGATTGACCTTGTCATAAAGATAATCAAAGCCGGCCTCGATATACGGACGATAGAGAGCCACGT
Source organism: uncultured Bacteroidales bacterium (assembly GCA_965143025.1). GTDB lineage: Bacteria > Bacteroidota > Bacteroidia > Bacteroidales > Muribaculaceae > CAG-873. The sequence goes on from CBCSTG010000015.1 coordinate 36,361, forward strand.
CGTAGATTTCGGCTATGAATATTACGTCGGGATAATGGCTGCGGACGTTGGCGATGGCCCAGCGCCAGAACTCGAGAGGCACCATGTGGACCATGTCGCAGCGAAAACCGTCGATGCCTTTCGATGCCCAGTAGCGCAGGATGTGGAGCATCTTGAGCCATGTCGGCGGTATCGGGTCAAAATGACGGCTGCCGTTCCACGGGTCGACTCCGTAGTTAAGTTTGACTGTGTCATACCAGTCGTTTACTGACGGGAACGCGTCGAAACAGTCGTTGCCGGATGCTTTAGCCGGAAATTCGACGTATGCGTCAGAGCCGCTGCCGAGGTCTACGCCGCGGGGCGAGAACTGCTGGCGCGGTATATAGTAAAAATTATTTGACGGAGAGAAAAACATCTCGCTGTTATCGCCCTGCCCGAGATCTTCGATGCCTGACGGTTTGGCGTCAGAGTGATATTGGCGGCCGACATGATTGGGCACAAAGTCGATAATCACCTTGAGTCCCTCGCGGTGACTGCGAGCGACGAGGTCTTCGAATTCGGCCATGCGCGACGGCACATCTTCGGCGAGGTCAGGATCTATGTCGTAATAGTCGGTGATGGCATAGGGACTGCCGGCATGTCCTTTGACCACGTGGGGATTGTCGCGTACGATGCCATATCGGGTGTAGTCGGCGTCATGGGCGTGCTCTATGACGCCGGTGTACCATATATGGGTGGCTCCGAGCGACTTGATTTGCTGCAGTATGCGCGGAGTGATCTGATTGAGCTTGCCCGAGCCGTTTTGGTCTATAGTGCCGTTAACGGCGGGTGTCTTGCAGTAATTTGTGAATAATCGGGGAAGTAGCTGATAGATAATCGGTTTGGTCGCGGTCATTTATCGTTGATTATTGGTTTTATGATTATTGGTCGGATGCCACATGCCGGCGTCTTTGAGCGCGCGTCGTGTGTGTATGTAGCCGCTTCTGAAGACACTCGGTATGTGCTTGAGGCTGAAAGCCTTGTATCCTGAAAGCTCAGGTGTGACAATTGACAGGTCGCATAGCGCCATGTCTGCCGCCTGATTGGCTTTTGCCATAAGATTGTATGTGCGCAGGGCGACATCGACGATTGATGACGCTGAGCCGGATGTAGGCAGCGGGCTTACATTGACGCCTATCAGCCGCTTGCATTTGTCTCTGATAATCCATGCCGGATGATTGCGCAGGACACCGCCGTCGACATAATTGACGCCGTCTATTGTGACAGGCTTGAAGATAATCGGTATCGAACATGAAGCAATCATACGGTCGCCTATTTCTCCGGTATGAAACTCGCACGGACATCCGTTGTCGAAATCAGTGACACCTAAATATGTCGGCATAGGCAAATCTTCGAGGCGTCGGTAGTCGCCACGGGATAAAACCGCCTCCATGATAAAGTCACGAAATTTCTCGACAGTGAACAGGCCGCCTTTGCCGAGACTTAATTTTGTAAAGTCAGAGAAACTGCAGTCGGCAAATAACTCGGGAATATGACCGGGCTTGAATCCGGCCGCGTAGAGCACGGCGACAACCGAGCCGGCGCTGACTCCTGCGATGATGTCGGGTTTCAGACCGGCTTCTTCGATGGCCATAAGCGCGCCGGCATGGGCAAATCCGCGCGCTCCTCCTCCACTCAGGGCTACTCCGAGCTCATATCGTGGCTGTGTGGACGCTTTGTCGGTCGATAATTGTTCCATCAGAGAGCTTCTTTATAATGCAAAGTTAGTAATAATGAGTTCATCGGCCAAATAAAATTGACGATGTGTGCGCAAGTTGTCTTGCGAAATACAAACTATGATAAAAATAATGTTGTATTAGCTATATTCTTTAATATTTTAAGGATTATGAGGCGTGAGACTTAACAATTGTAATTTTTGCGCGAATCAATTGCGAAAATTGGAATATATGTCGTAAATAATAAGATTTGTTGGTCGAAACGTCACAATTATTGCTGAACAACTTGCAATTTTATTTTTAAAGGCTATATTTGCATTAAATATCATTATCTGTAAAACAACTCTCATTCACCGCCCGATGTTTTCACTTAATAAACATGATTTACAGTCCGCTTTTTGTGCCTGTCTTTGCGTCGGGTATAACAGGCCGGTGTCGTCGTGCGGTGTAGAAGATATATTTTCACGATTCGGACGGCATGATATTGCCGGTAAAATAATTAAACCGACAGGGAAATTGAGTACTGATCAAGTGTTTCATTTTACTAATTTAAACCGGACACTTTGCTGTTCGTCTCGGGGTCGGGGAGTAAAATAGCAGCTGACACGATTCCACGACCGCGCCGGTAACGCGAGACCGCAGACCTACAGCTAAACTCATTTCCCCTGTCGGTTTTATAAAACCATGACAGACCGCCTGCTCAGGCGGTCTGTTTTTTTATGAACGGCCCCCATGTCATATATAGTTTTTGCATATATAAGTATAAGAGCCGGCTAAAAAATTTGATTGAGTAAAAAATTATTCGTTACTTTGCACAAAGTCTGTTAGATCAGTTTGTCTATACATTATACTAACATCAACTAAATATATAATTTAATGAAAAAGAGCGCTTTGCAAAAAGCTCGTGCGGCTTATCAGCCCAAGCTCCCGATTGTGCTGACCGGGGCTGTTAAAGCTGTCGAAGGTAAACCCACACAGTCAGTGGCCGATCAGGATGAAATCAAAAAACTGTTTCCCAACACTTACGGTCTTCCCGAACTCAGATTTGAAAAAAATACGGCTCCCGCAGCAGGCAAGCCTGTTAATGTCGGCGTGATACTCTCCGGAGGTCAGGCTCCCGGCGGCCATAACGTCATAAGCGGCCTTTTTGACGGCATCAAGAAAATCCATCGCGACAGCCGTCTTTTTGGTTTCACAATGGGACCCGGCGGTTTTGTCGACCACAAATACATCGAGCTTACAGCTCCGATTATCGATGAGTACCGTAACACCGGCGGCTTCGACATCATCGGCTCGGGCCGCACGAAACTCGAGACCAAAGAGCAGTTTGACAAAGGCCTCGAGATACTCCGCGAGCTCAACATCAAAGCCCTCGTCATCATAGGCGGCGATGACTCCAATACAAACGCCGCCATCCTCGCCGAATACTACAAGAGCATCAACGCCGGCGTGCAGGTGCTCGGCTGTCCCAAGACTATCGACGGTGACCTCAAGAACGATATGATTGAGACCTCTTTCGGTTTCGACACCGCCACCAAGGTTTATAGCGAAGTAATCGGCAACATCGAGCGCGACTGCAACTCAGCCAAGAAATACTGGCACTTCATCAAGCTCATGGGCCGTTCGGCCAGCCACATCGCCTTAGAGTGCGGTCTTCAGACTCAGCCTAACGTCTGCATCATCTCCGAGGAAGTTGAGGCCAAAAATATGACTCTCGACGATATCGTCAACGACATCGCCCGCATAGTCGCCCGCCGTGCTGCCGACGGCAACAACTACGGCATCGTCCTCATCCCCGAGGGCCTCATCGAGTTTATCCCGGCCGTGAAGAAACTCATCGCCGAGCTCAACGACTTCCTCGCCGCCAACGCCGAGGCATTCGCCGCCGTCGAGCCCGACAAACAGCGTCAGTATATCATCGACCACCTTTCGGCTGAGAATGCCGCCGTCTACGCCTCGCTCCCCGCCGGCGTCGCCCGTCAGCTCTCTCTCGACCGTGACCCCCACGGCAACGTGCAGGTATCGCTCATCGAGACCGAGAAACTCCTCAGCGAAATGGTCGGCAAACGTCTCGAGCAGATGAGAGCCGAAGGCAACTATAACGGCAAATTCTCTGCCCTCCACCACTTCTTCGGCTACGAAGGCCGCTGCGCCGATCCCTCTAACTTCGACGCCGACTACTGCTACGCCCTCGGTTTCAACGCCGCTTGCCTTGTCAACGCCGGTGTAACAGGCTACATGTCATCGGTCCGCAACCTCGTCAAACCCTCAGTGCAGTGGATTGCGGGCGGTATACCCATCACCATGATGATGAACATGGAGCGCCGCAACGGTGTGATGAAACCCGTTATCCAAAAGGCTCTTGTGCGTCTCGACGGTGCGCCCTTCCTCAAATTCGCCGCACAGCGCGACGACTGGGCTGTCAACACCAGCTACGTATATCCCGGCCCCATCCAGTATTTCGGTCCCGCCGAGGTCTGTGACCAGCCTTCGATGACACTTCGCTACGAGCATCAGGGCAAATAAGCCCCGTCTGAGCGACTTTAATTTATTTACCCGAATCTCAGCTTGTAAACCTGCCCTCGGGGGAGCAATTCAGCTCTCAGGGCAGGTTTTTTTATAGTCAACTGTGCATAGCTATTGTCGTGACGACAGACGATTGGATTATTATTGAAAATTTTATTTAATTAAATCAAGCAGATTGAGACAAACTGAAAAAAAAACATTAATTTTGCAGTCGGAAAAGAGGCACGGCGCCTCAGATATGTCACGAAGACAATTTATTAACTACATAATTTTTCGCTAAATGGTAAATTACAAGGAATTAGGTCTCGTAAATACTCGCGAGATGTTTGCCAAAGCAATCAAAGGCGGCTACGCCATTCCCGCTTTCAACTTCAACAACATGGAGCAGCTGCAGGCCATCATCAAAGCTGCAGCCGAGGAGAAATCACCCGTTATCCTTCAGGTTTCGAAGGGCGCACGCAACTATGCCAACGCCACACTCCTGCGCTACATGGCTCAGGGTGCTGTCGAGTATGCAAAAGAACTCGGCTGGGAGCATCCTCAGATTGTCCTCCACCTCGACCACGGTGACTCTTTCGAGCTCTGCAAGAGCTGTATCGAGAGCGGTTTCTCATCAGTTATGATTGACGGCTCGCACCTCCCCTACGAGGAGAACGTTGCCCTCACAAAGAAAGTATGCGACTTCGCACACCAGTATGACGTGACAGTCGAGGGTGAGCTCGGCGTGCTCGCCGGCGTTGAGGACGAAGTTTCGTCTGACCACCACACCTACACCGACCCCGAGGAGGTTATCGACTTCGCTACCCGCACAGGCTGCGACTCACTCGCCATCTCAATCGGCACATCACACGGTGCATATAAATTCACACCCGCTCAGTGCACACGCAACGCCGAGGGCAAGCTCGTTCCCCCGCCTTTGGCATTCGACGTTCTCGACGCCGTTATGGAGAAACTCCCCGGCTTCCCCATCGTGCTCCACGGCTCATCGTCAGTTCCTCAGGAAGAAGTCGACACCATCAACATGTTCGGCGGCAAACTTCCCGACGCTATCGGTATCCCCGAGGAGCAGCTCCGCAAAGCTGCCAAGAGCGCTGTCTGCAAAATCAACATCGACTCTGACAGCCGTCTGGCTATGACAGCTGCCGTTCGTCGTGTATTCGCCGAGAAACCTCAGGAATTTGACCCCCGCAAATACCTCGGCCCGGCTCGCGACAACATGGAGAAACTCTACAAGCACAAAATCGTCAACGTGCTCGGTAGCGCAGGCAAAGCCGAATAATCTCTGTTAAGACATAAATAAAGACCGGCCGCAAGCATCAGCTTGCGGCCGGTTTATTTTTTTAATAAAACATTAAGACGGTCAATACAAAAGAGTTGTTAGATTCCAATGTAGGGACGTGCCTTAGGCACGTATGATTTGGCCATCAAGGATTTAGCTGCATATTATACATGCCGTCGCTCGCTTACTCTCGCTTTGGCATGTCCCTACAATTTGTATGCAATTCTAAAACCTTAGGTTTTATTGCAGACCATTAATGACCTTATCTTGCGACTAATACGCTGACCCTTTGAGTTGCAGGCCGGTGCGTTCGTGGAGCCCGAAGAGCAGATTCATGCAGTGCACGGCATTGCCTGACGCGCCCTTGAGGAGATTGTCTATGGCTGTGGTCACGAGCAGACGGTCGCTGATTTTGTCAAGATGGATGAGACATTTGTTGGTGTTGGCGACGTCCTTGATGTCAACCGGACGGTCGACTATGAAAGTGAAGTTGTGGTCGGAATAGTACTCCTCATAGAGACGCCTGATTTCGTCAAGTCCGACGGCGCAGTCGAGATAGGCTGCTATAAATGTGCCGCGCGGGAAGCTGCCGCCGAACGACAGCAGGTTGAGGTCGGCGCCATAGCTCGTCTGCAACTCGGCGAAGACTGCCTTGATTTCGTCTAACTGCGGATGAACAAAGGCGCGCGACAGCGAGATGTTGTCATGGCGACGCTCGAAGTCGATGACGCTTTCGGGCGCAGTCTCTGTGTCGGTCGTGCCCGTGATAGCCGTAATATGCACAGGTTTGTTGAGCATCAGGTTGCGGGCGAGAGGCAGCAGGGCAAGTTCGACGGCCATTGCCACGCTGCCCGGTGTGGCGACATGACGGGCGCCGCGCACCATAGCCTTGCGGTTAAGCTCGGCGAGGCCGTAGACAAAGTCGTGTCCTTCGGGCGCGTCTGACGAGCGGTAATCACTTGATAAATCAATGATTTTAAGCTCGTCAGGCAGTGTTACAGACGAGAAAAACTCTTTAGAACGTCCTTTAGGCAGGCAGCTGAAGACGATATCGACAGAGCTGAGGTCGGCTGTGGCCGTGAAAGGCAGCTCAAATTCACCGGTCAGCCCGAGATGGGTGTCGCAGACCTTACGGCCTGTGGCGTCGGGGTTGTTGACCCACACGAGGTCGACGTCGGGATGGTTGATTAACAGTCTGATAAGTTCGCCGGCTCTGTGTCCTGAGCCTCCGATGATACCTGTTTTTATCATGGATTGGATGGGGGTAGGGGAGATTAGAGATTATTTGTCGCCGAATAAATCAGCGTATATTATGTCGGTGGCGCCGATGCTGCGGCGGATGAAATCGCCAGCGGCTTTGCCTGCGGCACGGAGCGCATCGCGGTTGTCGACGAGACGGTCGAGCGCTTTGTTGAGTGATGTGCGGTCTGTGTAGCAAAAACCGCCTCCGAGCTCAAGCAGTTTTGAGGCCTCGCGGAATTTGCTGTGATTGGGGCCGAATATTACGGGGATGTCATAGACGGCGGCCTCGTTGAGATTGTGGATGCCGTTGCCGAATCCGCCGCCGATGATGGCTGCGTCGCCGTAGCGGTAGAGGCTTGAGAGCAGTCCGAAGCAGTCAACGATGACATATTTTACCGTGTCGTTAAGCGGTTTGACAGGGTGTTCGCCTGTGATTTCTGACAACAGGCGGGTCTTTGACTCGCCGAGACGGTGGCGCAAGGCCTCGAGTCGTGCACGGTCAAACTCATGGGGGGCAATGATGGCTTTGACCTGCGGACGGCTTTTGAGCCAAGTGATGTAAATTTCCTCATCCTGCGGCCAGCTGCTGCCGGCGACAAGAGTGAAATCAGACTTCTCGACAAAACGCTCTATCTCTGCAACTTTGTGCGATTTGTTCATTATGTCGGTGACACGGTCAAAGCGTGTGTCTCCGGCCACTGTCACGTTATTTATACCTATGCCGGCGAGGAGACGGCGCGAGTTCTCATCCTGCACGTAAAGATGATCATAAAAGCCGAGCATCTTGCGGAACATCCCGCCCCAAGGCACAAAAAAACGCTGTCCTTTGCGGAATATCGACGATATGATATATGTGGGCACCTTGCGGCGGTTGAGCTCCTCCAAGTAGTTGCCCCAGAACTCATATTTGGCAAAAATCGCCATTTTGGGGCGTGCCGCATCAAGAAACGCCCTGACTCGCCGGGGGGTGTCAAAGGGCAGGTAAGCCACCGAGTCGACGCATTCATAGTTGCGGCGTATCTCATAGCCTGACGGAGAGAAAAATGTCAGCAGCAGTTTCTTGTCGGGGTGCTCGCGGCGCAGACGCTCGATGATGGGGCGCGCCTGCTCGAACTCGCCTAAAGACGCCGCGTGAAACCACACGTCAAACCCGTCGGGAGCCACCTCCTGACACCGTCGCTCCAAGGCGGCAAGTGTCTCGGCCTGTCCGCGGAGCATCTTTGAGATTTTCTCAGACTTCAATGCTCCGATGCGGGCGCCGAGCGATAATGCGTGTATGCCTGTGTTATAAAGCGGGTTCATCCGGTTTGATGCGCTCGATGGCAAGGCGTATGCGTCTTACGGTCTCGTCACGGCCAATGAGTTCGGTGATGTCAAACATGTGGGGGCCTTTACACTCACCGACGACAGCCAGACGGAATGCGTTCATGACATTGCCCATGTGGTATCCTTTGTCTGTAATCCATGCGAGTATCGGGGCTTCGGCGGCTGCCGACGAGAAGTCCTCGAGGGCGTTAAGGCGCTCGATGAGTTCCTCCATGATGGCCGGCGTCTCGGCGCTCCAGCGTTTTTTGACTGATTTGGCCTCGTAGGTCTCGGGAGCCACGAAGAAAAAGGCGGCGTTGTCCCACAGGTCTTTGACAAAGTTTATGCGACTCTTGACCATGCCGACGGCGCGGGCTATATAGCTGTCGCTGAAGTCGTCGGGGTTGACGCCGTGTGCTTTGAGCACGGGCTTGAAGAGCTCGGCGAGACGCTCGTCAGAGAGTGTCTGCAGATATGTGTGGTTAAACCATTTGCCTTTTTCAAACGCAAATTTGGCGCCGGCGCGTGAGCAGTGGTCGAGCGAGAATTTTTCGACGAGCTCATCCATCGACATTATCTCGGTGTCGTCGCCGGGATTCCAGCCGAGGAGGGCGAGGAAGTTGACGACGGCCTCGGGCAGATAGCCGCTCTCGCGGTAGCCGGTCGAGATGTTGCCCGACGCGGGGTCATGCCACTCCAAGGGGAAGACCGGGAAGCCGAGGCGGTCGCCGTCGCGTTTGCTGAGCTTGCCTTTGCCGTCAGGCTTGAGCAGCAGGGGCAGGTGGACAAACTCGGGCATCGTGTCGGCCCAGCCGAAAGCCTCGTAGAGCAGCACATGAAGCGGAGCTGACGGCAGCCACTCCTCGCCGCGGATGACATGGCTGATTTCCATCAGATGGTCGTCGACGATGTTGGCGAGGTGATATGTGGGAAGGTCATCGGCGCTCTTGTAGAGCACTTTGTCGTCAAGGATGTCGCTCTTGATGACCACCTTGCCGCGGATGAGGTCGTTGACCTCGACGTCGCGGCCGGGTTCGATGAGAAATCTGACTACATACTGTGCACCGCTGTCTATGAGGCGTTTGACCTCGTCAGCAGGCAGTGTCAGTGAGTTACGCATCGACATGCGTGTCGTGGCGTCATACTGGAAGTTGGGTTTCGACGCGCGGGCGGCCTCAAGTTCCTCGGGAGTGTCGAAGGCTATGTAAGCCTTGCCGGCATCCAGCAGGTCTTTGACGTGGCGGCGATAGATGTCACGGCGTTCGCTCTGTTTGTAAGGGCCGAAGGGACCTCCTTCGCGCACGCCTTCGTCTATCTTGATGCCCAGCCATGCGAGAGCCTCGTTGATATAATCTTCGGCTCCCGGCACAAAGCGGTGTGAATCAGTGTCTTCGATGCGTAAAATCATTTTGCCGCCGTTGCGGCGTGCAAAAAGATAGTTGTATAGAGCTGTGCGCACACCTCCGATGTGGAGCGGTCCGGTGGGCGATGGGGCAAATCTGACCCTCACTTGTCGATTCATGTTCTTAATCTTGATGCTTTGGTTTAAGTTTTGCAAAGTTATGAAATTATATTTGCTCTTTAACATTTTTTTCTGCTAAAAGATAATATTATCGTATGAAAGTGTCAAAATCATGGCCTCAGACTTTGTGTTTGACAGGCGATTGACTAACTTAGCGCATTAGTTTAACCCTAAAATGCGACCTTATGGCCAATTTAAACAAGCTTACCCCGGAACGTCTGCGTGCTATGCTCGACGAGATGGGCATACAGACTACAGCCGACTCTGACGGCGACCTTTACACCGTGCTCGGCGCTGACAAAGACTTCAGTCATAACGTTATTATATATTTTGTCATCGACGGTGACTGGCTCGGTGTGACGGGGTTTGCCGACGGATTTGACATAGAGGAGCGCAATCTCGCCGCCGCGATATGCTATGCCAATGAGTTTAACCGCCGCGCCAAGCTCCCTAAAGTCTTTATCAGCAACAGCCGTTATCGTCTCGAGCACTGGACCCTCATCGACGAGGAAGTCTCCGAGGCTTTTGTCAAGGAGAACTGCATACGTATGATTGTGCCTCTAATCTGGCGCTTCTTCTCTGAGACCGAGCGTCAGTTTGGCGGAAAGGAGGACGGGCAATGAATCAGCAAGCAAACACTCGCCCCCGCATCGTCGTGGTCGACGGATACGTTGCCAACAGCGGTGATCTGTCGTGGGACGCCCTCGCCGCCCTCGGTGAACTGACTGTCTATGACCGCACGAGTCCCAATCAACTCATAGACCGATGTCGCGATGCATATGCGGTGATAACCAACAAGGTCGTCATCGACGCCGCTGCAATCGACGCGTTGCCGTCGCTGCGTTATGTCGGCGTCCTCGCCACAGGCTATAATAATGTCGACATTGCAGCGGCTCGTCGTGCCGGCGTCACGGTCTGCAATGTGCCGGCCTACAGCACGGCCTCGGTCGCCCAGACTGTCTTCGCACTGCTGCTCGCCATCACTAACCGTGTCGAGTCATACTCGGCGTCGGTACATGCCGGCGACTGGTCGCGCTGCGCCGACTTCAGCTATCGTCTCGGCCCCATCGAGGAGCTCGACGGTCTGACTATGGCGGTATATGGACTCGGCAACATCGGCAGCCGTGTCGCTGCAATAGCTCATGCGTTCGGCATGAAGGTCATCAGTTTTACCTCTAAGCAGCAGGACGCCCTGCCGCCGTATATCGAGAAGGTGTCGCGAGACGAAATGTTCCGTCGTGCCGACATACTTTCGTTAAATGCTCCCCTCGCTGCCGATAACCGGCATTTTGTCTGCGGGGAGACGCTTGCGCTTATGAAACCGACCGCCATACTCATCAATACAGCCCGCGGGGGTCTTGTCGACGAGCATGCGCTCGCCTCGGCTCTTCGGGAGCACCGCATTGCTGCCGCCGGCATCGACGTGATGGATTGCGAGCCGCCGAAGGCCGACAATCCGCTGTCGGCTCTTGACAATTGCATTATCACGCCTCATATCGCATGGCAGAGCACCGGCGCGCGCCGACGACTGCTCGCCGTCACGGCTGATAATCTTGCGGCTTTCATTGACGGCCATCCGCAGAATGTCGTCAGTTGAATTATAATATTAGGACATGACCGAGGGCGGCTCTACCTTTATTGGTGTGAGCCACCCTCGCGGTCAGCGGACTATCGCCGGTCGGCTCTACAGTCCGCATAAATCAAAAAGTTAGTGTTGGTCTTGTTGTCCGGCGTTATTGTTTGTGCCGGCCATCACCGCGCAGACGGCGATGGTGCATCATGAGTTGCTGGGTGAACTTGCGTTCGGTGTTTTTGAGGCCTAATAATTGTTTTGGATTTAAGATTTGCTTGAATTTATCGAAATATTCGTTTTCGATGTCGCCTTCGGCACGTTTAAGTCCGAAAAGCGCGCGGGCTGCCGCTTCGACTTCGACATCAGAGGCCTGAGCGTCAGATGAGACACGCTGCTCGAGGTCGCGTGTCTCGGCGTTGAGGCGTGTGAGACGGTCTTCCATCTCGTCATAGACCGGAAAAAACTCTGACTGCTGTTCTTTGGTCAGGTCGAGTTCGCGTGTTATGAACTGATGCTTATAGTTGCGCACCTCTTCGAGCATGCGCCGGCGGTCGCTGTCGTCGTTCTGAGGATTCTGTGCCGCGGCTGTGGCCGAGCAACAGATTAGGGCGATAGCCGCAATGATTATCGTATGGTAAAGTCTTATCATTCGGCAAATATATTATTATGTGTGGCCGGGTCAATCAGATTTGGCTCGGTCAGGTCGCTGTCGTTGGCAAAAATCAGTGAATCGGTGTCAAGTCCGTCGTCAATCATTTCGTCGACAAGGTCCCATTGGTTGATGTCGTCGATGACAAATTCGTTAAAAAATTCATCACTGCCAAATGCTTCGGCGAGCACCGGATTGCTGTCGACGATGGCATTGCCGTCGGCTGTGCCACTCATAATTGTGAACATCTTCAGCATGCACCATACGCCGGCAAACATGGCGGCTAAGTAGACATAGGGACGTACACGGGTCCAAAGGGTGGGGGGAGGGAGGATTACACCGCCGGGATTCTCAGCCTCGTCACGACGGGGCAGGGCGGCAGCCATGCGCGTGGCAAAGTCTTCAAAATAGCCGTCGGGCACGGTCAGACCGTCGCGCCGGTTAACTTTAAAGAGTATGTCCTTATCTTCGTTCATGACTTTGGTTTTATCTGTTTTATTTGTTTGACTGAGTCGGAGCGGCAAGGTTTAATTGCTGTTGAGTAAAAATTGTTCGATTTTTTTTACTGCAAGGTGGTATGAGGCTTTCAGAGCGCCTACACTTGTGCCGAGTATCGACGACATGTCTTCGTATTTCATGTCGTCATAATATTTCATGTTGAACACAAGTCGTTGTTTCTCAGGGAGCGTGGCGATGGCTTCGCGGAGTTTTTTTACGAGCTCGTCGCCGTCAAACCATTCGTCGGCCTCAATGGAGTTGATTAATGCCGACTCTTGGTCGTCTAACGATAGATTGAGCCGTTTGCGCTCACGTTCGAGCCATGAGATGCTCTCGTTGATGGCGATTTTGTAGAGCCATGTCGACAGACGGGCGTCGCCGCGAAAATTCTCGATCGACGACCATGCTTTCATAAATGTGTTTTGCAGCAGGTCATCAGCGTCGTCATGATTGATGACCATACGGCGTATCTGACGGTAGAGCGGCTCACTGTAAAGACGTATAAGCTCGCCGAAAGCCTCGCGACATGTCTTGGGGTCGCGGAGTCGTTCGATTAGCTGCGGATTTTCAGCGGGCAGTGTCGACATCTGTCTTTCAGGGCGTATATAAAGGGTGATTTGTATGGTTTACGTCTGTAAAATTAAGTATTTTAATTTGATTATGCGTCGTGATGCTTACATTTTAATATTTATTTCAACAAAAAGACTTAACTTTGAGCACGGATATGAAACGTACAGCCCTGTTATTATTGATTTCGATGTCTGCGGTCTTAAGCATCGCGGCCGGCGAAGTGACGGATACTCTGTCGGCAGACAGAGGTCATCGTAAACTTCGTGAATTGGAGGTAATAGGCGTCAAGCAGATGTCTGTGGCCGATATGTCGCCGGTGACCCGCATTTCTCCGGCTATGGTGCGCCGTTATAATATATATGATGCGAAAGACATCAGCGAGATAGCTCCCAATATCTATATGCCCGATTACGGCTCGCGCATGACCTCGACCATCTATGCCCGCGGCCTCGGAGCGCGTATAGATCAGCCGGTCGTGGGGCTGAGCATCGACAATGTGCCGGTGCTTAACAAGGATGCCTATGATTTCGATATGGCCGATATCGAGAGTATCGAGGTGCTTCGCGGCGCTCAAGCCGTGCTCAACGGCCGTAACACCATGGGCGGTCAGATAAACATACTGACGATGTCGCCCCGGCGTTGGCAGGGTCTCAGGCTTATGGCTCAATACGGGCGTGCCAACACCGCCAAGGTGTCTGCCGGTTGGTACCATAAATTCTCGGATGCATGGGCCGCGTCACTCACCGGTCTGTTTTCGACTTCAGACGGTTTTTTTCGCAACGACTACAACGGATCGCGTCTTGACCGCGAGCGTTCGGGCTCTGTGCGTCTTAAGGCAGAATGGCATCCGTCGTCATGGCTTTCGGTCAGCAATGTTGCCTCTGTGTCTGTCAACCGTCAGGGTGGATACCCGTATGAATCACTCGCTACGGGACGCATAGCGTTCAATGATACCTGCTTTTATCACCGTACGACTTTTGCCGACGGCCTGACCGTGGCATGGGCCGGCAAGCGTGTGGTGGTGACATCCGTGACGAGTGCGCAATATATCGATGATAACATGACGCTTGATCAGGATTTTCTGCCTGAAGATTATTTCACGCTGACACAAAAACGGCGAGAGTGGGCTTTGACCGAAGATCTATTTACCAAAGGCTCGCGCGGCGCTTACGACTGGCTCGGGGGTGTGTTTGCCTTCTATAAGACCGGTGACATGGAAGCTCCGGTAACCTTCGGCGACACGGGCATCAAAAAGCTGATTGAGGACCGCCGCAACTCCATAAATCCATATTATCCCATAGCATGGGACAGCCGCAGTTTTGTGCTCGGTAGTGAGTTTACCCCCGTATCGCGTGGCTTCGCCCTTTATCATCAGAGTGACTACAGTCTCGGCGACTGGGAGTTTCAGGCCGGATTGAGATGGGATTTTGAGCGTGTGTCTCTTGATTATCACAGTTTCTGTCAGACGGGATTCACGACAATGCGTCTTGGTGAAGACGGCGTGCTCAGCCCCTATGGACATAGCGCTGTAGATATTAATGACAAAGGTGACATCGCACATAATTATAATGAACTTTTGCCCAAACTGAGTGTGGGGCGCCGACTGCCGTTCGGACGCGCATATATCACGGTCTCCAAAGCCTATAAGGCGGGCGGATATAACACGCAGATGTTCAGCGATGTGCTTCAGCAGCGCATCATGCAGTTTATGGGGCTTTCGCCAAATTACGGCCTTGATGAAATAGTGTCATACAAACCCGAAAAAAGCTGGAACTACGAGATAGGGTTGAATACATCGTGGCTTAACGGACGGCTCACGGCTGATTTCGCCGCGTTTTTTATCGATTGCCGCGACCAGCAGCTGACGATGTTTCCGCCCGGCACGGTCACGGGGCGTGTGATGACTAATGCCGGCCGCACATTCAGCCGCGGCCTTGAGCTGTCGGCTTTTTATGAGCCTGTCGACAATCTGAGTTTCAGGGCGTCTTACGGATATACGCACGCCACTTTCAGACGTTTTGCCGATTCGCGCAATGATTATGCCGGCAAGCGTCTGCCTTATGCGCCGGCCAATACACTCTTTGTCTCGGCCGACTGGCGTATGCCGGTGACTATATTTAAAGAGGTCGCACCGTCTGCATCGGTCAGCGTGCGCGGCGCCGGCGATATCTACTGGGACGAACTCAATACTATCCGTCAGCCGTTCTACGCCCTGCTCGGCGCGTCAGTGTCGTTTTCGGCGCCTCGCTGGAGTCTGAAACTATGGGGTGAAAATCTTACGTCGACACGCTATAATACATTTTATTTCGTGTCGATAGGCAACGCCTTTGTGCAGCGTGCGCGTCCGTGGCAGATTGGCGCCACTCTGCGTGTCACGCTCGATAATCTCTGAATATTAACCGGACTTTTGTTAAGGTTTTGTTAAGTTTGACACGACTTTTGTTCAGAGTCGCGAGTTTTCTTATATTTGTGCGGAATAAATCGACATTATCAATTTATAAGAATACATTTAATTAATTATGAAATTTAAAACCATGGCCATTTCGGCCGCTGTCGCTTTACTTGCCCTGACTTCATGCAGCCATATTCCCGACGGCAACGGAGGCTCTTTTGTCGTTGGACAAAGCTTGTCAGACTGTGTGACACGAGTCGATGATAATGACGGCGCATACACGACTGTTTTCTCAAACCTCGGTTTCGGACTGAAGTATGATTATACTAATAATGTGCTCGAGATGTCGGTGACGGGCGTGGCTCTGCCTGACGGCTCGTCAAACGGCGTCGCTTATCCGACAATGAAATTCACCAACCTGCCTTTTAAATACAACACAGCCGGTTGGAAAGTCGTTGAAGTTAAGAATGTGCAGCCCACCATCTCGGGTTACAACACCGCACCGATGTTCACCTCTGTCAAGTTTTTTCTGCATGATCTGACGAACAATGACAATACCTACGCCTGCGATGTCTTCTATGAGTTCGTGGTTGATGGGCGCTATACGTTAACGGGTATCTATAAAAAAGGCATAACCAAGTCTGTTGCTCCCGACGGCAGTATGTTCATAACCGGCACCGGCTCGCTCACTGACCGTGCGGCCTACTACTTGATTGACTATGACTTTACCAACAAGACGGCTGACTTCTATATCTACCGTGCTCAGTTCCACTCAGGTATGCCGGCACTTAACCTCATCCTGCCTGACGTGCCCTTTACGACCGAGAGCGACGGCTCTGTCATCAGATTCTCGGCTGCTTCGATAACTCCGAGCATGCAGATGCCCGGCGCTCCGGCTACGCCTAACCCTGCTTTCCCCATAACCGATTTCTCTGCAGAGGTGAGCACTTTTGTCGGCTTGCAGATTGACTTCAAATGTAACTTCCGCGGCGACATCTACACGGTCTCTGTTACAACCAAAGATGTAAACGAACTGTAATAATTCGGAACCTTATATCGATAGGGCGGAGCGGCACAGCCGGCTCCGCCCTATCTTTTTTATAATAGTGGTAATTGCATTGATTGAAACAGCAATTATTATAGTCAAACGGATACATTTGGTAGCTGCGATTTAAAAAAGTTTTAAACAATAATGGCGTATCTTGCGATAATTTGCTTATATTTGCACAAAATTATAGGTAGGATGACTGTCCGGACTATCGGTCCGGCATGTCTTTGTCCTTAAATTTGTTCTGAAAATCACTATAAATCAATATGATAACATTAGACATTTTTGGAATTTCGAACAATGGATTGCTCGCTGTGACAGCCCTTTTGACGGGCTTTGCGCTGGTCGCCCTCGCGATGTGGATTGCCAAGCTCATTTCACCGCGTTCGTTTAATCCGCAGAAAGGCGAGGCCTATGAATGTGGTATTCCCACACGCGGCGAGAGTATGTCGCAGTTTCACATAGGCTATTATCTGTTTGCTATTCTCTTCCTTATGTTCGATGTCGAAACCGTGTTCCTTTTCCCTTGGGCTGTGCAGATGCGCTCTTTAGGCGTTGACGGTCTTATCAGCATCGCGGTATTTTTCGGCGTTTTAGTATTAGGCCTTGTATATGCATGGCGGAAAGGAGCTCTCGAATGGAAGTAACAACAAAAAGCATGCCTTACGAGGCATTTAAAGATAACGAGTATATCGAAAAACTCGTTCAGCAGCTTAAAGACAGCGGCACCAACGTCATCGTAGGGTCGCTTGACAAGCTCATCAACTGGGGGCGGTCTAACTCATTATGGCCACTCACTTTCGCCACCAGTTGCTGCGGTATCGAATTTGTGTCGCTCGGCGCCGCAAGATTCGATATGGCCCGTTTTGGGTGGGAAGTAGCGCGTGCCTCGCCTCGTCAGGCCGACTTTATGATGGTCGCCGGTACGATTGTCAACCGCATGGTGCCGGTCTTCCGTCGTCTCTACGACCAGCTTGCCGAGCCTAAATATGTCATTGCATGCGGCAGCTGCGCTATCTCAGGCGGTCCGTTCCGCCGCAGCTATCATGTCGCCAAAGGCATAGAGGACATTGTGCCCGTCGACGTGTTTGTGCCCGGTTGCCCCCCGCGCCCCGAAGCCATGATTTATGGCATTATGCAACTTTCGCGTAAAATCAAGGTCGAAAGATTTTTTGGCGGCGTCAACCGTCAGGAAAAACAAAAAGAATTTCTCGCGTCTCACCCCGTCGAGGGCGTCGATGACTGAGAAAATGCCTGATAGAACATAAGTCATTAATCACCAATCAGCAAGACAATATCACTCAATATGGCTAATTTTAAAGAGAAGATTGCCAAACTCTTTCCTGACGCTAAAATCGAAGGCGACGAGATGCCGATGATTACTGTTGACGACGCCCGCTGGCACGACCTTGCTCTCGCACTCCGCGACGACGAGGACTGCCGCATGGACTATCTCGTCACAATAGTCGGCATGGACTGGACCGAATCGCTCGGATGTATGTATTATCTGATGTCGTCAGTCCACAACACCCTCTGCTCTGTCAAGGTGACCACCACTGACCGTAACCGCCCGATGCTCCACTCTGTCGCTGACGTATGGGGTGTCGGTTGTTTATATGAGCGTGAGGTCTACGACTTTTTCGGCATTATATTTATCGGTAACCCCGATATGCGCCGTCTTTTCCTCAATATCGACTGGGTCGGCTATCCTCTGCGCAAAGACTACGACGAGGACCCCGCTCTTAATCCTGTTTCTATCGAGAACGAGCGCCAGAGCGACACCACCGACACGTATATCGAGTTGCCTGACGGCACTGTCGAGAAAAAAACGGTCGATGTATTCAAACCCGGCGACTTCGTGGTCAACATCGGTCCGCAGCATCCCGCCACACACGGTGTGCTCCGTTTCCGCACAGCAGTCGACGGCGAGGAAATCAAGAAAATCGACGTCTACATGGGCTATATCCACCGCGGCGTCGAGAAACTCTGCGAGTCACTGACATACCCGCAGACGCTCCACTATATGGACCGTCTCGACTACTTCTCGGCCCACAATTATCACCATGGTCTCTGCATAACCATCGAGAAAGCTGCCGGCATCGAGATTTCGCGCCGCGCTCAGGTCATCCGCGTGATGATGGACGAGCTGTCGCGTATCGCCTCACACTGTCTGTTCATCGGCACATACTGCATGGACCTCGGCGCTACGACGATGCTCTTCTACACTCTGCGTGTCCGCGAGCAGATTCTCGACATCATGGAGAAGACCTGCGGCGCACGCATGACATTTAACTATGACTGCATAGGCGGTGTGATGCAGGACCTCGCGCCTGACTTCGTCGACGACGTCAAGGTCCTCCTCGCCGCTCTTCCCGCCAACATTAAGGAATACAACAAAATATTCACCGGCAACGTCATCGCCCGTAACCGCATGGAGGGCGTCGGCTATCTTTCGCGTGAAGATGCCATATCCTATGCCATCACCGGCCCGTCAGGACGTGCATCAGACTGGGCTTGCGACATGCGCAAACTGCGTCCCTACAGCATTTACTCAGAGCTCGATTTCGAGGAAATCACCGCGACCGAAGGTGACTCGATGGCTCGTTTCAAAGTGCGTATGCGCGAGATGGAGGAGTCGGCCAAGATACTTGCTCAGCTCGTCGACAACATTCCCGACGGCGAGTATTGCGTAAAAGTGCCCAAAGTGCTCAAACTGCCTGTAGGCAGCTGGTTTACACTTGTCGAAGGCTGCCGCGGCGCGTTCGGCATCTATCTCGAGAGCGACGGCTCTACCAAGCCTTACCGTCTGAAAATCGCTCCTCCCTGTCTGCCGCTTGCAGGCGTTGTCGACCACATCACACGTGGCTCTAAAATCGCCGACCTCATCACTATCGGCGGCTCGCTTGACTATATCGTTCCTGACATGGACCGTTGAGTGTCACACTATCACATCTCATTGTAATAAAGTAAAAACAACAATACATCATGCAAGATTTATCAATCATCACCGACGCCATCCACAGTTTCCTGCTGTCGTTTATGCCCGGATGGCTGACAGTCACCGTCGAGTGCGTGCTCATCGGCGTCGGTCTGTTGTTAGTGTATGCATTATTGGCGCTCTTCTATATTTATTATGAGCGTAAGGTCTGTGCCGCCTTCCAGTGCCGTCTCGGTCCTAACCGTGTAGGCCCTTGGGGTCTGCTGCAGAGCTTTGCCGATATGTTCAAGATTCTGATCAAAGAGCTTATCTCGCTCAACCATATCGACAAATTCCTCTTCGCGCTTGCTCCATATCTGGTAATTATCGCGTCGATGCTTGCTTTCGCAGTGCTTCCGTGGGGTAATGGCCTTCAGATTATCGATTTCAACATCGGCATATTCTTCCTCATCGCCGTTTCATCAATCGGTGTCCTCGGTATCCTTCTCGCCGGCTGGTCGTCAAACAACAAGTTCACACTCATCGGTGCCCTTCGTTCGGGCGCGCAGATGGTCAGCTACGAATTGTCAATCGGCCTTTGTGTAATCACAATGGTCTGTCTGGCAGGCACGATGTCTGTAGGCGGCATCGTCGAGGAACAGGCCGACCTCTGGTTTATATTCAAAGGTCATGTGCCTGCCATCATCGCTTTTGTAATTTATCTGATTGCCGGCACAGCCGAGTGTAACCGCGGCCCGTTTGACCTTCCTGAAGCCGAGAGCGAGCTGACAGCCGGATACCACACCGAGTATTCAGGTATTCACTTCGGTTTCTTCTATCTCGCCGAATACCTTAACCTGTTTATCGTCTCGGGCGTTGCTTCTTTGCTCTTCCTCGGTGGTTGGATGCCTCTGCATATCCCCGGCTGGGAAAGCTTCAACCACGTCATGGACTATATCCCCTCGACCCTCTGGTTTATCGGCAAAGCGATCGCTCTGTCATTCGTAATCATTTGGTTCAAATGGACATTCCCCCGTCTGCGCATCGACCAGATGCTCAAACTCGAGTGGAAATACCTGCTCCCGATCAATCTCTTCAATCTCGCCCTGATGGTATGTGTCATCGTTTTTGGCTGGCACTTCTGATATGACAGCATCAGCGAGACTCAATTAATGAAATTCTAAACCCGAATCCTTTACCCCGAGCTCCTGTAACAGAGTCGGAAAACAAAAGCCAGACAATAAAATGAGCGAAAAATTTGGTAAAATAGCCCAAGTAATCGGCCCGGTTGTCGACGTTATCTTCGAAGGCGACGACAATCTGATACCGCCAATCTACACCGCACTCAAAATTGACCGTGAAGACGGCACTATGCTCATCCTCGAAGTCGAGCAGCACATCGGCGAAGACACAGTGCGCTGTGTCGCCATGGAAAGTACCGACGGTCTCCGCCGAGGCATGCGTGTCGATTCTCTCGAGCGTCCGATTGCAGTTCCGACAGGCGATCAGGTCAAAGGCCGTCTGCTCAATGTCATTGGTGAGGCCATTGACAATCTGCCCGCACTCGACCGTGCCGACCTCCGTCCTATCCATCAGCCCGCACCTGAGTTTGAAGACCTGACTATAGGCACAGAGATTCTTGCCACGGGCATTAAAGTCATCGACCTTATCGAGCCCTACAGCAAGGGTGGTAAAATCGGTCTGTTCGGTGGCGCCGGTGTAGGCAAGACCGTGCTCATCATGGAGCTCATCAACAATATCGCCAAAGGCCATGACGGTTTCTCGGTGTTCACCGGCGTCGGCGAGCGTACCCGCGAGGGCAACGACCTGCTGCGTGAGATGATCGAGAGCGGCGTCATGCGTTACGGCGACAAATTTAAAGAGGGCATGGAGCGCGGCGAGTGGAATCTCGATGACGTCGATGTCAAAGAGCTGCAGAACTCACAGGCCACACTTGTTTTCGGCCAGATGAACGAGCCGCCGGGCGCACGTCTGCGTGTGGCTCTGTCGGGTCTTACCGTAGCCGAGCAGTTCCGCGACCAAGGTGCCGGCGGTAAAGACGTGCTCCTCTTTATCGACAACATCTTCCGTTTCACTCAGGCAGGCTCTGAGGTTTCGGCCCTCCTCGGCCGTATGCCCTCGGCTGTGGGTTACCAGCCGACACTTGCCTCTGAGATGGGTACGCTGCAGGAGCGCATCACCTCGACTAAGAACGGTTCGAT
The DNA here is from genome assembly GCA_965143025.1 of uncultured Bacteroidales bacterium. GTDB lineage: Bacteria > Bacteroidota > Bacteroidia > Bacteroidales > Muribaculaceae > CAG-873. The sequence goes on from CBCSTG010000015.1 coordinate 57,798, forward strand.
TACATCGGTGCAGGCTATCTATGTGCCGGCCGACGACCTTACCGACCCCGCTCCGGCCACGACCTTCAACTTCCTCGACGCCACGACCGTGCTCAGCCGTAAGATTACCGAGCTTGGCATCTATCCGGCTGTCGACCCCCTCGAGTCAACCTCTCGTATCCTTGACCCCAATATCATTGGCGAGGAGCACTATAATACCGCTCAGGCTGTCAAACAGCTGCTTCAGAAATATAACGAGCTGCAGGATATCATCGCCATCCTCGGTGTCGACGAGCTCTCTGACGAGGACAAACTCGTCGTGGCCCGCGCACGCCGCGCACAGCGATTCCTCTCTCAGCCCTTCCATGTCGCCGAGCAGTTTACCGGCGTGCCGGGCGTGATGGTGCCGCTTAGCGAGACCATCCGCGGATTCAAGATGATTCTCAACGGTGAGGTCGACGAGTATCCCGAGCAGGCATTCCTCAATGTCGGCACGATTGACGATGCAATCGCAAAGGGCAAGAAGATGCTTGCCGAGGTCAAGTAAGACCGTTTCACCGGGTTATAATTATTAATCGAATTAACAACAGATGACACTTAAAATCATATCGGCCGAATCAGTACTCTTCGAAGGCGAAGTCTCGTCAGTCACCCTGCCGGGTCAGATGGGCGCCTTCACCGTGCTGCGTAATCATGCCTCACTCATCTCGACCCTTGTTGCAGGTAAAATCGCATATACAGTCGGTGATACTGCCGAGAGCAGGGTAGAGGAGCTTGACATCGACGGCGGAATTGCCGATGTTGACAATAATGTTGTCTCAGTCTGTCTGTATTAAAGCCATGAGGAAATTACTGACATTGCTTGCCGCTGTATTAGCCCTGATATTCATGGCTCCGTCGACTTTTGCCGCCGAGAGCGGACATGAAGAAGGCGAGGGTAAGCTCGACCCCAAGGAAATCATATTCGAGCACCTTGGTGACGGCTACGGCTGGGAAGTACCTTTCAACCACCACAAGCGCATCCCTCTGCCGGTGATTGTAATCACGAGCGACGGTCTCCACGTGTTCTCGTCATCGCGTGTCACTGACGGACAGACCTATCAGGACGGCAATGTCGCCTTCAGGATTGCCGGCAAAGACAGTCAGTACAAAGGCAAGGTGGTCGAAATCAAAGACGGTAAGGAAATCAAGCCTATAGATATCTCCATCACCAAAAATGTATGCGGCATATTCATCACCGTGCTCATCGTTGTCGGTCTGATGCTCTGGATGGCTAATTTTCACCGCAAGAACGGTTTCAAGGCTCCCCGCAAGGGCCTCGGCGCAATCGAGGCGCTCATCGTCTTCATGTATGACTCTGTCGTCAAATCGACTCTCGGTGACAAGGCCCGTAAATTTGCCCCCTATCTGCTGACCGTGTTCTTTTTTATCTTTACGATGAACTTGCTCGGCCTGATTGTCGTATTCCCCGGCGGCGCAAACCTCACAGGCAACATTGCTGTCACACTTGTGCTTGCCGTGCTTACATTCCTTGTTACGAACATCTTCGGCACAAAACATTACTGGAAAGAGATATTCTGGCCTGATGTCCCCCTGTGGCTCAAGTTCCCTCTGCCGATAATGCCGGCTATCGAGATATTCGGCATGTTCACCAAGCCGGCGGCTCTTACCGTCCGTCTGTTCGCCAACATGATGGGTGGCCACATGATTGTGCTCGTGCTGACCCTGCTCATATTTATTTTTGCGGCGGTTAACCCCGTCGCAGGCGGTGCCACGACGGTAGTGTCGGTGCTTTTCTCGATTTTCATGTTGCTGATAGATGTGCTTGTCAGCTTCATTCAGGCTTACGTCTTCACGATGCTGTCGACCATATTCATCTCCTTGGCGCAGGCTCATGAGGAGCACCACGATAAGAAAGAAAAAGAGGAGCATGCGGCCTCAGCCCCACAGCTCGCAGCATCTCCGGCCAAATAATGTAAAATCAACAAATTATATAAATAATCATCTAAAAACTTAAGATTATGTTAGGACTTTTAGCAGAACTCTCAGTGACAGGACTCGGCGCCAGCATCGGCGCTGCCATCGCAGCCATCGGCGCAGGTATCGGTATCGGTAAAATCGGCGCAGCAGCCATGGAGGCTATCGCCCGTCAGCCTGAGGCTGCCGGTGACATCCGTAGTAATATGATTGTTATCGCCGCTCTCGTCGAGGGTGTCGCTCTGTTTGCCGTCATCGTCTGCGTGCTTGCACTCTTCGTTTAATCTGAAAAAATTTACTGAATGGAACTTTTCACGCCTGATTTCGGCTTGATATTTTGGATGTTCGTCGCCTTTGCGGTGCTCTTCTTCATTTTGTGGAAGTTCGCATGGCCCGTCATCCTTAAAAATGTCGACAGCCGTGCCGACTTAATCGACAAGGGTGTGGAGTACGCTCAAAACGCTAAGCAACAGCTCGACAATGCCCGTCGCGAGGCTGACAGCTATCTGGCCGACGCCCGTCGCCAGCAGGCTGACATGCTCAGAGACGCCGATCGTCTGAAGACTCAGATTATCGAGGAAGCCCGCAGTGCGGCTCAGGTCGAGGCTCAGAAGGTGATGGACGCCGCTAAGCTTCAGATTATGCAGCAGCAGAAAGAAGCAGAGCATCAGTTCCGTAACCAAGTCAGCGAGTTCGCGCTTGATATTGCCGAAAAGGTCGTCAAAAACAATATGGCTGACCGGACGGCTCAGACAAAACTTGTCGATTCACTCCTTGACGAGATTGAAAGCAAAAACTAAAGACGCGTAATGAACGAAGGACTCATACCCCGCCGATACGCCACGGCTCTTTTTAAGGTCGCTGCCGAACGCAACGACTCGGAGCGCCTATACACGATGATGCAGAACGTAGCCGCCGCTTTTGCCGGTGATACAGAGCTGCAGCGCGTCGTGGCAAATCCTTTTGTCAGTGACAAGGATAAAATCAGCCTGCTGACAGTCGCTGCCGGCGCTGAATCAACCGATGCCACCTATGACGATTTCCTGAGACTGCTATCGCGCAACAAACGTCTTGACATCATGGGAGCCATTGCGCGCGACTATTGTCTTTTATACAGACGTGCACGCAATATCCGCCGGGTTGTCGTCACATCGGCCGCTCCTCTCGATGACAAGTCGCTCGACAGACTCAAAAAGCTTATTGAGGACCATCTCGCCGGCGCGACCATGGAGTTTTCGTCTCAGGTCGACCCCGGTCTCATCGGCGGTTTCACAGTCACTGTCGACAACGAACGTCTTGACGCATCGGTGCGCAATGAGTTGAAACAGTTGCGTCTCAACCTACTTAATTAAATTCGATAACACAGCCTTTAAGCATATACAATGATTAATCCAAGCGAGATATCCGAAGTATTGAAACAACAGCTCGAGAGCGTTAACTCGAAAGTCTCTTTCGAGGAAGTCGGCTCCGTGCTTGATGTCGGTGACGGTGTCGCCCATGTCTATGGACTCGACAACGTCTGCGCAAACGAACTCGTCGAGTTTGAGAACGGCGTCAAAGGCGTCGCGCTTAACCTTGAGGAGAGCAACGTCGGCGTCATTCTGCTCAACAATGTCAATAAAGTCGCCGAAGGCATGAGCGTGAGACGCACCGGCGAAATCGCTTCAATCCCCGTAGGTGAGGGTCTCCTTGGCCGCGTCATCAACGTGCTCGGACAGCCCGTCGACGGCCGCGGTCCGATTGCCGGCAATCTCATCAACCTGCCTCTCGAGCGCAAGGCGCCCGGCGTTATCTATCGCCAGCCCGTCAATCAGCCGCTGCAGACAGGTATAAAGGCTGTCGACTCCATGGTGCCCATCGGCCGCGGTCAGCGTGAGCTCATCATCGGTGACCGTCAGATCGGCAAGACCGCCATCGCCATCGACACCATCATCAACCAGCGCCAGAATTACGAGCAGGGCAAACCTGTCTACTGTATCTACGTCGCCATCGGTCAGAAGGCCTCATCAGTAGCCGCTACCGTCGAGACCCTCCGCAAATACGGCGCACTCGACTATACGGTCGTTGTTGCCGCCACGGCCTCTGATTCGGCTGCGATGCGCTACTATTCGCCCTTTGCCGGCGTTGCCATCGGCGAGTATTTCCGCGACACCGGCCGCGACGCCCTCATCGTCTACGATGACCTGTCGAAACAGGCCGTCGCTTACCGCGAGATTTCGCTTATTCTCAAACGCCCCTCGGGTCGCGAGGCATATCCCGGCGATATTTTTTATCTCCACTCGCGTCTGCTCGAGCGTGCCGCCAAGATTATCGACAATCAGGCGGTCGCATCCAAGATGAACGACCTCCCCGAGCCGCTTAAACCCCTTGTCAAAGGCGGTGGCTCTCTCACGGCGCTCCCTATTATCGAGACTCAGGCAGGTGACGTTTCGGCTTACATCCCGACAAACGTTATTTCGATTACCGACGGCCAGATTTTCCTTGAGACCGCATTGTTCAACCGCGGCATCCGTCCGGCTATCAACGTCGGCATCTCCGTTTCGCGTGTCGGCGGCAACGCACAGATTAAATCGATGAAGAAAGTAGCCGGTACTCTTAAAATCGATCAGGCACAGTTCCGTGAGCTCGAGTCGTTCACCAAATTCGGCGGCGACATCGACCCCGTGACCGCCCGTGTCATCGACAAGGGCCGCAAGAACGAGCGTCTCCTCATACAGCCCCAGTATCATCCCGTGCCTGTCGAAGACGAGGTCGCCGTAATCTTCTGTGGTGTCAACGGTCTGCTCGAGAATGTACCCGTCGACAAGGTAGCTGAGTTTGAAAAACAGCTTATCCAGCTCCTCGGCGCAAAATATCGCGGCGATGTGCTCGAGCCTATACGCGCCGGTCAGCTCACAGACGAAGTCAAGGCTAAACTTACGGAAGCTGCCTCACAGATTGCAGGACAGTTCTAACATTTATATAATAAGCACGGATAATGGCAACATTAAGGGAATTAAAAGGACGCATCGGCTCGGTAGCCTCATCTGAAAAGATTACAGGCGCCATGAAGATGATTTCATCGGCCAAAATGCACAAGGCCGAGGGCGCGTTGCGTCGTTTAGTACCGTTCCGCAACCAGATAGAGACCATCATAGCAAACCTTCTGTCTACGGACGCGACATTCACCTCTCCTTTGGTCGAGCCGCGTCAGGAGGTCAGACGTGTCGCCATCGTCGTGCTCGGCAGTGACGACGGCCTTTGCGGAGCCTACAATGTCAATCTGGCCAAGCAGCTTGCCGCCACGCTCGACGAGTTGCGCGAGCGTTACGGCATGGGACTTGAAGTAGACATATATCCCGTAGGCCGTAAGATGGCCAAGGCCGTGGTCAAGTATGCTACAGGCCGTGTTTCGGTGGTAAGCGACATCACAGTCGACTCGAAGAGTGACGGACAGGCCGTCAAGGACTTTACCCGTGCGCTCGAAGACTCATTCACCGGACGGCAGGTCGACGAAGTGAGACTGCTTTATATGCACTATCACTCAGCCGGCCGACAGACAGTCCGCAACGAGTGTCTCCTTCCCGTCGAGAGTTCTAATTTCAGTGCTGAAGGCATCAAGGCTACAGGACGCCCCTGCATTTTCGAGCCTGACGCACAGACGATTTTCAGCTCGGTACTGCCGATGTTTTTGCTCTCGGTCATGCAGGAGGCTTTCGCCGAAAACCGTGCGTCAGAGCAGGCTGCCCGTGTGATGGCAATGCAGAGCGCTAACGACAACGCCAAGAAACTTCTCGAGCAGCTGCGCCTCGAGTTTAACAAACTGCGTCAGCAAAGCATTACAACTGAGCTGCTCGACATCGTTGGCGGCCAGATAAAAGACTGATTAAAATTAAAATATAATATTAACGACATTTTTCAATGGGTAGTGTAAAAGAATATTTCTCGTCATTGGGGTCCGGCATCAAAAGCCTTGTTCAAGGTATGCAGGTGACCGGTAAGGAGTTTATCACCCCTAAGATTACGGAGCGTTATCCCGAAGACCGTGAGACACGCCATGTGCCCGAACGTTTTCGCGCGGTGCTCAAACTCATTTACGACGAGAACGGCAATCATAAATGTATAGCCTGCGGCACTTGCGAGCGCAATTGCCCCAACGGCACCATCAGCCTCGAGACAAAGATGGTCGACACGGCTGCGGGTACTAAAAAGAAAAAACTTGACAAATACATGTATGACCTCGGCAGCTGCACATTCTGTCAGCTGTGTGTGACAAGCTGTCCGACCGGAGCGCTCGAGTTCTCAAACGATTTCGAGCAGGCCGTCTTTACTCGCTCAAAATTACTCAAACAGCTTAACTACCTCCCCGAGAAAGAGGAGCCGGCTCCCTCTCCCGAAGAGCTTGCCAAAGCCGCAGCCGAGCGCGAAGCCCGCATTGCAGCCGCAAAAGCTAAGGCTGCTGCAGCTAAAGCCGCCAAAGAAGCTGCCGCAGGCGCTCCCGCAGCTCCTGTAGCTAAAGAAGCTACAGAAGCTAAAGCAGCTACCCCCGCTGCTGAGGCCCCGAAAGCTCCTGAGGCCCCCAAGTCAGACGATAAGAAAGACGCCTGACATTATTAATATGAATAATCAATAATCACAAATATGGAATCAGTAGGAAGTATCATTATGTACGTGATTGTCGCTCTTGCGATGATCGTATTCTCGGTACTCGCCGTCACCACACGCAAGATACTGCGTGCGGCCACATACCTGCTCTTTACCCTGTTTGCCGCCGCTGCCGTTTATTTCATGCTCGATTACGAGTTCCTCGGCGCTGTGCAGATTGCGGTATATGCGGGTGGCATTGTCGTGTTGTTTGTATTCTCAATCCTTTTGACAAGCAAACCCGGCGACAATACTGAGAAACTGACCTCTAAATCCCGTGCTCTCGGTGCTGTTGCGGCTGTCGCAATGCTCCTTATCGCCGGCTATTCACTCGTGTCGCGTGCCGCAAACTTTGTGGCCCGTCCCGAGATGACCTCGCCTGATATGAGCACGATAGGGCAGACCCTTATGGGCACAGGCTCAGGTCAGTATCTGCTGCCTTTCGAGGCTGTCAGCGTCCTTTTATTGGCATGTATAATCGGTGGCGTAGTTATCGCCCGCAGACGTTAATCGGAAATTATGGAAATTACAGCTATATATTATCTGATTCCCAGTCTGATTATGTTCTGCTGCGGAGTCTACGGTTTCATCACCCGCAAAAACATGATTGCCATCCTGATTTCGCTCGAGCTGATGCTCAACGCGGTCGATGTCAATTTTGTCGTGTTTAACCGTTTCCTTTTCCCCGGCCAGATGGAAGGCATGTTCTTTACGCTCTTTGCCATCGCCATCGCTGCCGCCGAGACCGCTTTGGCCATTGCCATCATCATCAACATTTTCCGCTCCGTAAAGAATGTCGACGTGCGCGGTCTTAACGAAATGAAATTTTAAGCCTTATGGATGTTACGATACCTGTACTGATATTGGCCATTCCGCTCTTTATGTTTATTTTCCTCGGCCTTTTCGGCGGGAAAATGACACATAAACTCGCAGGTGTGCTCGGCACTCTCGGCATGGGCACTGTGCTCGTGCTTGCCTACACCACGGCCTTTCAATATTTCTTCAGCGGGGCTCCCGAGTTCGTAAATGCTGCCGGCGAGCGTCTCCAGTCTGTGATTTTCAATCAGACATGGCTCGCCTTCACTGACAAACTCGTCATTCGCCTCGGTTTCCTTCTTGACCCGATTTCGGCCATGATGCTTGTCGTCATTACGACAATCTCTTTCATGGTCCATCTCTACAGCCTCGGCTATATGCGCGACCACCACGGCGTCTTCGAGCGCGGTTTCCAGCGCTTCTACGCCTTTCTGTCGCTCTTCAGCTTCTCGATGCTCGGACTGGTCGTCGCCACTAACATTTTCCAGATGTATATCTTCTGGGAGCTCGTGGGTGCCTCGTCTTACCTCCTCATCGGTTTCTACTACACCAAACCGTCAGCCGTTTCGGCTTCGAAGAAAGCTTTTATCGTCACACGTTTTGCCGACCTCGGCTTCCTTATCGGTATCCTGATTCTGTCGTTCTACACCGGCACTTTCAACTTCACCGACCTCACCTCGGCTCCTGTCGAGGGCATGAACGGTGTCTATGCCGTCAGCGAGGGCACAGCCGAGTCGATACGCAATATCTTCGAGACATCGGCCGCTCCGGTCTTCCTCGGAGGCTCGGTGCTGACATGGGCTCTCGTGCTCATCTTTATGGGCGGCATGGGCAAATCGGCCATGATGCCGCTGCACATCTGGCTGCCTGACGCTATGGAAGGCCCGACACCTGTCTCGGCCCTCATCCACGCTGCCACTATGGTCGTCGCAGGCGTTTATCTCGTAGCGCGCCTCTTCCCCCTCTATCTGATGGAGAACGTCGCCCTCGAGATTATCACCGTAGTGGGTGCCTTGACCGCATTCTATGCCGCCATGGTCGCCTGCACTCAGGTCGATATCAAACGTGTGCTCGCCTTCTCGACCATCTCGCAGATTGCGTTTATGATGGTTTCGCTCGGCGTTGCCCGTCCAGAGCATCATGAGGCACTCGGCTACATGGCCTCGATGTTCCACCTGTTCACACACGCCATGTTCAAGGCCCTCCTCTTCCTCGGTGCCGGCGCTCTCATCCACGCCATCGGATCAAACGACTACACCGCTATGCACGGTCTCCGCAAATACATGCCTGTCACACACTGGACATTCCTCATCGGCTGTCTCGCCATCGCAGGCATCATCCCGTTCTCGGGCTTCTTCTCCAAAGACGAGATTCTCTCTGCCTGCGGCGAATATGACTGGCTCGCTTACGTCTGGATGTCGATGGTTGCAGGTCTGACCGCGTTCTACATGTTCCGTCTCTACTTCCTTATCTTCTGGTGGAAAGAGCACAAAGTCGCCGACCCCCATCACGTGCCCCACGACCAGCCTTGGACGATGTCTCTGCCGCTGATAATCCTTGCCGCTATCTCATGTGTGGCCGGATTCATCCCCTTTGGCAACCTCGTCAGCTGGAACGGTGAGCCCTATGACTTCATGGCACACTTCGACTGGAGTGTCGCAGCTGTCAGCCTTACTGTGGCTGTGGTTGCCATCGCCCTCGCAGCCGTTATGTACCGCAAGGAAAACAATCTCCCCGAGAAATTCAAGAATGCGCTGCCCAATCTGTGGCGCTGGTCATTCCACCGTTTCTACTGGGACGAACTTTACATGTTTATCACCCACAAGATTATTTTCAATGGCATCTGCCGCCCGATTGCTTGGTTTGACCGCCACATCATCGACGGCACAATGGATTCGTTCGCCACTATGACAAATAAAGCATCGGAGCTTATCAGACCGCTCCAGTCAGGTCAGATACAGATGTATGTCTGGATTTATCTCATCGGAGCCCTCTTGCTCGGCGGCGTGACTGTCCTCTGCCTCATTTAATTTAACCTAAGGGATTTAAACCAATCAAATAAGTAATTGCAATGTTTTCCAATATCCTGATATATTTTGTGGTGATACCGCTGCTCATGCTCGGCGGTCTTGCCCTCTGTCGCAACATCAGGCAGATACGCGCAGTCGCCGTCACGGGCTCCGTTGCCCTGACAGCCCTGTCGGTCTATCTTCTTGTCGAATATCTTGCGCAGCGCGCAGCCGGCGCGACCGACCCGATGCTCTTCACCGGCGAGTGGTCGTGGTTTGCTCCGCTTAACATAAACCTCGCTGTCGGTGTCGACGGCATCTCGATTGCCATGCTGCTGCTGTCGTCAATTATAGTATTCGCCGGCTCGTTCGCATCATGGAAGATACCCCAGCCCAAAGAGTTCTTCCTTTGGCTCATCCTCCTGTCGACCGGCGTCTTCGGCTTCTTCATCTCGATTGATCTCTTCACCATGTTCATGTTCTATGAGGTCGCCCTCATCCCGATGTATCTTCTCATCGGTGTCTGGGGCTCGGGACGCAAGAACTACTCGGCCATGAAGCTGACCCTTATGCTCATGGGCGGCTCGGCCTTCCTGATGCTCGGCCTCATCGGCATCTACTACCACTCGGCTCCCGAGGGCGGCACACTGACATGGAATCTCCTCGAGATTTCTCAGAACGCCTCAATCAGCCGCGGCTGGCAGTACTTCCTCTTTCCGATGACTTTTGTCGGTTTCGGTGTGCTCGGCGCCATGTTCCCCTTCCACACATGGTCTCCTGACGGTCACGCTTCGGCCCCCACGGCTGTGTCGATGCTCCACGCCGGCGTCCTTATGAAACTCGGCGGTTACGGCTGCTTCCGCGTCGCCATCTTCCTGATGCCCGAGGCTGCCACTGAGCTCGGCTGGATATTCCTCATCCTCACCGGCATTTCGGTTGTCTACGGTGCGTTCAGCGCCTGCGTCCAGACTGACCTAAAGTATATCAACGCATACTCATCGGTGTCACACTGCGGTCTGGTGCTCTTCGCCATACTTATGTATAACACCACGGCCATGACAGGCGCTATCATGCAGATGCTCTCTCACGGTCTTATGACAGCCCTCTTCTTCGCACTCATCGGCATGATTTACGGTCAGACACACACACGCGATATCCGTGAGATGAACGGTCTGATGCGTGTCATCCCTTATCTCGGCGTATGCTACGTCATCGCCGGTATGGCCTCGCTCGGTCTGCCGGGCCTCAGCGGTTTCGTCGCTGAGATGACCATCTTCGTCGGCTCGTTCGGACAGGGCATGAAAGACTATCTCGCCGGCGAAGGCTCGCTCCGCCTCGTCTTCACCATCATAGCCTGCTGCTCGATTGTCATCACCGCCGTTTACATCCTCCGTGTTGTCGGCAAACTGCTCTTCGGTCAGTTCAAGCTCGCTCACCCCGTCGAGCTCCGCGACGCCACATGGTGGGAGCGCATCTCGACAGCCACTCTGATTATCTGCGTGGCCGGCATCGGTTGTTTCCCCAACTTCTTCAGCCATTTGATTAATTTCACCTTCCGTCCCGAAATCTTCAAGGTGCTCGGCCTGAATTAATAAGATTAACAAGAAATGGATTACTCACAGTTTTTAGCAATGAAGCAGGAAATTGGTCTGTTGATCGTCTTCCTGTTAGTCTTCCTCTACGATACGTTCATGCCTCAGGGCAAACTGCGCTGTCTGCCCGGTTTCGCCGCTATCTTGGTTGCAGCCCTCACCGCTTGGGGCCTGTCATCATGCTGCGTCAACGGATGCTCCGTCTCTGCATTTGCCGGCATGTATGAAACCTCGCCTGTCATCGCCGCAATCAAGAACATTCTTAATATCGGTGTCGTCATCGTCCTGATTCAATCAATAAAGTGGGCCAACTCCGACGAGATGCACTTCCGTCGCGGCGAGTTCTACGAGCTGCTGCTTGTGACACTCTTCGGCATGTATCTGATGATTTCAGCCCGTCACTTCCTCCTCTTCGTCATCGGCCTCGAGGCTGCGTCGCTGCCTCTCGCCGCTATGGTCGCCCTTGACAAGAATCGTTACGAAAGCCATGAGGCTGCTGTCAAATATATACTCACGGCTGTCTTTTCGTCGGCTGTGTTTATGATGGGTCTCTCATTTGTCTACGGCCTGACCGGCTCGCTGTATTTCGAGAATATTTATGTGGCCGTTTCGTCATCGATGAGCGTTATGCTTGTAATGGCGATTGCCTTTGTCATCGCCGGCATCGGATTCAAGCTTTCACTCGTCCCCTTCCACCTCTGGACTGCCGACGTTTATCAGGGAGCTCCGACCTCGGTCACCTCCTATCTGTCGGTTATCTCCAAGGGCGCCGCAGCTTTCGCTTTCATGGTCATTCTCGCTCAGGTGTTCGGCGCCGTTTACCACGATGTCTGGGAGTGGATGCTTTATGCACTCATTATCCTGACCATTACCGTCGGTAACCTCTTCGCCATCCGCCAGCGTAACATGAAGCGTTTCCTCGCGTTCTCGTCAGTGTCGCAGGCCGGCTACATCATGCTCGGCATCATAGCCTTCAATACCATGGGTGTCGCAGCGATGATGTACTACATCCTCGTCTATATCTTCTCCAACCTCGCCGCTTTCGGCGTTATCGGAGCTATCGAGAATGCTACGGGCCATGTCTCAATGGACGATTACCGCGGACTTTACAAGACTAATCCCCGTCTGTCGGTTGCCATGATGCTCGCCATGTTCTCACTCGCAGGCATCCCGCCTTTTGCCGGATTCTTCTCGAAATTCTTTATCTTCACCGGCGCAATCAATCAGGGGTCGGTCGCAATCTATGTGCTTGTGCTCATAGCCTTGATTAACACCATCGTCTCGCTCTACTACTATCTCCTTGTCGTCAAGGCCATGTTCATCAGCGAGGACGAGTGTAAGATTGCATGGTTCCGCTCGTCATTTACAGAGCGTCTCGGCTTGTGGATTACAGTCGCAGGTATACTGCTTATCGGTATCGTAAGCTGCTTCTACAGTCATCTGCTTGACCTCACATCGGCAGGCTCGCTCGGTATGTACTTCCTCTGATTAGCAGAAAATCAAATATGCGCTACAGCCGCGAGTCCCTTTGGATTCGCGGCTGTCATTTTATATAATGATAAAATAGCTAAAGTAGCTATGATAGCTACCCTATATCAACAGTGCAGCAGGCCGTCGGCCTGCT
>CBCSTG010000016.1:0-69850 GCA_965143025.1 uncultured Bacteroidales bacterium
TCGAACTTCACCTCGCCGCCCCACGTCTGATTAAGACGCTTTCACGCATTAAACGAGGGCTTATAGGCGGAAAGTGATGGAACTTTTGCAAAATTCGGTTGAAATATTAAAACAACAAAAGATTCGTCCGCTTTAGCGGTCGTAGCCGCATCGCGGTGTCAGCATGTTAAGCCTCGGTAAGCAGGCTGTAGGTCTGCGCTACCGTGGTATATAAATGTTTCTATAATATAGCGCGCTGTAGGTGCGCCGCTATGATTAACAATTGATTATATTTGCGGCAGTCCTACAGACTGCATTATTTCTATATAATCTGATTACCTATGACTGCGCTGGCCTACAGCCGGCTTGTCATAGGCTAACATGCGTCGCTGCGCTGCAGCGCTAACGCTCAATTTATCAACCGATTTTTACGTTGATCAAGAGTAGATAGATAATTTCACATTATTTAGCATGCCGGGGCGTGTGATTTGCATCAAAACTCTTGACGTTTACACAATATTTTTGTAACTTTGTAGTTGAGATGAACTTTATCAAGAAAATATCATTCGCGCTGGTGACGGTTGCTTTCATGGCTTCCGCCTCGCCCGTGGTTGCATCTGCCGATGACCGTGCGCCTTATGGCCACACCGAGGCTGCCGACGAGCTTGGCAGTCACGCCCCTGAGGTCAAAGTCAGCGGTAACCGTGTCGAGATAAATGTCGATGCCGACAATGCTCCCTGCAAGGTCGAAATTTATGCATTGACGGGGCAGCTTGTCAAGTCTCTGCCCTGCGTCTCGGGTGGTCAGCTTACTGTCGAACTTTCAGCCGGTTACTATATCGTCAAGGTCGACCGTTTTGCCCGTCGCATTATCGTAAGATAAAATGTTTTGACACTCGGCTGAGTTGCCGCGTTTCTATTTTTGAGACCGTAGCAGACGGTCTTTAGTTTTGAGAGATTATATCATTTTGCTGCCTGACGAGGCAGTTTGACTTACTATTAAAAGCATAACTTTAAAACATGAAAACCAAATTGGCAGCTTTGTGCGCGCTTGCTTTAATCGGGTCTGCAGCTGTATCGGCTCAGAACGATAACCGTAATAATAAAACAGTGAATGAGGACTTTGCGTCGTGGCCTGTTTATGACGGCGATGACCTCGAATTAAGTGTAGATGCCCGCGGCACACACTTCAGATTGTGGTCACCCAAGGCTGAGGCCGTGCGTCTGTGTCTGTATGATACTGACCGCAACACGCCGGCCATAGAGACAATCGAGCTGAAGCGCGGCGAGAAGGGCACATGGATTGCCACTCTGCCGGGTCAGCTCTATGGCAAATTTTATACGTTCTCTGTCAAGATCGACGGCCGTTGGTTAGACGAGACTCCCGGGGTGTGGGCCAAGGCCGTAGGCACCAACGGCGAGCGCGCCGCCATCATCGATTTCGCCAAGACCAATCCCGAAGGATGGGCTACAGATAAGGGCCCCGAGGTGAAGCACATCAATGATGCCGTCATCTATGAGATGCACCATCGTGACATGTCGATGCATCCATCGTCAGGCATAGTCAACAAGGGCAAATTCCTTGCCATGACCGAGGAGGATACTCATACACTCGACGGTCAAAAGACCGGTATCGCCCACTTGAAGGAACTTGGTGTGACACACGTCCACATCCTCCCGTCTTATGACTACAACTCGGTCGACGAGTCAAACCTGCCGTCAAATCAGTATAACTGGGGTTATGACCCTCAGAACTATAACGCTCCCGAAGGCTCTTACGCGACCAATCCATCAGACCCTGCCGTGAGAGTCAAAGAGATGAAAGAGATGGTCAAGGCCCTGCATGACGCCGGTATAGGTGTTGTGATGGACGTCGTCTACAACCACACCGGCTCAAACGACGACAGCAACTTCTCGCAGACAGCTCCCGGCTATTATTACCGCCACCGCCCTGACGGCAGCTATTCTGACGCCTCGGGCTGCGGCAACGAGACAGCCTCAGAGCGTGGCCAGATGAGTGACTATATCGTCAACTCGGTGAAATACTGGGCTAAAGAATACCATATCGACGGTTTCCGTTTCGATCTCATGGCAATACACGACATAGAGACCATGAATCGCGTGGCTGCCGAGCTTAAGAAAATCAACCCTTCGATTTTTGTCTACGGTGAGGGCTGGACAGCCGGTGACTCGCCTCTGCCCGCTGATCAGCGCGCACTTAAAGAGAATGTCGCAAAGATGGAAGGAATTGCCGTTTTCAGCGATGACATCCGTGATGCTGTCAAGGGCCATTACAGCGACGCTACTGACCGCGGTTTCGCCACCGGCAAGACGGGATGCAAGGAAACAGTCAAGATTGGCATCGTCGCTTCGACCGCCCACCCGCAGGTCGACTACTCCAAGGGTAATAACTCCAAGTTTGCCTACGCATCGGAGCCTACACAGATTATTAATTATGTGTCATGTCATGATGACCTGATGCTGACCGACAAACTTGCCAAATCGATGCCCGGCTCGACCGAGGCTCAGCGTCAGCGTGCAGCCCGTTTAGCGCAGACTATCGTCTTTACTTCGCAGGGCACACCTTTTATGTTTGCCGGTGAGGAAATTTTCCGCGATAAAAAAGGCGTGCACAATTCATATAAATCTCCTGACTCGATTAATGCAATCGACTGGAGTCTTAAGGCCAAGAACCGTGAGCAGTTTGATTATTACCGCGAACTCATCCGTTTGCGCCGCGAACATCCGGCTTTCCGCATGACCTCGGCCGAGGATATCGCTAAACACCTTGTCTTCGACAAAATCGACTCGGAGCATGTGATTTCTTATAGCCTCATCGACAACGCCAACGGCGACAACTGGCGTGAGATTAAGGTCATCTTCAACGGCTCGGCTGACGAGCCGGCACAGGTCAAGGTCGGTCGCGGCGAGTGGACCGTCATAGCCCGCGACGGCCGGATCAACGCCGACGGACTCGGCACGGTCAAAGGCGGCAAAATGACTGTCGAGCCATGCTCGGCTCTTATCCTTGCCCGCACAAAATAAGCATAGGTTAATAACATAATAGCCCCGGCCTCTCAGTCAACAAAAGACGAGGCCGGGGCGTTTTTTATTGAAACGAATGACTTATGCTTAAACGTACGAAAATTGTCGCCACAATCTCAGACAAACACTGCGACCGTGACTTCATAAAAACTTTATATGACAACGGCATGGACGTGGTCAGAATGAATTCGGCTCATCTCGACTCCGCAGGCATGGCCATGATTGCCGCAAATGTCCGCGCTGTATCGCCGCGCATAGCCTTGATGCTTGATACAAAGGGTCCGGAGATACGCACCACTGCCGTACAGACTGACGATGGCAGCGACAGCCTGTACTATAAGGAGGGCGACCGCCTCGTGATGGTCGGCGACGCCTCGCGCCTGACGACGCAGCATTGCATAGCTCTTAACTACAACGACATAGCCGCTGATGTCAAGGCCGGCGACCGCATCCTTATCGACGACGGTGCGCTCGGATTTGTCGCGGAGTCGGTCGAGCCTGACGGCCGCATCATGGTGCGTGCGCTAAATGACGGCCGTCTCGGCTCTCGCAAGACGGTCAACCTGCCCGGCGTGCGTCTCGACTTGCCGTCGCTGAGCGAGCGTGACAAAGCTGTTATCGCATCGGCTGTCGGTTTGGGTATCGATTTTATCGCTCATTCCTTTGTCCGTGACCGCCATGATGTGGAGGCTGTGCAGACCGAACTTGACCGTCACCACAGCGACATGAAGATTATTTCGAAGATAGAAAATCAGCAGGGCGTCGACAATTTCGACGAGATACTCGACGCGAGCTACGGCATAATGGTGGCCCGCGGAGATCTCGGCATCGAGGTTGCCGCCGAGCGTATCCCCGGCATTCAGATTATGATGATACGCCGTTGCATCGCCGCCCATAAGCCGGTCATCGTCGCTACGCAGATGCTCCACTCGATGATTGAGAATCCTCGTCCGACTCGTGCCGAGGTCAGCGATGTCGCAAATGCCGTTTTTCAGCAGGCTGACGCACTTATGCTCTCGGGCGAAACTGCGTCAGGCCGTTATCCGGTCGAGGCCGTAGCCACGATGGCGCGTATCGCTGCCGAGGTCGAGCACTCCATAGAGTTAGCGGGCGGCGAGATACCTCCGTTTACCGACGGCGACGTCACCGCTTTCCTCGCCCGCCAAGCTGTAGTGTCAGAGCACAAAATCGCGACCAAAGCAGTTGTCACCGACTCATATATCGGTCGCACGGCGCGCATTATAGCCTCGTTCAGAGGCAGTATGCCCTCGTTTGCCATCTGTTACACCGAGCGTCTGAGCCGCTGGCTCAACCTCAGTTACGGCGTGACAGCTCTTTATGTCGAAGACAAACGCACGGGCCGCGGCTATCCCGTCGAGGCTCTGAAAGCCCTCGCCGCAGCCGGGCGGCTCAAATATGATGACCGCATCGCTTACCTCGCCTCCATGACAGGCGTCGGCGCTACATCATTGGAAATCAACACCGTCTCCGCCTTCATCGATTCCGCCACGTAATCTGGAGGGGCGATTTCTCTATAGTCAGAAAGCACCGGAGGTGCGAATTTTCTACAACCGTTTGCTCCGCAAGCGTGTAGCGCTTGCGGAGCTGGCGGATAACCGGTAATCATTCCCCAATCGTGACAAGCCGCGGTAGCATGCGCAGTCACGAAACGGCGTTAGCCCATGCCTATCGTAAGCCTCGGCTATCGCCATAGGCGTGACTGCGCGCGCTTCGCAGCTTGTCGCGCAGTTATAGTATTTGCGATTTAATTTCGCATTATGTAGGAGGAGGAACTCAATCTCAGGTTTCTCGCGGATTTTGTGTAATTTTACGTTTTGAAAGAGATGTAACAATGCCGTCCAATATAGAAATCGGATAGCCGGTAGCCTATAGGTTTATAAACCAACGATTTATTTATGAAACCGATATTATTTATTATGTCAGGTTTGCCGGGCTCCGGGAAATCAACACTGTCCCAATTTTTGTCGAAGAAATATAAGATTCCATATATTCGAATTGATACCATCGAACAAGGATTGAGAGACTTATGCCATATTGATGTTGTTGCTGAAGGTTACGAATTGGCCTATCGGATAGCCGCTGAACAGTTGAGGTTTGGATTACATATCGTGGTTGATTCCTGTAACCCGATAAATCTTACACGTATGGCATGGGAAAATATAGCAAAAAGTAACCACGGTGTTTGTATCAATATAGAAGTTATCTGTTCTGATAAAAATGAGTATAGGCACAGAATAGAAACTCGGATTATGGAAATCGAAAATTTGAAGCCACCTACATGGGAAGATATTGAAAATAGGATATTTAATCCGTGGGAAAGCGAGAGAATAGTTATTGATACCGCCCATAAATCTATAGAAGAAAGTCAGAATGAATTGGACACAAAGATTCATTCATTTTGCTCTGCAAACGGGATAGAGCTTTGTGTGAATAAGTGTTAAAAGGTCAGGCCGGCAAATTTAGTCGCTTTTGCGGTCGAGGGCGTGTCTATCTTTGTGCAAAAACAACGCACAAAGACTATTATGAAAAAGA
Source organism: uncultured Bacteroidales bacterium (assembly GCA_965143025.1). Lineage (GTDB taxonomy): Bacteria > Bacteroidota > Bacteroidia > Bacteroidales > Muribaculaceae > CAG-873. Next base: position 5,578 of record CBCSTG010000016.1, read on the forward strand.
CACGCAAATCAACTCAGAAGACTATCACTGCCCACATCCCCGTCGAATTTATCCAACAAATCCTTGCCGACCCCGCGAACATCTCGCTCTGCCATGCTCTCATAGCGGCCATTATCGACGCCGAGCGAATCCGCAAGCCCGAAGGCGTTGCCGCTCACTTGGACGAAAGCAATCTCCATCCGGCGCCGGTGCCCGAAGCTGACGCCATGGCTGAGGATGCTCGTCGACGTGCCGAGCGAGCAAAGGAGCGCCGTGAGGCGCGCAAGGAGCGCATCAAACATCGGATGCGTATCCTCGGCCATATCTTTCGCGACGAGAAACCTGTAGAGCTTAAGGCGCTCTTTGGCTCAGGTCTTTTCACGTCGGAACAGGAACGAACGATTGACGCTTTGCTCAACCCGACAGTGCGTCGAATCACCAAGCTGTCGCCCGAGCAGCTATGGGCCTACTTCCTGCCGCTAATAAAGAAATTCAATAATATCCCCATCGAAGACCTTCCTGTCTATGAGCGCCGCCACGCCCTCGGCCGCAAACCGAAGAAGTAGATATTCTCGTCCGGCGCCCGCGCTGCTCGTTGAATTTGCTTATTTAAATCTGATTAAAATGCTGATTTATTAGAATAAATCATTATTTTTGCAGATATCAATAGACTTGCAATTCAGTCACATAAAAGATTTATTTAAGTTTGTAAGGCGGCCGATATGGAAAACATAAAAGAACTTCTCCGTCAGGAAGTGGGCCTTGATCCGAACGGGAAAGAGGTCGACAAATTTCTTGCGTTGGCAAAAGAGATACCGTTTGCTGCGGGTGAGCCTATTATCGAGACCGGCGAAGTGAACGGTAACGTATATGTTGTCAAGGAGGGCATTATAAGATATGTGGATATGGACGGCGACCGCGAGCGCACTTTTGCCTTCGGTCTGCCCGGCACCTTATTCATGTCGATGTATAGTTTCTGGAGGGGTGAGCCGTCGTATTACCGTATTGAGGCATGTTGTGAATCCGTCATGCTTATGGTGACTAAAAAAGATTTCTGGGATCTTGTCGACCGAAACCTTGATGTGGCAAAATGGATGCTCAACATTGCTTATGGTGAGTTGTGGTATTTGGAACATATAAATTCAAACGTACGCAACGGCAGCGCTGTGCAGCGTTTTCTTGCGCTATGGAATCAACGTCCGGAAATAATCCGCAGAGTGCCACAGCGCATTATCGCCTCATATCTTGAAATTACACCCGAATATCTCAGCCGTATTAAGCGAGATGTTATCCGCGGCAAGATAAAATAAGAAATTTACCATATTTTTTTGTCTTTTATGTCATTCTTAAACTGGTATAAGCCTTATGCCGGTCAGAATGATTATTTTCGCCGCGTACATAAAACTATTTATTATATGAAAAAAGCTACTTTTCTTTCATTATTAATGACGTTCGTTGCCACAGGGGTTGCATCGGCTGATGAAGTCGAATTCAACTGGAACGCCAATCAAGGTGAATCAAAGATGATTTGGGTTTCAATCACTTCCGGCAAAAGTATCACAGTAAACTACGGTGACGGCTCTGAGGCCAAAAGCTATAAGGGCGCAGGCGCAGGCATCGCCAATTTGCAGACACTCGACCACACGTATGCCGACGCCGGAAACTACAAGGTGACAATCAAGTCTGTCGAGGCTGACGCGTCAATCACTGACATCGACAGCTATATGACCGGCATCACCTCGTTCAAGGCCACGTCGCTCCCCGAGCTTTCTTACCTAAGTCTGTCTGAGAGCCCTGTCACGGTCTGCGACCTGAAAAGCTGCGACAAACTTCAGGAAGTCTATCTGATGGGCACTACTCTGACTGACATTGATCTTTCGGGCAAAAAAAACCTTCAGAAAATCTATCTGCAGACCGAAGACCCCGTTAACCGAAAGGGTCAGTTGAAAAACGTCTCGTTTAAGAACTGCGAGGCGCTCACGGAGGTTATAGCTTACAATAACGTCTTGGAGAACTTCGACTTAAGTGGGTGCGTGAAGCTGCGTTCGTTCGCTTGTGAAAACAACACCCTCAAATCACTTGACCTCTCCGGTCTCGCAAGTCTCGAGGACGCCAGATGTAACAATAACGAGCTTGAGACTCTCAAGCTTGACGGTTGCTCGTCTCTGCGTCAGCTCTGGGCATATAACAACTCACTCAAATCACTTGACGCGAGCGGCATAGCCACGCTCTTCAGAATGGAAGTGTATAACAACGCTCTCGAAACCCTTAACGTCAAGGATTGCTCGGGAATGAAGATTCTGTTAGCTAACAAGAATAAAATCAATGATTTGGACATCACTGGCTGCGACCAGCTGAACGAGGCCGATTTATCTGACAACGCCCTGACTGCGCTTGACGCCACTGTCTGCGGCGAACTCGTTGACCTGCGCTTGTATAATAACCAAATCGAGAATCTTAAGGTGGCCGGCATGTCTAAGCTCGCTATTCTCCACTTCCACGCCAATAAAATCAAGGAGATTGATCTCTCGGGCCTCACGAGCATAGAGAGCATTGACGCCAACAGCAATCAGCTTGAAGACTTTGATGTCACAGGTATCACCAATCTCTACGAGCTGAGACTCTACGGCAACAAAATTCCTCTGTCGTCGCTCTACAAGGCCAGCAAGATTGTCTCAATCCCCGTTAACTGTCAGATGGGCGAGCAGATACTTGTACCTGTTTCGGTTAAGACCGGCGAGGAGATTGACCTGACTTCCGAGTCTATCTTTGAAGAGAAACCGACTGAGTTTGTTGTCACCAAGAACGAAAATCCTGCCGCGGCATCAGACTATGAGATTGTAGACGGCAAACTCACATTCAAGACCGAGGGCGAGTATGACGTGAAGATGACAAACGAGGCCATACAGTCGTTCTTTGAGAAACCTGCGGTCGTAACCGCGCACTACACAGTGACACGCAGCTCGGGCATTGATGACGTCAACGTAGCCGAGCGCGAAGTAGTGTCAATTTACAGCATAGACGGAGCCACAGTCGGCTCAAAATCGGTTGACGCACTCCCTCACGGCATCTATATCGTGCGCTACACTGACGGCACGACCGCAAAGATCTGTCGTTGAAAGCCATATAATGACCTGAATTCAAGTAAATATATCATTAAAGATTGAAATTTTGAGTGCAGAGGTTGCATCGTAAGTTTTTACGGTGCAACTTCTGTTTTTGCGTTTGTAAAATTTTGTAAGCAAAATCTCTTTACACGTCATATTCTTACGATTTAATTTCCGATTTTGGTTATTGTTTCGTATATTTGTACGAGTGAGACTATGAATGTGATACAAAATATCAAATATATTTACCAATGCGATAGTCGGTAAAACATTTGATTAACTTTTAATGTCCAACAATAACTCACACAAAAGCATTAATAAATTGGACACTAAAGAGCGCAAAACCAAAGTTTCATTGAGAACCACCGCAACAAATAGCGATAAACGGCACTATAAATTCAATATCGAGTTTTATGTGTTCGCCGACGCGGGACAGCAGATTGCCTACTGCCCGGCGCTTGATTTGTCGTCATCGGGTGCTACCTTCAATGAGGCCATATCGGCTTTCTATGAGTGTTTTCAGCTCTATATCGTGACCTGCGTCGAAAATGGAACACTCCTTGATGACCTCGCCGCACGTGGGTGGAAGACTACTCGCCACACTCTCCGCGCTCCTGCGTTTACCACACTTCTCAAAAAACCTGAGCTTAAACATTTAGTAAACTCGGATATAGGCTTTGAGAAGATTGTAGCACCCGCCCAAATAGTTTTCGTCTGATGGGCGCACTTTCTATATCAGTATTGTTCAATTCCGTGCAGTGCTCAGCGCTCTTGGCTTATGCTGTGTTCGCACAAAAGGCGGCCATGAGGCTTGGTCAAAGGCCGGCATGCTTCGGCCGGTTATCTTCCAGACACATGTCGATCCAATCCCCGAGTTTATTATAAAATCAAATCTTCGCACTCTTGGTCTTTCGCGCGAAGAATTCCTCCGTCTCCTAAACGCCTGATTTTTGAATACTGAGGCCGGCTGTTGCTCACCTCGTAATAGATGGATGCCCGACTTGACCATCTACCGACTGTAATTTCCACATTAACGGCAGATTTTGGCACTGCAAAATTTAGTTGGATTGGCTAAGTTTTTGTAAATTTGTGCCCAAATAAACAGAAACATACAATTATTTTGGCGCGATGAAGAAATTCAACGAATATAACCGTTTCAATCTCTCCCAAATCAATAAAGAAGTGCTCGAGCAGTGGCGTGAGGCGTCGCTCTTTGAGCAGAGCATGAAAGAGCGCGAGGGCTGTCCCTCGTTTGTGTTTTATGAAGGGCCGCCCTCGGCCAACGGTATGCCGGGCATCCATCATGTCATGGCCCGCACAATCAAGGACCTTTTCTGCCGCTACAAGACCATGCGCGGTTTTCATGTTAAGCGCAAAGCCGGTTGGGACACTCACGGTCTGCCCGTCGAGTTAGGCGTTGAGAAGTCACTCGGTATCACAAAAGAGGATATCGGCAAGAAAATTTCTGTCGATGACTATAACGCAGCCTGCCGCCGCGAGGTGCTCAAATACACCCGTGAGTGGGAGACTCTGACACAGCAGATGGGTTACTGGGTTGACACTAAAGACCCGTACATCACTTTTGATAACCGTTACATCGAGACTCTCTGGTGGCTGCTTGCTCAGCTCTATAAGAAAGGTTATCTCTACAAGGGCTACACCATCCAGCCGTATTCGCCGGCCGCCGGCACGGGTCTCAGCTCTCACGAGCTCAATCAACCCGGCTGCTACCGCGACGTCAAGGACACGACCTGTGTGGCTCAGTTCCTCGCCACCGACCCTATCGAGCCGATGAAGGGGTGGGGCAAGCCCTACTTCCTTGCATGGACCACGACTCCGTGGACACTGCCGTCAAACACGGCCCTCTGTGTCGGCCCGTCAATCGTCTATAACATAATCCGCACATATAATCCCTACGGCGGCGAGCCTGAGACTGTGGTCTGTGCCGAGGCTCTTGTCGGCAGCCTTTTCAATCCCAAAGCCAAAGACATCGCTCTCGCTGACTACAAGAAGGGTGACAAACTCGTGCCATATGAAATCGTCGCAACGGTCAAGGGCGAAGACCTCGTCGGCCTGCACTATGAGCAGCTGCTTCCGTGGGTCAATCCCGGTGAGGGCGCCTTCCGCGTCATCCCCGGTGACTACGTTACAACAGAAGACGGTACGGGCATCGTACACATCGCCGGTACATTCGGCGCCGATGACCTCCGTGTGTCTAAACTCAACGACATCCCGCCGCTGTTTGTGACCGACCGTGCCGGCAACCGCCGTCCGATGGTCGATATGCGCGGTCGTTTCTATACGATTGAAGACCTTGACCCCGAGTTCGTCAAGAGCTCTGTCGACGTCGAGGCTTACAGCCGCTGGGCCGGCAAGTATGTCAAGAACGCATATGACGCTACCAAAAAGCCTGAGGACGAGACGCTCGATATCGAAATCTGCATGGACCTCAAGCAGCAGGGCAAGGTATTTAAAATCGAGAAACATACCCACAGCTATCCCCACTGCTGGCGTACTGACAAGCCCGTCATCTACTATCCGCTTGACTCGTGGTTTATCAAGACCACAGCCGTGCGCGAGCGTCTGATGGAGCTCAATGACACCATCAAATGGAAGCCGACATCGACCGGCACAGGCCGTTTCGGCAAGTGGCTTGAGAATCTTCAGGACTGGAATCTCTCGCGCAGCCGCTACTGGGGCACACCGCTGCCCATCTGGCGCAGCGAGGATGGCACGGAGGAAATCTGCATCGACAGCGTCGAGACTCTCTATAACGAAATCGAGCGCGCGGTAGAGGCCGGTGTAATGAAATCAAATCCCTACAAAGACCGCGGATTCGTGCCCGGCAAATATGACAAGGCCAACTATGAACTTATCGACCTGCACCGCCCGTATGTCGATGATATCGTGCTCGTTTCGCCGACCGGCAAGGAGATGCGTCGCGAGAGTGACCTCATCGACGTGTGGTTTGACTCCGGCTCGATGCCTTACGCTCAGATTCATTATCCCTTTGAGAACAAAGAGGCTCTTGACTCTGGCGAGGTCTATCCCGCTGACTTCATCGCCGAGGGGGTCGACCAGACACGCGGATGGTTTTTCACGCTCCACGCCATCGCCGGCATGGTATTCGACAAGGTCTCGTTCAAGACTGTCATCTCTAACGGCCTCGTGCTTGACAAGAACGGCGACAAGATGTCAAAACGTCTCGGCAATGCCGTCGACCCGTTCTCGACTATCGAGAAATACGGCTCTGACCCGCTGAGATGGTATATGATTGCCAACTCGGCGCCGTGGGACAACCTGAAATTCAATCCCGAAGGTGTCGCCGAGGTGTCGCGCAAACTCTTCTCTACGCTTTACAACACATACTCGTTCTTTGCACTCTATGCCAACGTGGACGGTTTCACCGGCGAGGAGAAAGAAATCGAACTCTCCAAACGTCCCGAGATTGACCGCTGGATTATCTCGCTGCTCAATACGCTCATCAAGGACGTGGAGACAGCTCTCGACGATTACGAGCCTACCCGTGCCGCACGTGCCATCAATGACTTTGTCATCGACAATCTGTCTAACTGGTATGTGCGCCTTAACCGCAAACGTTTCTGGGGCGGCGGTCTGACCGAAGACAAGCTCTCGGCATATCAGACGCTTTACACCTGCCTCAAGACCATCGCCCAGCTGATGGCTCCGGTTTCGCCGTTCTACGCTGACCGTCTGTATTGTGACCTGATGGGCGACGACACCAAGTCTGTCCACCTGTCCATGTGGCCCGCTGTCGATGAAAAAGCAATTGACAAGGCGCTCGAGGAGCGTATGGATGTGGCTCAGCGCGTCACCTCGATAGTGCTCTCGCTCCGCCGCAAGAGCAATCTTAAGGTGCGTCAGCCGCTGTCGGCCATGATGATACCTGCGCTTGACGAGCGCCAGCGCAACGATCTTGAAAGTATGCGCGAGCTGATACTCAACGAAGTGAATGTCAAGGAAATGCGCATTGTCGGCAACGACGAGGGCGTCCTTGTCAAACGCATCAAGCCTGACTTCAAGAAGCTCGGCCCGAAATTAGGCAAGCAGATGAAGGCTGCCGCCGCAGCCCTGCAGGCCATGGAGCAGAAAGACATCGCCCGTCTCGAGCGCGAAGGCTCAATCGACATCACGCTCGCCGACGGCGCTGTCGCAAGAATTGACGCCGGCGATGTTGAGATTCTGTCAGAGGATATCCCCGGCTGGCTTGTCGCTAATGACGGTAACCTGACTGTAGCATTGGATATTACGGTTACGCCTGAACTTCGTCTCGAGGGTGTTGCCCGCGATATCGTCAACCGTGTGCAGAATATCCGCAAATCGCGTGACTACGAGATTACTGATCGCATCAACCTCGTCTTCGAGCCTAATGCCGAGACTGACGACGCTGTCCGAAAATTCGGTGACTATATCGCACGTCAGGTGCTCGCAGAGTCGATTTCAGTCGAGCCGCTCAACACCGATGAGGGCGTTGAGACAATCGACCTCGACGGAGTTGAGGCCAAAGTAATGATAAGCTTAAACTGATAAGATTATGTCTGAAAAAACAAGATACAGTGACGAGGAACTACAGGAATTCAAAGAACTGATCCTCGCAAAATTAGATAAGGCACAGCGTGAATATGACAGCTTGTGCGCCATGCTGAGCAACAGCAATGGCAATGACATCGCAGATACGTCTCCGACATTCAAGGTGCTTGAGGAAGGCGCTTCGACACTCGGTCGTGAGGAGACGGCGCGTTTAGCCGAACGTCAGCGTTCGTTTATCAAGCATCTTCAGGCTGCATTGGTACGCATCGAGAACAAGACATACGGCATCTGTCGCGAAACAGGCCGTCTTATTCCCAAAGAACGTCTGCGCGCCGTGCCCCACGCCACGCTCAGCATTGACTCAAAGCTTGCTAAAAAGTAATACGATCGTTTGCTTCATGAAGTTATCTAAAGCGACTGTCGCCGTAATAATAGCGTTGTTGGTCATTGTCATTGACCAGATTATAAAGATTGCCGTCAAGACTCACATGTACTGGGGCGAGGATATCGAAATCTTCTCTTGGTTTCATCTCCGTTTTGTCCAGAACAACGGTATGGCTTTCGGCATGGAGTTCGGCAGCAAATTGTTTCTGACATTGTTCAGAATCGTTGCGGTCGGTGTGCTGACGTGGATTATTGTGCGTCTTTGCCGACGCCGTGAATATCCGGTCGGACTCGTGGCCTGCGTGTCGCTGATAACGGCCGGAGCCGCCGGAAATATTTTTGACTGTGTGTTTTACGGCGAGATATTCAATAATCCGTTCCCGCCGGCTGTGGCACAGTTTGTGCCGTGGGGCGAGGGTTATTCGTCGCTGTTCCACGGGCTTGTGGTCGACATGTTCTATTTCCCGCTGTTTTCGTTTGTGTGGCCCCAGTGGGTGCCGTTTGTCGGAGGCGAGACGTTCTCGTTCTTTGACCCGGTGTTCAACTTTGCTGACGCAGCCATAACGGTCGGTGTTATCATTCTGATACTTTTTTACTCCAAATATCTCGGCTCGGGCAAGGAAACAAGTCTCGAACAGGCTGAGGCTGAGAATGATGAAAATGGCCGCAAAGCTTAAATCGTTGCCTGCGGCCGTGGCTGTCATACTTGCCGTAACGTCGTGCAACCGTGTGCCGTCATACGTAATAGAGCCTGACGAAATGGCCTCTCTGATGGCCGATATGCATATTGCGGAGTCGGTCGTTGACCTTAATCGCCGTGATTATCCGTCCGACTCTATGCTGTCTGTTATGAAACAGTCGGTGCTTGCGCGTCACGGAGTCACGCAGGCTCAGTTAGACACGTCATTTGACTGGTACGGGCACAATATTGGGCGTTATATGGAGGTCTACGACAGGACCATAGAGATTCTCGAGACGCGAATAGCCGAGACTGGCAACCGCATCGCGGCCGAAGCTGTTTCGGTGGCCGGCGACTCGGTCGATGTCTGGTCAAATTCGCCGTTTATCAGTGTCAGCGATCTGTCGCCGTCAAAGATTGTGACCTTTGCGCTTAATCGTGACGAAAACTGGGAGGCCGGCGACTCGTACACGTGGCGTGCTAAGTTTGTCAATAACTCCGAGCCGTCGGTCTGGAGTATAGTTGCCGAGTATGGCGACGGAGCCCGCGAGGTGATAAACTCAGACATCAACGGCGACGGATGGCAGGAAATTAAGTTTGCAACGGACTCTACGCGCATAATCGAGCGTATCTACGGCTATATGTCGCTGCGTCCCAAACAGCAGACGACATTGTGGGCCGACAGCATAATGTTGATACGCAATCGTCTTAATGCAGAGGCTTACAACCAGCGTTACCGTCAGCGCATGGTCACTCCGCTTAACCGCCGAGAGGAAAAAGTCGAGGCTGACAGTACGGCCACAGCTGCGGTCGAAGACAGCATCGCCTCAGTCGACTGATGAGACGGATTCTAAGTCATAAAGTTATCAGTGACGGACAGCTGTACAGCCTGTCTGTAGTTACTATAGACGACAACGGTCGCCTCGTGTCAATCGAGCCTTTTGAGCGCGAGACAGAGGCGACCGAATTTATTTCGGGAACAATAATTCTGAATCTTGATGCCGACGGGCGAGTAATTGTCTGTCGTAAAGAAGGCGGTGTCTGACAGCGTCAGATTATGCCTATGAGTTCGTGTATGTCTTTGACACCCTGACGGACGCAAAACTCGTTTATTCCGTCTAAAACATGTATTGTGGCCTTCGGGTCGATGAAGTTTGCCGTGCCGATTTCGACAGCTGTGGCGCCGGCCATAATGAACTCGAGAGCATCACGTCCCGTCATGATGCCTCCAAGGCCGATTACGGGGATTTTGACAGCCTTGGCTACCTGCCACACCATTCTAACCGCAACAGGCTTTACGGCTGCGCCTGAAAGGCCTCCTGTGACTGTAGAGAGGCAGGGGCGGCGACGCTCGACGTCGACAGCCATGCCGAGCAGGGTGTTGATGAGCGAAACACTGTCAGCGCCCGCATCCTCGACAGCCAGCGCGATGTCGGCGATAGACGTCACATTGGGCGAGAGCTTGACAATCATGTGGCGCGGCCACGCCTTGCGAACGGCCGAAGTCACCTCGGCAGCGCCGGCGCAGGTCGTGCCGTAGGCCATGCCGCCCTGTTTGACGTTGGGGCATGAGATGTTCACCTCAATGGCGTGTATGCGGTCGAGCGCCGAGAGCTTCTCGCAGACGGCGACATAGTCTTCGACGCATTTGCCGGAGACGTTGACTATAATCTCGCTTTGATAATGCGAGATGCGAGGGTAGATGTGTTCGATAAAATAGTCTACACCTTTGTTTTGCAGACCGACGGCATTGAGCATGCCTGACGGAGTCTCGGCCATGCGCGGATAGTCATTGCCTTCGCGCGGTTCAAGCGTTGTGCCTTTGACGATAAAACCGCCGAGACGGTTGAGGTCGACGAAATCGGCAAATTCCTCGCCGTAGCCGAAAGTGCCTGACGCTGTCAGGACCGGATTCTTGAGCGAGAGCTGTCCTAATTTTACAGATAAATCTACCATGATAACTGATTGATATTGAATACGGGGCCGTCAGTGCAGACGCAGACATTATGGCCTTCAGAATTTTTCTCTACACAGCAGAGGCAGGCGCCGAGACCGCATGCCATCATGTTCTCGAGCGAAACCTCGCAGTCGATGCCTTTGTCGCGGGCGATTTTTGCGACGGCCTTCATCATGGGCATAGGGCCGCAGCAGGCTATCATGTCAAACGGGCGGTCAAGCGCGCTGTTGACGGTGACGAGGCCTTTTTCACCGGCCGTACCGTCTTCGGTCGAGATGTTAAGTTTGCCGTACTGCTCGAAATATTCGGTCTCCAAGAGATCAGAGGCCGAGCGTGCGCCAAGAAGGAATTCGGGCCTTATGCCGGCCTCGGCGAGACGCGCACCGAAGTAGAGCAGGGGGGCTACGCCGACACCGCCGCCGATGAGAAGAATGCGGCTCTCGTGCGACTGTGGGATACTGAAACCGCGGCCGAGCGGGAGAACGATATTGATAATTGCGCCATCCGCAGCGGCTGTCAGATGGCGTGTGCCGTCACCGGCAGCGCGGACCAACAGCCATAGCTCGTTATGCTCATAGTCTACAAAATTGACTGAAATAGGGCGTCTTAGGTATGTCGTCTTTGAGTCGGCTATTTCGACTTGCACGAATTGGCCCGGCAGTATCTCGGGCAGCGGAGACAAATCGGCGGGAGTGAGAATTAAAAGAGAATAAAGGTCTGAGAATCTGACCTTACGCTTCACTATGAATTCCGCAGATATTTTTTTGATGTTCATATTGATGACAAATTTATGCAAAGGTACAAATTTATGGATGCTCTTGAAGACCTTTTATTACGAAAAAATGGCCGTCAATAGGAATAGGAAAGCATATATAAACATAAGTATAGCGGTCATGCCTAACAAGGGGTTGAGTTTATGTCCTGACAAATGTCTCATTTTTATAGACAGGAAAATGTGGCCGACTAAATAAATTGCAGGCACAATTAAAGTTATGGAAGACATTCTGAGCCATGTAGGTAGCATCAACAATACAGCCATAAGTCCGTCTATCAGATAGATAGCGGCCATTGTCTTAAGACCGAACATGACAGCAAGTGTGTGTTTGCCAACAGCTGCGTCATCGTCACGGTCGCGATAGTTGTTGATGATCAATACGTTTGCACCCATAAAGCCAATCGACAGCGACCCTAAAAATACGTCAGTGGACCACGCCGAAGACATGATATAATATGTCAGGTTGACGGGGATAATGCCGAAGAAAAACATGACGGCCACTTCGCCTAAGCCATGATGTGACAAGGGGTAGGGACCTGTGCTGTATGCCACGACAGCCAATGCGATGACTATGCCGGTAGCGAGTAGCCACCAACCGCCCCATAAGATCAGGCTGCAGCCTATGGCACATGCCATGCCGAGCGTCAGATATGTTGCTGTCTTCATGGCACGGGGAGAGATGTCGCCCTCGGTGACACCGCGTCTCGGCCCTTCACGACCGACACGGTCAAGGCCTCCCTTAAAGTCATAATATTCATTTGCAAAATTTGATGCAATCTGAGCTAATAGTGCAAAAATGAGACAGAGTAGGGCCGGCATCCACATGAAGCAGCCGTCGAGTATGGCGTATGCCACGGCTGTTAGAACGCCGGCTATCGAAACAGGCAGTGTGCGCAGACGCATCGCCTCAATCCATGCTTTTAAATTCATATCGGTATAAATTATTAGCTATCAAACTATTATTTATCTATAGGCCATTGGGCATTGGTAAGTCTAAACCGGATTATTCCAGCGTTTTGACAAATGTTTTAACCATGTATAATGCTTTCTATTTTGTAGATACGAGAGATCATGACCGTATAGATAAGCCTCTCTTTCAAACGAAATATTGTAATAGCTGTCTTGCATATTCCTGTATTTTAGTAGCTTGACGATCCACTCGAGTATGTAGAAAATGTAAAACGGGATGAAGAGTAATTCACGCTGCTGCGCAGTGTGAATCTTCTCATGGTTGATAACATATTTATCAATCCAACTTGAATCCCTTGTCCAAAAAGTTCCGAACAAATTCAGGCAAATGCCTTTGGGCATAAATCTGCAAGTGATAATCATTTTTTATCAATGATTAAATGGGTATGGTTTAAATGCAAAATTAGCCAATCCGGCAAATGCTCACAAATTATGACAGAATAATTATGTCACGATGAGCCATGGAGACGGTCACATAAATAATCCAATTGCACATGATGCACATGAGTTCCAAACGAACTTCCTATTAAATTGGTTAGATGAAGCGCGCCAAATAAACCATAATCACAATTTGCCGAAATTCCTGTAACTTATCATATAAATCCCTTCGCATAAAATACATAATTAATATTATGTTAAATTTGTGTTCTGATGAATTTAAGATAATATAATTGGTGGCGAAAATATAATGACTCTTTGATATACCCTGCCGATGAATAATAGAAATAAATATTTTGGAGTCTGATGGGTTTGATGGGTCTGATGAGTCTGATATATCTGATGTATCTAATGTGTCTAATGTGTCTGATGAGTCTGATGGGGCTGATGGGTCTGATGAGTCTGACGGGGCTAATGTGTATGTTGTGCTGATGGAGCTGATTAGTCTGATGAGTCTGATATATCTGATGTATCTAATGTGTCTAATGTGTCTGATGAGTCTGATGGGGCTGATGGGTCTGATGGGGCTGATGGGTCTGGTGAGTTTGACGGGGCTAATGTGTATGTTGTGCTGATGGAGCTGATTAGTCTGATTAGTCTGATGAGGCTGATGTGTCTGATGAGTTTGATGGGTCTGATGAGTTTGATGGGGCTGATGGGTCTGATGGGTCTGATTGGTGTGATGAGTCTGATGAATCTGATGAGTCTGATGAGACTGATGAGTCTGATGAGTCTGATGAGTCTGATGGGTCTGATGAGTCTGATGAGTCTGATGAGGTTGATGAGTCTGATGGGTCTGATGGGGCTGATGAGGCTGATGAGTTTGATGAGTCTGATGAGTCTGATGGGTCTGATGAGTCTGATGAGTCTGATGAGTCTGATGAGTCTGATGAGTCTGATTACCGGAGCTAATGATGTTTTTAAGCGATTATTTGGTGCATTGATTTTTCTGAGTGTTTTGTAGAGTATTGTCGAAATTAAGCTAAGGTTTCTATAAATTGTTAATAATATGAAAGATGCAGATACTTTAGCTCTAAAATATTGATACTTTAACGCGCTGAGATTGTTATAAAATAAACGTTCTTTAGAGGCGTAAGTGAATTTTGAAATTTTGAGATAGGAATGGTTTGAATTTGCAATTTGAATGTTCTTAAAATCAAATTTTACAATTGCAAACTAGAAAAAATAAGTTTCGCAAACGAAAATTTACCGGTCCGATTTATAATCTCACTAAAGATTTTCAAGAAACGAAATACAAATTCACTTCGCTAATTTGCACTTTAGAACGGTTTGGAGTTTCATCATTTAGGCTTGGGAAAGTAATTAACATTAGTAATTATTAGTCGTTGTAAGCTGATAATCATACTAATTATGCGTTATTTTTATAGTGTATGTTTAAATTATTAAACGCTTTATATAGCGTGACAGGTAATGTTACAGTTTGGTTGCATGTAATGTTCTGATTATTAGTGTGATGATATGATAATATGAATCTACGCTTTAAATTATTTATAGCCAAGTTGAGATTGGTAAGATATAATTTGTGTTTGCATACAGTGAATTTAGGTGCGGCATTTGCGATTGCAAATTTGGATAATTTGATTTTATTGATTACATTTGCGTATCGCTATGAAAATGTAAATTTCCATATGGAAACAGATAAAAGTAACATAATTTCGCGTTTAAAGTCCTTTATGGAGCGTAAACAGTTGTCGAGTTCTCAATTTGCAGACGCAGCTCAGATACCCCGCCCTACTCTTTCACAATTACTGAATGGCCGGCGTAATCAGGGTGACGGTGCAAAAAAAATCTCGAGTGACCTGATTCGTAAGATTCATGATACGTTTCCCGAGCTAAACGTGATGTGGTTGCTTTTTGGTGACGGGGAGATGGAGAGTGTTTTAAATATTGAATCCTCAGAGCCTAAAGATGGGCTCTTTTCGTCTCTATCGGATGATGAAGATGTTGTAAATCAGTCTACTGCGGGCGATATTCTTTTTGCAGACGAGTTAACTGAAAGCGGGTCGGAAAAATCTAAGCTCGTCGATTTGACCGGAGATAGGGCTCAGAGACCTGCTCAGCCGAGTTTGGGTAGCGAAAATCAGGCAGACATCCATGATTTTGCAAAGTCGTCAGCATATACTCTAAATGCAGACCGCTCAAAGCGCATACAGAGCATAATGGTTTTTTATACCGATAATAGTTTCGAGATTTTCAAGCCGTCTAATGCAGGGGAATAGTTTATTCTCTTCGAGAAATATTTTAGATGTGTAAGGTCCCAAAAATGCGTTGCGAGCGTATTCCGGGGTTGTAAGCGGTCTGTGGCCGCGCATGTAATCCCTACGGGTATAGTGTGTTGGTGCTCAAATAGATGAGATTTAGAAGGATGCGTCACCCCTACAGGGTGAATTATCATTTGTGATTAATTACCTATGACTGCGCTGACCTACAGTCAGCTTGTCATAGGCTCACCTACGGCGCTGCGCTGCAGCGCTGACGCGCCGATGGCGCTAAGTTAGCAACGGGCATTTGATGGGCTTTACCCGCAGGGATGCCAACAGAGTTGATATACAGAAAGAGTCCCCGGTTCGCGTAAAGAATTGATGATAAGAGATATAAATGGCTTTACGTGGTGGCCAAGTTATACATGCCAAAGGCATGTCCCTACTGCTGAGGTGGTTGAAATAAATTTGTGTGCCTATGGCGCTAAGTTAGCAACGTGATATTTATTTGAGGGCGCATTTACAGCCGGGATGCAACAGAGTTGAATTCATTAGGAACCGTTTTATTCTTCTTGGACGTTTTTGTTGTGGGTGCGGAAGATGGTGGTGGCGGATTTGACGAAGTCTTTGCAACGATTGTGCCACAGCCCTTTAGAGTTCATCAGATAGTCACGGGCGTCGACGACGCGGAAATTTTTGCCATTCTCAGGTGGCAAAGTGAAAATGAGTCGATAGGAGGCGTCGATGAGTTGCGCGCGGCCGTCAGTATCGCGGCCTAATTTGACTCGGAGCATGGCGCCCCCACGGGTATCGCGTGTCTTCATGTTGGAGATGAAGTTACCTAATGAGTAGACAATTAGCGATTTACGCCCTGTAGTCGGCGAATCAACAATTTCCATGGGTTGGATAACATGCGGGTGTCCTCCGATGACGAGGTCAACGCCTTTGTCGACCAAATAATGTGCGAGGCGCGTTTGTGACTGATTGTTAATGAGTTGATACTCATTGCCCCAGTGAAGCGCGACAGTAATTATCTCGGCTCCGTCACGGCGTAGCGTCTCGATGTCGCGGCTTATAAGGGCCGTGTCGATATAGTTGACCACGGCGTCTTTGCGAACGCTTATGCCGTTGGTGCCGTATGTATAGTTGACAAAGCCAACCTTGATGCCCGAGATGTTTTTTACGAGGCAGTTTGTGGTGTCACGGTGAGAGTGGTCGTGGTATGTGCCGATATGGTCGAGGCCGCGTCTGTCGAGGCTGTCTATGGTGGCGTGGAGGCCGTTGTCGCCGCGGTCGAGCGTGTGATTATTGGCTGTCAGAAACAGGTCAAAACCGGCGTCGGCGAGCGCGTCGACATAAGATGCGGGCGAATTGAAACAGGGATAGCCCGTGAAATTGGTGGAGCCTATGGGCGTCTCAAGATTGACGACGGCATAGTCGGCACTCTCGACATAGGGACGGATGTCGTCAAAGCATCCCGTGTAATCGTATTTGTTGCCGGGACGCCTCGCGGCCTCAAGCTGGGCCTGATGCTGCATGGCGTCGCCAACAAAAACAATTTCAGCCTGATCTAACCCTAATATAAGGCTGATCAGGCTGACGTATAGCGGGATGACTTGCATCGCGTAAGAGGCGTGTTATTTGCGGTTTTTAGCGGCCTGCAGAGTGTTAATCATAAGGCTGCAGATGGTCATGGGCCCTACTCCGCCCGGCACCGGCGTAATGAAGCTGCATTTTGGGGCCACATTTTCGAAATCAACGTCGCCGGAGAGGCGGAATCCGCTTTTTCGCGAGCTGTCGGGAACGCGCGTCGTGCCGACGTCGATGATTGTAGCACCCTCCTTGACCATATCGGCTGTGACAAAGCCGGGACGGCCGAGCGCGGCGATGATGATGTCGGCCTGACGCGTGATGTCGGCGAGATTTTTGGTGGCGCTGTGGCAGACGGTCACTGTGGCGTTGCCGGGATATCCTTTCTGCATCAGCAGGGCTGCCATGGGCTTGCCCACGATGTTGCTGCGGCCTATGACGACGACGTGGCGGCCGTCGGTCTCGATGTTGTAATGACGGAGAAGCTCGATGATGCCGGCAGGAGTGGCCGATTTGAAGCAAGGTAGACCAATTGACAAGCGGCCGACGTTAATGGGATGGAATCCGTCGACGTCTTTGCGCGGGTCAACGGCCTCGATGACGCGCTGCTCGTCGATATGTCGCGGAAGCGGCATCTGCACGATAAAACCGTCGACCGTATCGTCTTCGTTAAGACGCTTGATTTCGGCAAGAAGCGCATCCTCTGTGATATCGTCTTCAAAACGGATGAGTCGAGACTCGAATCCACACTCGGCGCAGGCCTTGATCTTGTTGGCAACGTAAGTCTCGCTGCCGCCGTCGTGACCGACAAGGATGGCTGCGAGGCACGGGCGACGCTCGCCTCGCGCTGTCATTTCGGCTACCTGAGCGGCTATATCGGCTTTGATTTCGGCCGCTACTTTTTTTCCGTCGATTATAGTCATATCTTAATAAATTTATCTGCGACCGCCTTTCATCTGGCGCATCATTTTCATGGGGTTACGCATGGTTGTGGCCATCTTCATCATCTTGCGCATATCGTCAAACTGCTTGAGCAGGCGGTTGACTTCCTGAGCCGACGTGCCGGAGCCCTTGGCGATGCGCTGACGGCGTGAGCCGGTGATAATCTCGGGATGTTCGCGCTCGTAGGGAGTCATGGACATGATGATGGCTTCGATGCCCTTGAAGGCGTTGTCGTCGATGTCAATATCTTTGATGGCTTTGCCCACACCGGGTATCATAGACGCGAGGTCTTTGATATTACCCATCTTCTTGATTTGCTGAATCTGGCGCAGGAAATCGTTGAAAGTAAACTGGTTTTTGCGCAGTTTGGCTGCAATCTCTGCGGCTTCTTTCTCGTCGTACTGCTGCTGGGCCTTCTCGACGAGAGAGACGATATCGCCCATGCCGAGGATGCGGTCAGCCATTCGGTTGGGATGGAAGGCGTCGAGGCCGTCGAGACCCTCGCCGGTGCCCACAAATTTGATAGGCTTGTTGACGACCGAACGAATCGACAGTGCGGCACCACCGCGGGTATCGCCGTCAAGTTTAGTGAGGACAACACCTCCGAAGTCGAGACGTTCGTTGAATGCCTTGGCCGTATTGACGGCGTCCTGACCGGTCATGGCGTCGACTACAAAGAGAACTTCAGACGGACGGATGGCATTTTTGATGGCCTCGATTTCGTCCATCATCTGCTCGTCGACGGCGAGTCGGCCGGCAGTATCGACGATCACGAGGTCGTGATGGTTTGTGCGCGCATAGTCGATAGCGTGACGTGCTATTTCGACCGGATTTTTGCTGCCTTCCTCAGTGTAGACGGGAACGTCTATAGACTGACCGAGAACTTTTAGCTGATCGATAGCGGCGGGACGATAGACGTCGCAGGCCACGAGCAGCGGACGCATGCTTTTCTCGCTTTTAAGCTTTTTGGCGAGTTTGCCCGAGAAAGTCGTCTTGCCCGAGCCCTGAAGGCCTGACATGAGTATGATGGCCGGTTTGCCTTCGAGATTTAGGGGAGCAACATTGCCGCCCATAAGAGCCGTAAGTTCGTCATGGACAATCTTGACCATGAGTTCGCTCGGCTTGATGGCGTTGATGACGTTCTGACCGAGGGCTTTCTGCTTGACGGTGTCGGTGAATGTCTTGGCTACTTTATAGTTGACGTCGGCGTCGATGAGCGCACGTCTGACGTCCTTAAGGGTTTCGGCAACGTTGATTTCGGTGATTTTGCCTTGGCCTTTGAGGATTTTGAAACTGCGTTCGAGCCTGTCGCTGAGTTTTTCAAACATAGGGCTTTATGGTTTGGGCTAAGATTTATTTAATCAGTCTGTTAGTGGCCGTGTCGGGGAATATGACAGAGGGCTTGAAAGAGCGTGCCTCCTCGATAGGCATAGTGGCATAGCTCATGATGATGACTATGTCGCCGGGCTGCACGAGACGCGCGGCCGCACCGTTGAGGCAGATTACTCCGCTGCCTCGTTCGCCGGGGATGGTGTATGTGTCGAGGCGTGCGCCATTGTTGTTGTTTACAATATATACGCGCTCGCCGGCTATGATGCCTGCGGCGTCCATCAGGTCTTCGTCGATGGTTATGCTGCCGATATAATCGAGACGCGCCTCGGTGACGGTGACACGATGTATTTTAGATTTCAGTACTTCGACGTTCATAGTCATAAGTGCAGATTTCAGTTATTTAAATCTGATATTGTCAATCAGGCGGACATCGCCGCAATAGACTGTCACACAGCCGACGGTCGATGCGTCGGGGCGCATCTGCGGGTCGACGGGCTGCATGGTCAGTGCATCGACAATCTTGAAGTATTCGGTCTCGAGGCCGTCGATGGCGTTTATTGTCTCTGTGACGAAACGCTCGGTCTCGGCCGCGGTGTGATTAGTGGCGTAAGCGACAGCGTCGACGAGCACACGGTGAATACCGGGGGCTATGGCGCGCTGTTCGGCCGAAAGACGCACGTTGCGCGAACTCATGGCCAGACCGTCGTTCTCGCGCAGAATGGGGCAGGCGACAATCTCGGGTCCCCGTCCGATAAGCTCGACCATGCGGCGGATAACAGCAATCTGCTGGAAATCTTTTTCGCCGAAATAAGCTTTGTCAGGCGAGACGATATCAAAGAGCTTGCTTACAATTTGTGCGACACCGTTGAAGTGGCCGGGACGCATGGCTCCCTCCATTACTTCGGCGACGGGACCGAGGTCAAAGACACGAGTGTCCGGCTCGGGATAAATCTCCTCGACCGAGGGAATGAACGCGTAGTCGACACCGGCTGTCTCCATCTTCTGACAATCGGCCTCCTCGGTGCGGGGATATGTGCGCAAATCATCCGGGTTGTTAAACTGGGTCGGGTTGACGAAGTCGCTGACAACGACGACGTCACACTCGCGGCGCGCACGCTCTATGAGTGACATGTGGCCTTTATGGAGGGCTCCCATTGTGGGCACGAGGCCAACCGAGAGACCTTTGCTGCGTGCATCCGCGACTGCTTCGCGGAGCCGGGCGATAGTTCTTACAATTTCCATTATTATTGTAAAATATTCATGAACAGGAGGCTTGCTCCAATCAAGGTGCAAAATTAAATAAATTAAATCAGCCGTGCAACTGCAACGGCCTAATGTCTTATCTTTTTGAAGTCTTTTGGTATTATTATATATGATAAATCGTCGATTTTGATTAATTTTGTTGGACAAAGTCCAACGATGTTGTATATAGGCCGATGACACCTTTATTTTCCATAATTACCGTATGCTATAATGCTGCAGACACCCTCGGGCCTACGCTAAGGAGTGTAGACTCTCAGACATGTAGGCTCTACGAGCATCTGATCATAGACGGAGGGTCGACTGACGGCACACTCAAACTGTTGGCATCCCAACCCAACGAGTTGCGCAAGGTCACATCCGAGCGCGACAAGGGCATCTATGACGCCATGAACAAGGGTCTCAGCCGGGCGAAAGGCGATTATGTCATCTTCCTCAACGCCGGCGACAGATTTCATTCGTCAGACACGTTGGAGACCTATGGCAAGGCCATCATGGACAATGATTATCCCGGTATAGTTTACGGACAGACAGATCTTGTAGATAAAGACGGACGTAAGATTACCGGACGTCATTTAGAGGCTCCGGAGCAACTCTCGCTCAAATCGTTTGCAGAGGGTATGTTGGTCTGCCATCAGGCCATGGCTGTTTTGCGCCGCATAACGCCCCTTTATGATGTCAGCTGGCGTTTCTCGGCCGATTATGAGTGGGTGATACGCTGTCTGCAACATTCGCGTCAGAACGTTTATACCGGATGTGTCACAGCCGATTTTCTCAGCGAAGGGACCACGACAGCCAACCGCCGTCGCTCGCTCGTCGAGCGCTTTCGCATCATGTCGCATTATTATGGTTTCTTCCCCACTCTGCTGCGTCATCTGAGTTTTGTGCCGCGGTATTTCAGACACAAAAGGGATCTGAAACGCGGCGAACGAAATTTAACCATTGAAAAATGATTGTCTACAATACCACATTTCATGCCGACCCGTCTGTGGCCGGCGAATTGCTGCAATGGCTGCGCGACGAGTATATCAAATCAGCGCTCGCCACGGGCATCTTCACCTCGCATATGCTCTGCCGCCTGATGCTGCCGCCGTCGCCCGACGGCTGCGACGTCAGCTCGTTTGCGCTTCATCTTAAGGCCGAGAGCCCCGAGGCTGTGGCGCAATGGACCTCGCATGACGAGCTACGCCGATTAGAGTCTGACATGCACCGCCGTTGGGGCGAGAGAGCACTGTTTTTTTCAACAATGATGGAGGAAATCTGATGGACGCGAGCCCGGCAGCATCACAGTCCGACAAAAACGCCCTCCGCCAGTGGGACCGCATTATTATCGGCATCGATCCCGGCACTAATGTCATGGGCTACGGCATACTCGGCGTCAAGGGCCGCAAACCGGCCATGATAGCGCTCGGAGTAATCGAGTTGCATCGTCAGGACAGTCATTATTTGAGACTTAAGTATATCTATGACCGTGTATTGAGTCTCGTCGAAGGATTTCTGCCCGACGAGATGGCCATAGAGGCGCCGTTTTTCGGCAAAAACGTCCAGTCGATGCTCAAATTGGGCCGCGCGCAGGGTGTGGCAATGGCCGCGGCTCTGTCACGTGACGTGCCCATACACGAGTATGAGCCGCGCAAGATAAAGATGGCTATTACCGGCACCGGAGCCGCGTCAAAGGAGCAGGTCTGTGAGATGCTGCGCCGCATACTTGACATACCGGCTGAGAGTTTGCCTGCCAAACTTGATGCGACTGACGCCCTCGCGGCTGCGCTCTGTCATTTCTATGAGTCACAGCGACCGGTCGGCCCTAAAAGCTGCAGCAGCTGGAAGGAATTCATAGCCCGCAACCCTGACAAGGTCAAGCGTTAGTAAATGGTATAATAATTTTAGGAAATGCGGCTCCAGTCGACTGACGGACGGGCTGCTGCAAGTTCACGTGCCAATGCCGTGTTGTAAGACGAACTTAGCGTCGGGTCTGCTTCGATGAGTTTTTCGGCCGATTTGCGCGCCAATGCAATAATCTGGCCGTCGGAGGCGAGATTGGCTATGTGAAGGTCAAAGGCTATGCCGCTCTGCATCGTGCCCTCGATGTCGCCCGGTCCGCGCATCTCCATATCGGCCTCGGCAATAACAAATCCGTCAGAGGTCTGAGTCATGAGCTCGAGGCGCCGGCGTGTATCCTTGGCGATGTTGCGTCGCGACATGAGTATGCAATAGCTCTGGTCGGCTCCGCGCCCTACTCTGCCTCTGAGCTGATGGAGCTGCGAGAGGCCGAAGCGCTCGGCGTTCTCGATAATCATCACTGACGCGTTGGGCACATTGACGCCGACCTCAATGACGGTCGTGGCGACGAGTATGTCGGCCTGAGCCGAGGCGAAGAGTGACATCTGATAATCTTTTTCGGCGGGTTTCATGCGGCCGTGGACATAGGCCACGCGATAATCCTTAAACGTGTCACAGACAATCTTGTAGCCCTCCTCGAGACTGCGCAGGTCGATTTTCTCGT
The DNA here is from genome assembly GCA_965143025.1 of uncultured Bacteroidales bacterium. Classification (GTDB taxonomy): domain Bacteria; phylum Bacteroidota; class Bacteroidia; order Bacteroidales; family Muribaculaceae; genus CAG-873. Next base: position 28,269 of record CBCSTG010000016.1, read on the forward strand.
TCTCCTCGATAAGCGGATAGACGATATAAATCTGGCGGCCGAGGCGCAGCTGGGAGTAGACACCCTTGTAGACCTGCAGGCGCTGTTCGTCATAGCGCAGCACGGTTTCGACAGGCTTGCGGCCGGGCGGAAGTTGGTCGATGACAGACACATCGAGGTCGCCGTAGACGGTCATGGCGAGGGTGCGCGGGATAGGCGTTGCGGTCATGACGAGGACGTGAGGCGTGATGTCGCCCTTGCTCCACAGGCGCGCTCGCTGTGCTACGCCGAAACGGTGCTGCTCGTCGATTACGACAAGGCCGAGATTGTTGAAGACTACGTTGTCCTCAATGACGGCATGTGTGCCGATGAGTATCTTTAGCGAGCCGTCGCGCAGCTCGGTGTCAATCTGTTCGCGCAGTTTGCGGCGCGTCGAGCCTGTAAGCAGCTTGACATTTATGCCCAAGGGCTCGAGCATCTTGGAGATGGACTCGTAATGCTGAGTGGCGAGAATTTCTGTCGGCGCCATCAGGCAGGCCTGAAAACCGTTATCAATGGCGAGGAGCATGGACATAAGGGCTACGAGGGTCTTGCCGCTGCCCACGTCGCCCTGCACGAGACGGTTCATCTGGCGGCCGGTGTTGACGTCGGCGCGTATCTCCTTGATGACACGTTTCTGTGCGTCCGTGAGGTCGAATGGCAGGCACTCGCGGTAAAAGCGGTTGAACATGTCGCCCACTCGGGTGAAACGATGGCCTACAGAGGCGCTGCGCCGCTTAAACGATTTGCGCAGCATATCGACCTGAATCATAAACAGTTCGTCAAATTTCAGGCGCAGGCGCGCGGCTTGGAGTTTCTCGTTTGACGAGGGAAAATGAATCTCACGCACGGCTTCGTCGAGACCCATCAGGCGGTTGTCTGCCAGCACTTCGGCCGGCATGTAGTCACGGATGGCGCTGTGGGTTTTGAGCAATGTACTGAGCCATGCCGAAATCTGACGTGCGCCGATACCTGCGGTGCGCAGTTTCTCGGTCAGCGGGTAGACGCCTCTGATTTGAGTTGTTGCGGCGGCCGATTCGGGTGTGTCGACCTCAGGGTGAGACATCTGTTTGACGCCCAAGTAGCTCGTCGGTTTGCCGAAGAGCACATAGTCCTTGCCGAGCGTAAGATTGCGGCGGATTACTTTGACACTGCGAAACCAGACGACTTCCATCGTGGCAGTACCATCGGTGAAAAGTCCGACGAGACGAGTCTTTGCGCCTTCGCCCATAACGTTTAGGCTGACGAAACGGCCCTTGACCTGTACCATCGGCAATTCGTCATTTAGTTCACGGACAGTGTAATACTTCGAGCGGTCCAAGTAGCTGTTGGGATAATGACGCAGCAGGTCATAGGCGCTGCGTATGCCCAACTCTTTGGTGAGCAGTTCGGCGCGCTTTGGCCCGACACCCTTGAGGTATTTTATGTCAAACGAGCGCAGGGAGTTCATCAGCGGTCTCTGTGGCGGAGTATCAGCGAGGCGATGGCGATATCGTCAGGGTTGGTGATCTTGATATTTTCAGCCGAGCCTTCGACGAGTCTGAGAGAGGTATAACCGGCGCTTTCCATCACAGATGCATCGTCGGTGAATGTCGAACGGTACGGCAGACGGTAAGCATCGTGGAGCTTGTCGGCGCGGAAAGCCTGAGGTGTCTGAACGGCTCTGAGACTGCTGCGGTCAAGCGCATGGCTGCGGCCGTCGGCGTCAATCTGACGGACGGAGTCAGACAAGGGCACAGTGGGAAGAACTCCGTCGGCTATGGCGTCGAATCCTTCGCAGATGCGCCGGAGCGTCGCGCTGTCAATGAGCGGGCGGGCGCCGTCGTGGATCATGATAATCGCACTGTCATCGCGCGGACACGTCGGCTCGGCCAAGGCGTTGGCCACCGAAGCCCATCTTGTCGCACCGCCGAAAACGACTTGTGGAGAGTCAAAGCTGTGGCGTTTACATAGTTGCAGCCACAAATCTTTCATCTCTCGGCTTATTACAACAGCAATCGAAGCTTCGGGCAAAGCTGTGCGAAAGGCGTCAATCGTGTGCATAAGCACCGGCCGACCGTCAAGCTCACAAAATTGCTTGGGCAGCGCGGAGCCGAATCGGCTCCCGCTGCCCGCTGCAACTATAATAATATGTATGTTTCGGGTCACGTTGACGCGGCTCAATATGCAAACATCGGGTAGTCGGCCATCATGGTGTTTACCTTCTGACGGACGGCTGCTATCTTGGCGTTATCCTCGGGATCAGAGAGAACGGTGTCAATCATCTCGACAATCTCGCCCATCTTGTCGGCTTTGACGCCGCGTGTTGTGATGGCCGGTGTGCCGAGACGTACGCCGGATGTCTGGAAGGGCGAGCGGCTGTCGAAAGGCACCATGTTCTTGTTGGCTGTGATGTCAGCCTCGACGAGCACTTTCTCGGCGACTTTGCCGGTGAGATCCGGGAATTTGGTGCGGAGGTCGATGAGGATGCAGTGGTTGTCAGTGCCGCCGCTGATAATCTTGTAGCCTTTGTCTTTGAGGGCTGCCGCCATAGCTGCGGCGTTCTCTTTGACCTGTTTCTGATACTCGCGGAACTCGGGGGTCAGAGCCTCGCCGAAGGCAACGGCCTTGGCTGCGATGACATGCTCGAGCGGGCCGCCCTGCACGCCGGGGAAGACAGCCGAGTCGAGGAGCTGCGACATCTTGCGAATCTCGCCTTTCGGGCTCTTCTTGCCCCACGGGTTATCGAAGTCTTCGCCGAGCAGGATGATGCCGCCACGCGGACCGCGGAGGGTCTTGTGAGTGGTCGAGGTGACGATGTGGGCGTATTTGAGAGGATTGTCGAGCAAGCCGGCTGCGATAAGACCTGCCGGGTGAGCCATGTCAACCATCAGGATGGCGCCGATTTCGTCGGCGATGCGACGCATGCGGGCATAGTCCCACTCGCGGCTATAGGCGCTAGCTCCGCCGATGATGAGTTTCGGGCGCTCTCGCAGGGCTACTTCCTCCATCTGGTCATAGTCGACGAGACCGGTGTCTTCTTTGACGTTGTATTCTAAGGCCTGAAATACGAGACCCGAGAAGTTGACGGGGCTGCCGTGGCTGAGGTGACCGCCGTGGCTGAGGTTGAGACCGAGGAATTTATCACCGGGTTTCATTGTGGCCATGAATACGGCCATGTTGGCCTGTGCGCCCGAGTGGGGCTGCACGTTGGCATAAGCGGCTCCGAACAGTTTCTTAACACGTTCGATGGCAAGTGACTCAGCCTCGTCTACAACCTGACAGCCGCCATAATAACGGTGACCGGGATAGCCTTCGGCATATTTGTTGGTCAGACATGAGCCCATGGCCTGCATGACCTGATCACTGACAAAGTTTTCGGATGCAATAAGCTCGATGCCTTTTTTCTGGCGTTGATGCTCACGTTCGATGATGTCGAAAATTTGTTTGTCTCTTTCCATTATACTGTGTGGTTATTTGGGTTGGGGATTATTATTTCTTTTTCTTTACGGAGAATCCGAATCCGCCGATTTTGCTTTGCGTCTCGAGCGGATAATATCCTCCGTGAGAATAGGCAATCAGGCGTGCTGCCGCCAAATCAAATGCATTCGTCTCGGGATTGATGTAGCGTTCGTCTGCAAGCACATTGAGCACATCGGCCACAAACATGTCGTGGCTGCCGAGGTGCATTATCTCCTTGACGCGGCACTCGATTGACAGCGGAGATTCTTCAATACTTGGAGACGAAACCTTGACGCCTTTAACTGCTGTAAGTCCGGTTTCGTGCCATTTGTTGAAGTCGCGTCCCGACTTGACGCCGGCCCAGTCGACAGCGCGGGCCATGTCGGCGGTCGTCAGATTGAGCGTGAACTCCATCGTGCGGCTTATGAGTTCGTGAGAGTAGCGCTCGGGACGCACCGAGATGTATAGCATCGGCGGGTTTGTGCAGATTGTGCCTGTCCATGCGACAGTGAGAAAGTTGCAGCCTGACAGGTCATTATCGCCGTCATAAACACCGCAGCTCACGAGGGCCGCGGGAAGCGGGTAGACCATTGTGCCGGGTTTCCAACTTTGTTTCATCTGCCGGGTGCGTTATAAAGTCTTGGCGTCTTTGCCTGAGACGGTGTGGTTGCAGTAATGGCAGCGGATGACGACCGGGTCGCGGCTTATGACCTCAAAGCGGGTATTCATCGGCTCGTTGTTGGTGATACACTTGGGGTTGTCGCATTTGACGATGCCTGTGATGGTGTCAGGCAGCTTCACGGGGCGCTTGTCGACGACCTCAAAGTTGCGTATCGTGTTGACGACGGCTGTCGGGGCGATGAGGGCGATGCGGTTTAGCACGGTCTCGGGGAACTCGGTGTCGGCTATCTTGATGATGCCTTTTGTGGCGCCGAGTTTGCGGCTCTCGAGATTGTTGCCGATAGTCACATGGCGGTCAAGATTCTCGATGCCGAGAAGTCTGACAGCTTTGAAGAGCACCGACGAAGGGATGCGGTCGATTACAGTGCCGTCACGCAGGGCAGCCACTGCGAGTTCTTTTTTATTGTTGGCCATTATGATGAGATGGTTTACGGTCAGACGATGTGGATTATCCCTTGCGCGGGTCGATACCTAAGGCGCGGGTGATAATGGCCTGTCGGGCGTAGAGTCCGTTGCGGGCCTGCTCGAAGTAATATGCCTTGGGATTGTCGTCGACGTCACGGTCGATTTCGTTGACACGTGGTAGCGGGTGGAGTATCTTCAGGTTGGGTTTTGAGTTGTCGAGCATGGAGTTTCGCAGAGTGTAGCGGTCTTTGACACGCTCATACTCAAGTATGTCACTGAAACGTTCGCGTTGCACGCGGGTCATATAGATAATATCACTCGAATTGATGATGTCGCTGCTGAAATCGCTCGATTCAGTGTATTTTATACCCTTTTCGTCGCAGAAATTGCGATATTCGACAGGCATGCGGAGCTCGTCGGCGGCAATGAAATTGAATGTCGGATTGAAGTATTGCAGAGCCATCAGCAGGGAGTGTACGGTGCGACCGTATTTGAGGTCGCCGACCATCGTGATGGTCAGGTTTTGCAGTGTGCCCTGAGTTTTGTAGATAGAGTAGAGGTCGAGCATGGTCTGCGACGGATGCTGGTTGGCGCCGTCGCCGGCATTGATGATAGGCACATCGGTGACCTCGGTCGCGTAGCGTGCGGCGCCCTCGATGTGGTGGCGCATTACAATCAGGTCGACATAATTGGCCACCATTTTTATGGTGTCTTTAAGAGTCTCGCCCTTTGAGGTGCTGGTCGAGTTGGCGTCGGAGAAACCGATAACACGGCCGCCGAGGCGGTTGACAGCTGTTTCGAAACTCAGACGGGTACGGGTCGACGGCTCAAAAAAGAGTGTGGCAACAACTTTGCCGTCAAGAATCTTACTGTTGGGATTTTCTTCAAAATAGCGTGCGCGCGCTAACAAATCGAGCATCTCGTCACGCGAGATGTCGTCGATTGATACGAGGCTTTTTGATTGCATAGCTCAGAGACTGATTGGCGTAGGCCCTCGGGGCCCGGTTTTACAACGGCAAATTTACAATATATTTTTGGATTGTAGGCAGTCGCAGACATTCTAAATATCAACATTATTTTAAGTTTGCTTCAAGTCGTGGAGTGTGCTGTCGAAAAACTCTAAAATAATATTAATTGAGTTGCCGTTAATAATGTGAGCCTTTTGATAAAAGGAGAAAATTTAGTAACTTTGTATAATGGTCGGACCTGAATAACGGACCGACGTTTGACAATCATAAATGAAACCGATTATAGCTATAATATCAGCGCTTGTCTCAGTGCCGGTCTTCGGCGCGCAACTTAATTTCAACGGTCTTAAGTCTCCGGCAGTCGCTGTCGAGGCTGCTCCGTCTACAGGCCTTGAATGCATATATGTTGTTGACGGTACAGCCGGCTTCACGGTGACGGTTGACGGGGCTCAGTCGGTCGACTGGAGCGTCTATGGTGCGGCCGGTGCGGCTTATGCCGAGCCGGCGGGTCACGGCACGTCATTAGCTTTAGGCGATGGCGACACCGGTGTTGTGGCAACTTATGGTGGCAGGTCGTATTATTTCTGGATTGTCGACTATACGCATCACGCCTATGATGTCAGTGCTATAAATTTTGCCTCCGAGCAGGATTGTGACCGCACGATGATTGACGTCACAGGCGCGGCTGACCGTATAGTCTGTTACGATATCAACGCGCGTCCGGTTGAGATAGACCGCGGTATAAAGCTCTCTTATATGACTCTTGTATATGATGAGACGACCGCTGCCTACCGTCAGACCGAAATGACTGAGGATTTAGACTATCTTCGCCCTACTCTGTCTGTTGACGCGCCATACTGTGACAGTTCGTTCAAACTCACGGGCGACCGTTTCCTCGAGGCATGGGGACGTGGACAAACTGTCGAAAGCCCGGTTTTCACCACCCGCCACGTTGCTGCCGAGACATCGGCCGAGCAGCAGCGCCGCGATGTGGCAAACGAGCAAAAAGACGATGCGGCCGCCTTGGGCGGCTCGGCTCCGTGCGAGATCGATTTTCATGCCGCAGTGACGGATGCCGCGATTTTCCATGAATGGCAGTTCTCCCACTACCCCGAGTTTGACCCGGTTTATGATCGATACACCGAACTTGACATGAATTATACATTTCAGGATCAAGGCACGACCTACGTCAGATTATACTGCGCTGACGCCGACGGTACATGTGAATACTACGGTCCTACATATGAAGTCTTTATAGGCGAGTCAAAACTCGACTGCCCTAACGCCTTCACCCCGACGTCGACACCCGGCATCAACGATGAGTGGCGTGTAAGCTACAAGTCTATCGTAAGTTTTGAATGTCACATCTTCAACCGCTGGGGCACAGAGATGTTTTCGTTCACCGACCCGTCACAGGGCTGGGACGGAAAGTATCGCGGCAAATATGTCCCCGCAGGTGTATATTATTATGTAATCAAGGCCACAGGTGCAGACGGCCGCGAGTATAAGCTCAGCGGAGACATAAACATCATCGGTCTGTCAGACCGCAACGGCTCGTCAACGTCCGCTCCGGCCGAATAAATAAAACTTTTAACGAATGAAAAAAACGATTTCCACAATAATACTTTCTTCAGCGCTTACCGCATCCGCCTTGCTTTTGACAGGCAACGCTCTGATGGCCGAGCCGTCTCATCCGTCAGTCGAAGACTACGATTTCTCGCCCGTCTTTAACCCTGATGTGCCTGCATCGGTCAATTTCTGTGGCAAGAGCATCAAGCTCGACCGCGCCGATATGTATGAGCGTTTTGACCGTGAGTTAGCATCACTCGCATATACACATGGCTCGACATTGCTGATGATAAAGCGCGCCAACAAATATTTCCCTCGTATGGCCGAGCAATTGAAGAAGAACGGCATGCCGCTCGACTTGCTCTATCTCGCCTGTGTCGAGAGCTCGCTTAATCCGCGCGCCTACTCTCCGGCCAAGGCTGCCGGATTCTGGCAGTTCATCCCCTCTACCGCAAAACAGTACGGACTCGAGGTCAATGATGAGGTCGACGAGCGATATGACATAGATAAAGCCACGGCTGCTGCTGCACGTTATTTCAGAGACGGTCTTGCCAAATACGGCGACTGGCCCTCGGTGATGGCTGCTTTCAACGCCGGCTTTGCGCGCATTACGGGCGAACTTGACAAACAGCTTGCCGACAACTCGTTTGACTTGTATCTAAACGAGGAAACATCGCGCTATGTCTTCCGCATCCTTGCCATGAAGACAATACTCGAGAATCCGGCGGCTTATGGCTATCATCTTGAGGCTGATCAGCTCTATTATCCGACCGATTGTGACGTCGTAGAGGTCAGCGGTCCGGTGTCCGACTGGCCTGTATGGGCAAAGGAGCACGGCATCAGCTATGCACAGCTCCGCGAGGAGAATCCGTGGATCAGAGCCAAAAGCCTCACTAACAAAAGCGGCAAGACTTATAAGGTAAGAATTCCGCGCGCCGACTCTCTATATCGGTCAAAACAAAATAAAAACGTTTATAATCCCAACTGGGTCAAATAACAGGAAATGTCAGACATCCATCAGATCTCTCCCGCCGGCTCTGTGTCAGTAATAGGCGCGAGAGTCAATAATCTGCGTAATATAGACGTCAATATACCACATAATAAACTTACCGTAATAACCGGTCTGAGCGGCAGCGGTAAGTCGTCGCTTGCCTTTGACACTATATATGCCGAGGGTCAGCGCCGTTACATCGAGACATTCTCGAGCTATGCGCGCAGCATGCTCGGAGGTCTTGAGCGTCCCGATGTCGACCATATCGGCGGTCTCAGCCCTGTAATTGCCATCGAGCAGAAGACCATTAACCGCAATCCGCGAAGTACCATAGGCACGACCACCGAGATATATGACTATCTGCGTCTGCTTTTTGCGCGTGCCGGTCACGCCCGTAGTTATGTGACCGGTAAGGAAATGGTCAAGTATAATGAAGAGAAGATAGTAGATATAATCCTTGAAAAGTACGCCGGGCATAAGATATACATATTATCGCCATTGGTCAAAAACCGCAAGGGCCATTACAAGGAGCTATTTGAGACACTGCGCAAAAAAGGGTTTCTCAACGTGCGTGTTGATGGCGAGATACGCGAGATAACTTACGGCCTGAAACTTGACCGCTACCGCAACCACAGCATCGAACTTGTCATAGATCGTCTCAAGGTCAACGAGAAAGAACGCAGCCGACTGCGCGACACCGTTACAGATGCTTTGCGTCACGGCGACCGCCAGATGATGGTATATGATGTTGACGATGACAAGATAGCTCATTACAGCCAGATGCTCATGGACCCCGAAAGCGGTATCTCATATCGCGAGCCGGCGCCCCACTCTTTCTCGTTCAACTCACCGCAGGGCTATTGCCCCTGCTGCAAGGGTCTTGGCACGGTCAATATAGTCGACCGCGCAAAAATCATCCCCGATGATAGTCTGTCGATTTATGAGGGTGCGATTGTGCCGTTGGGCAAGTACAAGAATACAATGATATTCTGGCAGATTTCGGCAATCTGCGAGAGCCACGGCTTTACGATCAAGACCCCGGTCAAAGACCTCAGCGACGAGTGCATCAATGATATACTCAATGGCACCACAGAGCGTCTGCAACTTAAGAACGATACTCTATCTACAACAAATTATTTCAGCACCTACGAAGGTCTGATAAAATATATCGAGATGCAGCAGGACGACGATGCGTCGGCCGCCGCGCAGAAGTGGAGTGGGAAATTCTTCTCGCGCGCTGTCTGCCCCGAATGTAACGGCGCACGACTCAATCGTGAGGCGTTGCACTTCTATGTTGACGGAAAAAACATCGCTGACCTCGCACGCTATGACATAGGTCGTCTCTACAAATGGTCGACCGAAGTGCTTGACCGCCTTGACAAAACCGACCGGACGATTGCGGCCGAAATAATCAAGGAGATATCGACTCGTCTTAAGTTTTTGGTCGATGTCGGTCTCGATTACCTGCAGCTAAACCGCAACTCGGCCACATTGTCGGGCGGCGAGAGCCAGCGCATACGTCTTGCCACTCAACTCGGGTCAGAGCTTGTCAATGTATTATACATCCTCGATGAGCCAAGCATCGGATTGCATCAGCGTGACAATCACCGTCTGATTTCTTCACTCAAAAGACTTCGTGACGCCTCAAACACCATTATTGTCGTCGAACATGACAAAGATATAATGCTCGAGGCCGATTATATCGTCGATATCGGTCCGGCAGCCGGACGCAAAGGCGGCCGTGTGGTCTTCGAGGGCACGCCCTCCGAGATGCTCAAGACTGACACGCTGACCGCAGCCTATCTTAATGGCCGCAAGACTATCGAGCCGCGGCTGCCGCGCCGCGATGGCAACGGCAAATTCCTGCGCCTGCTCGGCTGCAGCGGTCATAATCTTAAGGATGTCGATTTCACATTGCCATTAGGGACGCTTACTTGCGTCGCCGGCGTATCGGGCAGCGGAAAGTCGTCGCTTGTAAATGCGACTTTGCAGCCTATCCTCAGCAAGCATTTCTATCGCGCCGAACAGGAGCCGCTGCCTTATCGCGCCATCGAGGGTGTCGAGAACATCGACAAGGTTGTGACAGTAGACCAGTCGCCGCTCGGTCGCTCGCCGCGATCAAATCCGGCTACATATACCGGGGTCTTCGCTGATATCCGCCAGCTTTTTGTCGGTCTGCCCGAGGCTAAGATACGCGGATATAAACCGGGACGATTTTCATTCAACGTCGCCGGCGGCCGTTGCGAGGCTTGTTCAGGCAACGGCTATAAGACTATAGAGATGAATTTTCTGCCTGATGTGCTCGTGCCGTGCGAGGTCTGCGGAGGCAAACGTTATAATCGCGAGACATTGGAGGTCCGTTTCAAAGGTAAGTCAATAGCCGACGTCCTTGACATGACCATCAATCAGGCCGTCGAATTCTTTGCCGGCATCCCGACTATACTTAAGAAAATCAAGGTGCTGCAGGATATTGGCCTCGGCTATATAAAGCTCGGTCAGCCGTCGTCGACTCTCTCCGGCGGCGAAAATCAGCGCGTCAAGCTTGCTACCGAGCTCGCCAAAAAGGACACGGGGCGCACGCTCTTCATACTTGACGAGCCGACCACAGGTCTGCACTTCGAGGATATAAAGACATTGTTAGGCATACTCGAGCGCCTTGTTGACAAAGGCAATACTGTGTTGGTCATCGAGCACAATATCGATGTGGTGCGTGCTGCAGACCATGTCATCGATATGGGCCCGGGCGGAGGCGAAAACGGAGGCCGCATCATAGCGACCGGTACTCCCGAGCAGATTGCAGCCGGCGACTCCCCGACCGCTCCCTATCTGCGCTAACCGTAAACAATATACATTAATAGAATTAGGCATTCGTTTCGCTAAAGTGTAACGAATGTCTTTTTTGTGTGTCATATATAATAGTAATTTGTATCTTAGCAGGGTATTAACACAAATCATATTATGCGCAGGATTCTTTTAACTATATTATTCTTTTCGTCGATTTTGAGTGGTTTCGCTCAAACTTACGACGAGCGTATAGCTTTGGCTATGAATAAGAATGACTGGTTTGCATTGGATTCGATTTACAAGGTGACGCCAAAAGATTCGATTACACCTTTTCTTGAAGTCTTTTCGCGTTGTCTTATAGGCAATCGTCTTAACAGACCGGAAGAATCCGTGCAGGCGTTTGACGAGTTATTCAGAAACCACAGCACAGAACTCGACTTAGGCAATATGCTCAGTTCGGCCATGATGTTTTCGATGGATTTGAATCGTTTGGACGAAAACAAGCGTGCCGCCGATATGCTAACTGCGATTTTGTCATCAACAAAAGAATATCTTGATTCGACATGGGTGACGGCTTTGCGTAACAATATAGACCAATATAATGCCTTGGCCGGCTATACTCCCTATGAAATATCATTTGAAAATCAGCGTGGTGGAAAGGTCCCTTTCAGAATTGTCCATGTCGGGCCCGAGAACAAAAATTCGGTGCTGATGCATCTTGAAAACAGTTCGATTAACGGCGTAGACGCTGATATAACGCTTGATACCGGAGCCGGAGTAAATGTAATATCGAACGCATTGGCAAGTAAATACAATCTTGTGCCGCTCGACGCGTCTGTCAAAGTCGCCGGACATGGCTTGCAGACAGGTTATCGTGCTATTGCTAAAGAACTGAAAATCGGCGACATGACATTGAAAGATGTTCCTTTCAGTGTCATGGATATTACGTCGGGAAACGCAGATGCGGATAAATATATTGATCAGCTGATGATTGTTGTAGGCAGTGAGATGATGGTCCGGCTCAAGGACTTGACAATTGATTTTGTCAATAATGAAATAACAGTGCCTTGCAATGCGCCTCAACGAAGTCAAATCGCGCCGAATATGTGTTTTTCATCGGGTATGAATCTGTTGGCTAAAGGCATTATTCATGATAGCCCCATGCTTATGTGCATAGATAGCGGAGATGCCTCCTATGGATCATTGAACAAGAAGTTTTTTGACCGAAATAAAGAATATGTGATGTCGCACGGTGAGCCGGATTCGATAAGGAGCGCGGGCATCGGAGGCGTACATATTTCTCAGTGTTATCGAGTCCCGGATATGAAACTTAGGTTGGGCGGTTGCCGGACTGTAATCCCCGAAATGGTAGTAAGTTTAGGCGAAAACCCTTCCAATATATTGGATTACGAATGTAATATCGGACTGATGTCACTTATGCGTTTTAAAAGAATACGTTTCAATATGGTGGATTTTGTTTTGACCACGTATCAGGACGCAGATTGATTTATCATATTTATAATTATAAGTAATGAAAAAGATACTATTGTTTTTTGCAGGCATTGTCTCTGCAGTCGTGGTCAGTGCCTCCGGCTTTACTGATTACAGGGGTGTTTGGGCCAATGATAGTGCAGAGGCGGTGATAACGGATTCGATCTGCATTTATTATTATAAAGCAGACAGCACGATGCAGTCAGTTCTTGAAATTCCTTCTGCCGGGTTGATACATAAGACTGTTTTCTCGAGTGATGGCACGGTTTCATTCCCCGAGGATGTAAAACCGCTTGAAATAAGTATATCTGATGCGGCGCTCAATATCGGCGGTCAGATACTGCGTAAGGTTGAGGATATTAATATCGTTAAGCCGTATGATATGCCGCAATGTAAGTCAAAGTATGATGTCGGGAAATGTCTGCAACAGTGGCGTCTCGGTGCAGGGTACGGTATTACGGACGATATGGTGTATTGTGAGGTCAATACAAACCGACACATGTTTGTGTATATGAAAAATCCCTCGATGGTATATATCCGTGCTGCGGCAGCAAGAAATAACAATAAAGGGACATTGTTCTTTCAAAACATCCGTATGATGAAAAACGGAAATACAGGAGAATATACCATGGCAATCGAGCCTGATAATTTCAAAATTGCTAAAAATGACCTTGTTATTGACGACTCGAAATTTCAGCCTGACCGATGCACATTTAATCCTGACGGTGGCATATATTGGTCTCTTATTTCGTTTGAGCCCGATGTGATTTTGATTAACGGCTGCGGCGAGACATATAAAGTTGAGCGTCCTGAAACTGTGGCTGACTTCGAGTGGATAGAATATGTCCCATACTCGTCTGACGGACCGGGTCTGCCGGCATTATAATCAAGAGACACAGAATAACAAAACCGCTCCAAGATCAGCCTTTCAGACTCCTTGGAGCGGTCGTTTTTGTATGTGTGGCTTTAGTTCTACACTCCGCCTTTGATGCCGCCTTTGACACCGCGACCCATCGAGAATATGTTCTGGTCGTAGCTGACGGTTTTGGAGGACTGCTCGCGTTTGCGCTTGAGAGCGAGGGCCACGAGGCGCTCCATCAGTTTGTCAAAGGTGATGCCGCTTGCCTCCCAGAGATAGAAGGAAAGCGAGCCGGGGATGGTGTTTATTTCATTGACATAGATGTCACGTGTATCGCGGTCGATAATCATGTCGACGCGGCTGACTCCGTGACACGAAAGCACGCGGAATGTCTCGCCGGCATAGAACTGTATTTTGGCGGTTTCGTCTGCGGGCAGTTCGGCAGGAATACGTTTTGCGGATGCCTGCATGCCTTTGGCGCCTTTGGTGCCACCCATGTATTTGTCCTGATATGAGAGAATCTCGCCGCTCTTGACAGGCTCCTCGAGAACTGATGTCTGATAGTCGTCGCAGTCGCCGAGTACAGAGCAGTTGATTTCCTGCAGATTGTCGACCATGTGCTCTACAATGATGCGTGACGAGTAGCGGCGCGCATCATCGACACGCGAGAGCAACTCCTCTCTGTTACGGGCGCGGCCGATGCCTACGCTTGAGCCGAGGTTGGCGGGTTTGACGATAACCGGATAGTTCAGACGCTTCTCGATATCGGCGATAATATCGTCGCGACGGGCTGACCACTCTTTGTCTGTGAACCAAACATAGTTGACAACGGGGATACCCGACGCCTGAAGGATCATCTTCATCGTGATTTTGTCCATGCCGTTGGCAGAGGCGAGCACATCGCAGCCTGCATAAGGGATGCCTATTGAGTCGAGTATGCCCTCGAATGTGCCGTCTTCGCCGTTTGATCCGTGGAGCACCGGGATGACAACGTCAAGTTTTGTGACTACGTCTGAGCCGAACATCTTGTGACGTGTGCGGTAGATGCTGTAGTCATCGTAAATCGGACGCATATACACTTCCTCACACTTGTTGAGCAGAGCGGGTATGTCACGGTAAGAGGCGATGTCCAAGAGAGCTTCGCCGGTATACCAGCGCCCCTGCTTGGTGATGTAAACGGGTGTTACGTCGAAACGCTCGCGGTCAATGGCGTGCATGGCCTGATTAGCCGAGATTACCGAGATTTCATGTTCGGTCGAGCGACCACCGAAGAATACTCCTATATTGGTTTTCATTTCTTTTAGAGCTATATTGGGTTTGAATTATGTCGGTTATTTAAAAGTGTCAGGCAGGTCATTTTCGTATAGCACGATGTCACCGGCAGTTGCGAATGACTGCAAAAGCGTCTGGGCATCAGTGAAAGTATCGACAGCATGTACTTTGTCGGGATTCATGCCTCCGTCTTTTAGTCCTTCACAGATGGCGTCGCGGTTGTATGTGCCTACGACAATGGCGACATCAGCCGATGAGGCTATCTTCTCGCCGAACTTACGGTTGAGTTCATACTGGCGTTCGCCGAGTTCAATCATGCCGGGGGTTATAATTATGCGGCGTCCCTCGGTCATTGACGCCAGAACGTCCAATGCCATTGATGAGCCGACGGGATTGCTGTTGAACGCATCGTCGATAATGATAATGCCTCCGGGTGTACGTTTGATGTTGAGGCGGTGTTCGACCTGTTCGATCTGCTCGACTGCATATTTTATAGTGTTGTCGTCGAGTCCCATGCGGCGTCCGACGATTACGGCTGCGAGCAGATTTGAGATATTACATTCGCCTACCAAGCGTGTGTGAAGTCTGAGCGCCCAGCCGTCGCGGTCGCATGCGGTGAAGTCTGTACCTGTCGCGCTGTAGCGTATGTCATCGGCGAAGTAGTCGGCCTCGGCGGGATGGGCGACCGCATAGCGTATGCAGGCGCAGTTGTCGACGGCGCGGTCGGCTATTTTCTCAAAATCATTGTTGACAACGGCGAAACTGTCGGCCGGAAGGCAGTCGACGAGCTCGAATTTGGTGCGCTGCACATTTTCAATGGTCTTGAATGATTCCAAGTGCTGCGGACCGACAGCAGTGATGATGGCAGCCGTCGGGTGTACGAGGTCGCATATTTCTTTGATATCACCGGGCTGTTTTGCGCCCATCTCGCAGATAAATACCTCATTGTAAGGCTTGAGCTGCTCGCGTATGGTGCGTATGACGCCGAGAGTCGTATTATAGCTCCCCGGGGTCATCAGTGTGTCGTATTTCTCGGAGAGTATGCGGTAGAGGTAGTGCTTGGTGCTCGTTTTGCCGTAGCTGCCTGT
Organism: uncultured Bacteroidales bacterium; assembly: GCA_965143025.1. Classification (GTDB taxonomy): domain Bacteria; phylum Bacteroidota; class Bacteroidia; order Bacteroidales; family Muribaculaceae; genus CAG-873. The sequence continues at coordinate 43,836 of CBCSTG010000016.1, forward strand.
GATGCCGATGACACGCAGAGATGGCATTGACGCAAGACGTGTGGCCGCATCATTGTAATAACGGCGGTTGATGGCTTTCTCAACCGGCTGCAGGAGGAAGTTTGCGGCAATAATCACGCCGTGTGATGCGCAGTAAAGGCCCATCAGCGTGACAGCTCCGACATAGACCGAGTTCTGCAGGTCGCCTTTGCCGATAAATATGGCGGCTAAGGCGGCTATAACGACAGATAGCACTAATGCAACGGCATAGATGCGTCGCGCGCGGGCTGTCCATACAAGAGGTTTCTTATATCTTCGGCTTTTGAGACGGTATATGTTTATTACTGCAAATATAGCCATTAGAGCTGCCGCGAGGTGCCCGAAAAGCGATGACGCCAAAGCGACGAAGAATATGACTAAGCCGCTGAGTCTTATCAGTGATGTGCTGTCGCCGGAAGTAGAGAGCCATTTGCGGTAGCGCTCCGAGCGGTATGAGTTCTGCTGTAGCATCATAAGGTCGCGCGAAAGCTCTGTCATGAGGCTCAGCAGCGTAAGAATAGCTGTAATGACATAAAAGATAGTCATGTCTGTCAGGCTTGTTTTTTAGTATTTATAAAACTACGGAGCACCGAGGCGAAACCGTAAGGATTGTCTAAAAAGCTGTAATGTCCGCACCCTTTGAAACTTACGAGGCCTGAGTCGGGAATAAGACTCTCCATCTTCTTTGCATCGGCAAGCGGGGTCGCGGTGTCGTTCTCGCCCCAAATCAATAATGTCGGGGCTTTTATCGAAGACAGTAGATTGGTGAGATCCTGATTGACAACACGGCTCATAATGGCACGCATGCGCGGCGAGGCTCCGGCATAGTCGCTCGAGCCATGGCGTGCGCGCATCTGCTCGATGCGTTTTTCAGCACGCTCTTTGCCGAGCAGCAACTGCCAGAATCTTTTTCCGGTTTTGAAACTGTAGACTTTTATATAGTATTTCAGGGTGCGACGCGGCTTTATACCGGCCGCATCGACCAGTATCACCTTGTCTGTTTCGTTGCGCGAGGCATAGACGATGGCTACGCGTCCGCCGAACGAATGTCCGAGCAATATCGGGCGCTGAATGTCGAGAGCTTTAACAAAAGTCTCAAGCATGCGCGTATATTCATCGACGCCCCACACTTCTGACGGCTCGTCGGAGCCTCCGAAACCGGGGAAATCAATGTTGTAGACCGTGTGTTCCTCTGATGCAATGGCGGCGACAGAGTCAAGCGTCGAGGCCTGACAGCCCCAGCCGTGCATAAGAATCATCGCAGGTCCTGAGCCTGAAACAAAATATCTGACACGTGTTCCGTCAATATCTATGGTATGCTCTGTCTTGTTCACCTCAGTTTCATGTTTGTTGTTACAAAATTACTATTCTGCTTTGGTCTGAGCAAATATTTAACGGTCGTCAACAGTCATCAATAGTCGTAGACAAGTTCAAGGTCGTCGAGGTAGAGTGTGGCCCCTACTCCTCCGGTGAAGTAATCGCCGTATTTGCTGGCAGATGCGGTGATGAGTATGTAGCGCGGAACGCGTGATGTTGACTTATATACGATATCAAAGCTGAAAGGTATGTAATTGTCTACGTTTTCTCCAAACTCAATCTTGCCGTAGGCGATTACTTCCGGTCCGTTTTCGTCAAATAACTGACGGTTGCGCGGGTTGGTACGAATCTCGAAAGGCTCGGCGCTGTCAATAAGAGAGCACCAGACGATGCAGGTGTCAGGCTCGCCTATCAGACTCGAGAAGCCCTCGGTGACGTTGTTGATCGGGGCGGTCTTGTACTTAAGATAACCGGTCAGACGCGTCGGACGCTCTGTGAAAGGCCGGCCGAAACTCAGGATGCCGTTTGTGCCGTCGGTGCGCACGTATCGTCCGGCGAAGAGATTGCCGGCGGCAAGTTTGCCGATACTGCCGATGCCGGCAAAGACGGTCTCCAACTTGGCGGCCTGCCCTTGGCCTGATGATGTGTCATCGGTCGGGACGCTGTTGGACTGTCCTATTGTTGTGGCGCCTTTGTTGCCGGTGTCCCACCACTGTTCGCCGCCCTGCGGCCACGGGTCCCAGATTTTGCCGTCTAACCACCATGAGTCGAGCGAAGCATTGGGGACTTGTAATATGGATCCGGTCGTAAATTCGAGCGTTTCGCCGTACTCTGTGTCTGAATATGCACGGGCCTCATATGTGGTCATCGGGCTTAGATGTATGAGCCGGGCATGGAAACTTCCTCCGTCGGCTGTAATCCATTCTTTGGGAGCGCGTGTCCACTCGGTGTCATCTTTGAGGCGGTATTCGATGCCGTTATCGTGCCCGGTTTCAGCTTCGCCGTATATCCATGCCACCTGCGTCCATGCATCAGCGCGTACGGTCGATACCGAACTTTCGGTTGTCGCAACGTATAAAGTCCATTGCTCCGTGCGTCCGAAACAGCTGACATCCACTTTGACCGCATCGCTGAAATCGACTCGTGTTCCCTCGATGTCAGGCTTGATAACCGCCCCCTCAGGACCGAGTTTTATCGATTCGACTAATACTGATCGTATATCGCTTTTGTCACTGACATAAGCCACAACGCGTCGACCGGGGACGTCTATGACTGACGTGCCGACCTGATTTGCGAGTGTGAAGTAGCGGTTAATATTCTGATTGCCCGTGATGGTCCAGATGTAATCCTGATAGAGCGATAATGTCACGTTTAATGGCGACGACAAGTCGACAGCCTTAGAAAATACATCGCCGACAAGCGACGCACCGGGCGTCAGGGTGTAGTCGGAGATATTTACATTATAAATATCGACTGTCTCCGGAAAATAAAGAGTCACGCGGCGGTTGATTGAGTCAATCTGGCTGCCCTGAGACTGGCCGGTGGCATTAATAGTCAGGAAATTTGCCTGTATGTGAGGATAAGGGATATCGTTCTTTATACAGCCGGTAAAGCAAGTGGCGCAGACAGTTACAGCCACGAGGTATATAATGTTGCTTAGCGATTTGACGTTCATGATAAGACTGTCAGATTACAACCATCAGGCCGAAATTGATATTAAAAATATTGAATTTGAAGTTGGCACCGCTGGTGAAACGGTGTCCCTCATCGACACCGTCGGTCGACTGTTTTTCGCGGCGCATTTTAAGGCCGAATACTCCGAACGATACGTTGAATCCGACAAAATCCTGAATGAACACGCACACACCGGGACTGAAATTTAACGATGCCTGTGTGATGACAGTACGTGTATCTTTTGGCTTGTCGTCAAATATGCGTTTAAAACGCGAGGACCCGGAGCTGAATGCGAGGTCGACTTCGTTGAAGACGGCAAATCGTTTGTCCATGCCGAGGCCGACATAATTACGGTAGCATGTCGATAATGTGAAACTCTGGCTGTAGTAACTTACGTCATGGATATTGAAGTTGAGGTCGTCGTCAAAATCGAGAGCGAGGTTGGCGAGGTCTGCCACACCGCGTGTGTAGTCAAATTTAATACCGATTGACTGATTGTTGCGGAAAAAATATGAAATCGACGGCTTTATGGAGTACATTTTACCCTTGAAATCGATATTTTCGAGCATTGACAATAACTGCACATCGTCGGTGTTCAATTCGCCGTAAGATGCGGTCAGAGCAAAGGACCAATTGCCCTTCGGGATGAAAAGATAATTGAAGAGACCGCGGTCAAATCGGCCGAAATTACGGTCGGGAATAATCATGCTGACAGTGTCACCGTTGACGATAACTCTCTTGTCTTCAGCCATGATTGCGGGCGGGATAGTATCGTTGACAGGATGTTTTTTTCTGACGATATATGGCGTGTCGGCAACCGCCGGCAGCGTTGTCGCCGCAAGCAGCATGGCTAATATGATGGTTTTCAGTAATTTCATTGCCCAAAGCATTACAGATAAAACGAAACACCGAATGTAATCGAAAACAGGTTAATCTTGAAGTTGGCCGACTTCATGTCTCGGTGTGCCACATATATGCGGTCGGTAGTGGCTTTGGCGCTGTTGTAGTTGAATCCGAGCACGCCGACGTTGACCTCAAGAGCCGAGTAATTGTTAAGAAAGACGGCCATTCCGGGAGAAAGTCCTATGCCGAAATTGAATGTACGCTCATATGTTCCTGTGAAGTCGACACCCGTGCCGTTTGTCAGTTTTGACTGACCTCCGCCGAAAACCATCTGCACTTCATTGAACAGCCCGAATCGAGTGCTGTGTCCGAGACTTATGTAATTGCGGAAGGCAAGTGTCCCCGAGAAATTATGGGAGATACTGTAGAGGTTGTCGACATTGTAATTAGTCTCAGAGTCGAGCACTACGTCTGCCGAGTTAAGGCGTGTACGCTGACGGGAGTACGCAAAACGGCCGCCGGCAGCGAGGTTGTCCTTAAAAGCGAACATCACCATCGGACTTATTTTGAAGGTGTATGTATCGCCTGACAGATTTTCTATGATAAGAAACTGATATTTGTTTTGGTCAGACTGCGAGTAGCTGACGCTGACACCTGTAATCCATTGTCCTTTCGGGACGAATGAAATCTGCTCGAGGTTTCTCTTGAAAACCTCTATTTCTTCGGCTGAAGAAGTCGGCGGCAAAGAAATTATCAGAGCTGATAATAAACAGAGTGCCAATATTCTGTATGATTTCATAATGACCGGAATATCCTTTGTTTTGTCTCATGCGGCCGCTTTTACGGCTGAGTGTCGCGATGTCTCTTTAGCGAGTATTATTAAAAATTGTGTAAAGTTAACCTTTATTTTTTGAATGAATGTGCTCGTGTTTGTTAAAAAGCGTTTTTGTCACGTTTCCGCGGATGTTAAATATTGGCATGTGGCGGGTCGTTTTGTCGAACACGGCGTTGTATTGCTATTGCTATTTGCATGAAAATTGTTTATATTTGCAGCGAGTCAATAAAGACAAATGCGTTATTATAGCACAAACCGTAGAAGTCAGCCTGTCGGTCTCAGGGACGCAGTCATAGAGTGTATGGCCTCGGATGGCGGTTTATATCTGCCTGAGCGCCTGCCGTGTTTCCCTCATGCTTTTATAGACAATATGGCGGCGATGTCTCTAAGAGAAATAGCCTATGTTGTCACAGATATGTTTATGGCCGGAGATGTCGCCTCAGAGACTCTAAAAACTATTGTCGATGAGACACTTTCGTTTGACGTTCCTTTTAAGGAAATAGGCCCGGGACGTTATGTTCTTGAGCTTTTCCATGGCCCGACTATGGCATTCAAGGACATAGGCGTAAGATTTATGGCCCGTCTGCTCTCGTCGATGGATAAAAAGAACGGTGTCACTCTTAAGGTTTTTGTAGCGACATCAGGTAATACCGGAGCGGCAGTGGCCTCGGGTTTCAGCGATATTGACAACATAGAGGTCTATATATTGTACCCTAAAAGCGGTCTCAGTGTCATGGCTGAAAAGCAGATTGCATCTGCTGCAGACAATATTGTGCCGATTGAAGTTGCAGGTAATATCGATCAGTGCCGCAATATGGTTTCGACGGTGTTGTCTGACGTCAAGATGAGGGAGCATTTCCTGATGACATCGGCTAACTCGTTGAATATAGCGCGATTGATGCCTCAGGTTTCACTTTTCTATTATGCGGTGTCTCGTCTTATTGCGGCAGGCATCAATCCGTCTGAAGTCGATTTTGCCATACCGTCAGGTAATCTGAGCCTTGTTACAGCCGGGGCGATGGCAGTCCTGAGCGGGTTGAAAACGGGGCGCCTCATTGCGGCCTGCAATGCCAACAACGCGACAGACCGTTATCTGCGTGCTTCAGACATGTCGCGTCATCCGATTATACGTACGATTGCGCCATGTATGGACACAGTCTTTCCCTCAAATCTGCCTCGTCTGCAGGCTCTTTTTGCTGATGATAAAGACCGTCTGCGTTCGGTGATTGATTCGGTGACTATAGGAGACGATATGATAAAAGCATCGATGCTTAAGGCTCTTGGCGAGGGTTATTTGGCTGACCCGCATACATCGGTGGGACTTAGTGCACTTGATTGTCGCGTCGACCGACAGCGTCCGGGACTTGTTTTTGCGACCGCGCATCCGGCCAAATCGGCGGATACGGTATACAGTATTACTTCTCAAAAGGTTGAGACCGCAAGACTGCTGAAGAACTTTCATCCGCGAAGAGTGCCTGAGAAGATGGCCCCGACTTTTCCGGCCTTGCGTAAGTTTTTACTCAGAGATAAATAGAATAATCGTTTAATTTAAATTTTAACAATATGTCAAGTATCAGAAGAATCAAAAAGCAAATCCGTTATGCCTGTGGTGATCTTTCGGCCGAACTGTTGATGGCCTCGTATGCGCTTGACGGTTTCGATACGTCAAAAACCGCAGAAATTATGGGTGATATTGCATCATTGCAGGTCGATGCCCTTAAAAAATGTACTTTCGCCTTTGACAAGGTCCGTGCAGACTACCCGGATGATGCTGCCTACCGCAAGGCTCGCCACTCTTATAACAAAGCTGCTTTTGACAAACTTCGCGCCGAAATTAACGAACGTCTCAAAGCTATTGTAAAAGAGATGAATGCCGCCCTGCCCGCTTCTGCCAAGACTGCCAACAAAGCATAACCCACATTTGTTAAGACATAACGAATATGCTCCGGCTGCCTCCGTGCGGCCGGGCATATTCTCTCTTGTGCCTTAATTTCCTGTCGTATATTTGATTGGGAATATCTATTAGTAATGAATTTAGCTGCAATTATACTTAAAATCGCAGGATGGCGAGTCAATATCACGGTGCCGGATTATCCTAAATGTATAATCTGTGTCGCTCCGCACACGAGCAACTGGGACTTTATTCTGGGTCTGCTCGCATATAGCGCGGTGGGGCGCAGGGCCGGTTTCCTGATGAAAGAGGCGTGGTTTTTCTGGCCGCTTGGCTGTCTGTTTCGCGCCATAGGCGGCATAGCCGTGCCCAAAGAGAAAGGCTCGCGGCTCAGTGATGAGATTGTCAGGAGGTTTGACTCGACTGAAAGGATGCAACTTGCCATTACTCCCGAGGGAACGCGCAAGCGTGTCACTCATTGGCGCACCGGCTTTCTGCATATAGCTGCAGAGGCGCATGTCCCGATTTTGCTCGGAGCGATAGATTTTGCGACAAAACAAATTATTATCGAAGAAGAATTTAAACCGACCGGAGATATCGACGCCGATATGCGTGCCATAAAGGATTATTACAGTCCCTTTGTCGGACGTTATCCTGATAAGTTCACTACAGATGATTAACCTTGTGCATAAACTGAATGGACATAAATAACGATATCAAAATAGCCCTTCTCCCTTTAGATATAGTTTGGGCAGACCGCGAGGCTAATATCGCCAATGTTACCCGCACATTGGAGCGTTTGGATAAAGACACAGATCTTGTAGTCCTTCCCGAGCTCTTTTCGACAGGCTTCTCGGCTGACCCCGACCTGCTCGGCGAGCTTGCCGAGACTAATGGCGGCCCGACGATGGCTGCCGTGCGTGAACTTGCCAGACGCCATAATGTCGCTATCGCAGGGGGATTTCTTGCCCGCACAGGAGCTTCTCTCTATAATCGGGCTTTTTTTATCGAGCCATCCGGGGATGAAACTTTTTATGACAAACGTCATCTGTTTGTTATAAGCGCAGAGTCAAAATTCTTTACCCCCGGCGATAAAGTGCCTCCGATAATAAGATATCGCGGATGGAATTTCGCTCTGATTGTGTGTTATGATTTGCGGTTTCCGGTGTGGTGCCGTAATGTCGACAACCGTTATGACGCGTTAGTGTCGCCTGCAAACTGGCCGACAGCGCGTAAATATGCTTGGCGTCATCTTATTATAGCGCGCGGCATCGAAAATCAGGCGTATGTCGTCGGCGCTGACCGCGGTGGCTCTGACGAGTATGGCGAATATGACGGCATGGCTATGTCTGTCGACTACACGGGCAAAGAGCTTGACGCCGAGTCTTGCGACGGTTTCATCTATAGCCGTCTGCAGCGCAAGCCGCTTGATGATTTTCGCGCTAAGTATCCGTTCAGCGCTGATGGTGATGTATTTGCAATTGACAATATGATTGCCGGGCCGAATAAATAGCTTTAAGCCCACACTCTTTAAATATTTGCAATCAGCTTATTATGAAAAAGTGGGGTATAAATATTTTATAAACCGCAGATTTATATTAAATTTGCAAAACTGTAGCGATGTCTCCTCAGATGTCGGCAATATTTTTTATAAACAAGAAACAATATCATCCTAATAATTTATTATACCGATTAAATTCAAATGAAAAGAGTTTACACATTCGGCGACGGAAAAGCCGAAGGAAACGCCGATATGAGAAACCTCCTCGGCGGTAAAGGTGCAAACCTTGCTGAAATGAACCTGCTCGGCATGCCCGTGCCCCCCGGTTTCACTATTACAACCGAAGTCTGCACCGAATACACACAGTATGGCAAAGACGAAGTCGTTAAACGCATCAAGAACGACGTCGAGAAAGCCATCGCTCACGTCGAAAGCCTCACCGGCAAAAAATTTGACGATTCCGCAAATCCCCTTTTGGTTTCTGTGCGTTCGGGCGCCCGCGCATCGATGCCCGGCATGATGGACACCGTCCTCAACCTCGGCATGAATGACGCCACCGTGGCTTCTCTCGCCGAGAAGAGCGGCAACCCCCGTTTCGCTTGGGACAGCTACCGTCGTTTCGTCCAGATGTACGGCGACGTCGTCCTCGGCATGAAACCCAAGAGCAAGACCGATATCGACCCGTTCGAAGAGATTATGGACAAGGTTAAAGAGGCTAAAGGCGTCAAGCTTGACACAGAGCTCGATGTAGACGACCTCAAAAACCTTGTCAAACTTTTTAAAGGTGCCGTTAAAGAATACACTGGCAAAGACTTCCCCGACAGCGCTTGGGAGCAGCTTTGGGGTGGCATATGTGCTGTGTTTGACAGCTGGATGAACGAGCGCGCAATCATCTATCGCCGCATGAATCAGATTCCCGAGGAATGGGGCACCGCCGTCAACGTGCAGGCTATGGTCTACGGCAACATGGGCGACAACTCGGCCACTGGCGTCGCATTCTCACGTGATGCCGCAACAGGCGAGAACATCTTCAACGGCGAGTATCTTATCAACGCTCAGGGCGAGGATGTCGTAGCCGGTATCCGCACACCCCAGCAGATCACCATCGAGGGCTCGCGTCGCTGGGCTGCCCTGCAGGGCATCAGCGAGGAAGAGCGTGCCGCCAAATATCCCTCACTCGAGGAGTCGATGCCTGTCTGCGCCAACGAGCTCTTCGCCATCGCAGCCCGTCTCGAGGATTACTACAAAGACATGCAGGACATGGAGTTCACCATTCAGGACGGCAAGCTCTGGATGCTCCAGACCCGTAACGGCAAGCGCACAGGCGCCGCTATGGTCAAAATCGCCATGGACCTTCTCCGTGCCGGCGAGATTGACGAAAAGACTGTTCTCAAACGCATGGAGCCTCAGAAACTTGACGAACTCCTTCACCCTGTATTCGACAAGAGCGCTCTCAAACGTGCCGTTGTAGCCGCTAAAGGTTTGCCCGCATCGCCCGGTGCAGCCGCCGGCCAGATTGTGTTCTCTGCCGACGAAGCTGAGGCTTGGGCCGAGAAAAAACGTAAAGTAGTCCTCGTCCGCATCGAGACATCACCCGAAGACCTCCGCGGTATGGCTGTTGCTCAGGGCATCCTCACAATGCGTGGCGGCATGACATCTCACGCAGCCGTTGTGGCTCGCGGCATGGGTAAATGCTGCGTTTCGGGCGCCGGTGAGATTAAAGTCGACTACAAAGAGAAGACCGTCGAAATGAGCGGCAAAGTATATAAAGAAGGTGATTGGATTTCGCTCAACGGCTCGACCGGTGAGGTTTATGACGGTCAGGTGCCCACTACAGAGCCCGAGCTCGGCGGTGACTTCGCTGCCATCATGAATCTTGCAGCCAAATACACCAAGACACTCGTACGTACCAACGCCGACTCACCCCGCGATGCAAAACAGGCTCGCAACTTCGGTGCTCAGGGTATCGGCCTGTGCCGTACGGAGCACATGTTCTTCGAAGGTGACCGCATCAAGTCTGTCCGCGAGATGATTCTTGCATCTGACGAGGAAGGCCGCCGTATCGCTCTCGCCAAACTGCTCCCCATGCAGCGCGGTGACTTCGAAGGCATCTTCGAGGCAATGGACGGCTTCGGCGTGACAATTCGTCTGCTCGATCCCCCGTTGCACGAGTTTGTGCCTCATCAGACAGCCACTCAGAAAGAGCTCGCTGACGAAATGGGCATCTCGCTCGCCGAGGTTAAGGCTAAAGTCGACAGCCTCGAGGAGTTCAACCCCATGCTCGGTCACCGTGGCTGCCGTCTCGGCATCACCTATCCCGAGATCACCGAGATGCAGACACGCGCCATTATCGAGGCTGCCCTTGCAGTCAAGGAGCGCGGCATCGACGTTCACCCCGAGATTATGATTCCTCTGGTCGGCTCGCTCAAAGAGATTCAGCATCAGGCCAACGTCATCAACGAGACCGCAGCCAAAGTATTTGACGAGCAGGGTCGCTCTATCCCCTACCTTGTCGGTACGATGATTGAGGTTCCGCGTGCAGCCCTGACAGCTAACGAAATCGCCACTGTCGCCGACTTCTTCTCGTTCGGTACAAACGACCTTACTCAGATGACCTTCGGCTTCTCTCGTGACGATGCTCCCAAGTTCCTCAAATTCTACAAAGAGCACGGCATCATTAAGACCGATCCCTTCGAAGTACTTGATCAAGAAGGCGTCGGCCAGCTCGTCCGCATGGGCGTCGAGAAAGGCCGCAGCGTCAAACCCGAGCTCAAAGTAGGTATCTGCGGCGAGCACGGCGGCGAGCCCTCATCAGTAATGTTCTGCGCCAAACTTGGCATGAACTACGTCAGCTGCTCACCCTATCGCGTGCCCATCGCCCGCGTTGCAGCCGCCCAAGCCGCCATTGAGGATTAATCTGATTAACAGATAATTACATATTAAAGGCCGTGATATCGGATGAACGATATCACGGCCTTTTGAATTTTAATATAAAATATTAATTTTGTAGGGCGTTATCGTCCTTTGTGTCGATAGCTTTTATAAATCTTATAAAATTTATAAATCTCATAAACTCATAATTATGCCATCTTTCCTCAAAATTGCCGGTGACTATCATGACTGGAATGTTTACAAGAAGTCTGTCATCGTTTGCGATGTGACTGAAATGTTTATCCGCAAATACTATGACAGTCGTTCGCGCACGGTTGACCAGATGCGTCAGGCTGCTCGCTCTTGTAAGCAAAACATTGTAGAGGGCATAACAGACCAGACAATCTCTTATGAGATGTGTATTAAATTGATTGGAGTAGCCAAGGGCTCACTTCGTGAGTTGCAGGAAGATTATGAGGATTATTTGCGTCAAAATCGTTTTGATATTTGGGGCAAAGATGATTGCCGGGTTGCTGCTACCCGTCGGTTTTGTGTCAATAACGATGATTCCGCTTTGTTTGTGGATAAATGTGAGGAGCGCTCGTCTGAAACAGTTGCAAATATTATGCTGACAGTAATCCATCAGCTTGACTCAATGCTTGCTAAACTTTTGAAGATTATCGAACAACAATTCCTCCAAACCGGTGGCATTAAAGAAAATATGGCAGCCGCAAGACGCGAAGTCCGACACTTTTAAAAACATATAATAATACTTAGGCTCGACCTTTTGGCCGAACCTAAGTATTATTATGCTAATTTAATCGACCCATAATTTATCTTGATTTATACTATGGACTTTATGCGGGCCTTGATTTGGTCCGTAGGGATGTCGAACACATCGAGGAGCTTCACAACCGGTTGAAGGAGCTCTTTCAAATTTCATGTGACAATGCTCACATACTCTAAAATATATTGCGATTATTAAGCCTTTCAAAAATATATGGCAAAATTTGAAATTTAAATATATGTTGTCAAACCGGCTCTAAATCCTTAACTTTGTGACGGCCTTGGAAGGAGACGCCGGGTTTTGCTGCAGCCCTCGATAGGATTTATATATCATGAACTGGATTATTTTGATTATTGCCGGACTGTGTGAAGTCGGGTTTACTTATTGTCTCGGGCGCGCCAAGACTGTCTCCGGCACCGAGTGGTGGCTGTGGATTGCAGGATTTATTATTTTTACGATTGCAAGCATGGGCTTGCTTGCCAAAGCAACGCAGACCATCGCTGTAGGTACGGCCTACCCAGTCTGGACCGGCATCGGTGCCGTGGGCGCTGTCACTGTCGGCGTATTGTTTTTCCATGAGCCGGCGACTTTTCAGCGCCTGTTTTTTATTGCCACACTTATTATTTCAATTATCGGGCTTAAACTCTTGTCCTGATTCGGCAGAGTCATATCATGCACCCCACGATTGCGATGGCTGAGCCGATTATCATAAGGCCGAAGCCTATGTTACGACGTTTTAGCCATTCAGGCCGCATGGCTTTGAGCCTGACAGGCTGCGACTTTGCCTTGTAAAAGGTATAGGAATACTTCATCGCGAACGCCAACAGAAGGATGGCTCCGATAATGTTTATGGCTATTCCGCCGTATATCAATATATTCTGCATATTATCAGAACATATGGCCGGCGGCAAAGTTCGACTTCCAAATATGAGATCTGATAAATTCAGCTCCCAAATACTCAAAAACTAAGCGAATTTGTAGTTTATAAGGTTTTTACTTATTTTTGAGACATGAAACTCGACCATATCGCCTTATATGTCAGTGATCTTGAGCACGCCAAACAATTCTTTATTAAATATTTTGGCGCTGTGTCAAATGATTTGTATCACAATCCTCGCACGGGTCTCAAGACTTATTTTCTTACGTTCGGCTCCGGCGCTCGACTTGAGATAATGTATCGTCCTGACATCTCTCAGGCATTGCCTGACCCCATGCGTCGCGGGTATATACACATCTCGTTCTCAGTCGGCTCAAAAGACCGGGTTGACGCCCTTACGCGCCGTCTTGAGGCCGACGGATATAATGCCATAAGCGGTCCTCGCACCACCGGCGACGGGTATTACGAGAGCTGTATAGAAGGATTTGAAGGCAACATTATAGAAATAAGCGAATAAATATAAAGTTATGACACACCCCGAAATGAAAGACGTAAAGATTGTCATTGAAACTAATGCGCTTGGCTGCATCAGCGCAGATGTGATGAGAATTCCTCTTTCGGAGTTTATCGAAGGGGAGCCCAAAATCATTAACGGCGTCTTTCCGCCGGTTTACATGCAATATATCGACACTATCCGGGTGACTGTCGAAGGTAATACACTGAGCGTTGAGTCAAAATATAAGACGGAGACAATCGAAATGTCGCCTTATAACTACATTATTTTACGTGACATAGGCCTCTCGTATGCATATTGCAATATCGAGATTAGCGCAGAATAATACGCACCGCTTTTATTCCTTTTTATCGTCATCCTTGAGGATTACGAGTTTATCGGTGTGGACATGCCATAGACTCTCGACCACAACGGCATAATCACCTGCATATTTATAATAATCCTCGCTCACGGGTATCTCGCAACCGTCATATGTCTCGCGCGTGTTCCTGAAATGTCGGTCATAATGTTCAAGAACATATGAGATTAGATACTTCTCGAGGTCGGGAGTATCGGCGTCGATGCCAAGCAATTCGGCAGCAAACTTTGACTTCTCCGCGTCAGATTCAAAGGTAAGTTTACGATACATTGCATTAAATTTAAGGATTAAAAAATGCTTGTAAACTCAAAGTTTACAAGCATTTGTGTCAGGTCGGGGTGACAGGATTCGAACCTGCGACCACCTGGTCCCAAACCAGGTGCGCTACCGGACTGCGCTACGCCCCGATGTCACTAACCCATCAGGATTATGACCTTGCAAAGTTAACCTTTTTATTTTACTTGTGCAATAATCTCTGCCGTTGGTGTTACTTTCGATTTTTTGTTTTTAACTGCATATTTATTAATTTAATGCGTAAAATATCTTTTATCTGGTTTAGATTACTTAATCCTTAAATTAATTTGCTTAAAATTTGTGAGAGAAAACTATTATTGATACATTTGGAGTATTAATAAATTTTAAATAAAGCACTATGCATAAGTTTACAGCGCTCATTGGCATGTTGTTTTGTGCCGGAGTATTCGGTGTCGGGCTTTCGGCTCAAGTTTGTGATAAACCTGTGATTGTTTCTTCATCAGGCCAAGATATGTTAGCGGGGGTCAGTCGTCTAACCCTTACCGCTCCCGAAGGTTGCAAACTTACTTATGCATTTAATGGTGCAAGTCCTTCGACTGATATAGCAGAGGCAGTTGAGAGTCCGGTTGTTATTTATCCGACAGTCAATGATTATTCGATTGCATGTTGTGCGCTCGCCGAAGGTATGGAGCCGAGTGAGGCTGTAACTTATAGCATGTATATGAATGATGAAACCAAATGGTCTAATTTGGATGAGTTTAATCATTCATCGCCTGTGCAGGGTATTATCGCAGGCCCGATGAAAATTACGTTCAGTGGTAAAGTTGCTCAAGGAGAAGGCAAAGGCAAATACTGGATGTTCGTCGAGCAAGACAATTATCGTCTGATGCTTGAAAAGGATAGCCCATGGTCCGGCAGTTTTGTCGCCGGTCGTAGACTTGATTTTATCAAAGCTGTTAAGACAAATGTTTATGCTTTCCCATCAGCTACCGCATTGATGCCGTTCCCCGAGGCTAACGAAACTGTCGAATTAAGCTACCGAACTCTTACCGGATACGATAGTGCTAATGATGGATACCTCGTTTGTATAGAAGACGCTGAATATAGCGAAGGTAAAATCGCAGATTTTGTCGTTTATAACAAGTTTGTTGGCATCGAATCAGCACTTGAAGATGGCAAAAGATATACGATAAAAGGCATACAAGGTAATGAGTCTATCAATGGCGAGTATAAAGGCTGTATTTATTTCCTTTCTGCAGAAGAGACTGTTACTGAAACTGAGAAGCATTACACAAATGTTAAGGACGTTATTGACGATGCGCAAAGCGGCGACAAGGTTGCATTTGATTGCCCGTTGACTGTCATAGCTGTCGATGCCTCAAGTACAACGCTCATCGTTGCTGATGCCGAGCGTCATTGCATTTTGTTAGACGGCGATATTGATGTTCTGTCAGCTGTCAATCCCGGTGAAACTTATGTCGGCATAAAGGCTGAGGTCGGCACATCAGGTCGTGCGGCGCTTTCCGGAGAACTACCCGTACCTGAAAATGATTCGATGTCTGTTGAGCCGATGTCTGTCGAGAGCGACGCACTTGTCGCAAACTCAGGCTCATACGTATCGTTCAGCGCTACCGTGGCTCTTGCAGATAAGGCTGATGCCGAGCCGACCTCGACAGACGCACTCTTTACACCGCTTTACACCGTAGCCGGTGTCAATGTGCGCCATGATGCCATCGACTCATCGCTGGGCGAACTTTACGACAAGGCTGTCAAAAATTATAAGTCAGATTATGAATTCAAGCATACCGGTATTATAGTTAACACCGGGGAGCCTGAGTTCTGGCCCATGACCATCCATGACGCTTCAGACAAGAATCCTACGACATCAATCGGTAGCATAGACATCATCAGCAGTGACAACATCGTAAGTGTTGCTGACGGCCGTGTAATCGCACCGGCAGCCAGCCGCGTATATGATATCTCCGGCCGTGAAGTCAAGGCCGTAAGACCCTCAGCCGGAATATACATTGTCAAGACTCCGGATGGCAAATCTGTCAGGATTATGATAAAATAATCTCTGTTATTAACGGGAAAATTCATCATTGACATGCCACACATCGATTACGTTCGGTGTGTGGCATGTCTTTTTGTCGTTTAACAGATGCTAAAAAGCCCAAAAACATGAACTATGGCGTCCATAGGGCGTTTTTATGGTAAAATAACGATTAAAACAACTCAGAATATGACTTACGAACAGCCTAAATTACCCTACTCTTCCGATGCTCTCGCACCCGTGATCAGCCAAGAGACAATCGATTATCATTATGGCAAACATGAGAAAGCCTATATTGATAATCTCAACAGACTTATCAAAGGGACCGAATATGAAGACATGGAGTTAGAAGAGATAATCAGGCATGCTGACGGCGCGCTTTTCAACAACGCATCACAGGCATGGAATCATATCTTCTATTTCTTTACTTTCAATCCGACTGGCAGCCATGAACCTACGGGCGAATTGCGGCGCGCGATTGACAAGGAATTCGGCTCATTTGACAAATTCAAAGAGGCTTTCGAACAGGCCGGAGTTTCGTTATTCGGCTCGGGCTGGGTATGGCTGTCGCGTGACAATGACGGCAGACTATTCATAACCCAAGGCCCGAATGCCGGCAACCCTATGCGCGAAGGTCTGACTCCCCTTCTGACATTTGATGTATGGGAGCACGCTTACTATCTTGATTATCAAAACCGTCGTGCCGACCAACTCAAACGTCTCTGGGATATCGTAGACTGGGACGTAGTCGAAGAACGTTATTGACCGTAAAACTTATAACAAAACATAACTGACAGCTACAGCATCTACCAACGCATTGATAGCACTTTAATTTTAAGCATAATGTGATGAATGGAAAGGGAGGTACCTGTGAAGGCACCTCTTTTTCTTTATGCTTATGCGCAGATGCAGTAACTGTCAGTCGAATATGTCAAATTACTTCTAAATTGTCTTCCAAACGCTGTCTGACGACTTCATACATCATTACAGCGGCCGCCACTCCGACATTGAGTGAGCCTATGTGGCCGAACATCGGGATAGAAACCCGGGTATCGCACATATCGAGTATCTCGGGTGAGATGCCGACATCTTCAGCTCCCATGACTATGGCTACAGGACCTGTATATGTGCCGCGGGTATAATTTATGTCTGCCTTTTCGCTCGCAGCCACAATCTGAATCCCACTGTCTTTAAGATATTTCACGGCATCGCGTAAATTATTTTCACGGCATACCGGTAGGTAATGCAGGGCGCCGGCTGACGTCTTGACAGCATCAGCGTTTACACTGACACTGCCGCGCTCGGGTATGACAATGGCATTAACGCCGCAACATTCGGCTGTGCGTGCCATTGCTCCGAAATTGCGTACATCGGTGATGCCGTCAAGCACAAGAATAAACGGCAGAACTCCGTCATCATAGAGAGCCGGCAGAATATTCTCAAGCTTGTGATATGGCACAGCCGACAGTTGTGCTATCACACCCTGATGATTTTTGCGTGTGATGCGGTTTAGTTTCTCGACCGGCACGCGTTGCATCGGTACATTATAGTGGCGTGCAAGGTCGTGCAATCTTACAGCGAGTTCGCTGTGGAGGTCTTTCTTTACAAAAATCTTGTCGATGTCACGACCGGCCTCAATTGCTTCGATTACGGCACGTAGACCGAAGATATACTCGTTTGCGTCCATATGGTTATTTGTTTGTTTTATCTGATTTGGCAGCCTCAAGCAGTGAGCGTGCATTTGCCGCAGCAGTCTCTCCGGCATCGCTTCCACCGAGCATTGCCGCAAGTTCCGTGACGCGGTCTTCATCGTCAAGGCGACGGATATATGTATTGGTCGATGTCTCGCTGTCGGCCTTGTAAACTTTGAAATGGCTTTCACCGCGCGCTGCGACCTGCGGCAGATGGGTTATTGTGATAATCTGTATTTTACGTGACAGAAGTTGCATCATTCTACCCATGCGGGCGGCAATCTCACCTGACACACCGGTGTCAACTTCGTCAAATATGATAGACGGCAGATTCATCGAATCACCGATGATAGACTTTACAGACAACATCAGACGCGAAATCTCGCCTCCGGATGCTGTAGCTCCGACCGGCATCAACTCCTGATTTTTATTGAAGGCAAAAAGAAATTCGACACTGTCAATACCCGAGGGGTTGAGTTTACCTGTGGTGAGCGCTATATCGCATCTGAGATTCTTCATGCCGAGCGGCTCGGCGGTGTCACGCAGACGCGCGGCAAATATCTCGGCCTGATTATGCCGGGCATCTGAAATGCGTCGTGCTAAAATCATGGCTTTCTTTTTTGCCGCCCGCCCTTTGGCCTCGAGATCGGCAAGGATTACATCGCCGTTGGCCACTGCGTCGAGACGCTTAGCCAGATCTGCTCTCAGCGCAAGCAGCCCGTCGCTTGTCTCGACATGATGTTTTGATTCAAGCGAGTAAATCTCGGCGAGTCGCTCCTGTATCGCCTCAAGCCGCGCAGGATCGGCTGCGCATGCTTCATCATGCCGTCTGAGAGTATCTGCTATATCCTGTATCTCGATTGCAACCGTATCAATACGCGCGGCCAAGGACTCGGCCTCGTCGAAACTGTCGGGCAATTCGCGTATTGCCTCTGCGGCTGTGTTGAGCGAATCTATGACATTGTCCTCTCCGTCTGCGAGACTATCTATTGCAGACACAAGATTTGTTTTTATGTCGGCTTGGTCGGCTATAGCATCACGTTCAGCTTCAAGTTCCTCCTGTTCGCCCTCGCTTAAACTAAGTTGGTCAATCTGTTCGAGCTGATAACTGAGAAAATCCGCATCATCGCTGTTACGGCGTATCATATCGCGTGTCGAGCTGTAACGTTTGAGTACACGCTGGTATTCGGCATAGGCCTGACGATATTCGTCAAGCAAGGGGGCGTTGCCTGCAAGCGCATCTATTACAGACAGCTGATAGTCAGCGTCGGCAAGCAGAAGATTCTGATGCTGTGAGTGTATGTCGACGAGCTGTATGGCTATTTCACGTAGAACGCTCAGATTGACGGGCGAGTCGTTGATGAAGGCACGCGAGCGGCCGCCGGGCGATATCTCGCGACGCAGTATGCAGCGGTTACCGTCTGTATCGAGGTCATTTTGTTTGAAGAACTCCTCGAAGCGTGACGGGTCCTCCAAGATAAATTCGGCCTCGATGACAGATTTGCGTGTACTGTCGCCAATAGACCGGCTGTCACTACGTCCGCCAAGCAATAGTGACAGGGCTCCGAGTATGATAGATTTGCCGGCGCCTGTTTCGCCCGTAATTATATTAAAGCCGGCATCAAAATCTATATCTATTTGTGATATCAGGGCGTAATTGCTGATATGCAGTGATTTTATCATTGTTTTTCCTGACCGGTTTTAATTTTGTTAAGCCTCTCGTGCTCAGTGGGATAAATCATCTGCAGCATATTGAAGACTTTTTCGCGTTCGGCTTGCGGGGCCTTCGAGTATATATTTACGAGTTCGTCAAGTTTGGCGTCTTTGAAGAGCGAAAGGCCCACTGACATCGGCGCAATCTCGTAGATTTCGGGTATCACCCCGATGCTCTCGGTGATTTTAGCCCGTCCTTTGTCGGGACTTGTTGTCATCTCGTCAAGTCCGCGGCGATGATAGTCATAGAGCATCGTGCGAAGTTTCTGTGTCGCCGGATCGGTAAAAGCCGAAAGGATCGCGCTGCGGTTTTTATTGTCTTCAAATGCCTTCCAGCCGGACTCACCCGACGACTGGCCCATCTGTACGATTGATTTAAGACGCTCGTAGTATGGCTCGCCGCCGTTGGGCGAAAACGAATCGAAATCAAGTGCGAGAATCAGATAAGCATAATAATTCAATATTGCTGTCAGTTGGCTTTCCATGCGCGTCGGGCTGAAGACCAAAGGTTCATTCTCTGTATAATTAAACTCTATTTTTGAGTCCTTGAAGTTGAGCAGAGTAGTCGTGTATGTGCTGTTATAGACCGGCCGAATTGACTGTACCTGCAAATCGCCGACAAATTTACCGTCAGTGTATTCCTTGGCGGTGAAGAACATTCGACATTCAATTTTCTCGTTGTTTCCAAATTGTGTGTTTGTAAACACATTGGTGTTCATGTAGTCATTGATAGCCTGCTCAAGCGTCTTGAACGCCTCTTTATAAGTGCCCTCAATCTGGTCTGAATTAATTTCGACCTTACAATTGAGCTCCTGAGCCTTGACCGTAAACGGCAGGCACATAACCATGGCACACAGAGTGAGCAATATGCGTCGGCTCATCTGCATAGGCGTTTTTCGATGGCATCGACAATGTCTGACGCACATTCTTTTTTCGTTCTCAGATCAAAATGCGCCTCATTACCGTCAGAGCCATAAATGGTTATTACATTAGTATCTGTACCGAAGCCGGCACCTTTGTCTCTGAGCGAATTGAGTACAATCATATCGAGATTTTTCTGCTGCATCTTTTTGCATGCGTTGGCCTGTTCGTCGTCAGTCTCGAGTGCGAAACCCACTGTCAGTTGACAGTCGCCCTTATGTGCGCCGAGTGTGGCGGCGATATCAGGATTCATGACCAAATCAATCGAATTGACATCATCTGTCTTGCGCTTGATTTTGTGCTCTGCCGCATTTGGCGGCGCATAGTCGGCTACAGCGGCTGCAAAGACGGCGATATCTGTGTCGCCGAACTCATGCTCGCAGGCAGCAAGCATCTGATGCGCCGACTCAACTCTGACCACTTTCACCGCCGGATTAGACGGGCTGATGCTGACCGGACCGCTGACCAAAGTCACATCGGCGCCACGCGAGGCAGCCTCGTCGGCTATTGCATATCCCATCTTGCCGGTCGAATAATTGCCGATAAATCTGACGGGGTCAATCTTCTCGTATGTAGGGCCGGCAGTTACAAGCACTTTGCGACCGGCCAAGGACGCCGATTTCTCAAAATACTCGTCAAGCACCTTTAAGATTTGCTCAGGCTCTTCCATGCGGCCTTTGCCGACAAGATGACTTGCAAGCTCGCCCGCAGCCGGCTCGATGATATGGTTGCCGTAGCTGCGCAGCAGATTGATATTGCGTGCGGTCGACGGATGTGCCATCATGTCTAAGTCCATCGCCGGAGCAATAAAGACCGGCGCTTTGGCTGATAAATACGTTGTGACAAGCATATTGTCAGCCACGCCATTGGCCATTTTGCCGATGGTCGACGCGGTAGCCGGAGCTATGACCATAGCGTCGGCCCACAAGCCGAGGTCGACATGCGAGTGCCACTCGCCTGTGTTGGCCGTAAAAAACTCACTGATAACCGGACGACCGCTGAGCGCAGACAATGTGACGGGCGTGATAAACTCTTTGCCGTTAGGCGTTATCACTACCTGCACTTCAGCGCCCGCTTTAATCAGCAGGCGAAGCAAAATCACAGATTTATATGCGGCTATACCTCCCGTGATACCGAGTATGATGTGTTTGCCTTTGAGCATCGTAGGCTGTTACTTTAATCTTAATTTGATACGTGTAAACGCGTCTTTGGTGTTCTTTGTGAAATCACCGTTCATAATCCATGTGTAATAGCTCGGGTCGGCTTTCAGCACTTCTTCAGCGACGCGTCCTTTGTACTTGCCGAAATTGATTACTTCGCGATGCAGGTCGTCATAAATCAGACGCCCGACGAAATCGACATTGCGATTCTGGCAGGCATATTCAGACAATTCGGCTACATCGAGAGGCAAATCTTCATAGCGAACGAGCTGAGCCTTGAGCACCTCATATGTTGCCATCGTATCGGCTGACGCACTGTGTGCGTCTTCAAGGTTTTTACCGCAATAGAAGCTATAGGCGGCGGTGAGATTACGCGGCTCTTTCTTATGGAATATGGTCTGTACGTCAATAAACCGTGCTTTGCCGAAGTCAAAATCGACGTCGGCGCGCTGAAACTCCTGATCGAGCAGAGGTATGTCAAAGCGGTTTGAGTTGAAACCGGCGATGTCACACCCTGTGAAAATTTGGGCCAATGATTTGGCTATCTGACGGAATGTCGGCTCGTTACGTACATCCTCATCTGTAATATGGTGGATAGCCGTAGCTTCGGCCGGAATCGGCATTTCGGGATTGACGCGGCGTGTCTTGACGATTTCAGTGCCGTCAGGCATGACTTTGACAAGCGAAATTTCGACTATACGGTCATGTGATATGTTTGTACCTGTAGTCTCAAGGTCGAAAAAGACTATAGGGCGCTTTAGCGACAATGTACGCATGCGGAGCTTGATTTTGAGGTTTTAATATCGTTTGCCTTTTAATCAGAACTCCCCGACGGTCATAGGCATAAGCAGCATCAGGAGCTCTGTCCCCTCTGCGTCTTCCGACGGGCGGAACAGGCCGGGGCGTCCGGGATCCGAAAGCTCTACAATCACATCCTCCGTGTTGATAGTATTGAGGATTTCGATGAGGAACGGTGCGCTGAAACCGATGGTAAGCTCTTGTCCCGAGAATGAGCAGGGAACCGACTCACGGGCGCTGGTACAGTTGCTCTGGTCGCTTGATTTGAGAAGTATGCGTTCGGGGGTCATGCGGAATTTCTCGAGGCCGAATGCCGGGTCGACAAAGACACCGACACGACGTACAGCCGTGAGGAATGTCAGACGGTCGACTGTCAGGGTGTAGGGATTGTTGCGGGGGATGACCTTTGTGTAATCAGGGAAGCGACCGTTGAGGAAACAGCACTGGAATGTAAACGACGCGCTCTCGATTTTAGCATTCTTGCTTGTCATGGTCACCTTCATCTCATCGTCTTTGGCAAATACGTTTTTGAGAATGGAGGCCGGTTTGACCGGCAGGATGCACGACCCTTCCACTCCGGGGGCGATATTTGAAGTCTTGTAGCAGACGAGTTTGCGCGTATCGGTAGCCACAAATGTCACTGACTCTGGCTTGATGTCAAAATAGACGCCCATCATCATCGGACGATAGTCATCAGTGCCTACCGCAAAAAGCGTGTAGTCGATACCGCGGATGATTTCCTCCGTACGCGCCGTGAAGCTAATAGGCTCTGACTCGCTGGGGTCGGGCTTGAAAGCCGGGTATTCGTCGCCGCTGATTGCAACGAGTGTATAGTTGCCGCTCGAATATTCTATCTCAATTTCGAGCGTTGTATCATTGATTGTGAACGAGATGTTCTGGTCTGGCATCTCTTTTAGCAACTCGACAAGACGGCGTGCTCCTATACAGAAACGTCCCTCGCCTTCGGCGTCGTTGACGTTTATGCGTGCGGTCAGCGCATTTTCGATATCAGAGCCGGTGACTGTCAGCACGTCACCTTTAAGCTCGATAAGGAAATTGTCAAGGATGGTGAGCGCGTTTTTTGAGTTAATCACTTTGCTGACAGAGGAAACTGCGCTATAGAGCGATTTGCTTGCTACGTTAAATTTCATATTATTGGAGTTTTAGATTTGTACGATTTATGTCGGCCGGACGATAATTGGAGTCACACCGGCTCACGGTATGCCGTAAACTATACAAAGTTAGATGATTTATTTTGTTTCTACAAATCATCTCCGGAAAAATAATGTAAAACAGCCCCGGAAATTTAGTAAATATACAGTCACCTTTAAAGCCCGGCAAACAGAGTAACAAGCAGTGGTACGGAAAA
Source organism: uncultured Bacteroidales bacterium (assembly GCA_965143025.1). GTDB lineage: Bacteria > Bacteroidota > Bacteroidia > Bacteroidales > Muribaculaceae > CAG-873. Next base: position 67,282 of record CBCSTG010000016.1, read on the forward strand.
CTCGAGCACAAGTCCGTGTATCATGGCTACAGGCGCAAGCTTCCGGCCTCCGACTCGTATTATCATAGGCAATGTCACGTCCATTGAGGTCACTCCGGCTGCTGATATGGCCGTGTATGCCCCGAAGTGTTTGGCCAGAAGCGGACCGCAGGTCAGTGCAATCATTTCGCGTATTATGTTCGCCATAACAGCTAAAGCCCCGAGTTGTGTGGCTGCGTCGAGTCCGATTGCAGTCTTCTTTATGTCTACCATAATGACTGATGACAGAGAGTAATAGCCTAATCCGCTGCTGATGGCGAGATAGTCGGTTATGCCCCACTCTCTCCATATAAGTGCCACCGCAAACGTGGCTGCAAGAGTGCCTGTCACGGTCAGAACAGGCAACAGTAATGTGCGGCGGTTGATTTGTCTGATTATTTCGCCGGTTTTGCCGTTGGCGCCGAGAGAGACGCCTATCTGTATGACAAGAGCATACAGCAACCATTCGGTCAGTTCTGCCGGCAAGGAGATGACATCATTTAAGCCTGCTATGCCGCCTACAATCCCCGTTATAAAAAGTAAAAGTACAATCAGGCTACCTCTCATCATTACTGCTTTTATTTGCCTTGCGTGAGTAGAGCCAAACCGCCGCAACAGAGCCGGCCACGCCACTTAGCGCTATCGCGGCCGCTTTAAGACCAAAGCGGCCGATGTCTTCTGAGATTGACGGATTTGCTCCTAATGTCAGTCCGAAAACAAATATAAGTATCCACACTGTCAGTGTGGTGGATTTGTCGAGATGGCGCAGGGCTTTGACCGGCCGCAACAGGCGCCCGAGGAATATGCCTGCGATAAGTAAAGCGATGATTGTCATGGGTTACCAACAGATTGTGTCGTTACATCCACAGGTTGTTGCAGAACTTTCGGCCTCGACGGTAACATGTGTTATGCCGAGTGGCTCGACGGCATCTCTCACGGCTTTAATCACTTTGTCGATATCGCGGGTATCATTTACAATGACGTGTACGGTCATAGCCGATTCGGTTGTGCTCAGTGCCCATATATGCAGGTGGTGATAGCTGCTGACTCCTGACGTATCTCTGACGGCGTCCTTGACTTTATTGATGTCGATATTCTCCGGCACACCGTCAAGTGCGAGTCTCAGACTACTTTTAAGCATAGACAGTGAAGACACGGCAATAAGTATGGCGATAATAATACCTATTAGCGGATCAATCATGTAACATCCGGTCAGGCTGATGACTATGCCTGATACTACTACACCGACAGAGACCAATGTGTCTGCAGCCATATGCAGAAACGCCCCGCGCACGTTCAGGTCATGGTGAGAGTCTTTCATCAGTAGCATCGCGGTGAGACCGTTGATGATTATGCCTGCGCCCGCTACCCACGAGACCACTTCGCCGTCAACTGCATCCGGATGTAGCAAACGTCTGACACTCTCAAAAAGGATAAGTGCGACGGCTGCATACAATATCAATGCGTTGATTACCGATGCGCTTACGGTTGCACGTCTGAATCCATAGGTGTATTTGTCTGTAGGTCTATGGAGTGATGCTTTGTAAGCGATAAGTGCCAATATCAGAGATGCGACGTCGCTGAGATTATGGCCGGCATCTGATAACAGCCCCATCGAATCGGTCGCGAAACCGAATCCGGCTTCCATTACTACGTATATGACATTTAGCCATATACAAATCATAAACGTTCGTGACAATTTGCTGCCTGTATGCTGTCCTGTCAGGTGATGTTGATGAGAGTGTGGCATTTGGACCGGTATAATAAAAATTACAGTGCGAATTTACGACATAATTGCCAAACGGCTTATCATGCAAAAATAAAAACATTATTGCCTGTGTGTTGTTCGCGCTAAAAATAAGATAACATTTGTATGTGAACAATAATTGAAATGCCGTCGTTTTGTAGTAAAAGAGTAAAAACAAACATTATGCAAAAGATTACATTGATTATTGCCGCGTTGTTGGCTACATATTGCGACTCCTATGCGCAGAATCAGGGCACTGACGATGGAGACGACTCTCGGGCCGTCAGCGGACAGTTATATGTCGTTCCGGTCAATGCATCAGGCAATGTTACGCCAATCCCCGGGACACATGATTACGAAGGTGAGATACTGCTTGAGCCGGTAGAGGGATCAACCGAACGTATCGCAAGGAACGCGCATATCGAATACGGCTTTTTGTTATATGCGGAGGATGATAGCGAAAGCTTATATACGTTTTATACATCCTCCAACCCTACCCAACCGCCTGTTATGGGGGAATCCTTCGATGTAATGATTACAAACGACGAGAGTAAGTATATAAAAGTCTCTCCGGGTGTTTATAATATCACATTTTTCCCTCGTCTTACAAATCATGAGCGTAACAGATGTGTTGTTTCAACGTCCACGATGACCGACGCGCCTGTTGTCTCCGTATCCGGCGAGTCTGCGGTATATTACGATTTGCAGGGACGGCGTGTCCCGGCCGGGGATTTAAAATCCGGCTTATATGTCCGCGTAGCTGACGGGCAGGTGACAAAGGTTATGAAACGCTAAACGAATTTA
>CBCSTG010000017.1:0-68119 GCA_965143025.1 uncultured Bacteroidales bacterium
CTGCGAGACGAGCAGTTTGGCGCGCTAGTGAAATGACAGCGTTTTGTCGTCCTTGAAATTTTGGGCATAGCCGGCAGCAGCGCCGACCAACACGGCCGCCGCAACGGCCAATAATTTAACTTTCATATTATTGTGGCATTAGATTTTATGCAAAAATAATAAAAAACTCAATGTCTTAGGGTAAAATATTGTCATAAATGGAGTGAGGTTATTTATGGAATGGCGATTTGCAATCACCCAAAAGATAATGTGTTGAAATGTAGGGGCATGCCAAGGCGAGCTTAGCGAGCGGCGGCATGTATAAGGCGCAAACCATTGGCGGCCATATTATACGTGCCGATTGGCACGTCCCTACATTTTATTGGTAATCAGACGTATACAATGGTCGATTGAAAATCGGCCCTCCATAAACCGTGGTCACACCTAAAAGTACGGACATGCCAAGGCGAGCTTAGCGAGCGGCGGCATGTATAAGGCGCAAATCAGGGGTGGCCAAATCATACGTGCGGAAGGCGCGTCCCTACATTTTATTGGTAATCAGATGTATACAATGGTAGATTGAAAATCGGCCCTCCATAGCGCCTGCGGCGCGATAGACGCAAATAGCGCCGTTAGGTGCGTCTAAGCCGCGTGGCGGCGAGGGCATGTGAGCCTACATTATGGGAAATGGGCTACAGCCCCCGTAAAAGCGCCTGCGGCGCGAATTTTCTACAACCGTCTGCGTAGCAAGCGTGAAGCGCTTGCGAAGCTGGCGGATAGAAGAGCTGCATCTTCCCGGTCGTGACAAGCTGCGGCAGCATGCGCAGTCACGAAACGGCGTCAGCCAATGCCCCACGTTAGCCTTGGCTGTCGCCATTGGCGCGACAGCGCACGCTCCGCGGCTTGTCGCGCTTTTAAATGGATGCAGATTATCCCCCGGCTTCGCACTGCGTGCTCCGCGCGGGGGTTGTAGACGACTCGCGCGTCCCGCGCTATTTGTTGATTGCCCCAAAAAAGTACGGATATGCCAAGGCGAGCTTAGCGAGCGGCGGCATGTATAAGGCGCAAATTATGGCGCCCAAATCATACGTGCCGATTGGCACGTCCCTACATTTTGGGCTATAGACAGCAAAAGCGCTCCCGGGGTGGAAGCGCTTTTTATGGGAGGACAGTGTGAATGTCTTATTTCACGAGGACTTTGGTGACTTTGTTGCCCTGACGACGGATGTAGAGACCCGACTCGGGGTTGGCAACGCGTACGCCCTGCAGGTTGTAATACTCAACGGGAGCATTTACATCCTCCTCAGTCACGATGCTGTTGATTCCTGTATTGACATCTTCAACAGGGACAATCTTCTGTACCATGATGCGGGGATTGCTCATTGTAGCCTTGAAAGGTGTCTCGACAGTCCAGAAATACATATACATACGACCGTAAGCTATCTTGCCATAATCAAACGGCTCGGCCTGATTGTTGAGATTAAATGCACTCAGAGGAATGCGATAAGTATTTTCGCCTGATTTGAAACCAAGATTGACAAGGTTATAATTGATTTCATATGTATCTGCTTTTGCCTGATTTAAAAGTTCAATCTGGCCGAAGTCAAAATGTTTGTGGGTAGACTCTTTGACGAAATCTTTTGCGTCAGCATCTTCTGTTTCGATATTGAAATCAAACTCAAAATAGATGTCTTTAGGCTCAAATTCAGAAGCATCAACAGCAGGTTTGAAGCCGAAGCCCCAAGACAGACCTTTATTTTGGTCGGCTCCATCTTTACCCATACCTGTACCGTCCCATACAGGCATATCAAACGATTTAGAAGCTTCTGTAAGGTTAACATCATCAGTGTTCACACCTACGCCAGAGCCGTCAGAAATCTGCTCAAAGACAAGTTTGTTGCTGTGGTCGGTGATTTTGAAGTTGTTTGTTTTAAGTGTAAAATCGAAATTGAACACACGGCCAAGCTGAAACGACACTTTCTTAAATGTAGAAGTTTCAAGGTCTGTGCCGGCATTGAATTGTCCGTCATTCAAATTAATCACCATGTGATTCCAGCCTTCTTTTACATCAGAAAAATATTTTTTTGCAAAATTCTCCGCTTTGCCATGATCTGAGAAGGTAATTTTAGCATTGTTGTCACCGTCAATGCTCAGGAACGGAGAATATACGTTCTCGGTTGAAGTCTGATTATTATTGTTGGTAACTTCTTTCTTTGTACCCCAAGGAAGACCGGCAAACGTGACACCGTCCTCTGCCCCATTATATTTGACATATAAGTCAAACTCAAGTTTAAGATTCTCAGCGCTGCGTCCGGCAAGAGAGAAAACTACGTCAGGTTGGGCTGTTCCGAGGTTGTCATAGCTACGCCATCCGCGGCCTTGGCCGTCAAATCCTCCTAAAGTGGCAGTGCGTTCGTTGGGAGGGAATGCTTTGACTGTCTCGTAGACAATCTCGTCTTCTGCGCTTGCGCAGAATGACATCGAGGCAAGCGCGATTACAGAAAGTAAAAGTTTTTTCATAAATGATTGATTTGGTATTAATTAATAAGGGAATTTGTGTCTTTTAACAAGAGATACTTTTTGATTTGACTGACATTCAATATATTGAGGAGAAAAGTTCTTTATGAGATATGGTATTAGCTTAACAGCGTCACAAAAATAGCAAATATTTAAACTATTACAAATCAATTCACAAAAAAATATTTAAATACGCCGCGATTTTTGTATCTCTTGTTAAGAGATACAAAAACAGCCGGCGCTGTGTATGTAGAGGCTCTGAGCGCATGCGGATTATACACGCCGACGCTAATTTGCTGATTGATAGTGTAATGTAGGGCAGTTAGGCTCGAGCGTCCACCGGCGAGCAGCGGCATGTATAAGACGCAAATCATGGCGGCCAAATTATACGTGCCGGATGGCACGTCACTACCTGTTGTTGAAAAACATGTGGATAAAACGTTCGATTGAAAATCGACCCTCCATAGCGCTTGCGGCGCGAATTTTCTACAACCGTCTGCGAAGCAAGCGTGAAGCGCTTGCGAAGCTGGCGGATAGAAGAGCTGCATCTTCCCGGTCGTGACAAGCTGCGGCAGCATGCGCAGTCACGAAACGGCGTCAGCCAATGCCCCACGTTAGCCTTGGCTATCGCCATTGGCGCGACAGCGCACGCTCCGCGGCTTGTCGCGCTGTTTCATGGATGCGTTTTATCCCCCGGCTTCGCACTGCGTGCTCCGCGCGGAGGTTGTAGAGGACTCGCGCGTCCCGCGCTAATATGGGCGGCCAAGTTATATGTGCCAAAGGCACGTCCCTACATTCGATTGAATATCAGGTAGATACTATGGTCGATTGAAAATCGGCCCTCCATAGAAGACGGATATAATGGTCGTTTGAAAATCGACCCTCCATAAATGCAACAACGGCGGCCTCGCGAGGTCGCCGTTGGGAAGATAATATGAGAATGGAGGGAGTTATTTGTCGACGCGGAACCAGTCGATGTCCATCCAGCCGCGGTTGGGGCCTTTGGGCTGAACGCTGAAGAGTCCTACGCGGGCGCCGATCCAGTGTCCCTGACGTGCTTGGAAGGGCTTGCCGCAGTTGATAAATTTCTTGCCGTCGGTCGAGTAAGAGAATGTGCAGAGCTCATTTTTATCGACTTTTACGCGCAGCCACAGGTCGATGTCCTGTGAGGCGCGGCCGCCTTCGCCGTTGATGCGTGTGGCGGGCAGGGTGATGATGTCGGTCGACGTTTCGGGCTTTTTCTTATCTGCATTTTTACACTCGATAAGCTTTATGGCAAACTCGTTGCCGATCTTCTCAACAGAGAGACGGGCATAGTCACGACCCATCACGATGAGACCCGACTGCTGGCCGTCGACGGTGGCCGACACGGTCACTTTGGCTGTAGCCGTGAACGATTCGTTGGGAAATTTCTGTGTTAGCAGGTTGGGGACCTCGCGGAAATTGACAAATTCGGGTGTCAGCGTGTGACCGTATAGGCGATAGTAGCCATAGGGAGTGGTGAAACCGAAGGTCGGCTGATAGTTGGCAAACCACTGCCACTGACGGCCGAGTGTCAGCGAGTCAAACTCGTCGCTCTCGACCGGTGTGTGTGGTTTGACTTTGGCCGAGACGCGGGGCTTGCGGTAGGTGGTGACAGGGTCGCCGCAGCCGTCGCCGTCTTTGTCGACTCCGATTACAGGCCAGCCGTCCTCACGCCATGTCATCGGGTTGAGGTGAACAACGCGGCCGATGATGCCTTTGTCCTGAAAGTGGATAAACCAGTCCTCACCGGCGGGTGTGGTGATCCAGCCGCCCTGATGGGGACCGTTGATGTCGGTGTCGCCCTGAGCCATGACGATGCGCTGCTCATAAGGCCCGTAGGGTGAGCGCGAACGCAGCACGACCTGCCATCCGGCCGCTACAGAGCCGGCGGGAGCGAAGATGTAGTACCAGCCGTTGTGTTTGTAAAATTTAGGACCTTCGATGGTGTGGTTGCCGTCTGGCAGACCGTCATAGACCATGACGGGGTCGCCGATGAGGCTCTTGCCGTCGGGCGCCATCTCGGTGACTGTAAGGGCAGCGTTCAGACCCGAGCGGCTCTTGGCCCAGCCGTTGACGAGGTAGGCTTTGCCGTCTTCGTCCCACAGAGGACAGGTGTCGATGACGCCTTTGGCCTTGGTCACGAGATAGGGCTCGTCCCATTCGCCGCGGGGGTCATCGGTTTTCGAGCGCACCATGAAGATGCCGAAGTCGGGGTCGCCCCAGTAGATATAGAAGTGGCCGTCGTGAAAGCGTATGGCCGGAGCCCAGATGCCGTCGCCGTGGCGCGCAGCGTCATAGTAGTCGGCCGGAAGCAGACGCTTGACGGCGTAGTTGATAATCTCCCAGTTGACGAGGTCTTTAGAGTGAAGAATGGGCAGACCGGGAACGTTGCAGAAACTTGAGGCAGTCATGTAGAAGTCGTCGCCTACGGCCACAACGTCGGGGTCGCTGTAGTCGGCGTTGATGACGGGGTTGCGGTAGGTGCCGTCACCGCGGTCAGCTTGCCATACTTTCGACAGATATGTCGAGTCGTCGGCTGCTGAGACGTTGAGTGTGGCAATGGCCGCTAAAGCGGCACAGAGTATTGTTAGTTTTGACATGTCGGATATCGGATTTAAGAGCTTTTCTCTGATAAGGCGACGGGGACGCCGCAACCAATCTTGTGGCCGCAGCGTCCTCGTGCTGATTAAAAGGAGTGTTTATCTCGTGGCTGTCATCCGTTTACTTCAGCCAGCGTGTATCGCCGGCGTTAGTCAGATAGATGAGTGACGATTTGTCTTTGATAGTGTAGTCTCCGGCCTCGGGGTTGGCGAAGATTGCGGCAGCATCCTGAGAGAGCTGGGTTGCGTTGATCTGCGAGCCTCCGAGCTTGTAGTCGGTGGTAGTGTAGTTGTTGTCGAACGTTGCTGTCGTGCCCGAGCCGCGTGCGAGGAGCTCACCCATCGGAGAGGCTACAATGACATTGCGTATAGTGACTGTCGAGCCCTCGGTGTTTGAGATGTCGATGAGGCGCTGGTTGACGCAGAAGTCATAGAACGTTACGTTTTCGATAGTAAGGTCGATGGGCAGCGATGTCGTGTTGTGAGCCACGAGGTTGCCCCAGCCGAATCCGGGATCCTGTTTCGAGCCTCCGCGGCTGAATGTGCAATTGCGTATTGTCAGCGCGTCGATTTCGTCATAGGAGGCGATTTCATTCTTGCCGGCCGAGCCGAAGTTGAATGTGCCGTATGTACCGGTCTGCCATCCGCATTCGTCAAATGTGCAGTTGTCGAGGATGAGCTCGATGATGTGCTTGACATTAGATGCCTGATGACGCCAGAAACCGCGGTTGATGTGGCGGAAGTCGACATTGACCATGGCGGCCGACTCGATGGTGAAGGGATTGCCGCAGTTGAAGAAGTACTGATTGATGGCCTGATTCTGTATCTCGACGTTTTCGAATGAGAATGTCGACAGATAAGCGCCTGAAGCAACACTCCATGTGCCGTTCATGACAATGACGGGTTTGGCGTCGTCAGTCGGGCCGATGATGCGGAAGCCTTTACGCATCGCAAAGGGCGAGATGGTGTAGGTCGAGCCGCCGGGCAGGCTGTACTCTGTACCCTCGGGGATGTCGGGGTCGTCATTGTTCTCGCGGAGCATGGTCGACAGGTCGTCGAGCAGGCCGACCTCGATAACGGCGGGAGCCGGGCCTGTAGTGCGGAATGTCACGGCGTTATAGGGCTTGTCGTAACGGCGGGGCTTGGATGTGTCATAAAGATTGACAACATAGAGGGTCGACGGATTGAGTTTGTCGAGTACCATCTCGCCGGCTGCTTTCTGTTCGGCGGTGAGATAGCCGCCGATGGGTGCAAGCTCGGGATTCATCGTAGCCACGACACTGAACGAGTCGACAGGATTGGCCTCGTCGACAGTCCAGCGGATTGTAGCCGAGTTATCCTCGATCTCAGAACGTGAGACGCCCTGCAGGATGTGAGAGTAGGCCGGACGGGCCTCGGTAGTGAAGTCTGTGCGTGCCCACTGTGAGTTGTGTACGGCTTCAGGTGCGTTCGAACGCACTCTGACATAATAACGAGTTGCGTAGGGAATGTCCTCGATGACTACGTAAGGGTCAGTTGTCTCGATTTCCATGAACAGACGCTGATAATAACCGTCCTCAAAGAGCTGGACGGTGTAGCTGACAGCGTCGTTGACTTTATACCACACCAACGACATGTCGTTGCAGTTGGTTACTTTTACAGCCGGATCGGTCGCGAAACGGGGCTGGAATAGGTCGCCGCGCGAGGTGTATTCATCCTCGGAGCAGCCTGCGAAGACGGTGGCTGCTGCGATGCAGACCGCTGCGGCAATCCGTGAGCTGCGATGAAATATATTGAGTTTCATGCTATATGATTTTCCTTGTTGATGATAAATATGATTGGTGCTTTATCAATTGTAGCCATACTGCTGCTGGATTGAGCCGCGGTGGCTGGTGATTATGCGCTGGGGATAAGGGCAGAGGAAACGCAGGATCTTGACATTGGGGTCAAAGCCGTTGTCATTGACGTTGCAGTAACCGCGGAAACTCCATTTCACATCATCGTGGGGCTCCCATTCGTCGGTCTCGGCGTTACGTGTCCACCAGTTTGTGGCATATTCCTGTCTGAAACGCCAGCCTTCGCTTACGGGGTGGTCACCGATGTTGTCACCATACTCCTTGAGGCCTTTGAACTCGAGGACTGTGCGTGTGGGGTTGGCTGCGTCGGGCAGTTCGCGATAGTAGACGGTCGAGCGGACGTCGCCGGCCTCACCGTTGCCGTTGGCACGTTTGCCCCAGTCGATGAGCTTGTCATAGAGACCTACAATGGTCGAGCCGTAACGGTTCCAGCGTGCGAGGTCATATTTGCGGATTCCTTCGCCGCCAAACTCCCATGCGCGCTCGTTTACGATAGCCTCGAAGAAGTCGTCACGAGAGTTGAGGGCGTCGACATAAGCGTCGACCATCTCGGCGTGGAGTGCAGGCTCGAACGCACGGCGGCGGACAGTCTTGAGAGCGTCTTTGGCTGCAGCGACAGGTCCGCTGAGTTCGTTGACCACCTCGGCATACATCAGGAGCACGTCAGCATAGCGCATGCGGATAGCGTTGATACCTGTGTTGCCGGCATTGCTTGCCATCGGGGTGCCCATGTTGAGCTTGTTCCATTTGCCGATGTTCCATCCGGCCACACAGCTCTTGCCGAGTGCGACGGTCTGGTTGAGCTCCTCGTCATAGCTGACGGGCACACAGGTTACGTCGAGACGAAGGTCGCGCTGGTCGAATGTGAAGGGATAGAGGCCGCAGAGAGTGATGCGGTTGCTGGCTTTGCCGTATGCGTGAGCCGGTTTGTCTTCGTTGTAGCCGATGGTTACTCCGATGTTGTAGCCGTAGCCGCCCGACGACTCTTTGAGCATAGGTATCTCGAAGATTACGTCGCCGTCATTGAGAACTGACCAGTTGCACTCGTTGTACCACATCTGCGCGAAGCTCTCTTTGTCGAGAGAGTGACGGCCCTCGCTGATGACTTTGTAGAGTGACTTACGTGCCACTTCATACCAGTCGAGATAGTCAGCCGAACGCTCCATCACACCGGTTGTGCCGCCGGGACGGAGCTGCCATCCGCCGCGGTAGAGGGCAAGTTGACCGATGAGTGCCTGGCAGTATTCTTTGCCGGCACGCTCGACACCCTCGGTGAGCTGAGAGGCGTAGAGCATCATGCCCTCTACTTCCTGCAGGTCGTTGATGAGGTACTCGAGTATGGTGTTACGGTCTGTCGTGGTCTCGCTGTAGAAGTCGTCGCCGGCTTTAGAAGAAGCTGTGCGGAAGACAACGTCGCCCCATGTGCGGATAAGGTCGAGATAAATCATGGCGCGGAGGCATTTTACCTCGCCGTACATCTGCTGCATGGCAGAGGGGCCTTTTTCGGCGTTGACTTCTTTGCTGAACAGGGGTGAAGCCTCCATGTTCTCGAGGAAGTCGTTGGCGTAGTTGATGGCCTCGTAAGCAGTGTTCCATGTACGTTCGAGCGATGTCCAGAGCGAACGCATGTCAAAACAGTTGACGTCGTCGCCGTTGCCTGAGGTCGAAGTCTGAGTGCTTGATGTGCGCATCTCGACGTCAGTGTTGGTGTTGAATGTGTGGGGCCATGCGATGCCGTAGAGATTTCCGTCGGTGAGCTTTGAGTAGATGGTGCCCATCATGGCCTTTGTCTCTGTCTCCGAGCCGAAGATTTCATCGGCGGGGAAAGATGACTCGGGCGACACGTCGAGGAAATCGTCGCATGAGGTGAGCGCTCCGCCTGCGAGAGCGATGGCGGCAGCGCCGATATATGCTTTTATTGTGAGCTTCATTTTATATGATATGATTTGAGGTTAGAATGAGAGTTGTACGCCAAATGTGTATGTGCGGCTGCGGGGATACATCTTGTAGTCGATGTTGGGCGATGTGCCCTGTGCGATATTGACCTCGGGGTCATAGCCGCTGTACTTGGTGACGGTGAAGAGATTGTAGCCGGTGACATAGAAACGGCATTTTGACATGCCTACGAATCTGAGAGCCTTTGTCGGCAGCGAATATCCGACGGTCAGGTTGTTGAGACGCAGGAACGAGCCGTCTTCGACGCCATAGGTCGAGATGAATGTCTTGGACATGTTAGACGGATTCCACATCGTGGCGTTCTTGTTGTATTCGGCCCAGATTTCGGGTGTGCGCCACATATCGTTGCCCATTTCGTCGTAACGCCAGAACATGTTGGCGAACTCAGACGAGAGGTTGCGATAGTCGCTCGAGTTGCCGGGGACTGTGCCCATGTGGATTTTGTTGAGGTTGATTACGTCAAATCCGCACATGAAGTTAAAGAAGGCGTTGAGGTCGAATCCTTTGTATGTGGCGTTGATGCCGAAACCGCCGGATACTTTAGGGGTTGTGTTGCCGATGACGGCGCGGTCGTCGGCGGTCAGGATATAACGGTTGGGGTCGTTGGGGTCATTGCTCAGTTTCTTGAACTTGGGCGAGCCGGGCTGCAGGTTGCCGGCGAGCAGCGAGCAGTCGACGATGCCGTCTTTGAGTGTATATGTGCGGGCCACTTCGTCATAGTTGAAGTCCTCGACACGGTAGAAACCATCGTTGACATAGCCGTAGATGTTGCCCATCGTCTCGCCGACGTTATACCAGAAAATGTCTTCGTTGACATCTACGCCTTTGGGAGCCGATGTATAGAACGATTTCTCGTCGCCCGAGAGCTTGTCGATCTTGCCTTTGTTGAAGCCGATGTTGAAGTTGGCTCCGAGAGTGAAGTCCTTACGCTCGATGATATAGGCGTTGAGGTTAAGTTCGACACCTTTGTTTGATGTCTGGCCGACGTTGGTCATCATCTTGGTGAAACCGGTGTCACCGGGTATCTGGGTCTCGAGAAGGAGGTCTTTTGTTGTATTCCAGTAGAGGTCGAGTGTACCGTCAAAGCGGCTGTTGAGGAACGAGAAGTCAAGACCGATGTTGCGGGTGATTGTTTTCTCCCATTTTACGTCGGGGTTGATGGGATAGGCATTCTGGAATTCATACCAGTAGTTGCCGGTCTCGCCCCAACCCGGTGCTTTGCTGATGTCGCCGAGCTTGTAGAGCTTTAGATAGAGGTCAGACGAGATGCGGTCATTACCTGACTCACCGTAAGAGAGACGGAGTTTGAGGTTGCTCAGCCATGTGACGTCGCGGAGGAAGGCCTCGTTAGACATACGCCATGCGAGAGCGACAGCGGGGAACCAGCCCCAACGGTTGCCGCGGGCAAATTTGGAGCTGCCGTCAGTACGCAGTGTGACTGTGGCGAGATAACGGTCGTCGTAGCTGTAGTTGATACGGCCGAAGAACGATGAGATACGGTTTTGCGAGGGGTGGCTCGAGGTGTTTGAAATAACTGTGCCGAGGGCGAAGTTGTCAAATGCTTTCTCAGCGTCGATGTTGTCGGGGAAGTAGCCGATGTAGACACGTTTTGTGCGTGTGTCTTCGCTCTTCATCTCCTGACCGAGCATGAGCTGGACGTTGTTGACTTCGGCGATGTCGAAGTTGTAGTTGAGCACGTTGCTGATCTGCCATTTGGTGCGGTAGCGGTCCTGCTCGGTGAGGTTGGGGCCGTAAGTACGTGACGCGCTGTTGGAGTTGGCGGCGTTGAACTGACGGTCGTTCTCGCGGTAGTCCTCATATACAAACTCGTTGCGCAGGGTCATGCCTTTCATGATGTTCCATGTGAGGGCGCCGCCCATGTTGAGGAGTTTTGAGTTGCGTTTGCGGTAGTAGCGCGAGTTTGTCTCGAGAGGATCGTAATGATAGTACTCTTCGAATGTGCCGTCGTCGAAGATGTCGTTGTCGTCGGGCACTGATGTGAAGTCCTGAAGACCGTTTGTCGGACGCTCCTGCAGGGCGGTGAGCAGGTCGATACCCTCGGTGCCGCGGCCGTTGAGTGTCTTGTCTAAGTAGCGGCTGCGGTATTCGACGCTCAGGAAGGGGAAGAGTTTGAGATTGAGATTGAGATTGAGGTTGTTCTGCACGAGACCGTTGTCAGGCATAACGCTCGGCTGGTCCTGATGCATGAAGCTTACCTTGAACTTGAATGTCTCGTTGCCGCCGGTGATGTTAGCGTCGACCGATGACGAGATAGGGTTTTTGCCGAAGATGATATCCTGCCAGTCATAGCCTTCGTAGCCCTGATAGATATACCATTCGTAAGGCTGGCCGAAGTTGTTGGCGAAACCGTTGCCGGCGCTTGCGCCTTTAGGACGGATACGCTGATAGTTGGCGCGGATGAAGTTATAGGGGTCAAGTACGTCGAGTTTGTTGGAGAGCTCTTTAGTCTGCATGTAGGCGTTGACGCTGATCTGTACGCGGCCTTCGTTGGGGCGTTTGGTCGTGATGAGCACAACACCGTTGGCGCCGCGCGCACCGTAGATGGCTGTCGAAGCGGCATCCTTGAGTACCTCGATGCTCTCGACATCGGTGGGAGGCACGTCGTTCATCGAGCCTTCGAAACCGTCGATAAGCACGAGCGGCTGGTTGTCCTGTGTGATGGAGCCGCCACCACGCACGCGGACGGTGATTTCGGCGTCAGGCGAGCCGTCGGCGGTTGTGACCTGCACACCGGGCATACGGCCTACGATAGCCTCGCCGACGTTAGCCACAGGGACACGTTCGATAACCTTGGCCTCGACACGGGCCATAGAGCCGGTGAGGTTGCCGCGTTTCTGCGTGCCGTAACCGATGACCACAAGTTCGTCCATGGCCTCGACGTTGGCTTTGAGAACAATCTCCACGCCTGTTGTCTGGCCCTTGAGGGGGAATTTCTGGGTGTCCATGCCGACGTAGCTGACCAAGAGGACTGCTTTGGCGGCGTTGACGCCTTTGAGCTCGAAGTTGCCGTCGATGTCGGTGACGGCTGCTATCTGGGTGCCTTCGACTTTGACGCTCGCACCGATCAGCGGCTCTTCGCCGTCGGTCACAGTGCCTGTCACAGTGCTTGTCTGTGCAAGCGCGCCGAGCGCGCTTGCCAGAACAAGACATATCGTCAATAATATTTTGTTCATATTGTGATGGTATTAGCTAAGGTTATAAATTGAGTGAGTTGAGGAGCTCTTCAAATGTCTGGGTAGTTTCGGCAGGCTCGGTCACACCCCATGTGATGTTGTAGCCGGCGCAACGTGTGTTACCGCTTGCGGTGACGTTGTCGACCTTGCCGAGATTAAACCATGTGGCGGCAGCCTGCACACCACCGAGGCGGTTGCCGGTGACAGTGAGCGTCGATGACTGTGCGGCAGCGGCGTCGATATTGAAGTAGGTGAATGCCGTGCCGCGTGCGTCGAGGAAGGTGCAGCCGTCGACAGTGATGTTCAGAGCATCGGTCATCTTGTTGAGGCCGTTGAGCACCACTGTGCGTGTGCTGTAATTGCGGCCGTGGAAGACCGTATTGCTGAATGTCCAAGATGGCATCGACGATGTGGCTGTCGTGGCGGCGTCAAACATCGGGCCGGCGGGAGAGTAGTTGGCGACAACACACTCGTCCATTACGACCGAGTTGATGCGCTGTGTACGGGTGGTGTTTGTAGCCTGTTTCCAGATCTGGCCGGTCCAGTTGTCGAAGCGGCAGTTGACAAACTCAAGAGCGTCGAGGGTGAATTCGTCGGTGCGGGCGAGGTTGAACATACGTCCGGCCTGTGCGATAGACAGATTCTCGAAATGTATGGGCTTGAGGTTGCCTGCCAGAGAGATATTCTTGACACTGAGTGTGGCCTGACGCTGGCCGTAGCCGGGCTTCTGAGCCACGAGCGACACGCCTTTGTTGAGACCCTTGACAGATGCGTCGGGCAGGGTGTATGAGCCGTTGGCTTTGAGGAAAATCTTAATCTGATCTACGCTCGGGTCGTTCTTAAGCTGTGTGAAGATGGCGTTGAAGTCGTCATCGGGTGTGACGTAGGTGTAGCCGTCAGGCACATCGACCTTGACCGACGGGTAGACGGTCTGAGGCTGCCAGCCTTCGGATGCGAGAGCGATGTTATAGTTGATGATGACCGGCTCGTCGGCGTTGTTGAGCGCAAACGATACCTCGACCGTGTCATTGGCGAGCACGGCGAAATCATCGGCAAAGCTCTTTGAACGCACTAAGTTCATGTCGTCGTCAAGATAGTCGATGCGGATGCCTACCTTGCGGTCGACAGAGCCGGTCTCGATCAGGATGGCATCGTCGGTATAGCCGACACCGCCACCGGTTGTGGCTTTGTCGCGAGTCAGCTCGAGAGGCTCTCCGACAATGGGTTTTGCCTCGCCGACAGAGTAGGCCGTCACGGGAGTCGTGAAGACGGCGCGGATGGTGCTGTAAGTGCGGTCGGCCTTTGAGTCGGTGGCGCGCAGACGCAGCATGCCGGTGCGTGTCTTCATCGGGAGCACCATCGGGGTGCCGGGAGTATAATCGACGGGATCAGAGATGCCGAATGTCTGCTTGGTCTCGGGGTCCTGCTCGATAATCTGCTCACCGAGGCTGATGGGCGGAGTCATCAGTTTTGCCTGATTCGTACAGATGATTTTGTAGCCGCCTGCCGGCAGGGTGATGTGATAGGATGTGCCGTAGTTGGCGAAATATTTGCCGTCGGCGTTATATATAAATAAGGGGTGATTGTTCTCGTCGGTGCCGTAGTATATGTCCCACTTTTCACCGTCAAGAGTCATGTTGATCTCGCGGGTCACAGGCGAGTCATAGACCTCTTCTTTGTCACAGGCGGCAAAGCTGACTGCGAGACCTGCCGCGATGAGGCCGTATTTAAATTTGATATTCATGAGTATACTGTTCAAAGGTTAAAGAGTCGACGTGATGACCTCAAACTTAGCCTGCGAGGCAGAGCGTGCGCCGGTAGTCCACGGGACAGTCACGAAATCGGGTGATGTGAGGGGAACGCGCAGAGTGTAGTCGCCCGAGGCTGCATATGTGATGCCGGTCTCTAAGAGCGAGGCTGATGTGTTGACGGAGTTACCTGCTTTGAAGTACTCGATATTCACACCGCCATTGGTCTGGGTGCTTGTGGTGGCGAATGTGTAGAGCTGTGTGCGGTAGCCGGCCGACGCGTCTGTCTCGACGGTGATGTCAGAGAGCTCGACTTCTTTAGTCAGAGGCATGTAGCTTGACGCGAGGTTGGTGAATGTGACTTTGATTTTGTCAAAAGCGTCAAACGCGCCGAGTTCGGCCTGTGTTTCTGCGGGCTCGAATTTGATGCGTGCGATAATGCGGTCTAACTCGAAGTTGAGTTCGTTGACCGATTTGTCAGACATGAAACGGATGACGGGGCTTGCCCATACCTCTTTGTCGCCCAGCGGGTCAAAATGGAATGTCAGTGTCGACAGGCTCTCCTTGCCGGTGACAGAGCCTACATTGGCCGCGATGACTGTCTGAAATGTCTCGCCGAGGGGGAAGCTGTGTGTAAGCACAGCGCCGTTAAACTCGCTGCTGCTGACATCGACTGTCTGCTCGTCGAAGAGGGTTGTGACTTTACGGTCTACTTTATATGTGTAGACTGATAGCTGCGTGATGCCTGCTTCCACAAACTCCGATGCGCTCGCACGCGAAATCGTCATCGTCACGGTCTGCTGTTCGGTCTCGGGTTTGTTGAGACCGCCGCCTTCGATGGCATCGTCGTGCCCGGAGCATGAAGTCATGGCTAAAAGCATCACAAAAAGAACTTTTGAAACTCCTTTTAACATGATATTATTTTTAGGTTATTTGTGATAGTGTATGTAGGTTTATTATAAACTTTTGAATCTCGCGGTTATGTTTTTCGTAGTGCAAATATCAAAAATTCTATGCGCGCGACAGGTGGAAAAATTAGCGTTAAATGGGTAAAAGCATTTTTTTTACCGTCTTTTCGGTTGTAGGTATTACATTTTCAATATCTTTGCATGTATAACCTTAATGACCCCAAAAACACGTAATGAACGTGAGAATGACTAAATTTATTGTGAGTGTGGCCGTGGCCATCATGTCGGCTATGTCTGCCGTGGCACAGCCCTATTGCAGTGTGCGTACCTTCAATATCCGTGACGGCCTCCCGGCCAACAATGTGTCGACAATCGCCCAAAGTAAAGACGGCCTGATATGGGCTTCGACATGGAACGGCCTCTGTTACTATGACGGTTACAACTTTGAGACCTTCCGCTCCAGCCCCGAGAACGGCTGGCTGCCGACTAACCGCATATTGATGATTAAGCCTAATTCGAACGGCGATATCTGGTTAATAACTTATGACCGTCAGTTATATCTATTTGACACTTCAGAGTCAAAATTCATCAATATTAACTCTACTCTCAAGACGCGTCTCGGGACGGATTTCGAGGCCCGCAACATATATTCGACCCCCGACGGACATACATGGGTCATCGGTCATGGTCGGCGCACGGCTGTGCGAATCAATGACAACGCCCCCACAGTAGCCGACAGCATGGAGGTGTATGGTCTTGGCACGGCTCCGGTGAGCAACAAGGCCAACAGCTACGTACGTAAGGTCGAGACCGACGCCGCCGGCCGCGAATGGGTGTTTTATGACAACTGCGTGTCTCTCTATGGTACAAAAATTGCCGCCGAAGGGGCTTTCGAACATATAGCGTCCGTAGGTGATGACACATTCCTTGCTACAGGTGACGGTGCCATCTATGTAATGCGTCCCGGAGCTAAAGAGCTTAATCCGGTCAACAGTCCTGCCGACCGCACACGCATCAACACCCTGCAGGCTCTTGATGACAATACTCTGCTCATCGGCACCAACCGTGGCATCTATGTCCGCGACAAGAAAAAGACATCGTCGCTGCTTATCGAGGTGGGCGAGCCTATGACACCGGCGGCAAATGTCACAGACATATTTGTAGACTCTAAAAAGCGTATCTGGGCGTTTACGAGCGCCGACGGCATCGTACTTACAGATGCCTCCGGTAAGAAAGTCGAGCGATTTGCGTCGCTTCCCGATTCGAAAGGCACTCCCGGCTCGCGTTTACCTATATGGCTTGAGGATAATTCGGGGACAATATGGTTTGTGCCCCGCGGAGGTGTATTCTCATATTTTGACGAGCTCGACCACCGCATTGTCTCGTGTGCGTTGCAGTCGCCACATTTCGGTTTTGCCGATGTGCCCGAAATCGAGCGTTTCTTTATCGATGCCAACAATAATCTGTGGCTCAGCTCGTTCCATGACCTTGTGCTCGTCAATTTCAAGTATCACGATGTGCGTCGTGTCCCCTTTGTCAAAAATCAGGAGACTCGTTCACTGCTTGCGCTCGAGAACGGTAACATTTGGGCCGGTACGGCCTCGGGTTATATCGGGGTGTTTGATTCTGACGGCCGTTTGCTGCATTATATAGTGCGCAACGGTGACCGCATAGCCGAGAGCACAGAGCCACGCAAATTCGCTGACAAAATTTACTCCATGTTTGAGGATTCGCGCGGCACAATATGGGTCGGGACGAAGGGCGCCGGCCTCTTCACCATCAGCGGTGATCGTCTGAA
This sequence comes from uncultured Bacteroidales bacterium, assembly GCA_965143025.1. Lineage (GTDB taxonomy): Bacteria > Bacteroidota > Bacteroidia > Bacteroidales > Muribaculaceae > CAG-873. The sequence continues at coordinate 16,560 of CBCSTG010000017.1, forward strand.
CCACTATATGCCTGATGCGTCAGACCGGTCGGCAATCAGCTGCGACGCAGTTTACTCGGTCGACGAGGACGAGAAGGGCAATATCTGGATTGGCACCTATGGCGGAGGCCTGAATCTTGCAGTCAGACAGGCTGACGGGACATATAAGTTCCTCAACAAGCGTAACGGTCTGTCGACATATCCTCTCGACCGCTTTGAAAATATACGCCGCATCACCCATGACGGCAAAGGTGTCGTGATAGTGTCGACAACAACAGGTCTGCTGACATTCTCAAACCGTTTTAATGACCCCTCGTCGATAGCCTACTTCCCGACTACCGGACGCACCGGTGACGAGACATCTCTGCGCACGAGCAATGTCATGCAGGCACTCGCCACACGCTCGGGTGACATATTTGTCTCGACCATGGGCGGCGAGTTACAGCGCATAATGACACCTGATCTGTTGCAGCCCCAGCTGCCGTTTGAGTCAGATAGCAAGTTAGGCCCCGGCGGTGCGGGCAAACGTTCGGTTTTCCGTGACGGCAATGTGCTGTCGATGATTGATGACAAAGCGGGTAATATTTATATCGTTCGCGACGGCAGTATGTCAGTCTATTCGCCTGAAACCGACGAGATTATATCTCTCGGGCCTAACGAATTAGGTGAATATTTAGAGTTTACCGAGGCGCTTCCGGCTGTCGCTCCGGCCGACGGACGCATCTGGCTCGGGGCTGTGGGCGGAATGATTTCCGTCCTGCCGTCCGAGATAATCCGCAGTGATTTCAGCCCCAACATTGTTTTCACCAAACTTACATATCAGGGCGAGTCTGACGGGCTGTCACTCCTTCATCATGACCGGATAGATTTGCCTTCAGACCGCCGCAACGTGGCTGTGCAGTTTGCCGCCGTCGATTACTCGGCTGACGCATCAGTTCAGTATGCCTATCGTCTTCGTGACAACGGCGAGTGGACATACATAGGCAACTCCAATACAGCTTATTTGTCGCATCTAAGCCCGGGACGTCACTATCTCGAGGTAAAGAGCACCAATGCCGATGGAGTGTGGTGTGACAATGTCACGGTGCTCGAAATATATGCCGAGCCGACATTTTGGGAAACTTCGATTGCCAAGATTCTGTATATATTGTTCGGTCTGCTCCTTGTCTACGGTGTGCTCCATATTTATATGCTGCGACGCAAAAATGCGTTGCATAGTGAGTTAGACCGCATGAAGACACGCTTTTTCGCTGATGTCAGCCACAAGCTCCGCACCCCTCTGACTCTTATCTCGGCCCCTGTTCGCGAGGTCCTCAAGGAGCCCGAGCTTAAGCCCGAGAGCCGTAAGCATCTCGAGAAAGTTGTCAGAAATTCTGACAATATGCTCGAGCTTGTCAACAAGATGCTCCGCTGGAGTCAGGATAACGGTGTATATATATCAGACGAGAACCGCATCGAGACCGTCGGTATAAACGACATACGCAAATATCCTCAGGACCATATCATTGAGCCTGATTTGCAGACTGTCCCCGGGGCCAAAAATGTCAGACTGCTCATTGTAGAGGACAATGACGATTTGCGCAATTTCCTGCGTGATATTCTTGCTCCGAATTACACGGTCTATGTTGCCGAGAACGGCAAGCAGGGCCTCAAAATGGCCGAGGAGATTCAGCCTGACTTTATCATTACTGATGTCATGATGCCCGAGATGGACGGCCTGACAATGGTGCATAATATCAAGCAGAACAAGTCGCTGAGCCATATTCCGATTATCGTCCTCTCGGCCAAGGCATCGGTCAGCGACCGCGTGCAGGGGCTGCGTGAAGGCATCGACGACTATATCACCAAGCCGTTCTCACCGAGCTATCTCAAGCAGCGCATTGCCAACATCATTCTGCAACGGCGTATGCTGCAGCATACCTATCTTGAGATGATTCAGAAACGTCCTCAGTTGCCTGAGGCCCCTGAGAAGACAGATCAGACGGGTCAGACGAGTCAGACAGAGGAGGCTCCGGTCGGTCTGACTGAAGATAATCTGCCTGCTCAGACTCCCGAGCAGACAGCCTCTCAGTGGCGACTTGACGCGCCGGTGATAGCCGACGCCGATCAGGAGATGATGAGTAAGTTGCTCAAATTTCTCGAGGCGCGCATAGATGATGAGAATCTCAAGATTGAGGAGCTTGCCGAGGCCGTTAATCTCGGGCGCACGGTCTTCTACGGCAAGGTCAAGTCGCTCGTGGGCATGTCGCCGAGCGATTTCCTGCGACACATACGCATGCAGCGTGCCGCCGACCTCATAGCGGGCAGCAAGCTCAATTTCTCGCAGATTGCCTTCAATGTCGGTTTCTCCGACCCGAAGTATTTCACCAAGTGCTTTAAGAAAGAGACCGGCATGACTCCGTCGGAGTACCGTGCCCACGCCAAGCGTAAGAAGGACGCCTCCGAGTCAATGTAAGTAAGTTATAAATACAGCACCGTTGGGTGCGTCAGAGCCGCGTTTAGCGGCGATAGCATGTGAGCCTATGACAAGCGTGGCGTAGCTACGCGCAGTCATAGGTATCTTTTGGGGGCTGCTAACCTGCCGCGCTGCTCTGCAGCTCCGACCGCTAAAGCGGACGTCTCATTTGATATTAACATTTCAAGAGTGACATAAGAAAAGCGCCAGACCGTAGGGTCGGGCGCTTCGCGCTTCTTTACCTTAGAATGACCTTGCAGCTGACAGTTATATCTTCACATTGATTGTCTTGAGGTTTTTGTCGGCGCTCGACGAGCCGACCATCAGCTGATAGTCGCCTCCGATTACGCGCATGCGGCCTGCGGCCTCGTCCCATGTCTCAAAGCGCTCGCGCGGCATGTCGATGGTGACTGTGCGGCTCTCGCCGGGCTCGAGTGTCACGTGCTCATAGCCTCTGAGTGTCTTTGAGGGGCCCTCGGTGTCGGCGGGACGGCGCAAGTAGAGCTGCACAATCTCCGTGCCGGCGCGACGGCCTGTGTTTTTGACCTTGACAGTGACGCGGCCGTCCTTATAGGACGGTTTGCCGTACTCAAAGGTGGTGTAGCTCAGGCCGTGACCGAACTCAAAGAGCGGTTTCTCGCGCAGATAGCGATAGGTGCGTCCGGCCATGCGGTAATCCTCAAAGTCAGTCGGTACCTGCGCGTCAGAGGTGTAGAAGGTCACGGGGAGCTTGCCCGAGGGGTTGCAGTCGCCGAAGAGTATGTCGGCGATGGCTGTGCCGCCCTGCTCGCCGGGATACCATGCCTCGACGATGGCGTCGCAGAGCGCGGCCTCGGGTGCGAGGGCCACGGCGCTGCCGCTGCAGTTGACGAGCACGACTTTCTTGCCTGCCTTGACGAGCGCGTCGATGATGTCGCGCTGGGCCTGAGGCAGCTCGATCGACGTGCGGTCGCCGTTGTCAAAACCCGGATTGGTCACACGGGCCTGCTCCCGCTCCAAAGCCGGAGATATGCCGCCTACGAAGATTATAATGTCGTGACCGTCGGCGCGCTTGACGATTTCAGCCGGAGTCACCTCGCGCTCACGGGTGATGTCGAAGTTGAGCGTAGCGTCGTCAGTGAGCTGCATGTAGTTTATTTCGATGTCGTAGGTCTTACCCTGCTCGACGTTGAGGGCGAGTGTGCGCAGATTCATCTGGTCGACCTTCCAGCGGTTGTGTATGGTGTCGCCGTTGACTATGATGCGCATGCCGTCGTCGTTGGCGAATTTGATGGTCAGCTCCTCGGTCTTTTCGGCCGTGAAACGTCCGCGCATGCGTGTGCTGAAGTTCTCGAGGTTGACGCCGGGCGCAAAGGCTGTGTTGCCGCCGTTGTCCAAGTGGATGGGACTGGTGTAGACGGTCTTGACGTCAGGGGCGCCGTCGAGAGAGGTGTTGTTCCAGTAAGAGGCTGCGAGACCTTTCGTGCCGTCAGGCTGGCCGATGCGGTCAAAGATGCTGACGCTCTCGGTCATCGAGGTTATGCCGCAGGCAGGTGTGTAGTCGACGTCGCCGATTTTCTCCCGGATGCCGTCGAGTATCGTCACCGTGTGGCCCGGCTGGCCGTAGTAGATGCCCCACTGCATGGTCGAGTCGGCGGCGTTGGGGCCCATGACCATGATGCGGTGGCCGTCCTTGCGGTCTAAGGGCAGGATGCCTTTGTTGGTTAGGAGTACGGTCTGCTGGCGTGCCATCTCAAGGGCGAGGTCCTGATGAGCCTTGCAGTTGATGACAGACTCGGGTATCTGCGTCCAGTTGACGATAGAGTCGGGGTCGAAGTCGCCGAGTTCAAAGCGCGCCTTGAGCAGACGGCGCACGCTGCGGTCGATTTCGTCTATTGTGATTTCGCCACGCTCAAGTGCGACGGGGAGAGCGCGGTAATTCTGGCCGCACTCGACGTCAGAGCCGGAGCGGACGGCTTTTGCCGAGGCAGCGGCGGCGTCAGGCGAGACGCCGTGTTTGTTTTTGCCGTGGAAGTCGGTAATGGCGCCGCAGTCGGTCACCACCAGACCGTCAAAGCCCCACTCCTCGCGCAGTATCTGCTGGAGCAGGCGGTCTGAGCCGCAGCACGGGTCGCCTTCGAAACGCTGATATGCGCACATGACCTCGCGTGCGTCGGCGTCGATTAGGTCTTTGAATGCCGGCAGATAGCTCTCCCAAAGGTCTCGCGCCGGCAGATTCTCGATGTTGAGGCTGTGTCGGGTTTTCTCGGGACCGCTGTGCACGGCAAAATGCTTGGCGCATGCAAGCAGTTTGCGATAGCGTGTGTCTGACGGTCCCTGCAAGGCTTTGATGACGACAGAGCCCATACGGCCGTTCATATAAGGGTCTTCGCCGTATGTCTCCTGTCCGCGTCCCCAGCGCGGGTCACGGAAGATGTTGACTGTCGGCGTCCAGAACGACAGGCAGCGATATTTGCCGACGCGCCCGTTGCGGCGTGCTATCGTGTTTTTTGCGCGGGCTTCGTCGCTGACGGCTGTGAATACGTCATAAATCAGCGAGTCGTTGAACGATGCGGCCATGCCGATGCACGAAGGGAAGACAGTAGCGAGTCCGTTGCGGCCGACGCCGTGCAGGGCCTCGCTCCACCAGTCGAAGGCGGGTATGCCGAGACGCTCTATGGCCGGCGACGAGTTCATCATCAGTTTGACCTTCTCGTCGGTCGTCAGACGCGAGCAGAGGTCAGCGGCGCGGTCATCGGTGCTCAGCTGCGGATTCTGATAGGGTAAAGTGTCGTCCGCTCGCGACGTCATTGATGCCATGGCGGCAATTGCGGCGGCGATTGTCAGTTTTTTCAGTATCGGATTCATTGGGTCGGATTGTGATTATTATCATGGATTGGATATTCAAAGTTAATTATATGATTATGTACCAATGGGGCATTAGTTGACACAAAGGGGGTGAAGTAATAAGCGTGTACTAATATAGTGTAGGTTCGTGCCTTTGGCACGTATAACTTGGCCATCAGTAGGTTACGAATTATACATACCGACGCTCCTTAGCGGTCGCTTTGGCATGTCCCTACATAATTGTATAACATATAAAAAAAACGGGCCGAACGCAATCAACTGCGGTCGACCCGGCCTTGTTTAAGAACTTTTCTTCATCACAGTACCTTCTTTGGAGACTGTTTTTCTTCCTATTAACCTAAACCAAATTTGTTGTATTATCAGTCTGTCTTGTTTAAACCTAATTTTTAAACCAATTTCTATCTTTGATTTTCTGATGCAAAGATAATGCATTAATTGCACGTATGGGTGTATTTTTTGTTACAAAATGACTTATTTACGATTATTTTTAAAATTAAGCAAAATATCTGCCCATGTCTGCCGGGGTTTAAACTAAGACGCGCCGGCTCGTAAGAGTCGGCGCGTCAGTGAGTTTATGGCGTGAGTTTATTATTTGTTGTAAACTTTTTTGCCGTTGATGATGATGAGACCTTTGGTGTCGGGAGCGACCTCGATACCCTGCAGGTTGTAAGCCTTGACCTCACCGTTGATTTCACCTTCGCCGGCTACGATATCATCGATGCCGCTGCTGCCTTCGAGAGCGAAGCTGATGTTGCAGAGATTGAGAGTGTTTTTTGTACCTTTGAAATCGATTTTGAGGACTTTCTGGCCTGCGGTGAGGGCGAATGCATCACTCTTGGTCATGTAGAAGTCTGTCCAACCACCGGCTTTGGGATAAGCTGTGCCCTGAGCGAACGGACCGACAGTTACGGCTTTGGTGTTGTCGTCGGCATCGGTGAGGGTAAATGTCACAGAGCTGCCGCCGTCTTTATCAGCTGCACCGAATGTGAGTACATACTGACCGGCCTGTTTTACGTCAACTTTGAAGCATGCCGATGAGGGATTGCGCATATCGCTGAAGTATTGGATTGCGTCAACTTTAGTTAACTCGGTGCTGCCTACCTGAGCAATTTTGCCGCCTTTGGTTACGTTCCAGTCTTTGCCGCTTGCATAGCCTACAACGTCATAAGCTTTGTCGAGCGACATTGTGCCGGGGATAGGATTCATCATGTCTAACTCCTCGAAGTAAGCTGTAAAGTCGTTGGCGTCAGAGCCGATGTTGAACTTGTAGGGGTTTTCCTCGATATGAGTGTCGGGCACTGAGTTATTGACGAAGTAGAGGAATTTGTAGCCTGTGTTGGCGCGTGCGGTCAGAGTGATTTCTGTACCTGAGATGTAGCTTTCCATTGAAGGAGCTACCACTATAGAGCCGGCTTCGGTGCCGTCTTCCTCACCTGAGGCAGTCATAAGAGTGCAGGCGGTGTAGAGCTCGCTGGTCTGGGGCACTTCAGAGCGTGCTGCGAAGTTGATGCCGGCGATGTTGACTACGTTAGCAGCAGGGTCTTCCTGTTTGCAGGTGATGACAAAGTTATAAGAGCCGGCGGGAATCTGTGTGTCGACGATGCAGTAGGGGTTAGCCCAGTTGCGTCCTGACCACTGACCGTTGTTGGGGACGTTCATTGTGCCTTTCCAGACAGACTCTGTGCCGTTGAGAATCTCGAGTTCGAGCGAGCTGCCGTTGTTCTTCGAGCCGGTCATGAATGTGATGATGTAGTAAGAAGCCTCGGTCGAAGTTACGTTATACTCGATTGTGTAGCCGTTGTTTGTATTGCCGAGTGTGGCGCCTTCCCATTTTGAGTCTTCGCCGGGAGCTGCATAGACGGCCTTGGCGGGAGTCTCGCCCTGCATTACTGTGATTTTGCAGTCGCCGAGTGTGAGGTCGCCGGGGATGGCCTGAGGTTTAACCTCGTCACGCTGTACGAAGGGAGTGGGCTCTACGGGCTCAACGGGGTCCTGAGCCGAAACTGTGAACGCACCTGCGAAGAGGGCGGCCATAAGAAGTAAAGTTTTCTTCATGGAGAAATTAAGAATTAGTTATAAGTAAAAAAGGTTGATTTTTCGATATCGCAAATTTAAGGTCAGCATTGACCCGAAAGGGTGGATTTTTTGTCGCAAAATGGCGACGGCTGTGTCGGCGCCAAGCAGTATCGGCGTTAATTGTCTCACTACTTGGCGTCGCAGAGTCGTTTAGGTTATCTGACGGCGATTTTGCGGCCGCGGTTGATGTAGATACCGGCGGTCGTCGGACGCTCCGTGCCGAGGTTGAGACCCGAGAGCGTGTACCAGTTGGGGTCTTGTGAGCGGGGGTCTTCGTCAGAGACGACTATGTCGTCGATGCCTGAGGTCGATGCCGTGCGTGTGTGCAGTGTGATGCCCGAGAGTATCGGATCGCAGTCGGCGAATGTGAGTGTCAGCATGCCTTTGGCCGGTTTGGTGAGCTCGACGGTGAATTTGCCGTCGGCTGTCGACTGGTTTGCGGGCAGTTTGTATGTGCCCGAGTCGAATGTCTCGCCGTTAAGCTCGACGAGCGAAGGCTCGGTGGTGCGGTTGGGGTAGGTGTTGCCCTTGCCGGCGAAGTCGATGGCTGTCACCTCTGAGCCGGCCGGGAGCAGGATGTAGTGCTGCACGCCGCGTGCAAGACCCATGTGCGTCTTGCGGTAAATCGAGATAGACTTGCCGTCGATGTTGAACAGACGGATGCCGCCCGCAAACTCGCCGGTCCACGACGATGTGCCGCCGGTGCTGGTCTCTAACGAGATGGTGTAGCTGTCTTTGACGGGGTCGACGGCGAGGATGTCGCCCTCGATGTCACCGCCGGCGTTCTGCCCTTCGGTGATGTCTTCGACCAAAGATGCGAGGTAGACCTCGAGCATGGTATAGCCTTCGGCGTTATAGAGATTGGCATCGCCTTTCTTCTCAGGGTCGAGGCCGTTGGCTTTCTCCCATTCGTCGGGTATGCCGTCGCCGTCAGTGTCGACGGGAGCCTCGGTCGAGTTGAGGATGGGCCATGCAGAGCCGCCGTTGGCTTTAACGAGTGCGGTGTTGTCGTCCTGTGAGTTTACGAAACCCTTGGATAGTTTCGAGCCGGTGGCTGTGGCAGTGCCTACGCGGCAGTCGCCCACCATCTGGTCGTCGAAGTTGTCGCGGCTGAGGGAGCAGCCGGCATAGTCAAGCACGCGTTTGTAGGCGTCGTCGGCCGAGTGGGTCGTGGTGGTGTAGTAGGGCACGGGCTCGGAGCGGCGGATATTCTTCTTGACTTCGTTATTCCATGTGCCGTCTGTTGCCGAGTTGCTTGTATCAATCTGGTTATACATGCCGTTGGCCCAGTTGTCGGCGGTGACGTCGCTGTATTTTGAATTGACGTTGCCCTCGACAAAGTATGTGCCCCAGAGATGCAGGGCCGGAGCATAGTCGGGATAGGTGGTGCAGTAAGAGTTGGTGCGCACACCGATGCCGGCGATGCGTTTTCCGCGGGTGTTTGTGGGCGAGCCGGGGCCCGGTTTGTAATAGTTGTTGACGATGTTGACGTTCATGCCTTCGCCGCCGTAGCAGCCGTTGCCACCGAAGTTGTAGATGACGTTGTTGCGCATGTCCATACGCTCGTCAAGCTGTGTGGTCGGACGCGGGCCGAGGCGCGGGGTGCGAGAGCCGTGGTGTACGACCAAATTGTGGTGGAACGAAGCGCCCGAGCCGCCCCAGTTGCCGCCGTAGCCGTGAGCGCCTTTGCTGTGGCCGGCATTGACGAGGCTCTGGGCGACGATGCTCCACTGCAGGGTGGTGTTTTTGTTGCCGAGTATTGAGCAGCACTCGTCGATAGACCAGCTGACCGAGCAGTGGTCGACGATGACGTCGTGTGAGTCCATGACCGAGAGACCGTCCCAGCCGTCGGCGCCGTTCTGGGTCACGTTAGTGTTGCCGAGGCGGAAGCGGATATAGCGAACTATGCTGTTGGAGGCTATCGTGACAGGGTAGTCGGCGAGGCAGATGCCGTCGCCGGGCGCGGTCTGGCCGGCGATAGTGGTGTTTTCTTTAAGTTTGAGTGACGATTTCAGATGGATTGTGCCCGAGACGGCGAAAACGATTGTGCGCGGTCCGGGCTGGTCGTTGGCCCAGCGCAGAGTGCCGACGCCGCTGTCTTCGAGCGAGGTGACGGTGTAGACGTTGCCGCCGCGACCGCCTGTGGTGTATTTGCCGAAGCCCTCGGCGCCGGGGAATGCCGGCACGCGCTCGGGCAGATTGTCAGCCGAAGCCGCTGCTGCAACAAGGATCGAGCCGCCGAGGCAGAGAGTTCTGATGATGTTAGATTTTAGGTTCATATTTACGAGTGAATTTTGTTTCTGATGCAAAAATATTGCATGCGCGCGAGGGCGAAGGTGGAATAATTGACGGAAAAGGATGCACCGGGCTGTTAAAGAGCCCTCAAACAAGACGGGCGACAGTTTGTGAAGACTGTCGCCCGCCGGCACTAAGTAAGATGTGTATAATCGCTAAGTTGGTATTAACGTGCGTTTTCTTTAATCACGCGGCGTGAGCCGTCGCTGAGGGTCTCGACGCGCAGGCGGAAGCCCTTGGTGTCGGGTGTCACGCGCTGACCCTGTGCGTTGAAGTAGTCGGTGGCTACAACGTCACCGGCTGCGCCGTCGGCTGTGATGTCAGAGATGCCTGTCGATGTCATCGGGGTCGAAGCTGCGCCCTTGGCTCCGCGGTGGCTGATGGCCTGCACGGTGTAGGTCGGAGCTGCGGCGCGGCTGAGAGCTGCGGCATCGGCGTCTGAGGGAGACCATGTGGTCGATGTAGTCTTGGCCACATAGTTGCCGTCGCAGTAGATGATATAGGCCACGGCGTCTTCAACGGCTTCCCATGAGAACGCGCCGTTTGAGTAAACGACATTGGGAGCTGCGAGCTCGGCGGTGTAGTCGGTCGGCAGATAGCTCTCCTTGAGACCGATTACGTTCTCGACGATGAAGTAGGGAGCGTATTTTTCGTCAAGTATCGGAGAGTAGCTGTTGGTCGATGTCTCTGAGTTCTTGCGGCCTGACAGGTCGAGGGCGTTGCCCTGAGCGTCCATCGAGTTGTACTCGAAGAAGTGTGTGGGCAGAGTGCTCATACCTGTCCAACCCTTGTCGGCGCATTTTGACTTCATCGTTGTGTTGAGGAAGAATGCGCGAGGCTCGTTATGCCACGGGCGTCCGAGAGTGTAGCCGTCTTTGCCGCTGATGGTGCAGTTCTGGAAGACGTAGCCGTGTTTGAGCGAGGGTGATGTTTCCGGAGCGGTGATCGGGCCGGCTGCGACGATGATGAGGTTGCAACGGTCATAGAAGTGGTCGCCGCCGCCGCAGATGAAGTCTGTGCCGCCGTAGATGTCACAGTTGTAGTAGTAGCCGTCTTCGCCGGTCACCTGAGTGTCCTGTACGGCCTGCAGGGTGACGTTAACCATGATGTCTTTGACACCGCCGTAGTGAGCCACGCTGACACCCTTGCGGCTGCCGCCGGCCACGACGTCATTGTAGTCAAAGTCGTTGCGCAGTGTAAGGTCGGCAATGTAGGTATTATGAGAGTAGCGGGTCGAGAAGATCGGGTTGGAGATGCCGGTGCGTGTGCCGTGGATGAGGACGCCGTCACGGCTCTCGCCGATGAGGCTGACGTTCCATGCTTTGTTGATGTGGAGGCATACCGAAGATTCGGAGGGTGAGGCTCCGTTGACCACGTCAGTGCCGAGGTCATAGTCGCCGTTGCGTACGAATATCACGAAGGGTTTGGCGTCGGCTGTCTTGTTGGTCTCGTTGGCGCGGGCCACGGCCTCACGGAGCTCGGTGACATTGCTTACCTCGACGAAATTCTCGTCAGCGATGGACTCGTAGACGGGCTTGGCGTTGAGGAGGAACGAGTGAGTGATGGCTGTGGCGTTAGAGTTGCCGAATTTGTCTTTGGCAGCGCCGGCAGCGATGTTGAGGTTGACCTGAGCGGCGTATTCAAGGTCGAAAGCGGGGAAGATGAGTGTGGCTGAGCCGCCCTCGGCTGTTACCTCGTTGCCGTTGATGGTGGCGGTAGTTCCGGTCATCTCGCGGTCAAATGTCAGTTTGATGAGGGCGTGGTTGTGGTCCTGATACTGCTCTGTCTTGACGAGCTCGGGAGCTGTGCCGGGGTTGGCGTCCTCATAGATGATTTCAAACCAAGCGACGGGCTGGCTGCCGTTCTCGAAGTTGAACACGACAGGTGTGCCGGGCACATGACCCTCGATGTTGACGATGAGGTTATAGGCGTTTTCGCCACCTTTGCGGAAACCGGCGTTGGTCGGACACCATACGTTTGTGGCGCCCTCTGAAGTCACAGAGGTGAATTTGCCGTCGGCATAGTTGTCAAAGAGTTTTGTGAGAACAATCTGTTTGATTTTCTTGTCTTTGGCAGCGGTGAACGAGAATGACTGACCGTTGTTTTTGGTGAACTTGAACTGTGTGCCGCCCCAGCCGTCGTTGACGGGCGCGATGGTATAGACGCCGTCGGTCCAAGAGTTCTGGTCGGTCTTGCAGGCATCGTCATAGACAATCTTGGCGGTCTTGTCGCCGTCGGCAGCCTCGTAGATGTGCATGCCTTGGATAACGAGCTTGAATGTGACGGCTGCGCCGCCCTCACCGCCGGTGAAGGTATACATGGCCTGGATGCCGTCTACGTAATCAAGTTCTGCGGTAGCTGTGGTGCCGTCGATAAAAGTGGCGGTCACAGCGGGAGCTGTTGTGTAGATTTTGTCAAGGAGAGTAACGGCATGCAGGTCGCTGTTGAGGTTGTTCAGGAAAATCTTTTCAACTTCGACACCGTCGACGGTGAGAGCCGAAACCTTGACGTCGCCGATGTGGAATATGCGCACCTTATACTCGGTCTTGGCGTATTTTGCGCCGGCTTCGGGAGCGAGAGTGAGGGTGACGACGCGCTCGGCGTTGACATCGGGAGTGGTGACGGTGAATGTGCCGGCCTCAGAGCCTGCGCTGACACCCTCGCCTGAGGCTGTTACGGTGCCACCGATGACATTGGCGCGGAGAGTGATGCTGTTAGCGGCGAACGAGCGGGGCAGATTGAAGGCCCAGTCAAAGCCGTCGGCCTCGGCTGCGAGAGCCTCGGTGGCGTCAAGGCTTACTGACTTGACAGCGGCATAGCTGTCGGCCACGCGGGTGAAGACGGGGGTGAAATAGTTGCCGATCCATCCGTCATGCGAGGCGCTCAGAGCGATGCTGATGTCTTTCTTGCCTTTGGTAATCATGCCTTCAAGGGCGATAGTGTTATCGCCACCGGCTATAGTCCAGTCCTGTGCGATTTCTACATCGCCTGACTCTTGGTCGGTGATGGTGATGCGTGCTGTGCCGCCCTGTGAGATGTTCCATTTCCATGCCATCTCGTAGGCGCCGGCCTCGGTGTTGTAGAATTTATAAGTGGCTACAGCTTTGTTTTTGACGTAGCCTACGCCTTTTGCCTCACTTTCAAATCCGAAATTGCCGTGACCCTCTTTGTTGTAGGTCCATTTGGCAGCGTCGAGTGTGCCGGGGATTGATGCCCATCCGGCGGGAACTTCAGACACTTCACCGCTGTAGTCGCCCGTGCGGACAAACTCGGGGCTGCGGGCGTTGCAGACGAATCCGGAGGGACGTCCGAACGTAAATGTGATATCTTTTGTGCCGTCGGTGATGCCACCGCCTAGGGGGAATTCGAGAGCTTCATATGCGGTGTTGTTTTTAGGCAGATTACCGTCATAAGCGGCTTCTACTTTACCGGTGGTCTGGTCCTTGACTTCGATTTTGAGTGTTCCGTCTCCATACGAGTAGTTGGCGGGCATCAAGACTTTATATGTGCCTGACTGGTGAACATGAACGTTCTTGAATGTCATTGTAGAGCCGTTTTCAACATAGCTGATTTCGCCGTTGCCTACTCGTAGCTTGTTGGCTTCAATCTCGCTGTCACCCTCTGTCAGAGTCAAAGTGCCGGGTACAGAGAAGTGGCAATTGTCGGTTACCTCGGCAGTACCGGTGATGGTTACGTTGGCGATGCCGAGGTAATTGGTCTTATTTGCCTGAGCGTTTCTGCTGTAATAATAAATTTTTAGTGAGATAGGGTCTGTAGTAGCGGTGAAATCAGATAGGTCACAGGTGAATGTGACTTTTGATGCATCGTAATTGCTATCGCGATCTCGAGTAGGTGTCAGTGTGTTTTCTCCTTTAGTCTGTGTGCCGGTGGTGACAACGAAATCAACGCGACCGTCGCCCCAACCTTTGTTCATTAAATCAAATGAGATTGATTTAAGATTTACGGCAGAAGAAGGGGTAACTTTGAATTCTAAATATTGGTCATCAACTTTTCCACCGGATTCACAAGGTTTGATTTTGTAAAGAGTCAGTGTGTGGTCAGAATAAGTCATTGTCTGAGCACTTCCAGCATCAGGAGCTGTAATTCCTGCACCTAAAGTGAACGTAGGATTAGTAAAGAAACCGGCAGGGGTGATTTCTGCGGTTACTTTGTCGTGAGCGACTGCCATCGCCCATTTGGCGGTGACGGTCTGGGTCGTTGTTGCGGCGCGCGACGGGATATTGATGTCGTTGCCCGTGTTTGTAAACGCGGCAAATGCGACACCCGTACCCACGATAGCGGCTGTCAACGCCGAAAGCTTGAGTAGACTGTGTTTCATAATGGTTTTTTGTTGGGTTTTGTTTTTAGGTATCAGAATTTATAAAATTTTACTGCTACAAAATTAATTTCACCCCCATCCCATCCCGGGGTAATTTTTATCATAAAAAGTGTTTAGCGGCGATTAATTTTCTGAAGTCCTTGGCTGCGCCATTTCGTGACTGCGCATGCTCCGCAGCTTGTCACGAGGAGGAAAGAATGCTCTCTACGTCCCCCGGCTGCGCACTACGTGCTCCGCACGGGGGTTGTAGAGAAATCGCACCTCCGGTGCTTTTTGCACTTCGTGCTCCGGGAAGGGGTAGAGGAGTCGCACCTCCGGTGCTCTTGCACTTCGTGCTCCGCACGGGGGTTGTAGAGGAATCGCACCTCCGGTGCTCTTGCACTTCATGCTCCGGGGGGAGGTGTAGAGGAGTCGCACCTCCGGTGCTACCTGCACACAGCGACGGCGCTATATAGCGGTAGCGCTGTAGGCGCGTCAGAGCTGCAGCGCAGCTCCGTATGTGAGCCTATGACAAGCATGCCGTAGGTATGCGCAGTCATAGGTACATAATCCCCTAATTTTAATTCGCCCTGTAGGGGCAATGCATGACGTAACACGTTTATTATCAGCGCTGCGCACCAACAGGGCTTAATACCACTCCGGAACTCCGACCGCAGACTGTATGTCGTGGCTATTATACAGAGGAAAGCGCCTGCGGCGCGATTTTTTTACAACCCCCGCGCGGAGCACGTAATGCGCAGCCGGGGGATAATAGCATACTGATTTGATGCGCGACAAGCGGCGGAGCTTGCGCAGTCGCGCAAAGGCGGTAGCCGGTGTTTTTATCGTAAATCTTCAGAGTGAAAAGAGAGGCCCATACTTTGACACATCATTTTTATTTCATTATCAAATAAAGTGATACGATGATGCTGAGCTTGTGATTCAATATATGTGATTGTTTTCCGGACCATGCTTGGGGAAACTGTGCATGCATAGTATCCGGTGCACCATCCGTCGAACAATGTGCTTTGACCGTTTTCCTTCATCCATTTGCTGGATTTTGCCTTTACCGCCGCCATAAACTCACTTAACGATGTTTCTGTAGATAGATTTATGAGCATATGCAAATGATCACTTACACTGTTTATACATAGCATTTTACTTCGTTTTTCAGTGACGATGGCTGTTATGACGCGGTGCAATTCAACACGTTTGTCCTCTTTTAAAGCGGGACATCTTCCACGTGTAGCAAAAACTATGTGAAACAATGACAGGACTTTGCTCATGGCAATGTGATTTTTCGTAAAGGTACTATTTTTCAGTGATATCTCAAATATTTGGTTGTGGCTGTCGCCATTGCGCGACTGCGCATGCTCCGCGGCTTGTCACGAGGGGGAAAGGATGCTCTCTACGTCCCCCGGCTACGCACTACGTGCTCCGCGCGGGGGTTGTAGAGGAATCGCACCTCCGGTGCTATCTGCACGCAGCGATGGCTATAAAGCGGTAGCGCTGTAGGCGCGTCAGAGCTGCAGCGCAGCTCCGTATGTGAGGCCACGGTAAGCAGGCTGTCAAGTCTGCGCAACCGTGGTATATATAATAATCCTAAATATAGCGCGCTGTAGGTGCGCCGCAATGATTTGCAATGCCTTATGCGCTGCGTCACCTCAACAGGGTGAATAATTAATCTATGACTGCGCAGACCTGATGGCCTGCTTGTCATAGGCTCACATGCTTGCGCCACTACGTGGCTTTAACGAGCCTAACGGCGCTGACTATAGTGTCACCCTCTCTCCGATACTATATTATAATGCAATCAGCGGCTCTGACCCGGGGTGGGTCGGAGCCGCTGAGCGTAATGGGAGATATGGTCTTAATGCTTATTTCTTGCGGTTGAGCCAAAGTTTTGACATGTCTTCGAGTGACTTGCCCTTGGTCTCGGGCACGAGTTTGTAGACGAAGATGGCGGCGATGACGCAGATGATGCCGTAGAGGCCGTAGGCAAACATGTGGCCGAACTTGTCGCCCATCGAGCCGAGGCTCATGTTATACATGGGCACGAAGGTCGACGAAACGATGAAGTTGAAGATCCACTGGAAAGCGACGGCGATGGCGACGGCGGCCGAACGTATCGTGTTGGGGAAAATCTCAGATATGAGCACCCAGCAGATGGGACCCCAAGAGAACATGAACGATGCCGAGTAGACCATGATGCTGACTACGGGGACGATAGGAGCGACCTCGACGATGTTGGAGAGCATCACGCCGAATGCGCCGACTGCCATGCCGATAGAGCCGTAGATGAGGAGCGGTTTACGGCCCCATTTTTCGACGGTGAAGATGGCTACGAGGGTGAAGATGATGTTGACAACGCCCATGATGACGGTCTGTACCATCGGGTTGCCCATGTTCATCGAGTCAAAGATGCGCGGAGCATAGTAGAGCACGGCGTTGATGCCGACTGCCTGCTGGAAGACTGAGAGCATGATGCCGACGAAGATGACGAGCACGCCGTAAGAGAACAGACGCTCGGTCTTCTCGGTGGCGGTAGCTTTGATTTCGTTGAGGATAGCCTCGGCCTTTGATGTGCCGTTGATGCGCTCGAGCACATTGAAAGCGGCTTTGTCTTTGCCGACGAGCACCAAGTAGCGCGGCGACTCGGGCACGAAAAGCACGAGCACAGTGAACAGTGCGGCCACAAAGGCTTCGGAGCCGAACATGTAGCGCCAGCCGGTGCTGATGGTCCAGATGTCTGATGTGGGCAGAACTGCGTACAGGCCTTCGGCTGTCTTCTCAATGACGGGGTTGGTGTGTTCGCCGAGAATCATGAAGTTGACGAAGTAGACGACGAGCTGGCCGAAGATGATGGCAAACTGGTTCCAAGACACGAGTGTGCCGCGGATTTCAGAGGGCGAAACCTCGGCGATATACATCGGGCAGACGGCCGAAGCGAGGCCTACGCCGATACCGCCGATGATGCGGTAGATGTTGAAGACGATGAGGAGGCCGAAATGAGGAACGCCTTTTTCATAAATGCCGAACTCGGGCCAGTATGATCCGAGAGCAGAGACGAGGAAGAGGACGCCGGCCACAAAGAGGCTCTTCTTACGTCCGAGACGTGAGGCGCAGAAACCCGAGACGGCTGCGCCGATGATACAGCCGAGCAGGGCGCTCGACGAGGTGATGCCGTGGATGACATCGGTGTAGACAAAGTCTTTAGCTCCAAGGAAGTAGGCTTGCAGGCCTTTTTCGGCGCCGGAGATAACGGCCGTGTCATAGCCGAATAGCAGACCGCCGAAGACGGCTACCAGTACGATTGAAAATAGGTAGAGTTTACTACCGCTTTTTTGTTGCATGTGATGAGATGAAATGGTATTAAGTATTCAGGATTAATATATATATTGTAGGGACGTGCCTGAGCACGTAGACGTATCATAATGATACATGCCCAAGGCATGTCCCTACAAATATCAGCATCGTCCCGGAGGGGATGCTTTAAGGGCTAAGCTGCCGTCGGCTTTACGGGGCCGATTAGCAGTACATGTTGACGATAGCCTCGTAGAGCTCCTGTTTGCCGGAGGTCTGAGCGGGCTCGGGCTGAGTCTTGGCGTAGGCGACAACCTGCTCGAGAGTGAGCTTGCCTTCCTCAAATTTCTTGCCTTCGCCGCCGTCGAATGATGCGTAGCGGTCGGCAAGCATCTTCTTGTAGGGAGATTTCTCGAGGAGCTCGGCAGCGCAGAGCAGAGCGCGTGCCATGGCGTCCATACCGGCGATGTGAGCGATGAAGATGTCCTCGAGGTCGGTCGAGTTGCGGCGTGTTTTGGCGTCGAAGTTTGTGCCGCCGTTGCCGAGACCGCCGTTGCGGATGATCTGCATCATGGCCTGAGTGAGCTCGCAGTTGTCCATGGGGAACTGGTCGGTGTCCCAGCCGTTCTGGTAGTCACCGCGGTTGGCGTCGATAGAGCCGAGCATGCCGTTGTCGACAGCTACAGCGAGCTCGTGCTCGAATGTGTGGCCGGCGAGAGTGGCGTGGTTGACCTCGATGTTGACTTTGAAGTCTTTGTCAAGACCGTGAGCTTTGAGGAAGCCGATTACGGTCTCGGTGTCGACGTCATACTGGTGTTTTGAGGGCTCCATGGGTTTGGGCTCGATGAGGAATGTGCCTTTGAAACCGTTGGCACGGGCATAGTCGCGGGCGATGGTGAGCATTGTTGCCAAGTGCTCTTTCTCGCGTTTCTGGTCGGTGTTGAGGAGGCTCATGTAACCTTCGCGGCCGCCCCAGAACACATAGTTTGTGCCGCCGAGGGCGATAGTGGCGTCCATGGCGTTTTTAATCTGCACGGCTGCGCGGGCCACAACGTCGAAGTCGGGGTTTGTGGCGGCGCCGTTCATATAGCGGGCATTGCCGAACACGTTGGCTGTACCCCAGAGGTTTTTGATGCCGGTAGCGGCCATTTTCTCTTTGAGGTAAGCGGTGATTTCTTTCATGCGGGCCTCATAAGCGTCGATGTCGTCGAGGTCGCCGATGAGGTCTGTGTCGTGGAAGCAGAAGTATTCGATGCCTAATTTCTGCATGATTTCGAAACCGGCGTCAGCTTTCTGTTTTGCAACGGTCATAACGTCCGAGCCCTCGTTCCAAGGGAATTTCTTTGTGCCGCCGCCGAACTGGTCGCCGCCCTCGGCGCAGAGGGTATGCCACCATGCCATGGCGAATTTGAGCCATTCTTTCATGGGTTTGCCGAGGACTACGCGCTCGGCGTCATAGTAGCGGTATGCAAGGGGATTGTAGCTTTTGGGGCCTTCGAATTTGATTTTCCCGATATTAGGGAAGTACTCTTTTGTTGCCATAGTTTATATTTGATTTAAAGGGTTATGATTAATATTGGTGTTTGTGTCTGATTGTTAAGCCATTTCGTTGGCGAGATACTGCTTCCAGCGTGCGTATGCCTCGAGATAAGGCGTGCGGTCGGCCGCCGGCGCGATTTCCTCAATCTTGCGCAGCGAGGCGAAGGCTTCGTTGTTGTCGGCGTAGATGCCGGCGCCGATGCCGGCGCCCTTGGCGGCTCCGACAGCTCCGTCGGTGTCATAGAGCTCGATGGTGGCTCCGGAGACGGAGGCGAGGGTGTCGCGGAAGATGGGGCTGAGGAACATGTTGGCGTGTCCTGCGTGTATCTTCTTGATATCGAGGCCGATTGAGGCCATGATTTCCATGCCGTACATGAATGAGAAGACGATGCCTTCCTGTGCGGCGCGGATGATGTGGCTGCGGTTGTGGATGTTGAAGTTGATGCCGTGCATCGAGCAGCCTATCTGACGGTTTTCGAGCACGCGCTCGGCGCCGTTACCGAAGGGCAGAATCGAAACGCCCGCCGAGCCGACGGGGGCCTGTGCGGCGATGTCGTTCATGTCGGCGTAGCTGATGCCCTCGGGGGCGATGTTGCGCTTGACCCAGCTGTTGAGGATGCCGGTGCCGTTGATGCAGGTCATCACGCCGATGCGTGTCTGCTCGGCCGAGTGGTTGACGTGGGCGAAGTTGTTGACACGTGAGCGGCGGTCGTAGTCGACTGTGCCGTTGATGCCGTAGACGACACCTGATGTGCCGGCCGTAGAGGCTATTTCGCCGGGGTTGAACACGTTGAGCGACAGGGCGTTGTTGGGCTGGTCGCCGGCGCGGTATGTGACGGGTGTGCCGCCTTTGAGGCCGAGCTCGGCGGCTGCGGCGTCAGTCAGACGGCCCTGCTCGCAGAATGTGGTCTTGACCTCGGGTAGTATCGAGCTGTCGAAGCCGTAATAGTCAAGCAGGAATTTTGCGGGAGCGTTTTCGCTGAAGTCCCAGAGCATATACTCCGAGAGTCCCTCGGGGTTGGTGCAGATTTCGCCGGTCAGACGCATGGCGATATAATCGCCGGGAAGCATCACTTTGTCGATTTTCTCGAAGAGTTCGGGCTCGTTCTCCTTGACCCAGCGCAGTTTGGCGGCCGTGAAGTTGCCCGGAGAGTTGAGCAGACGGGGGAGCACGGTGTCGGCTCCGAGTTCGCCGAATGCTTTTTCGCCGTAGGGCACTCCTCGCGAGTCACACCAGATGATGGCGTCGCGGAGCACGCGGCGCTCGCGGTCGATGGCGACGAGTCCGTGCATCTGATAGCTTATGCCGATGGCCTTGATATCGGCCGGATTGACTTTAGAGGTGGCAAGTACGGATTTGGTGGCTTCTTTGAGATATGACCACCAGTCGTCGGGGCGCTGCTCGGCCCAGCCTGATTTGAGAGCTTTGATTGGTGCCTCCTGACGGGGGAAGAAGTCAGAGGCGACACACACTCCGGTATTGGCGTCGACAAGTGCTGCCTTGACCGACGAACTGCCTATATCGTAGCCTAATAGATACATGACGATGATTGGATATTAAGTTTTTAGGTATTTAGAATTTTCGTTATGTACGTTTTAATTTATCGATGAAGCAAAGTTATATTAGACGCGGGCGCGTCAGGCGTAATAATTGGCGCAAAGGTGCGCCGTTGTCAATTAATTTGAGGGTTTCTGACAAAAAAGACCCCTCTTTCGGCACTCTTGCCGGGCGGTATACGGCGCACACCTTTGCAAAATCGATGCAATTTACAAAATTTATTAGAATTGTGACTTGTTTTTTGCCGAAAATTACACCATAAGCCTTTTGTAGACGGCCTAAATTTGTATCTACCTAAAATTTATTATCAAATGAAACTATTAAATCTATTACTATGCGCCCTTGTCTTGCCGACGGTTGCGGTCAGGGCTGCCGAGAGCGACAGCTTTGACGCGGCGGTCAGCCGCATCGAGCGTCAGGTGACAGAACCCATATTTGCCGCACGCGATTTCGACATCAGACGTTACGGCGCCAAGCCCGAGGCTGATGCCCGCAAAAATCAGAAGGCTATCAACCGCGCGATTGAAAAATGTTCGAAGGCCGGCGGCGGACGTGTGGTCGTCGCTGACGGCGTCTATCACACCGGCGCGATACGCCTGCTTGACAATGTCAATCTCTATGTCGACTCGACGGCCACGCTGCAGTTTGTCTTCGAGCCGGAGCTTTATCCTATCGTGCCCACACGCTGGGAGGGCCTTGACTGCCGCAATCTCTCGCCCTGTATCTATGCCTATCAGGCCAAGAACGTCGCACTGACCGGCCGAGGTGTCATCGACGGCGGAGGCACCAACGAGACATGGTGGAAATGGTGCGGCAAGAAACACTACGGCTGGAAAGAAGGCATCATCAGCCAGAATAACGGCTCGCGTGCGCGTCTGCTCAAAATGGCCGAGGACGGTGTCCCCGCCGAGGAGCGTGTCTTCGGACCCGAAGACGGTCTGCGTCCCCAGCTTGTCAACTTCAATCAGTGTGAGAACATACTCATCGAAGACCTGACAATGCTGCGCTCGCCCTTCTGGGTCATCCATCCTCTGCTCTCTAAAAACATCACCGTGCGCGGCGTCCATATCAACAATGACGGACCCAACGGCGACGGATGTGACCCCGAGTCGTGCGACGGTGTAATTATCGAAAACTGCTTCTTCAACACCGGCGACGACTGTATCGCCATAAAGAGCGGCCGCAACAATGACGGACGCCTCTGGGCCCGCCCGAGCGAGAATATCGTGATACGCGGCTGTGAGATGCGCAATGGCCACGGCGGTGTCGTCATCGGCTCCGAGATTTCGGGTGGCGCACGCGACATCTACGCCGAGCGCTGCATCATGGACAGCCCCAATCTTGACCGCGTCGTGCGCATCAAGACCAACACCTGCCGCGGCGGTGTGATAGAGCGCATCTTCGTGCGCGACTGCGAGGTGGGTCAGTGTAAGGAGTCGGTGCTCAAAATCAACCTCGACTATGAGCCCCGCGAGCTCTGCTGCCGCGGCTATCTGCCCGTGGTGCGCGATGTCACCCTCGAGCGCGTGACATGTCAGAAGAGTAAATACGGCCTGATGGTCGTGGCGCTCGACTCTGTGGCCAATGTCAGCAACATCACACTCAAGGACTGTCGTTTTGACGGCGTCGCCGACGGTAACTACATCGAGGGACTCACCAAAGATATTAAATATGTTGACTACTATGTCAACGGCCGCCTCTGCCTTGACAGCAAGCCTTACAAGCATTACAGCAGTTGGATGACCGCCTCTGAGATGAAGCGTGTCCCCGAGAGCTACCTCTTAGACTTCTCCAAGAAACCCAAATGGAGCTATGTCATGGGCATCGAGCTTGAGGCCATGCTCGACACATATCTGCGTCACGGCGGCGACGAAATCGTCGACTACTGCCGCATGTATACCGACACGATGATTGCGCCCGACGGCACGATACGCGGCTACAGCATCGACGCCTACAACCTCGATAATGTCCGCACGGGCCACTTCCTCGCCAAGATGCAGCAGCACTTTCCCGAGGAGAAGAATCTCAAAGCCATGAGCACACTCGCCCGGCAACTCCGTGACCAGCCCCGTACAAAAGAGGGTGTCTACTGGCACAAGGCCATCTACGCGTGGCAGGTGTGGCTTGACGGCATCTTCATGGGCCTCCCTTACGGCACTCTGACCGCTCCGCTTTTCAACAAGCCGCGCGACGTCAAGAAAATCTATGATGACGCCGTCACTCAGGTCGGCAAAACATATGAGCGCACACTCGACCCCGCGACCGGCCTCAACCGCCATGCGTGGGACGAGACCCGTCAGATGTTCTGGGCCGACAGTGTCACCGGTTTGTCGCAGCACTGCTGGGGCCGCGCGCAGGGATGGTATGTGATGGCTCTTGTCGAACTTTTAGACGCGCTGCCGGCCGACTACGCCCGTCGTGACGAACTTGTCGCTCTGCTTTCGCAGACTCTCGGCTCGGTCGTCAAATGGCAGGACCCCGAGAGCGGTCTGTGGTGGCAGGTCATGGACTCGCCCGGCCGCGATGGTAACTATCTTGAGGCCACGGCGTCGTCGATGTTTGCATACGCTCTGCTCAAATCGGCCCGTCTCGGCTATGTCGGCGACGAGATGCTCGAGGCCGGCAAAAAAGCTTACAGCGGTATCGTCAACAACTTAATAAAAATCAATCCCGACAAGACCATTTCGCTCACTTCGTGCTGTACGGTCGCCGGTCTCGGCCCGGGCATGAGCCCCGCTGTGGCCAAGGTCGCGCCCAAAATCAAAGAAAACCGTAAGCGCGACGGCTCTTATGCCTACTACCTCAGTGAGCCTGTGCGCGACAATGACGCCAAGGGTGTCGGTCCGTTCATCTGGGCGTCATTAGAGATGGAGGAGCTCGGCTACGACACAGACAGCAAATATTGACGAATCCCACGCATCACATTAATATTATATAGTACTTAAATATCTTTTTAACCGATAATCTAATCATTTACCTGCCGTGCAAGCTATAAAACATTTCATCGCGGTCATTTCAGCTGCTATTGTGACCGCTACAGCCGGTGCTGAGTCCGGCCTGCCGTTCGAACGGCCTGTGATTTCCCGTCCGTCGATACCTGACCGTGAGGTCGTTCTGACCGATTTCGGAGCAAAATCAGACGGCGTGACGGATAATTCCGGTGCTTTTGCCGTTGCCATGGCCGAACTTGCGGCCAAAGGCGGTGGACGTCTCGTTGTGCCCGACGGCATCTGGCTGACCGGACCGATTGTCTTTGAGAGTAATATAGAGATGCATCTGACCGACGGTGCGCTTATACTGTTCTCTGATAATTTCGACGACTATCCCTTGGTGTCGACAGTCTTCGAGGGACTTGACATGATGCGCTGTCAGTCGCCGATCATGGCTGTCGGAAAGACTGACATAGCTATTACAGGCAACGGCACCATCAACGGCAGCGGAGATGCGTGGCGCCCCGTCAAGCGCGGCAAACTTGCTCCGACGAAGTGGGAGAAACTTGTCAAAAACGGTGCTGTCAACCACAAGGGCGACACATGGTTTCCGACAGAACGCATACGCGAGATTGCCGAGGACGGCATACGCGACAAAGGTAAGCTCTCTGACGGACGCACCGACTGGGACTATGCCCATGACTTTCTGCGTCCCGTGCTGCTGTCGTTTATATCATGCCGTAACGTGCTGCTTGAAGATGTAACCTTTGAGAACTCTCCGAGCTGGAATCTACACCCTCTGATGTGTGAGAACGTACTCATCAACCGCGTCAATGTGCGCAATCCGTGGTATGCTCAGAACGGTGACGGTCTCGACGCCGAGTCGTGCCGCGACGTGCTTGTTACCGACTGCACATTTGATGTCGGCGACGACGCCATCTGCATCAAATCGGGCAAGGACCGTGACGGACGTCTGCGCGCAAAGCCCTGCGAAAACGTTGTCATCGAGCGTTGTACGGTCTATCATGGCCACGGCGGATTTGTCATCGGCTCGGAAATGTCGGGCGGTGTGCGCAATGTCGCTATCTCTGACTGCGTCTTCATCGGCACTGACTGCGGTCTGCGCTTTAAGTCTGCGCGCGGTCGCGGCGGCGTGGTCGAGTCGATTTACATCAACAATATCAACATGGCCAATATCGACGGCGATGCACTCATATTCGACCTCTATTACGGCATCAAGGGCAAACCCGAGCTAAAGCCGGTGACAGAAGAGACTCCGTGTTTCCGCGACATCCACATATCTGACGTGCTTTGCCGCGGAGCAGACCGTGCGATGCTGTTCAACGGACTGCCGGAGATGCCGCTTACAGGCATTAAAGTAAAAAATTCGACTTTCCGTACACGTCTCGGCGCAGATCTGCGTTATGTCGACGGACTGCACTTCGACAATGTCACCATAGACCAGAGCGAGGGCGAGCCTGTCCTGCTGACCGATGTCAGCAATTTTAATGCAGATTGAAAATAAAAAGAGCGGCCCGCGGGTCGCTCTTTTGTTTAATGAGGGGAATACTTTCAATCGGGGGTGTCTGACATAGTCAGCTCGAGGATGCCTCCGGCAGCCACTGTCTTGTGGTCGATGTGACGCAGAGGGTAGGGGTGCCCGTTGAGTCGAGCCGACTTAATATATACACGTCCCGGGCCGTTATCCTTGGCTACAATAGTGAATTTGCCGCCATTGGGCAGGTTAATCTCCGCGCGGTCAAAGAGCGGCGAAGTGATTTCCAGACGTGTGTCGCCGGGACAGAGCGGATGCAGACCTATCGATGAGAGCACATACCACGCCGACATCTGGCCCACGTCCTCGTTGCCTGTCAGGCCGGCCACTTTGTTGTGATAGGCGTTCTCGCAGATGAAGCGTGACCAACGCTGTGTTTTGTGCGGCTGACCGAGACGGTTGTAGAGGTAGACGACATGATGCACCGGCTCGTTGGCGTGGTTGTAGTAAGGATTCCACAGGAAGTGCTCTGGCGTGCGGGCGAAGAAGGTGTCCAAATCGGCCACCGTTGCCTCCAAACCACCCATGAGGTCAGTCATGCCCTCGACATCGTGGGGCACAAACCAGCCCTGCTGCCACGGATTTGACTCAATGCAGCCGTAGCCTTCGCGCAGACGTCCCTCGCGCGGCCACGGCAGGTACTGACCGTCATCGCCGCGCGGGCGGAAGCTATGCTTGTCGCGGTCATAAATGTTGCGGTAAGACATCGAGCGTCGTGCGTATTTGGCTACATCCTCGTCGTGGCCGAGGGCTTTGGCGAGGCGCATCATGCACCATTCGGCATAAGCATGCTCCAAGGTCAGCGAGATGCCGTTGTTGCCGGTCGAGTAGCCTCGGTCGCCGTTGCCCCAGAGCTCGCAGGTGGCTGCGGCGATGCGGTAGGCCTGCTCCGGGTCATAACCGCGGATGCCCTTGAAGTAAGCATCGGCGAGGACAGATACGGCCGGATTGCCGAGCATACAGCCGCTGTAGGCGTTGAGCAGTTCCCAGCGCTCGAAGTAGCCGCGTCCGCTCTCGTCGGCGAGCGAGATGAGCGAACAGAGCATGTCGTTGACGACTTTGGGGTTGATGAGCGTCTGCAGGGGCATCTGGCTGCGGAAGACGTCCCAGCCGCTGAAGATGGTGCGCTTGTCCCAGCTGCCGGTCTGATGTATGCGTCCGTCTCCGCCCGGATATCGTCCGTCGCAGTCGGCCATCAGGCGCGGGTCAATCATCGTGTGATAGAGAGCGGTGTAGAAGACCGTGCGGTACTCGTCGTTGTCAGTGTCGATGGTGATGCGCGAGAGTGCATCGTCCCACAGACGGCGGCTGCGCTCGCGGACGGCGTCAAAATCCCAGTCGGGCATGTCAGCCTCGAGGTTGCGGCGTGCGCCGTCGGTGTCGACAAAGGATATGCCGGCTTTCATGAGCACCTGCTCGCCTTCGGCGGTCGGGAACTCGGTGTAGAAGCCTATGTGCTTGCCCTCGAAGTCCTTGACGCCCGGCATCACGCGGGCCTCGGCGGCATAGCGCTTGTACTCGGCGCTCTCGATGTCGCCCAAGCGGCGCGAGCGTCCCTCGGGGATGTCGGCGCTCCAGACTCCGTAGCGCTCAAAGGGCTTTGAGAATTCGGCGTGGAAATAGACCGTGTAGTTGGCCTGACCTCCGCCGTTGCCCCAGCCGCCGCCTTCGGGTGTGCAGACCATACGCCCCTCGATGGAGTTGGGTCCTGTGACGTGCACTTCCTGCAGAGTCGATGTGCCGCCGACGCGACGCGCGAGGTCAATCTGAATGCGCGCGGTGTCAGTAGCGGGGTAGGTGAAGCGCAGTATGCCGCTGCGCGGGGCTGCTGTTGCCTCGGCACGGATGCCGTAGTCGGTCAGGTTGACGGCGTAGTAGGCGGCAGAGGCTGTTTCGGAGCTTTTGTCGTAGCGTGAACGGTAGCCGTCTTCAGGGCGGTCAGCCGCGCCGGCGGCCGTGTGAAGCGGACCTGTGGTCGGCATGGTCAGCAGGTTGCCGAGGTCGCCGTACCAGCCGATGCCGCTCATCTGGGTGAACGCAAAGCCCTCGATGGTGGTATGCTCGTGGCTGTAGCCGGGGCCGTTGTCGCCGCCTGTGATGGTGTTGGGGCTGAGCTGCACCATGCCGAAAGGCGTTGCCGCGCCGGGGAAGGTCTTACCTAATCCGTGATAGACTCCGGCCTCGCCGACCGAGGTGCTCGCGCCTATAAATGGATTGACCCAGTCAGAGGGGCGGAATGACCCGTTATCGGCAGCGGCCGCCCACGGGGCGGCCGCTGTGACAGCGAGGGCATAGATAAATGCCTTCATATGCTTATTTTACGGTTAGCGACAGGGTCTTGAGAGCCTCGGGAGCCGATGACGGACCGTACGAAATCTCATATTTGCCGGGGACTATGCCCATGCGGCCTGACTCGGGGTCGTAGCTTGCAAAAGCCTCTGCGTCAAGGTCGAGCACGACGTCGGCTGTGCGTCCGGGCATTATTTCCTGACGGGCGAAGGCGCGCAGCGAGCGGTCGGGGCCGGCTACGTCGTCGAGACGGCGGACGTAGACCTGCACGACCTCTGTGCCGCGGCGTGAGCCGGTGTTGGTGACGGGCACGGTGACGCGGACGTTCTCGCCTGCGTTGATTGATTTGCGCGACAGACGGCCTTTGCCGTAGTCAAAAGTGGTGTAGCTCAGACCGTAGCCGAAGGGGTAGAGCGGCTTTTTGTCGCCGAGGAAGCGGTAAGTGCGGCCGACCATCGAGTAGTCGTTAAAGTCAGGCAGCTGAGAGTCGTCGGCGTAGAAGGTAACCGGGAGACGGCCCGAGGGGTTGTAGTCGCCGTAGATGACGTCGGCCACGGCCAGACCGCCGGCCTGTCCGGGATACCATGCTTGCAGGATGGCGTTGGCAATTTCGTTTTCGGGAGTCAGAGCGACAGCCGAGCCCGAGCAGTTGACAAAAATCACCTTTTTGCCTGCTTTTTTTAGGGCGGCGATTGCCTCGCGCTGTGCGGCGGGGAGCTCGATTGTTGTGCGGTCACCGCCGATGAAGCCGGGATAGTCGACGGGCTTCTCCTCACCCTCGAAGTCGGGCGAGATGCCGCCGACGAAGACTACGATGTCCTCTTTGATTTTGGTGGGGTCAAAACCTTCGTCAATCTTAAAGTAGTCGCAGGCGTGGTCGTAGGTGCTTGCGGCGTTTTTGTTGCGGAGACCTTCGGCTATGGTGAAGGTGTAGGACGGACGGCCCTCGTAGTTGCCCCACTGCATCCGGGCGTTGTCGGCGTTAGGACCGACGATGGCCACGGCGGTAGAACGTTTTAGCGGCAGGATGCCGTTGTTTTTGAGGAGCACGAGTGATTTGCGGGTCATGTCCAACGAGAAATCGCGGTGGGACTGGCTGTCGACAATCGACATGTCAAGTCCGGCCCAAGGCGAGGCGGTGTAGTCGTCCATCTCGCCGAGCTCGTAGCGCATGACGAGCAGGCGGCGGAGGCTGCGGTTGATTTCGTCCTCGGTGATGAGGCCCTGCTCGACGGCGCGGGGCAGGTTGCGGTAGTCGCCGCCACACTCTAAGTCTGTGCCGGAGATTACGGCAGCGGCTGAGGCAGACTCGACGTTGGGGTAGGTCTCGTGGTGGCCGCGGGCGTGGAGGTCGGAAATGGCGCCGCAGTCAGAGACGACGATGCCCTGATAGCCCCAGTCGTTGCGGAGAATCTGCTGGAGGAGCTTCTTGTTAGAGCAGCAGGGCTCGCTCTCAAAGCGGTTGTAGGCGCACATCACCTGGCCGACACCTGCATCGACGAGGGCCTTGAAAGCCGGCAGATAGGTCTCGTGGAGGTCGCGCGGGTCGATGTCTTTGGCGTCAAACGAGTGACGTGTCTTCTCGGGACCGCTGTGCACGGCATAGTGTTTGGCGCATGCCACGGTCTTACGCATCTTTGAGTCGGGGTCGCCCTGCAGGCCTCTGACGACCTCAGTGCCGAGGACCGATGCGAGATAGGGGTCTTCGCCGTAAGTCTCCTGACCGCGTCCCCAGCGCGGGTCGCGGAAGATGTTTACGTTGGGGGTCCAGAATGTCAGACCTGTGTAGCGCTTGTAGTCGCCGTTCTTGCGTGCTTCGTTATATTTGGCGCGTGCCTCGTCGGAGACGATGGTGAAGGCGCGGTAGATGCCGTCGGCGTCCCATGTCGAGGCGAGGCCGATTGTCTGGGGGAACATAGTGGCGAGACCGTTGCGGCCGACGCCGTGCAGAGCCTCGTTCCACCAGTTGTACTCCTTGATGCCGAGTCGCTCGATGGCGTGCGAGGCATCCATCATAAGGCTCGTCTTTTCCTCTAAGGTGAGGCGGCTGATGAGGTCGTCGGCGCGTTGCTCGGGTGAGAGTGACGGGTCCTGATAAGGCTCGATGGCCTGCACACCGATGACGGTGGCGGCGAATGTGGCCGAGAGGATTATGGTTTTAAGGGTCATATTATAATTTGAGCTTTAAACGTTTTTAATTTTGGAATTTTAATGTAGGGACATGCCAAAGCGAGCAGAGCGAGTGACGGCATGTATGATTCGCGAATCATGGCGGCTAATTCATACGTGCCAAAGGCACGTCCGTACATTGTGGGAGGATCAGGGCGGCCAAGTTATACGTGCCAAAGGCACGTCCCTACTATAATTAAGACGGGGATTTCCGAAGTTTAACGTTCGGAAACCCCCGTCTCCCATACTAATTCAATTTCTTGTGGACAGTGACTTATTTAACGAGCACTTTGAGTGACGATTTGAGGTCGCCGCGTGCTGAGATTACATAAGTACCGGCAGCGAGGTCGCTGAGGTCGGCTTTGTTGTCAGAGGTGAAGAAGCCGTCGACTTTGCGGCCGTTGAGGTCGAAGATTTCTACCTCGACTTCGTCCTGTGTGCCGAAGAGGTTGCGAGAGATGACAAGAGTGCGGTCAACATAGAGGAGCATGTTGTCGTCAGCCATAGTGACTGCGTCGATGCCTGAAACTTTCACGCCGTGGAGCATGGCCATCTCGACTTCGTTGATTGACCAATAGTTGCCTTTAGAGCCTGTCTGGGTCATGCGGATACCTGTTACATCCTGTTCGGGGAAGACAGCGATGAGAAGACCGCCTGCACCTGCGCCCGAAGCAACCTTACGCCATTTGTGACCGTAGATTACATTTGTCGGGTCGGGAACAGTGTATTCCATACCGCTGGGCTCGTCACCCTTCTTGTCGTTCTTAGACGGCATTTTTGCTGTCCAGCCAAATGTACCGTTCTCGTCGACAACTTCGAGATCCCATGCTGCAGGACCGTCTGATGTGGATGAGCCAGCATCAAGAATCATTGCATTGACGTGTTCGGCTTTTGTATGATCGTGGTTGAAGAATAAAGCAAACCACTGCGGAGGACGTGATTTCCAAGATACCTGATCTACTTTGCCCGGCTCTTTGCTGTTGGCCCATTCGTCATAGTAGCCCCAGCGAGCCTGCGAGCCTTTGGTTGACCAACGTGTATCCATGTCGTTATCGACAGCGCGGCTTGCGAGAGCGTCGCCGGCATGACGCCAGTCTTCACGCTGCTCTTTGCCGGTTTCGTCCTGACCGTATTCGTCGTCGAATGCTATAGCATGCCAGCCGTTACGTGAGAGGAAACCTGTCTTGTTGATCATCTTCCATGCTACGGGGAGTACGTCGTGGAACTCACCGAAGTCAGATGCGGCGTTGCCTGTGCCGACAGGAGTGTAGATGGCGTTGTGGACGCTTACGTTCTTGTTGGCGTTGGTGTTGACGTTGCGTTTGAAGTTAGCGTTGACAAATTTGAATTTGCCGTTGCCTGAAACTGCATAAGTGGTCTTGTCGCCGCTCTGGTCGAGGTTGGCGAGGATGAAGTTGACGTTACCGCCCTCAATCTTGGCGAAGGTGTCACCACCGCCCCAGTTGTTGGTCGAGAACATGTTGATGGTCTTGTTGAAGGTCGACTCTGTGGTGAAGAACGATGCAGAGTGACCGTTGTCGAGAGCTACGAGCTGAGAGTTGACCATGCATGCATCCTCAGCCGCTGCACGGAAGACGAAGGTGTTGACAACACCGTCGACTGCGTTACCTACAGAGTAGAAAGAGGGACCGCCGTTGCCGTCGCTCTGGAAGAGCATACCGATTGACGAGCCGAAGAGGAAGTTGTTGTAGAGGTTTTCTTTCTTGCAGTCACCGACTACGAGGAAGTCGAGTTCGTCATAGTTCTGCTGATAGCATGCATCCTGATGTTTGTTGTCTTTGTTGTGGAGCGAGTTGGGCCACAGACCGAATTTCCATTCGTCACCGGCGCCGTAGGCGATGGTGTTACACTGGATGTTAGAGACGGTACCGTTCTCAGAGTTGCCGCCGATGCGGATTACGTTCTTGAAGCAGTGCCCCGAGATGTAGTCGACATAGTGGCGGTCGCATTTGTTTGTGAAGACGTCGACGCCCTGATAGCATGCGCGGAGGGCGAGGTTGACGATGTAGCAGTCAGCGTTGCCGCGGACAGCGTAGGGATACTGTTTAGGTGTGCAGACAGATTTTGCGAGCTGACCTGCTGAACCTGCGACTTCAGTGAAGATAGAAGCGTCCTGTTTGGGATAGTTGACAGAGATGCCGCGGAGGCCTGATTTGGGCTCCATGGTGATGAGCGGTGTGCCTGTTGCAGAGCCTTCGCCTACGGTTACCTCGAGGATAGCGCCCTGACCGCGGGGAGTCGATGCCATGTCGGCAGAGCCGCGGAGCTCGACGCCTGTCGGGATGACGATGTTGCTGTTGACGCGATAGTGGCCTGAGGGGAGGTAAACGATACCGCCGCCTGCGTTTTTGGCTGCGTCGAGAGCCTGCTGGATTGCAGGAGCGTTGTCCTTGGCGTTGTAAACCTCGTTGTTGGCTTCGGTCTTGTCGATGTATTTAGGCTCGGCACCGTAGTTGGTGACAACGAAGAGCTGATTCTTGGCAGGTTTGGTGACGGGGATTTCCATGAGTTCCTCGGGGTAGTCGGGGAGCTGCGGAACGCTGTACTTGTTGTGGTCGACGACGCACTCATAGAGAGAAGCGTTGTTGAACACGCCCGAACGCATGGTGTTAGAGGTGAACACGCAGCGGGCGAGGGCGCCGATGTTGACGTCGCCGTCGAACGTACAGTTGTCGGCCATGAACTGGGCAGACTCGATTTCTGTGCCGCCCGAAACGGTTGAGTTCTGGAATTTGATGATAGCGTCGTTAGAAACGCCCGAGTGTACCATAAGACCTTTGACGCGACCCGAGATCTCGCAGTTGAGATACTGGGTCGGGTTGCCTTGACCGATGGCCTGCTCAACACCATACTCGCAACCCTGAGTCTTGACGCGTGTGAACATGATGCCCGAGCCTGATGTATCGGTTACGTAGACACCGGTCTTACAGTTGATGAAGGTCATGTTGTAGTTGTGGCCGTTAGGTGTGCCGCTTGAGCCTACACGCTCGGGAGATTTCTTTGCCCAGAAACCGCGGGCATAGCCTTCGGCTGTATAGTTACAGCAGTAAGACCAGTCGTTACGGCGCATTTCGAAACCGGTACCGTTCTCGTAGGTGAAGTTTGTAGCGTCACCTGCGTTGGGCATACCTGAGCCGGCCCAGTAGGCAGGCGAGAAATCGAGGTGGTCGAAACGGCCTACGTCAGCGATGTTGTCCATTGCGACGCCGACAGAC
This sequence comes from uncultured Bacteroidales bacterium, assembly GCA_965143025.1. Taxonomy (GTDB): domain Bacteria; phylum Bacteroidota; class Bacteroidia; order Bacteroidales; family Muribaculaceae; genus CAG-873. Next base: position 49,109 of record CBCSTG010000017.1, read on the forward strand.
AGGGGTGTGCCGTAGAGGTGGAAGATGTTAGGACAGCCGCCTCCGTTGAGCTCAGAGAAAATAAGACCTACATAAGAGTTTACGAGGGTTACGAAACGTACGTTGCAATAGTCGTTGCCGAAGTAGCCTTTCTTACCGTAAACGATTGAGGGGGGATAGGGTGAGGGATTGTTTGCGTCCTGATCCTCATACCAGATGGCGAGGTGGCTGATCTGGGTTGAGGGCTCCATCACGAAGAGGCCGTTTGTCTCGTCGGTGCTGCCTTTATATTTGTTGCCTGCGACGATGATTGTGCCTTCGATGGCCTGTCCTTTGACCGGTTTTTTCCAATCACCGCGGAGCGATGTACCGCGGGGTACGTTGATTTTGCCGTTAATCCGGTATTTGCCGGCGGGCAGGTAGACCACGCCGCCTGTCTTGCGGTAAGCCTGCGAGTCACCACTAGGATATGATGCGTAGTCGCCGGCTGCGTTGAGCAGGTTTTGCAGCAATGAAGTGACGTCTTTGGAGCCTTGGTTGGCTGTGGGCTCGTAGTCGAGGATGTTGTAGGTAATCACGTTGACATCCGTGGTCGGATAGTCTGCCTTCTCGATGACTTCATACTTGGGAGTGTAGGTAGCCGCGAAAACGGAACCTGCTCCAAGCATGGTCAGCGCAAGAGCTGTCAGTAATCTTTTTTTCATAGGAAATTGGTATTAGGGTTGTTATTTGTGTTCGGGGTTGAGATATGATGCTTTCATCAGAGGCATATACTCCTTGTTATTGTCGCACTTAAACCAGCCGTTGAAGTCGTTGCGGTCGGGACCGATCTTTACGGTGAGCTTGTTCCAGCCCTGTTTGAGCGGGAGCTCGATGAATGTCGACTCGTGACGGTTTGCGTTCTTGGCGGGGAGGTCTTTGTCGTTGATGGCGAGTTTGACATCCTTGCCTTTGACGATGAGGGTCAGTTTGGGCACGTTGGGCTCAATCAGCAGGTCGTCGAGAGGACGGGGGCTGAAGGCATAGAAGGTGAACGACCAGCCGTCGCCGTCTTTGACGAGGTGAGATTTGGCCGAAGCGGGGAACTGGAACTCGCCGTCACGCAGGAAGAAGACATCGTCGGGGTTGACATCGACAGCCTTGGTGGGCACACCGGCGTTGCGGAGCATGGTCGAGAGAGTCTTGAAGCCTTTCTCAGAGTTTGCAAACTCGGTGAGGGTCGAGACGTAGAGAGCAGAGGGGCCGGCCTGATATTTAACGAATACGGCGGTCGGAGCAGTACATTCGTTGATAGAGCGGAGCAGGGAGGCTGTCTTGAGTTCCTCGGGGCGTTTGTTCCATTTGCGCCAGTCGGTTGTGTTGGCGTTGAGCAGGACGTCGCCTTCGTCGACGAGGAGGCCTGAGAGAGAGTATTTTGAAGCGTCGGCTTTCTGAATCTCGCAGAAGTAGAAGTCGCTGTTGTTGAGGCCGCGAATCCATGATTTCTGCACGGGGAGATAAGACGAGCGCACGAGCTCGTTGACGGTCAGAGGCATGGGGAGGACGGCGCCGTAAGAGCCGACGGTCTCGGGTGTGATGCCCCACAGCCAGATGTCAGCGCCCTTGGCTGCAGCGGCCTTGAGGGTGGCGGCGTCAGCAGCCGACAGAGGAGCCGATGCGTCGACGATGTAGAGGGCAGCGGCGGGAGTCTTGGATTTGGCGGTTGTGAATACTACGCCCTGATCGTCCATGACTGCTTTGACTCGTGATTTCTCGGGGCCGATGAAGTAGACTTCTTTGTAGGGCTCGGCGGCTGCCACAGCCTCGGGGGCGAGGTATTTCGACTTGTCGGCGGTAGCCCACTCACACCATGCGGCTCCGTCGGGAGCGTTGGCGGCGCGCAGCGCGTCATACATAGGCCACGGGCGGTAAAGGGGCAGCGAGGGGTCGTAGCCGGGGTTGAAGGTTGTGCAGTAAGGACCTACGCGCTCGGGCTGTACGCCGGGGACGCCTTCGACATATTCGCCGAAGAAGATACCGTCGTTCATATCGGGAGCTGTGGTGATGTCACGTTTGCCGAGGGGCAGGGGCTGGAGGGCATACCATACCATATTAAATACGGTGGTGAAGCTTGCGCCCATCTCGCGCATGTCTTTGACGAGGTTGTAACATTCGGTGGCGAGACCTTCCATGCGGCCCTTGGCCGACTCGTAGGCGCGCTCGCCGTTTACTTTTGCAATCTGTTCGGGTGTGCCGTAGTAGGCCATCGAGGTTTCGCCGATGCCCCACGGTTTGCCGATGTTCTTCCAGTTGACCATAGAGTTGCGGTCGCCGTAGTGGCCTACGGTTACAGGGAGACGTCCGTCGCCGTCGTCCTCGCCGTCAGATGAAATCCAAGGACGTGTGGGGTCGAGTTCGCGGACGATGTCGCGCCATTCCTCCCATGCCTTGTACTGCTGGGGCATGAGGTCGGGACGGTTGTAGACGTGGAGGATTACGGGCTTGTTCTCGTTAGAGACAGACCAGCCGAAGACGGCGGGGTGGTTACGGTCGCGTTTTACGAAACGGCGCAGGTGGTCTTTGGAGTTTTCCCAGAATTTCTCGGAGTCGAGTTTGGGACCGCCGTCAGAAGCCCAGTTTGCGGTTTCGTCGAGGACGCAGATGCCCATCTCGTCGGCGAGGTCGAGGTAGAAGCGGGGATAGACCTGAGCGTGGGGACGGATGGCGTTGCCGTTCATGTTTTTGATGGCGGTGAACCATGCCCAAGCATAGCGGCGTGTCAGCTGGGGGATGCCTTGGAAGTGCCAAGAGTCGCTGCGGAGCACATAGGGTTCGCCGTTGAGGAGCTGTTTTGTGCCGTCGAATGTCCATTCGCGCCAGCCGAAACGCTCGTATTTGGTGTCGATGGTCTGTTTCTTGTTATTGATATTGAGCACGAGACCGTAGAGGTTGGGATGCTCGGGTGTCCATTTGAGCAGGCGGTTGTCGACGGGGAGCGAGATGGTCTCTGTGACAGTTGCGCCGGCGGGAACGCTGACCTTGACGGGCTTGATGTCAATGGCAGTTCGGCCGAGCTCTGATGCGGGGACGGGAGCCGAGTTGACGTCGGTGCCGGCGAGGTTAATCCACTCGCGGATGTCGCCGCCGAGTGTGATGTCGCTCTTGCGGTCAGTGTTGTTGGTCAGAGTGACGTCGATTTCAAGAGTATTCTTTGAAACGAGGGGTTTGACATAGATGTCGTCGACGCGCACTTTAGGCATGGCGAGCAGATAGACGTCCTGCCAGATGCCGTTGATGTGGTAGCCCCACATAGAGCCTGCGGGAATGATGCGTCGGCCGATTGAGCCGTTGTCCTCGAAGAGTTTCTGGCTGCGTACGCCGACAAGAATCTCAATCTGTTTGCCCGGCTCGGCTTCGGCTGTGATGTCGCAGGTGAAGGGGAGGAAGAGGTCAAAGTTCTCGCCGACTTTCTTGCCGTTGACATAGACGACGGTCTGGCCGGCTACGGCCTCGAAGTAGAGCTTGATGTCTTCACCGGCCCAGTCAGCGGGCACTGTGACGGTCTTTTTGAGCCAGCCCATCATGCAGTTTTCCCACTCTTTGGGGTAGGAGGGATAGTTGCGGTGGTCGGGACCCTCGAGGTCGCGGTAGGCAAATGAGTTGATGTTCCACGGCGAAGGAATCTTGATTTTGGTCGAACTCCAGCCGTCGGCTGTGGGGTTGGGCAGCTCGGGAGCGATGCCTGCGCCCTGTTTGTAGTCCTTAGGCGTGGCCACGGGCTGGAAATCCCAGTAGCCGTTGAGGCAGACTTCCTGACGGTAGCCGCGCTCGACGTCGTTGACGATGCCGGTCGACGGAGCATATACGTGCTTGTAGACCAGTTTATCGCTTTGCTTGGCCTCTTTTGCGGCTGCCGGTGCAAACGACGCTGCAAGGATGGTAAGTGCGATTAAGGCTTTCTTCATTACTAATGGTACTGTTTTATGTCGGCTGATTTATAAGCCGGAGGTGATGAGAATTGTGATTATTTGGAAACTTCGTTAATCATGTTGGCGAGCAGACGTCCGGCGACGGGGTCGGTGGCTGCTTTGTTTGTCTCCATCGACGAGACGAGGGCGCCGCCCTTGCCGTGTTTGATATCAAGGAGTGCGAAACCGCGCATCTTGGCCACGTGCTCGGCGCGTGTCTTCATGTCGCCGTCGATGTAGCCGTGAATTTTCTGCTGCATGACGAGCGGGGTGATGACGTCGTCGTTGCGGTTGATATGATAGATGGTCTCGCAGACTTTGGGGACTTCGCGGCGGTTGTCGTTGAAGTAGCGCAGGTCGAAGTAGTCGAGTCCGTCGAATACGGGTGACTCGGGCACGTCCATGTTGGCGATGTCGCCTTCGGTGGGTTTGATTGTGCCGGCGATGTGCTCGGGGAAGACAGCCTTAACGCCGTTCTCGCCGCGGAGGAAGAGGACTTTGCCGCCGCGTGACATGTAGTCGCGCAGAGCCTTGACGTCGGCGTCGGTGAGGTCGTTGATGCCTGAGAGGATTACAGACGAGGCGCGGCGGGTCTTGACGGCCTTGGCGATGTCGGCGGCCGGGGTGTAGGCGATGCCGAGGGCGTCGAGTGTCGGAGCGATGCCGTCACGGTCGACGACGACGGGTTTGCCCTTGGCCGAGTAGCCTTTTGCAGCCCAGTCGCGCGAGGCGAGGGTGAGGTCATATTTGTTTGCCGAGCGCTGTTTGCCGCCGGCGGTGTAGGCGAGATTGAGGGTGGCCTCGACACGGTCAGCGCCGAGGTCGGCGGGCAGGATGATTGAGGGCTCGACCCAGAGGCGGCCGTAATGAGCCACGGCTTTGGCGGCCTCGGTGCCCTTGGCGATTACGCGGCCGTCAGAAGCGGTCAGTGACCAGTCGATAGTGCCGGCGGCGAGGTCTTTGCCGTCTAAATCGTCATTGACGATGCAGAAACGCACGGGGAGTTTCTCGCCGGCGTAGAGGTGGCGACCCCAGAGCTCGGCGCTGACGAGCACGGGCTGCATGGCGCGCTGCATGGCGTAATATGTGGGCCACGGCTGTATGCGCTGAGCGTCATATACCTGTTTGAACCATGTCAGCAGGGCGAAGTGGATGGTGCCCGATGCCTGATCGTTGCTGCGGCGCAGACCCTCGGCGAGCTCCGAGGTGATGAACGACTGTGCGCGGAGGAAGTTGGCGGGGTTGCTGAACTCGTAGCACTGCAGGCCGATGAGCGACTGGGGATTCTGATGCTGCATGGTGTATGAGCGGGTGGCGTGGCCGGTCTCGTTCTGAGGATAGCCGGTCGACATCTCCTGCGAAATCAGCGGGCGGTCGGCGAGTTTGAAGCCGTTCTGCAGCTCGCCCTTGAAGTAGCGGAAGAGCGTGTGGTCATACCAGTTAATATATGAGTGCACGTCGTCGATGTCGCCGTCGTCAATCGTAGCCATGAAGTCGGCGCCGAATTTTTTGTCTTTGCCTTTGGCCTGATAGTTTGAGTCAAAGCAGACGGGGCGTGTCGGGTCGGCCTCGCGCATGTGGCGCACGCAGTTGCTGATACGGGTCATCTTGTATTTGCAACGCTCGAAGTCAGGGTCGAGGTCGTAAAATTTCATCTCGTTGTTGACGGTCCAGAAGAGCAACGAGGGGTGGTTGCGCATCTGTTTCATAAGGTGAATCCACTCGTTCTCCCAGAAGTCGACGATGTCGTCGGCGGGGAAGGTCTCGTGGATGTAGAGCCACGACCATGTGCCCTCGTATGAGACGCCGATGCCGTTTTCGTCGGCTGCGGCCATCCACAGTTCGTTATAGGGGCAGGTGTGGGTGCGTGTGACCTCGAGGTTGCCTTTCTTCATGAGCTGATAGAAGGTGTCGGCGAGCTCGCGGTCGTTGGGTCCGAGGGCGAATGGCGTGTGGTTGCCGCCGCGGAGGGCGTATTTGTGACCGTTGAGTTCAAACTGGCCGTTTTTGACCTCGAATGTGCGGAAACCCGAGACGATTTTCTCGGAGTCGACGGTTTTGCCGTTGTCGACGAGCGAGAAGGTGAAGTCGTAGAGGTTGGGGTCGGAGGGTGACCAGAGTTTGGGCTTCAGGTCGTTGACAGAGTAGGTGAGGGAGTCCTTGGCTCCGGCGGCGAGTGTCAGACCTGCGCGGTCAGTGCCTTCGTAGAGCACTGTGCCGGTGCGGTGGTCGGCTATTTTGGTGCGGATGTCAAACTTACGGGGCTCGGCCGAGTGGTTGTAGACGGCGATGTCAAAGTCGGCGCCGTCGAGGCGCGGGCGGATGAAGACGTCCTCGACCTTGAGGGGCTCGCTGACGGTCAGCTTGACGGGACGCCAGATGCCGGCGGGGTTATCACCATAGAAACCGTGGGGGAGTTCGTTGAGGATGTTGCGGTTGACGTTGGCGCCGCTCTCTTTGCGGGCGGAGTTGTCGCGTGAGGCCGAGTAGTAGATTTCGAGGGCGTCGTTGCCCACTTCGCCCGATGTGCCTGCGTTGCGGAGCACTTTGACGGCGATGAGGTTGCGGCCGGGCTTGAAGTATTTAGAGCCGTCGACCTCGAATGAGCCGAACATGCCTATGTGTTTTGCGGCTTCGTGGCCGTTGATGTAGACTTCGCAGATTTTTGACACGCCGTCGAAGTCGAGGGTGACGCGTTTGCCGGCGATGTCGGCGGGCAGGTCGACCCACTGGCGGTACCAAGCGGCGTCGGTCTTGCGGTAGTTGAACGTGTAGTCGTCGCAGCGGCGTGATTCTTTCTGGAAGTAGGTGTCGGATACGCCTTTGGGGCGATGACCGGCCGGAGTGCCCATGGTCTCGCCGTGGAGCCAGATGCGGCTTGGATTCCAGAAATTGGGGACGGGCATTACGTGCCATGACTCGTCGCCGGCCTCGGGTGAGGCGCCCTTGGCAGTCTCGTTTGTCTCGTAAGTCGGCGAGAACAGCCAGTCGCCGTCGAGGCTGATGACTGTGCGCGGGCCGTTGAGGCGCTCGAGACGTTTGCCGCGCCATGTGCGGCGCTCGCCCTGACGCTTGGTCTCTTTTTGGGCGTCGGTCAGATAAAATTCTTTTGTTTTTGCGGGAATGTTTGCGAAATAGCCTTCGGGAAGCTGCTCGATGACGAGGTCGTCAAACTCGGTCGGTACCCAGCTGCCGCCTAATGTCGCATAGCCGGCGGAAGCGAGGTCGTGGTTTTTGTCGACGAGGTCGATGCGCGGGGTATCCTCGTTGTTGAGGAAGACGCGGATGCGGCCGTCGGCCTGCTCGATGGTGACGTCAATCCACTGACCGGGCTCGGGGTGGAAACCGAGCTCGCGGATGTCGAGAAACTCGTCGGTGCCCATATAGCCCTGACGAGCGAGATAGAGGTCATCCTGCAGACCGCCTTTGATGCCGACGACATAGCGGTCGTAGCGGTTGGCGGCGTTAAAACCGGCCCAAATCTGCACCTGCTCGGCGTCTTTAGGGGCGCGGGCTTTGAAGCGCATGCGGTAGTTGCGCATAGTTTTGTCGCCGAATAGGCCGTAAGAGTCCTGTGAGCGGAATACGCCGTCGGCTGTAACGCGAGAATCGCCGCGTCCGATTGTTTTGACGGGCTGTGATGTTTTGTCGAAGTCCTGTGACAATAAAACAGTCTGAGCCGGGGCAGGCATAACACATGCCGCCATGGCTAAGGCTGCAAAACAAAGTCTATTTTTTGCACTCATGCTGCTTATCCGTGGATTTTGGTTTTAGATTTGTTGCAAATTTAGATTTGCAGGCTTAGTTTCGGCATAAAATCGGCTTAAAAATACGGTTAATTTTTTGAATTATTCCATTATTTTTGGCTAATAGTGCAGGTTAGACGCATTTTTATGATTTGTTTACAAAAAGGGCGCCGCAATCATCTGATGATGGTTGCGGCGCCTGATTTTATGTCAGCCTGCTGTGGCTGAGTGGTGTCTTATTTGACTTTGAACTCGTCAGCGATTGCGAGGAGGAATTTGTCGCCCCAGCCGAAGCCGTAGTCTTCGTCGGTAGGCTCGACAGCGTTGCCGAACATCCACTCGTTGTAGGCGTCGATGATGACCATCTTCTCAGTGCCGAGCTGCATCTTGGCAGACCAGCAGCGCACGCGGAAGTCGTCAACGTTATGACGGATGATGGGGTGGTTGTAGTTCTGCGACCAGATGTACTGGTAGTAGGTCGGAGATACGGAGGGCACGTAGTTGATGCCGCGCTGTGCGTAGTACTCGCGGTTGACTTTCATGTGCTCGTTGATGAACACGTTGTACCATACCGAGCGGTCCCATCCTGTACCGCCGCCGAGGTTGGTGAGGTTACGGGGCGATACGGCGTCAACATGACCCTGAATCCAGAAGTACTCCCAACGTGCCGGCGGAGTCCACTGCTCCTGACGGACAATCAGATAGACGTCTTTGCCGACTTCGTGTTTGATGGCGTCGCGGATGTTGTCGTAAACTTCGCGCGGATTCTCGGTGTAGAGTTTGTTGGCCTGCTCGAGAATCAGCACGGGACGGCCGTTGAAGTGGAAGTAGTTGGGCTCGTTGAAGTACCATGACAGACGGCGGAACCAGTTGTATAAGGCGTCCATAGGCTGGATTTCGATGGGCTGGCCTTCGCTGTCATAGTCGATTTTGGGCTGAGCGTTTTCGAGCAGGGCGTTGTTGTTTGTTGAGTTGAACTGCGAAGTGAAGTTGTTGATGTCAATGCGCATGGCGAGCTTCACAGAGCCGTCGTTGGTCAGCAGCGAGTCGGCTTTGCCGAGGAGCATGTTGAGCATGACGGTGTCGTTGCGGCTGATGTTGTTGGGATAGAGCGAGCCGGGGTTGGCATTGATGTTCGGCGGAATGATGAAGTCGACCTTGGCTTTGCGGTAGTTTGCAAGGATGTTGGCCAGAGCGTCGGCATATTCCTGCTCATACTCTTTCTCAGCGCCGTAGAACTCGTATTCGCCTGCAGAAATGCGGACATACGGACCGATTTTGCCGTTTTCGGGCTCATAGGGGTCAGAGATACAGTCTTTGACGGTCTGGTTTGTCCAGACGTTGCTGGGGTTGTAGAGGAGCATGCCGACGGGGATATCCTCGGTGGCCTTGACCTCGGTGATTTTATAGTTCCAAGGATAGTCTTCGATCGAGGGGTTATCCTCCTCGGCGCAGCCGACAGTAAGGAATGCTGTGGCCGCAACGACTGCTCCCGTGATGATATTGATTTTGTTCATAGCTAAATTTTGCTTATGATTGGTGATGGTGGATTATTATTCCCAAGGTAACTTGATGTAAACAGAGAGTTGGCTTGCGAACTCAAACTCGACTTCGCGGAGGGCTGAGCTTTCGCGGTCAATGCCGGTCTTGGCTTTGATATTGGCCACGCACTCGTCCCATGTCTCGCCGAAGGTGTGCTCGTAGTAGTCCATGCGGGGAGTGATCTCGCGGAAGCCCCAAAGCTCTTCGGCATTGTCGATCTGAGGATTGCGTTTTGCGAATCCGAGCGAAGTGAAGACGTTGTCGCCCCAGCGCTCGTCGCGTGTGAACGGGCTGACCTCGCGGAGCATCTTGATGCCTTCGGCGTTAGATGCGCCGTTCTTATTGGCCTCAGCCTCGGGATAGATCAGACGCTCTGTCCAGAAGTTGTAGGTCTGGCTTGCGCCCTCGACTTCAGAGGAGCCGCCTTCGGCCATGAAGGGAGGCCAGTTGAAGGCGCGTGTACGACGCTCGACGTTCCAGATTTCGAGACCGTTGAAGAAGTCGGCGAACTGACGCTGTTTGTAAATCTGCTCGAGGAGGCCGTCTGTGCCGTTTGCGCCGTTGATTACAGCCTGAGTGAAGAGGCGGCGGTCATGGAAACCGGCTTTAGATGTGCCCCATTTGACACCGTCCTGATTCATGTAGTCGGCATAGTCTGTGACACCCCACTGCTCCATAGATGCGCGTATGCCTTCTTCGTAAGCGGCTTTGGCAGCGCTCTGGTCGCCCTGATAGAGCATGGCGGCTTCGGCACGCAGGAAGCATGCGTCGGCATAGGTGAGGATTACCCAGTGGGCCTGCTCGTTCCAGAAGTAGTCTGCGCAGTAAGAGTTGTTGTAGTCACTCTTGCGTGCGACACCGAGCGGGTCGTTGTAGGTATAGGTCATGCCCGGCACTGTAGCCCAGCGATAGCCCATGGGCAGCGAGCAGTGCTCATTGTAGGGTACGTAGTCTACGGTGTAGTGGACGGTGATAGAGTCATAGCGGAACATGTTCTGGCCGTCGCGCTGGTGTGAGGTGTAGTCTTTACATTTGACTGCTACGCCTTTTTTGTCGGTGCGGCTGCAGACATGCTGACGGGTGATTGTGTCAGTGACTTGGAACTTGTTGACGATCTGTCCTTTGGGCACGTCGGCGTTAGACTTCTTGACGAGGACGGGGAGACGCGGGTCGTTGAATGTGGCGTAGTAGATGTAGCCGTATTCGTTGAGCGCGGGACGCACGGCGCCGCCGAAGTCAGAGGGCTGACGGTTTTTGAGGATAGAGCGGAAGTAGTATGACGATGAGTTCTCGGCGTCAAGACCCCACTGCAGGATGGCGTTGTCGCTGTTAGCAGCCATGAAGTCTCCGTCGGCGAGACACTCTAATGCAACTTCGCGAGAGCGGTCGGGATCGAGATTCTGGATGTGCATAGCTACGTTGAGACGCAGAGTGTTGGCGAATTTACGCCATTTTGTCATATCGGCCTGGCCGATGCCGTCGGCACCGTAGAGGGGGTCGGCCGAGAGGATGTCGGATGTGACGTTTGCGTCAGCGTTGTCGATGTTGTCGATAGCTTTCTTGAGGTCATCGAGGATGCCGGCATAAACTTCTTTCTCCGAGTCGTATTTGTAGTCACGTTTGTTGTCTGTGCCGTATGTGATGGCGTCAGAGTAGGGGATGGGACCCCAGCAGGATGCCATGGTGTAGAATACATACGATTTCCAGATGCGGACGACAGCGAGACGATTCTGATAAGCTTTCTGTACGTCGGGATTGTCGGCGTTCTCGTCATGCTCCATGTATTTGCGCTCGAGCTTGATGAGGTCGCGGAGGATGTTGACGTAGTAGTTGCGGAAGTAGCCGTCGCCGCGGTCTTCGCCCGGGTTGGAGCAGAAGAGTACAACTGTCAGACGCGAGAAGTTGAGGAATCGGCGGTAGTTCATTTCCGCCCAGTTGTCCATCGTACGTTTTACCGTACCGGCGAAGACATCATTGATATCGACGTCATAGACTTTGTTGGGGTTGGTGTTGGTCTCCTCGAAGTCATCGGTGCACGATGTGGTCAGTGACATTACTGACGCGCCGGCGAGGAGTGACAGACCCGCATATAGAATACCAAGTTTTTTCATGCTTGTTTTAGGAGTCTTTTAAGGATTAGAAACTTACTTTTACGTCGAAGCCCCATGTAGCCATAGGCAGTGTGAAGCCGCGCTCGAAGCCCTGATCGTTGCCGGTCGAGGATGTAGCCTGCGGGTCCATACCTTTAGGAGTCTTCTGGTGGAGGATAGCCACGTTACGGCCGACAACTGACAGCTTGACGTTGGTCAGGAATGTGTTGCGGAGCCATTCGCGGGGCAGTGAGTAGCCGACGCTGACCTCACGCAGTTTGACGTAGGTTGCGTCATAGATGTAACGGCGTGAAGATGTGCCGTTGTTGTGGCACCAGTGGTTCATAGGAGTAACCCAGCAGATGGCCTGTTTGCCTGCCCAGTAGTCCATGTCTTCTTTGTAGACGGTGTTGCCTACCCAAACGCCTTTGGGACGCTCCCAGTCGGGATAGAGGACGTGGTTTTCGGCGTAGTCGGCGCCGGGTTTGTTGGTGTACTGAGCCTCGAGCATACCGCGGCGTTCCCAGTCATTCTCGCCGTAGACGAGTTTAGACTCTGTGAACTCGAAGCGGCCGCCGAGTGTCGAAGCGACGTTACCGTCGATACCGCCACGGAAGGCTGTGTATGACCAGAGTTTGCCGCCGTAAGCGAAGTCGATTGCAGCGCCGATCTGGAGGTTTTTCCAGCGGAGGGTTGTCTGAGCGCCGCCGAACCACTCGGGCTGGATAGAGCCGAGGTATTTGTCTGTCTCATACTGCATGCGGCCTTCGTTGTCGACGTAGATATTGCCGTTTTCGTCGCGTTTGTAGTCGTTGCCGTAGAAGACGCCGAAGGGCTGGCCGACCTGTGCGTACGAACGGATGTTGTCACCCGAGGCGAGCTCGAAGCGGTCAACGCCGGGAGCGAGTTCGACGACTTTGTTTTTGTTCTTAGACCAGTTGACGGTTATTGACCATTCCCAGTCTTTTGTGCGGATGGGCACACCGGTTACAGAGAGCTCGACACCTTTGTTGGTCATCTTACCGGCGTTGATGATCTCGCGGCGGTAGCCTGATGCGAGAGGAGCGTCGGCCTCGACAATCTGGTCGCGGGTCTCTTTAGAATAGTATGTAGCGTCAACATTCAGACGGTTGTCGAAGAAGCGGAGATCGAGACCGACCTCGGCAGAGTTTGTCATCTCGGGACGGAGGCTCATGGTCTTGAGGACATCCTCGCCTACGTAGTAGGGAATGCCGAGGAACGAGCCGTCTTCAGTCTTGTAGTAGCCTGAGATGAGGCGGTCGAAACCGGTGTCATTACCAACCTTAGCGTAGCTGGCGCGGAGTTTGATGAGCGGGAAGAGGTGAGAGTCGAGTTTGAGCAGGTCTGAAATCAGGATGCCTGTACCGACTGACCAGTAGAAGTAAGAGTTGTTGTTCTTGGGCAGGGCCGAAGACCACTCGTTACGTGCGGTTGCGTCTAAGTATACCCAGCGGTCCCAGCCGAGAGATACAGAGCCGTAGACGGCCTGTTTCTTTTTGCTCTCCCAGTCTTCGAGGGCAGCAACGATGCCTTTGGCGTTGGCCAATGACTGCATGTCTTGGAACTGGAGCTGTGAGGCTTTAGAGTAGACGCGTGAGCCGTGGATGTTCTGAGAAGATGCACCGACGTTGGCGTTGACAGAGAAGCGGTCGTTGAAGAAGTTGTGGTTAAACATCGCGAGGGCCTCGAAGTTGGTGTTGCGCCAGTCGCGTTTGAAGCGCTGGTACTCACCGTCGTTGTCAAACGGGGTGTAGAGGTTGGTAAAGCTCTGACCTTCGCTGTTCTGGAGGTCGGTAGCGCCACGCAGACGGATTTTGACCATCGGGCAGATCTGGAAGTTAAGGGTCAGGTTGCCCATAAACCAGTTCTTGGTGTCGTTGTTGTCGGTTTCGTTAAGAGCCCAGAAGGGGTTGGTGAAGCCACGGAAGTTGAAGGGGGTGCCGTCAGCCTGTTTCCACGGGAGGAGCTCTTCGAGCGACGCGTCACGGGGCAGGTTGGCGAACAGGTAGATGGGGTTACGGTTAGAAGCGTTGCGGAACTGACGTTTGTCGACGTGCTCGTAGACGTAGCGTGCCGAAGCGTCGATGTTAAACCATTTCGTGATGTCTGCGGTGGTGTGGAGGTTGAAGGTGTGGCGGTCCATGTCGTTGACCTTCTTGAGAATATCGTTAGAAATCACGTTGGTGTAAGACAGACGGAATGATGCGCCGTCATAGACTTTGTCGATAGAAACCGAGTTGGTGTACATGTGAGATGTGCCGTACATCGACTTGGTTGTCTCGGGATGAGGCTCGTATTTTTTGATTTCGCCGTTACGGCCGACAACCTCAAAGCCGAGCATAGGCAGACCCCAAGAACGCTGGTCGACACCGGCCATGTTGGGATTCCAGATGCCGTAGGGGAGGTCGTTGTTGTAAGTCACGCCGTTGTTAGAGGCGCCGTAGACGTTCCAGCCGCCGTTCTGCGGGTAACGCTCGAAGAGACAAGACTGACCCGTACCGTAGATGTTCTGATAGGTCGGGTAGTTGTAGAGGTAACCGAGCATGAGGTTGAAGCCGTAGGTCACGCCGAGGCCTTTTTTCTTTGTAGCCTTTTTGGTTGTGATAAGGATTACACCGTTGGCTGCGTCAGAGCCGTAGAGAGCCGAGGCGTTAGCGCCTTTAAGAATCTCCATGTTCTCGATTTCGTCGGGCGAGATGGCGTTGGCGGCGTTGCCGTAGTCGAGGTCACCGTCACCACCCATGTTGTTGAGGATGGGCACACCGTCGACGACGATAAGCGGCTGGTTGTTGCCGGTGAGTGAGTTAAGACCGCGGAGCACGATACGAGTCGAAGCGGTCGGACCGCCGCCAGAGATAACCTGCATACCGGCAGCCTTACCTGAGAGCATGTCCATAAGGTTTGTGCCGCGTACCTCGGTCATAGACTCGGTGTCGATGGCCTGGCGGGCATAAGACAGCGATTTGGCGTCGCGTGTCAGGCCGAGAGCGGTGACGACAACCTCGTCGAGATTGTTGGCGTCGGGGCTCAGGGTTATTTTGTACGGGCCGGGGCCTGTAACTTTGATTTCTTCTTTTTTGCAGCCGACGTATGTGACAGCGATTTTCTGTCCGTTGTCAGCTTTGATCGTGAACTTGCCGTCGATGTCGGTAGCGACAACGCGGTTTGTGCCGGAGACAGCGACCGATGCACCGATCACAGGCTCGGAGTCCTGGTCATAGACAGTACCTGTGACTGTCTGTGTCTGGGCCTGAGCTGCCTGTACGCCAAACATGACTGCCAGAAGGAAGCCAAGTAGCGGCAGAAGGCCGAAACGCTTGTTCTTGAATTTTCGCATCTTACTTTTGAAAAAATGTGATGATAGATGAAGTTTAGGCGATTTAAGGTCTTTTTGGTGAAACAAATTTAACGCCTTCTTCGGTATGAAACAATTAAAACAATCAGTTTAACCTCTTTAAATTAAGTTTTAATAAAGAGTTTGCCTAAATTTTTTAAACCGCGGGGGCAATAGTTGTTTAGGCAAACTCTTTATTCTATCGGATTCTTCAGAGGGTTATGCCGAGAGTCACTTTATAAGTTTGATTATTTAGCGACTTTCAGCACGTTGTGCTTGGCACCTTTGACAGCTGTGATGATGTAGATGCCTTTGTCAAGAGATGAGAGGCTGACAGCGCCGTTAGCTTTGGCAACCTTCTGACCTTTGACGTCATAAACTGTGAGGGCAGCGCCTTCGCAGATGAAGTTCTGGCCGTCACGGGCGATAGCGACCCCTTCGGTTACGTTGCCGAGAACAGACTCGATGCCTGAGAGCTCTCCGGCTTTGTCACCGTCCAAGATTTCATAGAGGTCGTCTGCGCTTGCGACTGTAGCGCCGATGATGTTCTTGTTGGCGTCGGTACGTTTGAGACCGCAACCGTCACGCTCTGTGATGTCATAGCCATAGGCTGTGAACTGTTTTGTCTCGTCAGCGTTTTTGATGACTTTGTCAGCTTCTACGAAGTATGTCGGGTCAGCTTCGGGGAGGTTTTCGGCGAGGCCGTCAACGGGAATTGCGCCCCAGTCTTTGCCCATAAAGGTCAGACCCTGATAAGCGAAGTCATTAACGGTAGTCTGGTCGAGCACGCCGGTGTATTCCTGAGCGCCGCAGTAGCCGATGTGGTTGGTCTCATTCTGGAGTGTGCTGAGATCGTTGAGAAGGATACGGCCTACAGCAGAGTTGTAAATCTTGATGTTTTTGCCTGTTGCGCCGTCGATGAAGGCGATGTCATTGTACTCGGGAGTTGTAGCGGCATTCATGTTGCCTTCCATAACGCAGTTTGCTATGCGCAGGTCATATTTGTCAGGCGAGAGGAAAGTTTTTTTGTTGTCGCCGCCGAGTGTGAGGTTTGCGCCGTGGCCGCCGTTGTTGCGGTTGATACCGGTGTTGCCTGTCATTGTGCAGTTGGTCAGATAGAGGTGTGAGCCGGGAAGACCGCCGTGCAGGTAAATCGTAGCTCCGTAGAAGCCGCAAGAGTTGGCATAGAACGTGGTGTTGGTGATGTTGATGTAGTTGAGACGAGAGCCGTCTTTGTCACCGTCCATACCGTCGTTGTTCTGGATTGAGATAGCGCCGCCGTGCTCCCATGTGCACTCGTTGAGGGCGAAGTAGCAGCTGTTGATGTTGAGAGAAATCTTGCGGTCGAAGTTGTCGTCGACGTTAGAGCGGACGAGGATTGCACCACCATCGTTGTAAGCCATGTTGCCTACGAAAGCCGAGCGGTTGATGTTGCAGACAGTCGAGGTGTGGAGAGTCCAGATGCAGAGTGCGCCACCACGGGTGTCTTTAAGGTATTTATCCTGATAGGGCTGGCCGTTGTCAGCGAAGAGGCAGTCGTCGATGGTCAGTGTACCGCCGGTCTGGCAGATAGCTGAACCCATGCGGCCGTGATTCTCTGCGAAAGTACAGCCTTTGAAGCTGGCTGCGCCGAACTGGAAGTGGATAGCACCACCGCGCTCGGGAGTGCTGTTGGCTTTCCAGAGGTCGAAACCGTCTTCGTTAGCGGCCTGAAGTTTGGCCCAGTCATAGTGGTTGTTTTTGAAAACGCAACCCTCGAAGTTTACGAGAGCGTGGTCATGAATCCACATTGCGCCGCCGTCGAGACCAACGAGACCGTTGACAAAGCCGAGGTTTTTGAATGTGGTGTGGCAGTTGTTCTCGCCCGAGCGCCAAGCCTCTGCGCGGCCGAACTCAAAGCTGCCGACTGCTTCCTTGCTGTCGAAACCGTCAGTCTCGGGGTCTTCGCCGACGAATGTCAGGTCAGCCCATTTGTCGTCAGTGATCTGGAGAGCGAATACGACGAACTTGCCGTTCTCATGGTTGTAGAAGTAACCGGTGTTGCGCTGGAGGTGTTTGCCTGCAGCAACTGATGCATCATACTCAGCTTTCATGTCGACCATACCGCTGACGTGGATAACGTCGCCACGGCCGACTACGTCGCCGAGTTTGGTGAGCGATTTGATAGCGGTTGCTGCTGTCAGACCGTCGTTCGAGTCACTACCTTCGGTTGAGATGTAAACATCTTTAGCAAATGCGTTGCCTGTGAAGGCGCCGACTGCCAAAAGAGTCATCGCTAATTTGGTAAAATTTTTCATAAGATTGATTTTAAGTAAAAAAATGGTATCAGGGTTAGATGATATTCAGGGGATAGATTTGATTTTTCGGTTTTCGGGGTTTTAGTTTTGGATTAAAGTAATAATCGGTTGGTTTTTTGAGGTTATTTAACATGCGGCAAACTTATCGCGCGTTAATTAATCGCGTGCTTAATCGCCGCTTAATCGTCGCTTAATTCGCAATTAAAATGGTAAAATATGTTTTTAAACATTATTTTAACAATATCTTTGTATAGATTTCATAAACGCGTATAGAGGGGCGCGTCTTATGCCGAATCCGTGTTTTACACTTCGGAAGGGGGATTTTGAAAATGTATTTTTGTTAAATTGAGGTTAAAGGTAAGTTTTGTCATGGTTTTTGGTCGTTTGGTTATAATATGAACGCTATGTTTTGATTTGCAACGGTATAGCGTTATTCTTGATGGCAATCTCTTTGAAAGAGATGATTAATAGGATATCGCAAAGATAATAAAATCTTCTAATCCTTACACAAAAAATAACATAATATTTCAGCTGATAAGTATCAGAGTCTGTCTGAAAGTGTTAATTGTTTAGCAGACGGGAGGCTTGTAATAGTGTAATTACTTGTAAATCATTGGTCTATATTGTATTAATCATCTCTTTCAAAGAGATGATTAAGCCTTTGCCATCATCAGGAGGGCCGAAGCATAAAGCAGCGCCGTCGGTGATGTTAGCAGTTGAAAAGCAGGGACATGCCAAAGCGACCGTCAGGGAGCGGCGGCATGTATAATTTGGAGCTAACCATCTGATGGCCAAACAATACGTGCCAAAGGCACGTCCCTACATTGTTTATAATAACCATTTTATTATATTGCCCGGATAGGGGCGCGGGATTGGCGGAGAAGGCGCGGACGGCATGATAAAGTAGCGCTGTCAGTGATGTAAACAGTTGAAAAGTAGGGACATGCCAAAGCGACCGTCAGGGAGCGGCGGCATGTATAATTTGGAGCTAACCATCTGATGGCCAAACAATACGTGCCAAAGGTACGTCTCTACCTTGGTTATAATAACCATTTTGTTATATTGCCCGGATAAGGGCGCGGGATTGTGAGATAATAAGAGCGGGGCGGCGATTGATTGGAATCACCGCCCCGGGAAAGGGAAATTAGCCAATAAGCCAATAAGCCCAATAAGCCCAATAAGCCCAATAAGGCTAATAAGCTCAATAAGGCTAATAAGGCTAATAAGACTAATTAGACTAATATAATAAACTAATTAGTCTAATAATAATATGTGTCTTATTTCTGGACGAGGTCGATGCGGTCGAAGTCGAGGTGACCGTCTTCGACGCGGAGGTCGAGGTACTCGGTGTCGGCGGGGAGCTCTACGTCACTGAGCACGATGGTCTGCCACCGGCCGGGCTCGCCCTGCAGCTCGCGGCGACCGTCTTTGTTGCCGCCGAGGATAGAGCCGTTGGCCGAGAGGTGGAGGCGCGATTTCTCGCCGGCGTTGACGGGGGCGACACGCAGTGTGATGTCATAGCGGCCGGCGGCTTTGGGAGCGACGCTGTAGCGCAGCCACTCATATTTCTTGAGTCCGGTGACATAGGTGTCGCCTTTGGGCGAGCGCGAGAGGCTGACGGCGTCGCCGGGTCGTGAGGCGATGTTGCCTGTGGCGGTGTTGTCGAGGTGACGATGGTAGGCGTAATGTTCGCCGCCGCGGTTATAGTTTTCGGCTTCGATGCGTGTTTTTTTACCTTTGCCGCGTCCGATAACGATGTCTTTGCCGAAGGGCTCGCCCCAGTTGCGTACGATGGCGAAGCGGCCGTCCTTGAACTCGATGGGGTCGATGCAGACCGAGCGCAGGTTGCCGCGGCCCGAGTGGTTGGCGGTGTGATAGAGGGCATACCACTGACCTTTAAAGTTTACGAGTGAGCCGTGGTTGGTCTCCGAGCCGGTGGGGTACATGTAGACGCCCATGTCGGTCCAAGGGACGAGGGGAGAGTCGCTGACGGCATAGCGCATTTGGTTGCCGTCGGCGTCGTAGGGGTTGTCGCAGTGCGAGAGGTAGTATTTG
>CBCSTG010000018.1:0-65962 GCA_965143025.1 uncultured Bacteroidales bacterium
TCGTCGGCGCAGACCGTGACGTCGTCGACCTCAAGTACACAGTGCTCAACGGCGAGACGGAGTACAACACTCTCGAGATTGCAGCCGTGCCCGTGCAGCGCAACTACCGCACAAACATCTACGGCTCACTCCTCACCTCTAAAGTCAACTTCACTGTCGAAATCAAACCCGGCTTCGAAAAACCCGGCACCGATCTCGACCAGTCTCTCAAAGACGGCGAGGCAAAAGTTGACGGCGTAAAATACAATACTCTCAGCGAAGCTCTCACTGCTGTCAAGACGGCCGGCAAAACTGAAGCGACCGTCGCCCTCGGCAACGGAGAATTCTCGGCCAATGACCTCAGTGCCGCTTCTAACAGCCTCACCACGCTCACCATCAGCGGTCAGGGCCCGGCTACAGTCATCAATAAGACAGCCGCAAGCAATACACTCGCCAATGTCAATATTGCCTTCAGCAATCTGACATTAAGAAGTACTAATGCCAATTATAACGGCTTCCAGCACAATGCATCGGAGACCTATAACGGCTGTGTAATCGAGAATAAACTTTTCCTTTATGGCAAAGCTAAATTTGAGAACTGCACATTCAAGAATGACGGTGACTACAGCGTATGGACTTACGGTGCTCCCGAGGCTACATTTGAAAACTGTACTTTCGGCTCTTCCGAAACTACTTTTACTAACTCAGCTGCCGGAAACTATGGAAAATCTATCTTAATCTATACAGAAACGCCATCGTTTAATACTGTTGTTAACGTCAATAACTGCACATTCTACGGAACTCCTCTCAACGACGGCAAAGCCGCTATCGAGGTTGACTGCTCATTCAATAAAGAAGGTGGTCTTTACACCCTCAACATCAATAACACCACTGTAAACGGTTACGACGAAGGTCTCCTCAGCGGCAACAATGTCTGGAATGTCAAAAAAGGTACACGCTTTGTCGTAAACGTCGACGGCGTGAAGATGACTCAGGGTCTTACCACAGACGGCGAGAACGCATACTTCGTAAACGCTCCCGAGGGCCTTGTAAGACTTTCAAAACTCGTCAACGGTTATTACAAAAACGGCACACTCGCATACGAAAGATTCAGCGGCAAGACCGTCACCATGACAGCCGATGTTGACATGGCCGGTGTTGAATTCAAACCCATCGGTTTGGCAATCACATCTTATCCTGGCCACAATTTTGCCGGAACATTTGACGGTGCAAACCACACAATCAGCAACCTGACCGCTTCTGACAATACAAGTAACTACGCAGCCGCAGGTCTCTTCGGTGGCCTTGTCGGTAGTGTTAAGAATGTTACACTCAAAAATGTAAATATTTCAAGTACACACTATGCAGGAGGTATCGCAGGTTATTGCGATAACAACACAGGTGCAATTATTGACAATTGCAAAGTCATCGGCGGTACAATTACCTCGACAACCGAACAGATTGGCGACGGATGGGATAACGGCGACAAAGCCGGCGGCATCCTCGGCTATGGTTGCAACTACTCAGACAAAGTAACTAATTGTACTGTCGAGGACGTAACCATCAAGGCTTATCGTCACATCGGCTCAATCGTAGGTTATGCCGGTAACACAGCAAATGTTACAGGCAATACTGCCAAGAATGTAACCATCTTGTGGGACTCGACTCACGATTATAAAAACTTCGACAGCATCTCTGCTGTACCTTTCGGTCCTATCGTGGGCAACAGCAAGGAAGTTATCACAGATAACACAGCCGAAAACATTACACTCCCTACCGAATAAGCATTTTCAAACAATCATAAGCTACATCAGTCAGGCGGAGCGCGACGCTCCGCCTGACATTTTTTTGGGGGGCGAGTTTATTCTCACCGAGAATAAACTTTGCAACGAACTCTATTTGTCGACGGGATAGTGGCGGGTGAAGAATTTTTCGTGTGAGATGACCACGGTCAGACAGTAGGAAACAACAGAGACTATCAGCAGCGGCAGGAAATAGCCATAACCGTTGCTCATCTCAGATGTAAGGAAGAAAGCCATCAGCGGAGCACGGATTGCGCCGGCCATCACACCGGCCATGCCGATATAGGCGAAGGCCGCGGCGTCGAGCCCGAGGTCGAAAGCCGCGTTGAGCGTCGTGGCAAAAAACAGTCCGGCGATACAGCCTGCAAAAAGTGTCGGCGCAAAATCGCCGGCCACGCCTCCGGCACTGTTGCTCGCCGACGTGGCGAAACATTTTACTGCAAGTATGCCTGCGAGCAACAGGGGCAGCGTCCAGCGGCCGATGTGTACGCCGTAAAAGACAGATCCGTCGAAAAGCGCCTGAAAATCAGCATTTATGATGCGGCCCATAGCCTGATATCCTTCGCCGTAAAGTGTCGGAAACAGAAATACGGTGACCGCAAGTACGATGCCGCCGGCAATGTTTTCGACCCACGGATTTTTAATGCGCTCATAGACACGGCGCATACGGCGCATAACCCGTGAGTAGTAAACCGAGTAGAGCGCACAGAAGACACCAAGGAGCAGCGACCACGGTATCATCTCGCCGACAAACTGCGGAGCATGCGTCCACGGCAGATCCATTGTGAATCCCGAAAAGACATAGGCTGTCGTCGAGGCACACACAGCCGCCGCGACAAGGGCGATGACAGCAGGTGTAGTCATGGCCATGCCGAGCACTTCGAGCGTAAAAAGTACGCCACCGATTGGCGCCTTGAATATGCCTGCGATACCGGCTCCCGCCCCACAGCCGACAAGCAGCATCAGAGTCGTGCGGTCGACGCCGAATACACGGCCTATGTTTGAGCCTATAGCCGCGCCGGCGTATGCGATAGGGCCCTCCGAGCCGGCCGAGCCTCCGAAGCCGAGCGTAAGCGTACTTGCGATAATAGGCCCGTAGGTGAGTTTGGGGCCGAGAGCCGGATTGCCGGCTGCTATGTCTCGCGAAAGCCGGTCTACGCCGTGTGAAAGGCCCGTGCGGATTATATATCGCTGATAGACGCCGGCAAGGACGATGCCGACTATCGGAACGACCAACAGAAAAGCATTTGACGAGGAAGCGTCAAACATTATGGTCACCCCGCGCGACAGCCATGCTATTGCCTCTTTCAAAACATATGCGGCGGCTCCGACAGCCACACCTATGATCGATGCGATGACTATCAGCCTGATATTCGACGGCAGCCCGCCCCATAATAATGATTTCGGGTCCTGAGATGACTGCTCTGTAGCGTCTTGCACGTTCATAATGCGTTTATTTTATTAATAAAAACACATGAAGCCGCCGGGCTGTTTATTAGAATATTTCCTAAATTTGCACTAAATCTGACTCGTAATGGCTAAACAGATTAAAACCAATGCCGCCCGGCTGCTTGACCGCGCAGGCATAAAATATGAACTTATCCCCTACGAGGTCGACCCTGACGACCTCGCAGCAACACATGTAGCCGAACAGTTAGGCGAAGATATTGCCCTCGTCTACAAGACACTGGTGCTTCACGGCGACCGCACGGGCCACTTTGTCTGCGTCATCCCCGGCGACCGCGAGGTTGACCTCAAGAAAGCCGCCAAGGTCTCCGGCAACAAAAAGGCCGAAATGATTGCGATGAAAGACCTTCTCGCCGTCACGGGCTATATCCGCGGCGGTTGCTCGCCCATAGGCATGAAGAAACCCTTCCCGATTTTCATACAGCAGGACGCCATCGGCCACGAGCGCATCTATGTCAGCGCCGGTCAGCGCGGACTGCAGATTGCCATCGCGCCCGAACAATTGACAGACTTCACGGGCGCAACGGCCTGCGACATCATAAACGACGGACAATGAACACATTCGGACAAATATACCGCCTTACAAGTTTCGGCGAGAGCCACGGACCGGCCATCGGCGGAGTCATCGACGGCATGCCGGCCGGAGTGACAATCAACCTTGACGCAGTGCAGCACGAACTCGACCGCCGCCGGCCCGGTCAGTCAGACATCGTCACCGCACGCCGAGAGTCAGACCGCGTCGAGATACTCTCGGGCGTCTACGAGGGGCGCACGCTCGGCACCCCCATCGGCTTCATCGTCCGCAACTCTGACAGCCACAGCGACGACTATGAAAACCTGCGCCACGTCTACCGTCCCTCTCACGCCGACTATACCTACGACATCAAATACGGCCTTCGCGACCATCGCGGAGGCGGACGCTCGTCGGCACGAGAGACTGTGGCGCGTGTCGTCGGCGGAGCCTTTGCCCGTCAGGCGCTCGCAGGGCTCGGTGTCAGCATACAAGCCTACACCTCGGCTGTCGGCGCGGTCACGCTTGATGTGCCCGCAGACCGTCTTGACCTCAACATGACCGAGAGCAACGCAGTGCGCTGCCCCGACCCTGCCACAGCGGCCGAAATGGAGCGGCTCATCAAGGCCGTGAAGGCCGAGGGCGACACTGTCGGAGGCATAGTCACCTGCGTCATAGACGGCGTGCCGGCAGGATTGGGCGAGCCAGTCTTCGGCAAACTCCACGCCCGTCTGGCCGAAGCCATGATGAGCATCAATGCCGCCAAAGGCTTTGACTACGGCATGGGCTTTGACGGCGCGGCGATGCGCGGCAGCGAGGTAAACGACATCTTCGAGCCGACCGATGACGGACGCATCACGACCCGCACCAACCACTCGGGCGGCATACAGGGCGGCATCTCAAACGGCGCACGCATCACCATGCGCGTGGCCTTCAAGCCCGTGGCCACGCTGCTCCGCGAGATTGAGACCGTCGACGACGAGGGCCGCAAGACCGTACTCAAGATGCGCGGTCGCCACGACCCCTGCGTCGTGCCTCGCGCTGTGCCGATAGTCGAGGCCATGGCAGCCATGACCATTTTAGACGCCGTGCTGCTGTCGCGCACCGCCCGTCTCTGACGCCCATGAACAGTCATTACAAGGATTACGCCGAGTTTCTCGCCGAGCGCTTTGACGGCAAGGTCCAGAAACTGACCGTCGACGCCGGATTCACCTGTCCCAACCGCGACGGAACGTTAGGTCGAGGCGGCTGCACCTACTGCAACAACCGCTCCTTCTCGCCTGTCGAAGCCGGCGGTGACGATATCGAGCGGCAATTGGAGAAAGCCAAACACTTTTTCAGTCGCAAGTATCCGCAGATGGGCTATTTGGCCTATTTCCAGTCATATACAAACACATACGGCGAGACTGTCGACCGCCTCGAGGCCCTCTACCGCCGCGCACTCGCCGTCGACGGGGTCATCGGTCTGATTATAGGCACCCGGCCCGACTGCATGCCCGACGAACTCTTGGAGCGTCTCGCCGAAATCAACCGCAGCAGCCGCGTAATCATCGAGTACGGCGCCGAGACGAGCCACGACTCCACCCTGCGCGCCATCAACCGCTGCCACGACAGCGCCTGCACGGCCGACGCAGTCAGACGCACCAAAGCCGCCGGTTTAGACACCGGCTTACACTTCATCCTCGGGCTGCCGGGCGAGACCGAGACAATGATGCTTGAGACCGTCGACTTCATCAACTCCCTGCCCGTCGACACAGTCAAATTTCATCAACTTCAGGTCATCAAGGGCACGCGCCTCGCGGCCGACATCGCAGCCGGACGCATCAGCTACACACCTCCTACGGTCGACGAGTACGCCGATTTGTGCGCGAAGATAGTGCGCCGCCTCCGTCACGACATCGCCATCGAGCGCTTCGTCTCCCAGTCACCCTCCGAACTTCTGATTGCCCCACGCTGGGGCCTCAAAAACTACCAGTTCACCGCCATCCTCAACAAACGCTTAGATGCCGGAGTTCTTACATAAAATTTGTAGTAGGGACATGCCAAAGCTCCCGCCAGGGAGCGTCGGCATGTATTAGACGCAAAGCATGGCGGCCAAATCATACGTGCCGTTGGCACATCCCTACACTCTTTACGCTGTATTTCAAGACCTTACCTCCTGAACTCCAAGCGGAGGTAGCGGCGGGTGACGGGGACGACGGGAAAATGGCGATAGCCGAGGTTTACAAGTGACATGGGCTGACGCCGTTTCGTGACTGCGCAGCTGCCGCAGCTTGTCACGAGAGGAGTGACGGGACTCTGCTGTCCGCCAGCTACGCAAGCGCTACACGCTTGCTACGCAGACGGTTGTAGAAAATCCGCGCCTCCGGCGCTTAATTTTAATGTTAAATTTGGATTTTTGAATGTTGGATGTATGGCCTTTGAGATGGCTCTCGCCGCTACGCGGCTACGACCGCTAACGCGGACGTAATGTTTACCTCCTGAGCTCCAAGCGGAGGTAGCGGCGGGTGACGGGGGTGACGGGAAAATGGCAGGAGGCTCTGAGGCCGACGACCCACAGGATAACATCATCGCGCGTCAGCACCCTGACAGAGCGCTTGTCGGCAGCAGAGCAACCGGCGTCGCGGAAGAGGTCGCTGAGCAGGCGGCTGCCGCCGTTCATGCCGAACGGCTCTATGCGGTCGCCGCGGCGGTAACGCCGCAGCGCAAAACGCGGATTACCCTCGAGGCACTGCGCGTCAAGATAGGCAACTGCCGGGTTGCGCTCGGGACGAAAATCGGCTATGGGATGCTCGGTCACGACGATGTTGACCGGCGTGAGTATGTCGCGTCGCAGGCTGACCTCGGTTTCGTCATCGGTGTCGGCGACCGTGTCCTTCAAACTGAAGATGCTCAGCAAGCCGCGGTCGAGTTCGAGACGATAAGCCGTGCCTACATCAAAATGCAGCCCGGACGCACCGGCTCCGGCAGCGATTATGTCGCGGCACTGCCTCATGCTCGGCCTGACGTCGCGCAGCATCTCAAAGAGCACATGCGCGGCGCGGTCAAGGTCCCGGCGGTCGGCCATAAGAGCAGCGACGTCGACACGGTCAACAGCACCATCACGTGAGATGTAGCGCCGGCGACACTCGCCGACACAGTCGTCATAGAAATCGGCACAGGCGCGCAGTGTCGCCATCGTGCCGAGCAGGGCGTCGTCGGCGCCGGGAAAATACTCCCTCAAAACCGGCAGCACTCTGTTGCGCAAACGGTTGCGTCGATAGTCGTCAGAGGCGTTCGAACTGTCTGTGATATAGTCCAATGAGCGTGAGGCGAGATAGTCCAATATCTGCTCGCGCGTGCAGTCAAGCATGGGCCTGACGACAAAACCGCGACGGGGCGACATGCCGCGCAAACCGGCGATACCCGTTCCTCGCAAAAGATTGAGCATCAGCGTCTCTATCTGATCCTCGCGATGATGCCCCACAGCTACGGCCTGAGCACGCTCACGGTCGATAAGGCTGTCAAACCAATCATAGCGCAGGCTGCGGCAGGCCATCTCGACCGATTCGCCCGTAGCTTTACGACGCTTATCGACATCGAAGTCTCGGACAGCGAGATTTATACCCAACCTGTCGCAGATTTTCTCGCAATGGCGCATGTCGCGCTGCGACTCCTCGCCGCGCAGGTGGAAATTGCAGTGGGCGGCGAGACAATTGTAGCCTAATTCGTCAAGGACGGCAAGGAGCGCCACCGAGTCGGCACCACCGCTGAGAGCGACGACCACACAGCGGCCGTCACCACGGAGCAGACCGTGGCGGTCAATGGCTGCGGCCACAGCCGCTGCGAAAGGATGCATTTTATCAGACACGGCGCACATCAACTTTCAAATTTTATAAAGACGGGATTGGCGCCCTTGTCATAGCGGTCAAAGACAAAGCCGTCATAGTCAAACGCTTCGAGGCCCTCGGCGCTGTCAATATTATTATCCAAGACAAAACGTGTCATCGCGCCCCGGCAGATTTTGGCATAGATTGTCACCGAGCGTTCACGTCCGTCCTTGATTACCTTAAACGACGGCGAGACGACGCGCATGCTGCGGCAGACTCCGCGCCAGTCAAAGAGGCGCTGCATCTCGGCGCTGGCAAGGTTGAGCAGCAGGCCGTCATCGGCGCTGACCATGTCGATAAGACGGCCGGTAAGGCGGTCGCGCCAGAAGTCAAACATATTGCCGTCGCCGCGGCATGTAAGCGTCACGTCGCCCTCCATGCGATATGGCTTAATCAGGTCGAGCGGACGGAGCAGACCGTAGAGAAATGAGCAGATTATCACGCGGCGGTTGGCGCGGCGCAGCTCGTCGTCGCTCATCGACTCAAAGCCGAGGCGTTTGAAGACAATGCCGTCATAGGCAAGACCGGCCGGCAGACGCGACGAGCGGTCAGCGAACGACTGATAATAATGCCACGTCTCCATGGCTATTGCCGGGTTGACATTAAATATATCGCGCAGCTCTGCCACACTGTAAGTCGCCATCTCGGCCGCGGCCTCAGTCGCATCGGCATCAAAATAAGGCTCTGTCGCGAAATCAATCTTTCGCGGCACGGAGTCGAGCATGGTCTTTGCCGGAGCTAAAATTATCTGCATAAGGATGTGTAATCTTGTTATTTACCGAATTTCATCGCACGGGCTACGCCGTCGCGTATCTCCTGACGTCGCACGGCTGTGCTGTCAGGCTGCGTCGGCGTGTCGCGGCGCTCCTGTTTATGAGGCTTTTCGTCAGCCCCGGGCGCCGCAGCTTTTTCGGGGCAGGTGACAGGATGTGTCGGCTCGGCTGACGGGGCG
Source organism: uncultured Bacteroidales bacterium (assembly GCA_965143025.1). Taxonomy (GTDB): domain Bacteria; phylum Bacteroidota; class Bacteroidia; order Bacteroidales; family Muribaculaceae; genus CAG-873. The sequence goes on from CBCSTG010000018.1 coordinate 8,581, forward strand.
GCGAGGTCGAGACTGTCAACGGCCTCCGAAGCCGAGTCAAGCTCCTCGACCGTGCGCTCCACAATCTCCTCGACGACAAGCACTGTGTCAGTCAGAGCGCTAACGGTGTCGACGGCCGAATCAGCGGCGGCGCTGTTGGCCGCTATGAAATCGTCGAGCGAAACAGACGGCACGGATTCTTTTCTGACAGGTGTCGGAGCAGGCTTTTCAGCTGCGAGCACGCGCTCGGGCTCACGGCCCTTGTCTTTCTTTTTATCCTTGGGCTTATCCTTTGATTTGCCTTTGCGGCTATCCTTTGAGCCTGTGGCGGCGTATGTCACGCCATAGACGCGACCCGACGAATGGTAATGCGTCGCATAATACTTCTCGTCGAGACTGCTCTCGATTACGCCGCGCGACGACGAGGCGTGTATGATGCGTCCGTTGCCGACATACATGCCCACATGATTTACTTTGCCGCCGCGTTTTGATGTGGTGAAAAACACCAAGTCACCCGGCTCGAGCTGACGACGCGAGACAGACACGCAATAATCACGCTGAGCGGCAGAGTTACGCGGCAAAGTTAATCCCGCCACATCGCTGTAAATAACCATAATCATGCCCGAGCAGTCTGTTCCTGACTTGGAGCGGCCTCCGTAGGCATAGGGCGTCCCGATCCACTGCCGTGCCGAGCGCACGAGCGCGTCGCCCAAGCGGGTGTCGACAGAGCCGACCGATGACGACACGTCGAAATCGCCGCCATCGGCGGGACGCGACGGCCGTGTATCGACGCGCTGCGGCACGTTTTTGACGGCCGATTTGCGCGACGAGCCGCAGCCTCCGGCGAGGAGACCTATGACGATAATGAGCATAGCGGGAATCAGACGATTCATAGCGTTACAAATTTAATCCATATATCGTTAACCGCCCAAAAATCCGGGTTAAAGTTAAGCGCAATTTACATTTTTCACAGAATTTATTAAAACAAGTATTAAAGCAAACCGAGTGATAGCCAAATAATTTTAAAGTGATTTGACTTTTAAAGTCATGTATGGTCTAAACGAGTATATTTGCAACAACAAAATACAATTCATTACATGACAACACATCAAAAATACCAATCAATGAAATCTGCAAAATCTAAAAAAACGACCAATTTCATAAAATCGCTGCAGCTTACACTGCTCGGCGTGAGTGTGCTTGTCGCTACAGCAGCAACCGCTGAAATAAGCAGCCAGAGCGCCACGGCACATGCCGACGGCACCATGGCCGAATCCCTCAAACCATCAGAACGCAACACCTCCGGCGCCGGCCGTGTGATCTATCAGGACGATTTCACCAACGCGGCCGAGCAGACCGTCAACGGTGTCGTATCCGTAAAGAGTTTTGCCACTCCTCAGGCAGCCATGCAGCGTCAGGGCAACGCTGACATGTTCTCAGACCCGCTGTTTGAATTCTTCTTCGGCTCGCCCCGCCGTCAGGCTCCCCAGCAGCCTCAGCAGAGCGAAAAGCCTCAGCAACGCCAGTTAGGACTCGGCTCGGGTGTGATAATCAACGCTGACGGCTACATCGTCACCAACAACCACGTCATCGCCGACGCCGAGCGTTTGGAGGTAACCCTCAACGACAACCGCAATTTCCCGGCCACCATCATCGGTGCCGACCCCGTCACCGACCTCGCCCTCATCAAAATCGAGGCCCCCGACCTGCATGTCATCCCGATGGGTGACTCTGAGAATCTCAAGGTCGGTGAATGGGTGCTCGCCGTAGGCAATCCCTTCGGCTTCACCTCGACCGTGACCACCGGCATCGTCAGCGCCAAAGCCCGTAACATCTCTACCACCACCCAGTCACCGACACGCGGCGGCATCGAGTCATACATCCAGACCGACGCGGCCGTCAACAGCGGCAATTCGGGAGGCGCTCTCGTCAACCTCAACGGCGAACTCGTCGGCATCAACACCGCCATCTACTCCAACACGGGCACCTATGCCGGCTGCTCTTTTGCCATCCCGACCTCTATCGTGCAGAAAGTCATCGCCGACCTGCAGAAATTCGGCGCCGTGCAGCGTGCGGTCCTCGGTGTGCAGTTCGTCGAACTTTCGCCCGAACTGATAGCCGAAAAAGACATCAAGGGTGTAACGTCCGGCATCTACGTGGCCGAGGTACAGGACCGTTCGGCCGCACGTGAAGGCGGCCTGCAGTCAGGCGACATCATCACCGCCATCAACGGCATGCCGACACTGTCGACAGCCCAGATGCAGGAGGCTATAACCAAGTTCAGCCCCGGCGACAAAGTCACCGTAAGCTATGTGCGTGACGGCAAAAAGGCGTCGACCGGCGTGACTCTGCGCAACAGTCAGGGCAGCACCTCGATAACACGTGCAGACAAAGTCAGCTCATTAGGCGCCGAGCTTGCCTCTGTCGACGACGAGACGCGCGAGCGACTGATGATATCGTCGGGCGTCTCTGTCGGCAAACTCTCAGACGGCCGCTTTAAGGACGCCGGCATCAAAGACGGTTTCATCATCCTGTCAATCAACCGCAGCCGCGTCGCCACTCCCGAGCACGTCGAGTCAATCTACAACTCAATCCGCAAAAGTTCTGACAGCGAGAAGGTGATGTTTATCTCGGGCGTATATCCCGACGGACGTCAGGCCTATTACGCAGTAGACCTCAGCGACAGATAAACTACACTGACAGACAAATTTTCAGCATCTTATAATATCTCTTCCCGGCGGTCTGACAAAAAAATGTCAGACCGCTAATCTTTTTATCACAGTCAGGCGTTGTAGTTTATAAAGACAATCAATCAAAACAATAACCACCACAAAAAACTACGTAAAAATGAAAGGTATAGACATCGCACTGGCCGCACTCGGCGGAGCTGTCGTCGGAGCAGCCGCAGCCTTGCTGTTCGCTCCTCAGAAGGGAGAGAAAACCCGTCAGGATATCGTTGACTTTGTCAAATCTCATTGCCCGGCAATGAAACAATCTAAAGTCGAACAACTCGCCGAACGAATCAGCGAAGAAATCAAATCTGCAAAAATATGAACGGATTAATCAAATTTTTAGCCGGTGTGGCTGTAGGCGCCACAGCCGTCGCACTCTTCACCCCGACAACCGGTGACGAACTGCGTGCCAAAATCCTCGAGCTGCTCCGTCGCAAAGGCATTGTCGCACAAGATAATGTAGACGAGATTGTCAGCATGATTTCGGCAGAACTCGACGAGAACAAATAAACTGACACACAAACGCCTGATGAGCCGGGCCGTCATTCACGAAGATAGACGGCCCGGCCATTATCAAAACATCACATCATCATCACAATATGTCCGAATCTGAAAACAAGGGTTTCAATCTGCTGACCACACAGGTGCTCAGATATCTCAACCTGCAGCTCGACTATGCCCGTCTGACTGTCGCCGAAAAACTGAGTGTGCTCCTTTCGACGGTCGCCTTTATGTCGCTCGCCGTCATCATAGGCATGGCGACATTGCTTTTCATATCAATCGGCATCGGCCACATGCTCGCCATGACCGTGTCGCCGATATGGGCATATATGCTTGTAAGCGCATTTTATTTACTGCTGTTCATCTTATTGATTATCTTCCGCAAACAGATTATCGTCAATCCCGTATCGCGCATGATATCGAAACTGTTTGTCAAAGCTCCCGAGGAACAATGAAAGAAAAAACACTCCCCCTCGCCAAAACAGACGAATGGCGCGGCTACACCCTCGACGAGCTGCGCTACCGGCGCGTCATGGCCCTGACACGCATCGAAATCGAAAAGTCAAAAATGATTGCCACCGGCACCGACGTGCGTGACAATCTACCATTTATCGGACGCTCGTTTCTCGGCAATTTCACCAAGTCGCTGACTGTTGTCGAGTATGCCGTCCTCGCATTTAAACTCTTCAGACGCATAGCCCCGCTTTTCAGAAAAAAGAGATGAGGGGGGAGATGTGTAGTGACATGCCAAAGCGAGCGCGACGAGCGACGGCATAATTAGCAACAAATTAGCGCGGGACGCGCGACTCCTTTACAACACTCTGCGAAGCACGAAGTGCGCAGCTGAGGGATTAAACGCATATAGAGAAACGCGCGACAAGCCGCGGAGCGTGCGCTGTCGCGCCTATGGCGATAGCCCGAGCGTCCGGTTGGCCTTGGCTCACGCCGTTTCGTGACTGCGCGGACTCCGTCGCTTGTCACGAGAGGAAAGATTGGGCTCTGCTATCCGCCAGCTACGTAAGCGCTACACGCTTGCTACGCAGACGGTTGTAGAAAACTCGCACCTCCGGTGCTTTAAGACGCAATCATGTGCGGCCACATTATACGTGCCAAAGGCACGTCCCTACATTACACTAATAATCAGTGTATTACATTGGGCGATTAAAAAATAGCCCTTCCATATTTACTCCATATTTATTTGCGTGTCACAGCGTGGCGGCGTTCGTAGACGGGGAGGTCTGAGAGGGGAATCTTATTAAATCGTGTTATCAGCGGCAGGAAGTAGGCCCAGAGCTGCTCGGGTGAGAGTTTGGTGATACGTTTGACTGTCGGATTTAGCAGGGCGTCGATGGTGCGCTCCTGTTCGGGCGTGAAAAGCCCCGAGCCGAAAAGATCTTTCAGTTCCACCGGTTTCTCGTCGCGGAAGATGTGACCGAGGATGCGCATGCGATGCTTGATGCGCTCCTTGCGCGCCTCGCGGCGCTCTTTTGCTTTCTCAACGCGGCGTCGGGCGTCGTCGGCCATAGCTTCTGCCTCAGGCGACGGTGCGGGGTGAAGATTACACTCGTCAAGGGCCGCGGAAGCGCCATCGGGGCGGCGGATTCGCTCGGCTGTGATAATCGCCGAAACGAGGGCATGACATAGAGAAATATTTTCGGGGTCGGCGAGGATTTGCCGGAGGAGTTCGACCGGGATATAAGCTGTGATAGTCTTTTGGGATGATTTACGTGTCTTTTTCATAGTGTGTTATTTTTTTGCACAAAGTTATATACCCGGACACTCGCCAAATTGATTAATTTGCATCCCCGGCTTTTTAACATTTATAAATCATTGGCGTTAATGGCTAAATACACGCTAATAAGCTGTGATATTTGGATACTTATTATAAAACCATTAAATTTGCTGTAAAGAACTTTTCATCACATTTTAGAGATTCATTAATGAAAAAGATTGTTGCATCATTGGGAGTGTTCCTGATGTATTTCAGTGTAAATTCAGCAGAGCCGTATTGGTCCGACCCGGAAGTCAACGAAGTCAACAGGATGAAGACGCATACGTCATACTTCCCCTACTCCTCAGCCGAGGCAATTGCCGACGGACCCGAAACAAGCCGGGACTATCTGACGCTCAACGGCAAATGGCGTTTTAACCGGGTGGCCGATTCCGACCAAAGACCGACCGATTATTACCGCAAAGATTATGACGACTCAGGCTGGACATACATTGATGTGCCCGGCGTCTGGGAACTCAACGGATTCGGCGACCCCGTCTATGTCAATATAGGCTACGCATGGCGCGGACTTTTTGAGAATAATCCGCCGTATGTTCCCGTCAAAGGCAACCATGTCGGCACCTATCGCCGCGAGATTGAAATTCCGGCTGACTGGAAAGGCAAGGACATCATAGCCCACTTCGGCTCGGCGGTATCCAATATCGAGGTCTATGTAAACGGTCGTTTTGCCGGTTACGGCGAAGACAGCAAGACCGCTCAGGAATTTGACATCACGCGCTTAGTACGCCCCGGCGAGCGCAACCTCATCGCGCTGCAGATACACCGCTGGTGTGACGGCACTTATCTCGAGGATCAGGACTATTTCAGACACTCGGGCCTCGCTCGCGACAACTTTCTGCTGGCACGAAACCGCAACCGCATCGAGGACATCCGCGTGAACGGCGACCTCACCCCGGACTATCGCGACGGACGCCTTGACGTGGCCGTCGACATCAAGGGTAGCGGTACACTTGACTTAAAACTGATAGCCCCTGACGGCTCGACCGTAAAAGAAATCACCCGCAAGAATCAGCGTGGCAGTGTCAGCATGAGTATCGACGTCGAAAAACCGTTGAAATGGACAGCCGAAACACCTGATTTATACAAACTTATAGCCACATTCACGAGCCGCAACGGCAAGGAAACAGAGGTTATACCTGTCAATGTAGGCTTCCGCAAAGTCGAGATACGCGGCTCACAGCTGCTCGTCAACGGTCAGCCTGTCTTAATCAAAGGCGCTAATCGCCATGAGGTCGACCCCGACGGCGGATATGTGTTATCGCCTGAACGCATGTTGCAGGATATCACACTGATGAAGAAGCTGAATATCAACGCCGTGCGCACATCGCATTACCCGAGCAATCCGTTATGGTATGACTTGTGTGACCGCTACGGCCTCTATGTCGTGGCCGAGTCTAATCTCGAGTCACACGGCATGGGCTACGAAGACCGCACATTAGCCCGCAACGAGTCATACCGCAAAGCTCACATCGAGCGCCAGCAGCATAACGTCGGCGTCAACCGTAACCATCCGTCCATCATCATGTGGTCAATGGGCAATGAGGCCGGCTACGGCCCCAATTTCGAGGCATGCTATGACGTGATACGTGCTTCCGACCCTACCCGACCGATTCATTACGAACAGGCCGCCAAAGACGGCAAAGCCGATGTTTTCAGCCCCATGTATTACGATTATCCGGAGTGTGAAGAGTATGCGACAGACGACAAATACACCAAACCTCTGATAATGTGTGAATATGCCTATGCAATCGGTAACTCTGAGGGAGGCCTCGCCGATTATTGGGAGCTGATACGCAAATATCCCAAGTTTCAAGGTGGTTTCATCTGGGAGTTTGTCGACAAATCAATACGTTGGCAGGGCAAAAACGGCCGTGAAATCTATGCCTATGGAGGTGACTTCAACGCCACAGACCCGAGCGACCAAAACTCGTGTGACAACGGGCTCGTGTCGCCTGACCGCCGTCTCAATCCACATGCCGCCGAGGTCAAGCGCGTCTATCAGAACGTGTGGTCGACGCTGCAGCCTGACGGCAAAGTCGAAGTCTTCAACGAGCGTTTCTTCCGTCAGCTTGACGATGTGACACTGCAGTGGACCCTGCTCCATGACGGCCGACCGGTCAGAAGCGGCTTTGTCGATGACATCAATGTGGCCCCGCAGTCTGTCGGCGTAATCGATGTGCCTTACGGCAAGACCGATGCCGAGGGTGAGTGGCTCCTGAACCTCGTCTATCTGACCAAAGAGGCTGAGGGTGTGTTGCCCGCGGCTTATGACATAGCCCGTCAGCAACTGGCTGTCGCCGACAACCCCTCGCCTGACTGCGACGTCACAGCTGCGCCTATGGCAAAGCGCCTGATTGTCAACGGCGACACAATAATCGGCGAGAACTTTAAAATCGTATTTGACAGTGAAAGCGGCTTTATCTCGGATTACACGGTCAACGGTGTTGCAATGCTTAAGGACGGAGCGCAGCTTCATCCCAATTTCTGGCGCGCGCCGACCGACATAGATTATGGCGCACATACACAAAAAGAATATCGCGTCTGGCTGAATCCGGTCATGCGACTGACACAATTTGAAGTCAGCGAAGGCGACGGTAAAACTCTTGTCAAAACGGCCTTTGACATGCCTGATGTCAAGGCTCGTCTTATACTTGACTACACCATATACGGCAACGGAGTCGTCGCACTCACCGAAAGCCTTGATGCCGACGAAAATGCAGAAGGCATCCCCAACATGTACCGTTTCGGCGTCGAGATGGCCATGCCGGCTGACTTCGAGTATATCGAGTATTACGGCCGCGGCCCGGGCGAGAACTACATAGACCGTCAGACCGGCTATGATCTCGGCATCTACCGCCAGATGGTCACCGAACAGCCCTACAGCTACATCCGCCCGCAGGAGACGGGCACGCGCACAGACCTGCGCTATTATACCGTAGCCGACAAATCGGGCAACGGCCTGAAATTCACGGCAGCAAAACCGTTCTCCGGCTCGGCCATGCATTATTATACATCAACTCTTGACGGCGGCATCGAGAAGCCTAACACCCATTGGGGCGAGCTTGACGAGGACGACGTGACCAACGTGTGCCTCGACCTCGTGCAGCAGGGCGTAGGCTGTCTCAACGGCTGGGGCGGACGACCTCTGCCCAAGCACCGCGTGCCCTACGGCGACTATAGATTTGATCTCGTCATCACTCCGGTGCACAACAAATATGTGGCGGAGGATTAAATTATAATTCTGGTCGAGAGCAAAGCGCAAATAAATTTGGCTTTGCTCTCGACTTATTTGTATCTTTGCCTGCGGAAGAATATTTTACAATGAACGATTACTATCACCTGCGCATAAATCTGAAGCCTTGCACGGAGGACGCGACCGACCTGCTCGCCGGTCTGCTCGGCGACGAGGGCTATGAGAGTTTCGTGCCTGACGACGAGGGTCTGTCGGCTTATATAAAGAAAGAACTGTATGACGCGGAGGCAGTGGCACGCGTCATTGACTCTTTCCCCTTTGAGTGCGAGACCGATGTCAACGCCGAGCTCGTCGAGGGCCGCGACTGGAACGCCGAATGGGAACAGAACTATTTCAAGCCCATAGTCGTCGGCAACCGTGTGGTCATACACAGCTCGTTTCACCACGATGTGCCTCAGGCCGAATTTGACATAGTCATCGACCCCAAGATGGCTTTCGGCACAGGCCATCATTCGACCACATCGCTGATTATCGCCAATCTCCTGAATCTTGAACTTAAAGGTAAGTCCATGATTGACATGGGTACCGGTACAGGCATTCTCGCCATACTTGCGGCAATGCTCGGCGCACTTCCGGTGACGGCAATCGAGATTGACGGCTTCGCCTATGAGAACGCCGTCGAGAACGTGGCGCTCAACGGCCACCCCGAAATTCGTGTCATCAACGGCGACGCGTCGGCATTGGACGGCGTAGAGCCGGCTGATGTCTTTGTAGCCAACATCAACCGCAACGTCATCACCGCCGACCTACCGGCCTATGCTCCGCGTCTTAAATCCGGGGGCACGATGCTGCTGAGCGGCTTTTATGAGGGTGACGACGTCGATATAGTCTGCCGCGCCGCCGAGCGCGAAGGTCTCACGGCCACCGGTGTGACGACCGACAACCGCTGGGCTTGTATAAAACTGATAAAAACCATCTAAACGGCAATGAAGTTAAAATCGCTCATCATATCAGCCCTTGCAGCAATATCCATGGCGGCAACATCGCCTGCCGTCTTTGCCGCTGATGGCAACGGCGAGGCCGATAACACGACTACACACGGGCATTTCACGTGGGGAGCCAGTGCAGGCAGCTCTATAGACATGAGCGGCAACGACATGGCTTCGGTCGACATAGCAGCCATGTTAGGTTATCGACGCGGGTGGATAAAGTTTCTCGGACTTGGCGCCGAAATGGACATCATGGTCAACAACTCATGCCGTTCGTTTCCGATTTACGCTACACTGCGCACCAACTTTCAGAGCCGCCCCTCACTGCTTTTCTTAGACACGCGATTAGGCATATCGGTCAACTATCTCCCCGACGACTACAGTCAGACGGGAGCATACGGATTTATCGGTCTCGGCTTTAACCTTGCGTCCGGCAAAAAATTTGCATCGCACATGGTCATCGGCTATACTTTCAAAGAACGTAAAGACTATAGCGTGCTTTATAACACTCCTAATGACGACTCCGCCGAGCCGACACTCGAGACTCTGAGAACAAAATCGCTGCACATGGCCACTGTCAGGTTAGGCATAACATTCTGACGCCGGCAAATCCAAGCGACACGCCATAACGACGCGTCCGGCATCAGTCGGGCGCGTCTGTCATTTTCTTAATCGCCTCGACGTCGCGGCGCGTCTCATCGGGCGATGCTCCGTCCTCGCGGGATATGATATACTGCTCATAATATGCCAACAACAGTGTAGTCAGCGGCAGTGCGATTATAAGACCGATAAAGCCGAGCAATGTGCCCCAGACCGACAGCGACAGCAGGATAATGGCCGGATTGAGACCCATCGCCTTACCCATGATTTTAGGTGTCAGAAAGAAATCCTGTATACACTGCACGACGGCATAGACGAGCATACACTCCCACCATATCGTCCAGAAATCGACATCGGCGTTGACCGAATAGACCAGACACAGCAGCGTCGTCGGCACGATAGAAATCAGCTGAAGATACGGCACCATGTTTAGCAGTCCGATAAAAAGTCCGAGCACGACAGCCAGCGGTATACCGACAATTATAAACCCTATGGCGAAAAGTATGCCGACACATAGCGCCACAAGGGCCTGTCCGCGGAAATAGTGATTCATGCTGCGCTTGACGTCATTGCCGATTTTAAAGGCAGTCGCGCGATACTTCGGAGGCACCATACGGCGGAATCCTCTGAGCAGACGCTCGTAATCAAGCATTATGAAGACAACATAAAGGATGACTATAAACCAGTTGAATATGCCGAGCATCAGGTCGAGGCCGCCCGAGATAAACGACCCGGCAAGCCCGAGGAGCTGCTCTATGTCCTGACGCGTGAGCTGTTCGGAGATGGCCTTGAGGTCAATCGAACGTATGATGAAATCATGGACCGACGACGGGATGAAAGGTATCTGGGACGCAGACTCGGTGTAACGCCTTATCAGAGCGGCGACCTGATGCATCTCGTCTATTACCGAGGGCACAAAGATTATGGAAAGTGTCGTAAGCAACAATATCGTCTCAAACAGCGTGATAAAAATCGGTATGATACGCCGACGCACTCTGAGCAGACGCATGTTATACTGCACGAAAGGCTCGAGGATATATGCTATGAGCCATGCGACAAGAAAGGGCAACAGCACCGACTTGAGCACATTTATAAGCCATACGGCTGCAAAAAGGACAGCCAGCCCGATAAGTATCCTGACAACACGGTCAAACGTGAACGGACGCCGCCCCTGCGGGGCCACAGTCTCCCGGGACGTAACCTCAGGCGCCTTGTCGTGGTATGAATCCTGCATTTTCTGTAACGATTATATGATATTATCAGCGAATGTTTTTCAAAGTTAACTATTTTACATTAATTTTGCGCAAAATAAAGGCAAATCGATGATTTGCTTGCAAAATGCCGTCAAAGACTCAAATTTTAAAACCATTCAATATCACAAATGAAAGAAACAGTACAAAAAGCACTCAACGATAAGCCGTTGGTGCGCTGGGTCGCCCTGATACTTGTGGCGTCGATGATGTTTTTCGGCTACATGTTTGTCGATGTAATGTCACCTCTGCAGGCATTGGTCAAGACCCGTCTCGGCTGGTCGGCCGAGGCTTTCGGCTACTATGCCGGCGCTGAGTATATGCTCAACGTCTTCGGATTTCTTATTGTCGCAGGCATCATCCTCGACAAGATGGGTGTGAGATTCACAGGCACGCTGTCGGCCTCTCTGATGTTTGCGGGCGCAGCCATCAAACTTTATGCCATCAGCGACCTCTTTGCCGGCACGGGCTTCGAGCAGTGGCTCAGCTCATGGTGGGTCGAGATGCCCGGCAGCGCCAAACTCGCCGCCTTGGGCTTCATGATTTTCGGCTGCGGCTGCGAGATGGCCGGCATCACGGTCTCCAAGGCAATCGCCAAATGGTTTGAAGGCAAGGAAATGGCCCTCGCCATGGGCGTCGAGATGGCTATCGCGCGTCTCGGCGTGTTCGCCGTGCTGTCGCTGTCGCCGCGTATCTCCGAGGCCATGGCCAACCAGCTCGGCGCATCTGTCGTCGCACCTGTCGCCTTCTGTACCGCCCTGCTGCTCATCGGCCTCATCTCTTACATCGTCTTCACCTTTATGGACGCACGCCTTGACCGCCAGCTCAAAAAAGACGACGGCGAGTCAGAGGAGGAGTTCAAAATCAGCGATGTCGGCAACCTGCTGAGCAGCCGTCTGTTCTGGATTATCGCCCTGCTCTGCGTGCTCTACTACTCGGCCATCTTCCCCTTCCAACGCTTCGGCACCAACATGTTGCAGTGTAACCTGCACATCTCTGACACACAGGCCGCCGACCTGCTGCGCTGGTTCCCCATCGGTGCACTCTGCCTGACCCCGCCTCTGGGCTACTTCCTTGACAAAGTCGGCCGCGGCGCCACAATGCTCATCCTCGGCTCACTGATGCTCATCGCCTGCCACTTGGTGTTTGCGCTCGTGCTGCCGCAATATCCCAGCTCGGCGCTGGCACTCGCCACCATCATAGTGCTCGGCGTGTCGTTCTCGCTCGTGCCCGCCGCCCTTTGGCCCTCGGTGCCCAAAGTGATGGACAAACGCTTCCTCGGCAGCGCCTACTCGTTGATTTTCTGGGTACAGAACATCGGTCTGTTCGGTGTGCCTATCCTCTTCGGCAAATTCCTTGACGCCTCAAACCCCGGCGTGACCGACCCGACGCAGTATGACTACACCAACCCGATGCTGATGTTTGCCGGTCTCGGCACTCTCGCCCTCATCTTCGCCCTCTGGCTCAAATATCTCAACGCCAAACATAAATACGGCCTTGAGGAGCCCAACATCAAGGCCGAAAGCACCGATGTGCTCGAAGCCGAGTCAGAAGCCACCGACCAGTAATCACATATTATTATATAGTAAACGGGGCTGCCGCATGTACGCGACAGCCCCGTTTTTTATTAGTCTTATAAGGCCTATAGGGCTTATAGGGCCTATAGTTTGGGCGCGGAGGTCATGTACTGGAGTGTGGCGTAGATGTCGTCGATACGGGTCTCGAGCTCGGGCCGGAGGATGGCAGCCTCGGCGGGGTCGAGCATCTTGAGGTCGGCATAGCGGTCCTCACCGTCCATGAAGTCGCCGAGCGATCCGTCAGGCTTGGGCGCATCGACACTCAGGGCCGGCTGACGGGCAGCGGCGAGCGACGGATTATAGCGGTAAAGCTGCCAGTAGCCTGAGCTGACGGCGCGGCGCTCCTCGACGATGCTGTTGCCCATGCCGGCGCGGATGCCGTGATTGATGCACGGACAGTAGGCAATCACTATCGACGGCCCGGCGTAAGCGTCGGCCTCGACCAGAGCGTTGATGGTCTGCTGATAGTTGGCGCCGAGAGCCACTGAGGCCACGTAGACCGTGCCGTAGGTCATCATCATGCGGCCGAGGTCTTTTTTGAATGTGCGCTTGCCGTCAGCCGAGTACTTGGCTACGGCGCCGAGCGGCGTGGCCTTTGATGTCTGACCGCCGGTGTTTGAGTAGCACTCGGTGTCCATGACGAGCACGTTGATGTCGACATTCTGCGCGAGGACGTGGTCGAGACCGGCGAAACCGATGTCATATGCCCAGCCGTCACCGCCGATACACCATATGCTCTTCTTGGCAAAATCGCCGGCCATGGCAATCATCTCGGCCGCACCGACAGTGGCCGGTGCATTTTTAAGGGCCTCGACCGACTTCTTACCTGTCTCAGCCGACAGTACGGCGTCGGCGCGGGCGTCAAGCCATGCCTTGAGAGCATCGGCGACAGCCGGGTCGGTTGATTTGTCGGCGACAGCCTTTTGGGCCAACGACGCGAGATAATCGCGACGATGAGCGACTGCAGCCGCCATGCCGAAGCCGTACTCGGCATTGTCCTCGAAGAGCGAATTGCCCCACGCGGGTCCGCGGCCGAAACGGTCGGTCGAGTAAGCGTTGCTCGGGTAATTGGCGCCCCATATCGACGAACAGCCCGTGGCGTTGGCTATCAGCATGCGCTCGCCCATAAGCTGGGTGAGCAACTTGACATAAGGTGTTTCGCCGCAACCGGCGCAAGCTCCGGAGAACTCGAGCATGGGCATGTGGAACTGCGAACCGTTGATTGTCGCGCGTTTGACGAGACCGTCCTTGACCGTCACATGATTGAGACAGTAGTCGAGCATCGTGTCCTGCTCGGCGAGCTGCGATGCAATGGGCTGCATGGTCAGCGCGTGACCCGGGCATATGACGGCGCATGAGCCGCAGCCCGTGCAGTCACGCGTGAAGACCTGAATACGGAAGTCGAGACCGGCGAGGGCCGTGCCGTGAGCGGGCTTGGTCGTCATGCCGGCGGGAGCGGCAGCTTTCTCGGCGTCGTCCAAAAGATACGGGCGGATAGCGGCGTGGGCGCAGACCAACGAGCACTCCGTACACTCGACACACTTATCAACATCCCACTCGGGCACCTTGACGGCAATCATACGCTTCTCATAAGCCGTCGTGCCGGCCGGCATAGTGCCGTCGGGGGTGAAGACCGAAATAGGCAGCGAGTCGCCCTCCAAGCGCAGACAGGGCCGGGCAATCTTGGCGACAAAGTCAGGCAACTTATAGACAGGCTGCGGCTCATCTTTTGCATCGGCCCATGACGCAGGCACCACAATCTCCTTTATGGCAGCCTCAGCGGCATCGACAGCCTTGAGGTTTTTGTCGACCACGTCACCGCCCTCGTGAATGTAAGTCTTTTTAATGAGTTCTTTAAGCGCGTCGACGGCCTTGTCAAAATCTACAACTCCCGCGAGGCGGAAGTAGACCGTCAGCATGATGGTGTTGATGCGCACACCGAGTCCGACGCTCTCGGCAATGGCGATGGCGTCGATGTTGTAGAACTTGGCCTTCTTGGAGGCGAGGTCGCGGCGCAGCGATGCGGGTAGCTCCCGCTCCATGTCGGCGGCGGTCCACGGCGAGTTGAGCACGAATGTGCCGCCCGACCGCAGACGCTTTGTCAGGTCAAAGCGCGTGACGTATGTATTTTTATTGCAGGCGACATAGTCGGCGTTCTCGATGCCGTAGGCCGAACGAATCGGGGCGTCGCCGATGCGCAGTTCGGAGATGGTGTATCCTCCCGACTTTTTGGCCGAATAATGGAAATAAGCCTGAGCATACAGATCGGGCTCCGAGCCGATTATGGCGGCCGCCTGCTTGGTGGCGCCGACTGTGCCGTCGGAGCCCATGCCGTAGAAGACAGCCTGACGCAGATTATCGGGACAGGTGACAATGTGGTCGGTAACGTCTAACGAACGATAAGTGACGTCGTCGGTGATGCCCACGGTGAAACCGTCTTTGGGATTTTCCTTCAGCAACTCGTCATAGATGGCCTTGACCATCGACGGGTCAAAGTCTTTGCTGGCGAGGCCATAACGTCCGCCGATAAGGCGTATGTCATTGCGGCCTGCGCGGCGCAGGGCTGCGGCGACGTCAAGATAGAGAGGCTCGCCGGCGGCTCCGGGCTCTTTTGTGCGGTCTATGACGGCAATCGACTTGACGGAGGCCGGGATAGCGGCCACGAGGTCTTTCTCTGAGAACGGCCGGAAAAGCCGGACTTTAATCAAGCCGACGCGACGCCCCTTAGAACGCAAATAACCTATGGTCTCCTCGATGACATCGCAGCTCGAGCCGATGGCTACGATAAGCTCCGTGGCCTCGGGGTCGCCGACATAGTCAAAGAGGTGATACTGACGGCCGGTCAGAGCGGCGAGACGGTCCATATACTGCTGCACGATGGCCGGGAAGGCATCGTAGTAACGGTTTGCAGCCTCGCGATTCTGGAAGAACACGTCGGGATTCTGGGCCGAGCCGCGAAGGTCGGGACGGTCGGGATTCATGGCGCGGCTGCGGAAACGGGCTACGGCGTCGCGGTCGACAAGCGACGCAATGCTGTCATAGGGCAGCATGTCGATGGTCGAAATCTCGTTGGACGTACGCCAGCCGTCAAAGAAGTGTAGCACGGGCAGCGAGCCGGCGATGGCGGCGAGATGGGCCACGATGGCGAGGTCATGTGTCTCCTGCACCGAGCTCGAGGCGAGCATGGTGAAACCGGTCGTGCGGCAGCTCATCACATCCTGATGGTCGCCGAAGATGCTCAGAGCGTGAGAGGCCACGGTGCGGCATCCGACATGAAATACGGCCGGGAGCAACTCTCCGGATATCTTGAACATGTTTGGCAGCATCAGCATCAGCCCCTGCGAGGCCGTAAAGGTCGTGGCGAGCGCACCGGCCACAAGAGCGCCGTGTGTGGCGCCGGCCGCGCCGAGCTCCGACTCCATCTCCCTGACCTGCATAGGAGCGCCGAAGACGTTGAGCCGTCCGGCGACATTCCATTTATCGGCAATCTCACCCATCGACGCAACGGGAGTGATGGGATATATGGTTGCGACCTCGCTCAAGGCATAGGCGACATAGGTTGCGGCTGTGCAGCCGTCGACAATCTGTTTGCTCATAAACGCTATTATTTATAAAAAACGGCAGGGAGCGCCGGAAGGCATCCCCCCTGCCGGGATATCATATAGAAACCGATTCTTTTAATACATGGTCAACGCAAGATCTGTAAGCCATATCCACAGCGGGCAGAAGCCCATGAAAAGGATGACTGACAGGGCGAGTGACGAGGTGCCGGTGGCGACATAAGTGTTGTACTCGCTGGCGATGATAATGCCCGAGAATGCCGGGGGAAGTGCGTTTGCGACCACAAGCATCTTGAGGTTGAGCGGGTCCATGTGACAGAGCAGACCGACGACGAGAGTCAGACCGGGCATAACGATAAGTTTGAGTATCGAGCCGAGGACAGCCTGCCAGTTAATCTGAATCTTGACAGCCGACAGAGTCACACCTGCGGCGAAGACAGCCATTGACGAATTTGCGCCTTTGATAAGGTCGAACGAGGGGCTTGCCCAGTCAGGCCAAGGTATACCGACAACAACCCACACGACGGCGAGGATAGGAGCCCATGCGACCGGCTGCTCGAGCGCATGCAGCACAGGGAGCCACGGATTTGGCTTTTTGCCTCCGTTGGCGGCAGCGGCGGCAGCCTCGTTTGATGAATTCATAAGTGACAGTCCGACGGGGATGCCGATAGCATTGACGACGATGCCGACGATTGCCACGACAAGAGCTACCGAGGGGGTCGTGCCGAAGATAGGCTCAAGGACCGCAAAGCCGAGGAATCCGATTGTAGGCGAGCCGCTGATAAGAGCCATGACGGCAGCGTCGGCACCGGTATTCTTCTTAAAACAATACTTGTAAATGTAGTAGACAAGCATGAAACAGAACATGATTGTCACCAACGAGACGATAGAGAGTTTCAGGTCTCTGACAAGCATCTCGCGGCTTGCGCTGACAATCGAGACAAAGAGAGCTGCAGGAAGGGCATAATCAAGGACGATTTTATTGAATTTTTTTGCATCCTCACCCGTGAAAATACCTTTCTTTCCGGAAATGTAACCGACTGCCATCACAACGAAAATAGGAACGATGGCATATAGGATTATGTGTTCCATAAAGAGCGTTTTATTGGGTTAATAATTGAAACGCGGCCTCTGATGCAGAGGGAGGAATCGTGAATTTCAGTATTGTTTACGGCCGGCCGCATGTTAGGCGGCCGGCCTGCGGAGGTTAAGGTAATCAGACGATGATGTGCTGTAATGACTCGGGATTGAGATAGCCGATATGGCCTGACTCCTTGCCGGAGTCGGCTGCAAGCTGCACATCAATCAGGGCGGGAGCCTTGGAGGCGATGGCCTCGGTGAAGGCTGCCTTAAGCTCGTCAGGAGTGGTGACATAATAGGTCTTTGCACCGAAAGCATCGCCTAATTTGTCATAACGGGCGTTGATGTCGAGAGTTGTCGGGGCCGGGTCACCGTTTTTGGAGAGGTTGACGCCGATGCCGTTGTAGATACCGCCGTTGTTGAAGATAACGACCGTAACCGGCAGTTTGAAGCGGCAGATTGTCGAGAAGTCCATGCCCGAGAATCCGAAGGCCGAGTCGCCCTCGATGGCCACAACGCGGTCACCTGTGGCGACGGCTGCTCCGATAGCCGAGCCCATGCCCATGCCCATGATGGCCCATGTGGCACAGTCGACACGTTTACGCGGCAGAGACATATCGATGGTGTCGCGTGTGTCGTCGAGCGTGTTGGCGCCCTCGTTGACGAGGATGATGTCGGGATTTGACTCGAGGATGGGTTTGATGACGCCGAGAGCTGTCCAGTGTGTCATAGGCTGAGCCGAAGCGGCTGCTGTAAGACGGGCGGCAAATTTGGCGTTTTTCTCTTTTGTCATGGCCTGCAGCGAAGGCACCCACGTCGGGTCCATATTCATCTTTGCGGGCAGAGCGGCGAGGATGGCGTCTAAAGATGATGCCATATCACCGACGACAGGCGCTGCGATAGGCACATTGCAGTCGATTTCCTCGGGATCGATGTCAAGCTGAATGAATTTGCCTGCGGGATTCCATTTGCCGTGGCCGCGCGACAGCAGCCAGTTAAGGCGTGCGCCGACGAGCATCACGACGTCTGAGTCCTCCATGATGGTCGAGCGGCATGACAGTGCGCTCAGCGGACCGTTGTCAGGCAGAACGCCCTTGGCCATTGACATCGGGAAATAAGGTATGCCTGTCTTTTCGACGAGGGCTTTCAGTTTGTCCTCAACGCGGGCATAAGCGGCGCCCTTGCCGATGACTATTGCCGGTTTCTTGGCTGATGCGAGCATCTCGACAGCTCTCTTTACCGACTCGTCAGAGGGCACCATTACCGGCTCGAGGTCAACGGGCTGATAGAACAGTTTCTCGGCCTCGTCACGGTCCATAATCTGACCGAGACAGGGAGTGGTGACGTCAAGATAGACACCGCCGGGACGACCGGAGATGGCTGCGCGGTAAGCACGGACGACGCCGGTGACGATGTCTTCGGCGCGATTGACACGATAAGCCGCCTTGACGAGAGGCTTGGCGATGTTGAGCTGGTCAAGGCCCTCGTAAGTGCCTTGCATCAGGTCGATAGGCTCGCGGACTGACGAGCCTGAAATCTGAATCATCGGGTAACAGTTGACCGTTGCATTTGTCGTTGCGGTCAGACCGTTCAGAAATCCCAGAGACGAGACGGTCAGCAGTACGCCCGGAGTCTTGGTCAGATAACCGTGGGTGGCTGCGGCCATGCCGGCCTGTTGCTCGTGACGGAAGCCCACGAAACGTATGCCCTGCTCCTGACACAGATAAGACAAGTCGGTCACGGGGATGCCGACAAGACCGTACATCTTGTCGATGCCGAGCATGCGCAGTGCGCGTGCGAGTATATACATGCCTGTCACCTGATTTGGGTATGACGGTGCGGGCTGTGGTGTTGCAGATGTAGTTGCCATAAGGTGAATATTATTAAATCATATAAACTTGGCGGATGCCTCTTATCGAAATTTTAACCCGCCGGCGTGGATGCTGCGGCGCTGAGTGGTGCCGAAGCAGTCTCACCGGCGGGTTTTGATGTTATCGTGCGGTCAGTTATTATTTGGCTGCGGGTTTAGGCATGGGAGCGGTTGTGCCGTTGGCTTTGAACTGCTCCTGCTGGGCGGCGGTGTAGCCGAGAGCGGTGAGCACTTCCTCCGTATTGCCGCCGAGAGTCGGGCACGGTCCGTAGACGGGCTGATAGTTAGAGATGGTGAAAGGTACGCCGACGGTGACGAATGTGCCGATATTACCGCCCTGATCAATCTTGACGAGGGTATTGCCGTCATAGAGGCTCTCGTCAGTCATGATTTCCTTGGTCGAAAGCACGGGAGCGACAGGCACACCGGCTACCGAAAGTTCGCTCGTGACCTCAAATTTGGTCTTGTTGATACAGAACTGCTGGATGCGCTCGATGATTTCCTGTTTGTGGCGGTCACGTGCGTCGGCGGTGTTGAAGTCGGGATTTGTGAGCCAGTCCTCAAAGCCGAGAGCGGCGCATGCTTTCTCGAAGTCTTTGGCGCCACGCTGCAGGATTACATATACATAAGCATTGGGGTCTGTCTCCCAGCCTTTACATTTGTATGTCCAGCCGAGCACGCCCGAGCCCTCGGTGTTGCCCGAACGCGGAACGAAGTCGGGGAATTTCTCGTTAGGATACTGCGGGAACTGTGTCAGATAACCGATGCGGTCAAGTGTGAGCTGGTCACGGGTCTTGATACGGCAGAGGTTAAGACATGCGTTGTGCATCGACTGATAGACGAATGAGCCTTCGCCGGTTTTCTCACGCTGCATAAGAGCGGCGAGCAGACCGATTGTGAGGTGCATACCGGTGTTGGAGTCACCGAGAGCCGCGCCTGACTGTGTCGGGATGTTGTACGGGCCTTCGTACCAGCCTGTCGTGGAGGCGGCGGCGGCCGTCACCTGTGCCACAGGCTCGTAAGCCTTAAGATTGGCATATTTTGACGAAACGGGGAAACCTTTGATTGTGCCGTAGATACATCTCGGGTTGAGTTTGTGGACTTCTTCCCAACTGAAACCGAGTTTGTCCATAGCGCCCGGGTGAAGATTCTCGACGAAAATATCGCAACCCTGAATAAGTTTAGTCAGAATGGCTTTGCCGTCGGGAGTCGCAGCGTCAAGAGCAAGAGACTTTTTGTCTGAGTTAAGCTGGAGGAAATAATAGCTCGGCTCGTTAGGGTCAAACTGAAGTTCCTTACGTGTGGCATCGCCGACACCGGGACGTTCGATTTTGATTACCTCGGCGCCAAGCCATGCGAGAAGTTGAGTACAAGAAGGGCCTGATTGAACCTGAGTGAAGTCAACCACTTTGATACCCTGAAGAGGAGCTGTATTCATAATGTTTTAGTTTAGATGTTTTTATTTAATTCCGTTGCTTTTAAATTCAAAACAAATAAAGTCGCAATTTGTTAATTTCGCCCTCGCTTTTTTACATTTCGCAAAAAAATCGACGCGATGGTGTAACGTTTAGACTATATTTGTGTCTTAGAGACAAAAGGTCACACCAATCAGATATGCGACGTCGCGATTTTGAGTTATTTGCAGCTGAAATAAGGCCAAGACTGTCAGCAAGGGCAGCGTCGGTCACAGGCGACCGGTCTGAGGGCGAAGATATCGCCCAAGACTGCCTGCTCAAGCTGTGGACTCTGCGCGACACGCTCGATGACTACACCAATCCTGAGGCTCTTGC
Organism: uncultured Bacteroidales bacterium; assembly: GCA_965143025.1. Taxonomy (GTDB): domain Bacteria; phylum Bacteroidota; class Bacteroidia; order Bacteroidales; family Muribaculaceae; genus CAG-873. The sequence goes on from CBCSTG010000018.1 coordinate 29,494, forward strand.
GATGACCATAGCCTACCGCATGGCGCTCAACACCGTGCGCGGCCGACGCACCGACACGGGGCTTGACGACGCGGCTGTCGCCGACACCGGCAGCTCGCCCGAGGACGAATATATAGACAGCGAGCGAGCCGAGTGTATCGACAGCATCCTCACGTCGCTGCCCGACTCCTCGAGAGCCATCATCGAGATGCGCCACATCGACGGGATGAGCTGCGGCGAGATAGCGGCGCTTATCGGCTCGACAGACGGAGCGGTGCGCACGGCTCTGTCACGTGCGAGGCAACGTGTGGCCCGAATGTTTTTAGAAAAAGATATAAATTAAGCGAATATGAAACTGTTATTTATACATAAATCAAAGTCACGGCTCTCTGACGCCGAGGCGCGCAGGCTTACCTCCGCCTTCCTTGACGGCAGCACGAGCTTGGACGACGAGCGCCGGCTCTATGACTACTACCGCTCGGGGCGCGCGGCTGACGACCTCAAGGCTTATGCGCCGATGTTCGGCTGGTATGAGTCGCTCGGCCGCAACGACTCCGCCAAGGGCAATAGCCGTGGCGTGACACACCGTGCGGCAGCCTTTATTACAGCGGCCATTGTCACGGCAGCTGCCGTAGTCATAGGTCTGACCCATGACACCACGGCATCGCCCGAGGAAATCTATGCCGGCTCATACATACGCCGCGACGGACACACAATCACCGACATTGACCTCATTCTGCCGGAGCTCCGCCGCACGGAATATATCGTTGACAGCACTCTTTTGGCTCAGACGGTCATCCCTGACTGCAGCCAGATTGAGCGACGAATTCTCGAAAATGCTATCAGCGGTATTGACGACCCCGAAATTGTCGAACTCATTAAACAAGATTTTTAGTAACTTTGCCACAACCAATTTAATAACGGTCCACGCTATGCTTAACAAACATCTCAGAATAATCATCGCCGTTTGCCTTGCAACATTTTGTGTGATTACAGGCTCGGCTCAGGCCGCCATACAGAAAATTGTCGACCAGCTCGAAAAAGAAAAAGACATCAGTGTCACATACTCAGAGCGCCGCAATCCGTCGACTAAAAAAATCGTGTCTCAGAGCACATATCTTTCGGGCAGAAACCGCGCCGATGCCGATAAACTGTGGAAAGCTTTTGAAGAAGAACGTAAAAACTCGGTCTCTGTCACAAAAGAGCGTAACTCGTCGTTTATCATCAAGTTTGAAGACAAAGAGTACACAGCGTCATACATTTTGTCCATAACACAGAACAACTCATGGACATTGGTCATCAGCCGCAAGCAGACCGGCTCAAAAAACAGCAGCAGCCTCGACCCTGAGATGTTTGACAGCAATATTACGGAGGCCGAACAATTGGCAGCCAATATTATCGAATCGATTGACAATGCAATCGAAAACAACAATCTGACCGAACTGAACACATTCACGGCCGATAATTGCAATTACACATATACATATAATTACAGGAGCTCCGACAAAAGCGAACGCGCGGCAAAGTTGCGTGAGCAAGCGGCAAAAAAGCGTGAGCAAGCCGCCATAAAACGCGAACAAAATGCAAGGAATCGCGAACAGGCTGCCGAAGCACGCAGACAGGCAGCCGAAGCGCGGGTACAGGCATCGCAGGCTCGCAGAGAGGCTGCAGAAGCACGACGTCAGGCTGCAGAGGCTCGCAGACAAGCCGCAGAGGCACGACGTCAAGCTGCCCGCAACCGCTCGGAGAGCACATCAAAATCAAACACATACACCGTCAGGACTATAACCGAAAACGGCAAAACCACAACCATCTGCTACGACGAGTACGGCAATAAAGTCTATTATAGCCTCTGAAAAAACGATAATCCCCGACGCGGACATTTAAACTGACAAATAACAATATACCGACCGCATCCCAAAAGTTTTGTGTATCGCTTTTGGGGTGCGGTTTATATTATTATACCTACGATGTTACGGGGCAATTGCAAAACCCGGTTGAATTGTTAAACAAAAATATGTAGGGACATGCCAAAGCGACCTGACGGGAGCGACGGCATGTATAATTCGCCGATAATCGCCTGATGGCCAAACAATACGTGCCAAAGGCACGTCCCTACATAATTTTTAACAACTGTTTTTTTACATTAATTCGAAGTTACATTTTCTAAAGTTACGTGCACCGCGCGGTGCAGGGCGGGTTTTATGTTTTTCGGCATGGTTAGATACACATTTGGCAAATATTTATTAACTTTAGGGCCAAATCCTTAACATCATCTAATCCATTTTATTAATCATGCTTTTCTCATCACGCCTGAGCGGCATGGGGCTGAAAGTCCTCGTTATGCTGCTTGCACTGCTGCCTGCCGCACGACTCAAAGCTGCAGATGCTGACCCGTATGTGGTCGGCTCGATAGTCGAGCGCGCACAGCTCAACAAAACTTATGATGCGTCAAACAACTGGTACACCTATCAATGGTACACGCGCGACGCAGCAATCTCCATGGCCGGCTACGACGCCACGACGGCGCGCCGTCTCGTCTTGGAGTTCAACTACTATGTCGAAGACCTTGACGCGAGCGACGACGTCCCTGAGATTTTCACGGGCGGAAACGGCCGATTCAACGACTTCATCGAATTAGGTTTCGGCAATAACAACAATCCCGGCTTCACATGGCATCTTGACCGCTCGGCCACCCGTCAGGGCTGGAACAAAGTGCAGTTCCCCTTCACTGCCATCTCTGACGCTGACATGAACTCCAAGTTCTCGTCTGACAAGAAGTTCGTGTGGTTCCGCCTCTGTTTTGCACATCTCAAGACTGAGCATGCCTACCTGATGCGCATGAGCGACGTGCGCGTCATCGACCCCGAGCGCGAGGTACCCGTGCTGCGCACCGAGTATGACGAGCCCGTCATGAACACTGACACAGACCCGGCCAAGCAGTGGACCGCCACGGTCAACGTGCGTAAGGACCTTCCCTTCTGGTCGGCTGTCGACTATAAAACCAAGGACGGTCTCGATCTGAGCAACATGGACCTGTCGAAAGTCTTCATGGAGTTTGACCTCGAAATCACCGAGAATCAAGAGGGTGCATTTGAGGAACTCAAGCTCGCCGACCCGCGTATCTTCCAAGTGCATTTTGCATCAGTCCGCAACACCGACAATCAGGAAATCGGTTACAAATCATGCGGCGCGGACGCTCCGCAGTTGGGCGCACACCACTACTCGTTCAACATCTCGGCTCTCGCCGGCAACGCCAAACACGACCTGTCGCACATGCGTTTCTACGGCCTGACACTCACCCCGCAGCAGGGCCTGACAACTGACAAGACCTGTAAGGTCGTGCTCACCAACCCGCGCATTGTCTATCACAAAGACGTCACCATCACCGAGCTCTGCATGCCCTCGTCGGCTTACGGCTCGGGCGGCGTCTACAACGAGACATGGGTCGACGCACGCGACGGCGGCAATGGCGCATCAAAGAATCCCAATCTCTGGTCTGCTTTCCGCAAAGGCTCAGGGGGCTGGAACGGCTTCGACCTCACAGGCTTTGACCTCGAGAACGGCTACTACCAGTTTGAGTTTGAGGTCGTGGAGCAGACTCCCGGCTCTGTGGTCTATCTCAACGACATGAATTATCAGAAGAACGGCGGCGGCACATTTGCCATCGGCAGCGGCTATGACCCGGACACCAAGGCCATGAAGCAGCAGTTCTCTTATAAGATTTCCGACCTAGGCATCACTTTCAAGCCCGGCAAGAATACCGTGAAACTGCCTCTGTCGGCAGCAATCGGTAAGATCGACTTCTCTGACATAGGCTATCTCCACTATCAGATTTTCGGCAGCAAGTCGACTCCGGCCGAATTTGAGGCATTGGGCTGCGTGCCCTACTTCTCGGTGCGCATCAGCGACGTGAAGTTTGTCAACGGCTCGGGCGAAGTGGCCGAGCGCGTCACCGTGCCCACCATCTTCGGCAGCAACATGATTTTCCAGCAGAAGAAGCCTATCAACATCTGGGGCTACGGCACTGAGGGCTCTAACGTGACCGTCTCGCTCAAGCGCGGCGACAACACCATCGCCTCGGCTCAGTCTACAATCACCGACGGCCGCTGGGATGTCAGCCTGCCGGCTCAGGACGCCTCGTTTGACCCGATGCAGATCGTAATCACCAATGGCACTCAGACCATCGAACTCGTCAATATACTCGTCGGCGAGGTATGGGTGGCCGGCGGCCAGAGCAATATGGCGCTCAACGTGGGCGGCCTTCAGAAATATCTCTTGGACGAACTGCAGGCCGAGCCTGTCAATCAGAATATCCGCATCTTCCTTGAGCCTACAAAGCCCATGGGCGCAATTTCGCCCTATGTGCCCGAGAAAGACATCAACGGCGCTTACTGGATTAAACCCGACAACTTCGAGCAGGTTAAGGGTTGCTCGGCCGTGGCCTACTACATGGCGCGTGACCTCCAGCCCAAGCTGAATGTGCCGGTCGGCATACTCTACACCCCGGTCGGCGGCTCTATCATCGAGGCATGGATTCCGCGCGAGGAAATCGAGAGTGACGAATTCGCCGAGACTCGCAACCTGCTCAAACGCGAGGGCGCTTACTACGACGAGACTTTCTGGGTTGACGGCGACCGCACTCTCACAGGCTTCTACAACTCAAAGATCGGCCCGCTCGCAGGCTTCAACGTGGCCGGCGCCATCTGGTATCAGGGCGAGAGCAACTCAGACCGCGCATCGCTCTACTCATCAGAACTCATCGCCCTGAAGAAAGGCTGGAGCCGCACTTTCGGCTTCAACGAGTCGACCGACCCGATGCCCTTTGTCTACTGTCAAGTAGCCCCGTGGGTGACCGACACTGACCTGATGCTCATCGCCGAGGCCATGACCGACGCCTACAACAAGATGGCAGACCGCCGTGTGGCCATGTTCCCCATCTATGACACCGATCTGACTCAGGAAGGCAACGTCACCATCCACCCGACCAACAAAAAGCCTGTCGGCAAGCGCTTCGCCACGGCTGTCTACAACATGGTCTATGACCCGGCCAAGCCGGTCTACAGTGCTCCGGTCGTCGACGAGATAACATTCGGCGAGGGAGTAGCCAAGGTCACCTTCAAGAACGCCGGCGAAGGTCTGCGCACAATCGACGGCGGCGCCGACGTCATCGGCTTCACCGTGGCAGGTGCCAACGGCCAACACGTCAACACCGATGCTCACATCACTGACAAAAACACTGTCGAGGTAAGCCTCGACGGTGTCAAGGACGCCAAGTACATCAGCTACGCATGGCGCAACTTCAACATCAACTCCAACCTCTGCAACTCTGCCGCCATGCCGGCCGCTCCGTTCCGCAACAACGCCACAGACCGTCAGACACAGATGCGCAACATGGACTGGTTAGAGATGGACGCCCCGACCGTCCGCGGCTATATATGGGGTCAGGACCTGCCGACATTGGCGGCAGGCTGGATCGGCGGCGACAACGCCACATGGACTTCTGACGACGCCGAAATCACATTCGACACCGATGACCGTCACTACGGCCTCGCCTCGATGAACGTCAAGTATAACGGCACCAAGGCCACCGTCTCGGCCGGTGTAGACTCATACACAATGCCCGTCGACGCTCCGGCGAATGCCTCTTACAACAAGACGCTCGCCGTCAACCTCAGCGGCTTCACCGGCATGCGCGTCATGGTCAAGAACACTGACGCCCGCGACAAATCGCTGACACTCACCGTCACAGCCGAGAATAACAAGGTCTACACCCTGTCCGCACCGGTCAAGGCTTCGACCAATGAGTTCTCACCCGTCTACTTCGACTTCAGCAAGCTTCAGGAGGAAGTCGGCGCCCGCGCAGCCTATGTGCCCACCCTCGGCCGCATCCGCGCCTTTGACTTCACAGTCACCGACACCGAGGCCGGCTCGCTCAAGCTCGACCACGCAACGATGCTGACGCTGCCTGACGACATGATCCCGACCGGTATCGCCGACATCGCCGTCGACCCCGAGGGCGCTGACGAGACATGGTACACCACGCAGGGCATCCGTGTCAACGGCCGTCCCACCGTCCCCGGACTCTATATCAGCGACCGCAGTAACAAACTCGTAGTCAGATAAACAACTTGACTCGTCCGCGAGTCATAATCTGACCGCAACACTCCCCTACCGCCGCGCTTCGCCCCACCCGGGCAAAGCGCGGCTTTTATATTAAGACAGTGTGCATTATTTGAATTTGCATATAATTAATTTTGGGATTTCAGAGAATATTTCTACTTTTGTAAATATCATATTAATGAATAATAAAGCCTATTTTAAGATTTATCTATCATAATAATGATACTTAATAATAATGACATAGCGACGCCTGATGTTATCAGAAATCTCGGCACACGATTTCGCGACTACCGTATGCGCCTTCGTCTCACCCGTAAGGAAGTGTCCGAACTGGCCGGCATAGGCATGACGACGCTTTACAAATTCGAGTCGGGCAACATGACCGACATATCGTTCGGTACGCTGATGAGATTGCTGAGGGCCATAGGCTTGTTTGAGAACTGGGAGGCCCTGCTCCCCGAGCTACCCGAGTCACCATATCTCTATGATGATAATTTCAAAAAAATCCAACGAATCAGGCACAAGAAGTCATGAAATATCTTAAAGTTAATCTTTGGGGCAAAGAAATAGGCCGTCTCGTCGAAGACGAGTCGACGAGGCGCATATATTTTATGTATAACCCTGCGTGCGCAGACCAAATCCCCGATATCGCACCCTTGCTTTCGCCGGCCCGAAGCCGACGAAACCATCTGCCTGTTTACGGCGATGACAGACCGGAATATCAGGGGCTGCCGCCGTTCATTGCCGATTCGCTCCCTGACTCATGGGGCAACACTCTTTTTGAGAAATGGGCCGCTGACAACAGAGTACCGCGAAACAAAGTAACTCCGCTGTACAAACTAATGTTTATCGGCACACGAGGTATGGGAGCGTTGGAATATGAGCCGGCTGCTGCAGAGCTAACTCATTCACAGACTGTCGACATCAAATCGCTATATGACTTATCGCTCAAAGTCCTTGCCGACAGGAACGATGCGAAACTTAACGTCGCCGAGGAGTTGACATTGCAGTCGCTGCTGGCTGTCGGCACATCAGCCGGTGGTCGGCAGATGAAAGCCATAATCGCTCTAAACGAGGCGACGGGAGAAATACGTTCGGGCCAAACAGAATGTCCCGATGGTTTTGAATATTATATCCTTAAATTCGGCGATGACCGACTGCCTTTGGCTGAGATTGAGACTGCATATTATATGATGGCCACAGATGCAGGCATCACGATGTCGCCATCGCGTCTGATGCCTGTCGGTGGAATAAATCACTTTCTAACAAAACGTTTCGACCGCAAAGACGGTAAAAAAGTACACATTCAGACCCTGTCGGCAATTAATCCGGAGGCTCGGAATTACGAGGACCTTATCGCCACATGCCGCGCTATGTCTATCGCCGAGTCTGAAATCGAGCAAATATTTTATCGTTTGGTTTTCAATGTCATGGCAAACAATACTGACGACCACAACAAGAATTTCTCGTTTATGCTCGAGCAAAACGGCAGATGGCACTTGGCTCCCGCCTACGATATGACTTTCATATTCAACTCCCTTGCCACCGGACCCAATATCAGCCATCGTTTCAGCATCGCCGGCAAGACTTCAGACTTTACGCCGGCTGACCTCATAAAATTCGCCCGTGAAAACGACCTAAAGAATCCGGAGGCTATCATGAAGCGTATCGCCGGCGTCATAAGCCGTTTCGACGAGTATGCAGAGCGTTACGGCATAAGCCAACCGTGGAGGTCAATCATACAAAAGACGTTGGACGACAATCTCACTACATTCGGCTACCGAGAAAGAATTAAAAATGACCTAACCTCGATGCGCGACAGCCATAACCGCCAAATAAGCGACATCTCGATTTCAGTCAACTCTAAAGGTCAGTATGAGGTTTCTGTGACTATAGACGGCAAAAGACGAAGGCGATTCATCAAACAGAACATGCCCAAATATAAAGACTTCACAAATCGTGTCGCCAATCTGACACCTGATGATAAAGCGTCCTTGGTCCGGCAGCTCTTTCCGCCCGATTAATAGTGCATCCGGTGCAATCAGCCTGAAGTAAGAAGTTGTTTTTGAAAATAAAAAAGTGGCGAAAGGAGATTGCACAATAAAAAAGAATTGCTAACTTTGCAGTCGCAACCCGAGGAGAGATGCCGGAGCGGTCGATCGGGGCGGTCTCGAAAACCGTTGTGCCCTTACGGGTACCTAGGGTTCGAATCCCTATCTCTCCGCTAAAAATGCAAAAGACAGCCTTACGTCGTGATGGCTGTCTTTTTGCATTTTATGCTATTAGATTCGAACCCTGAGGGTTCGTAATCGCGCAGCGCTTTCGTAGCGTAGCGGAGAAAGACTCCCTGTCTCTCCGCAGCAAAAGCAGCCGATAAGGCTGCTTTTTTATTTTGGCCGGACATCGCCGAATGTAGGGAACTCGGCTCGAGCGTCCGCCGTTGAGCGGCGGCATGTATAATTTGCCGATAATCGCCTGACGTCCAAACAATACGTGCCAAAGGCACGTCCCTACATTTAGTTGACAATCTGCGAGTTGTAACGGTCGATTGCAGATCGACCCTCCATACGTCCATAGCTCGCAGCGGGTTGTTGAGGACTCGCACCTCCGGTGCTTTTTGGCGATTGATAATCGTCCGGCGGACAAACAATACGTGCCGGAGGCACGTCCCTACATTTAGTTGATAATCTGCGAGTTGCAACGGTCGATTGAAAATCGACCCTCCATAAGTCCATAGCTCGCAGCGGGTTGTAGAGGCCTGCACCTCCGGTGCTTTTGGGTGATTGGCAATCGCCTGGCGGCCAAATAATACGTGCCGGAGGCACGTCCCTACATTTAGTTGACAATCTGCGAGTTGCAACGGTCGATTGCAGATCGACCCTCCATACGTCCATAGCTCGCAGCGGGTTGTTGAGGACTCGCACCTCCGGTGCTTTTTGGCGATTGATAATCGTCCGGCGGCCACATCATACGTTCCGAAGGCACGTCCCTACATTTAGTTGATAATCTGCGAGTTGCAACGGTCGATTGAAAGTCGACCCTCCATAATGGCGGACGCAAAGTTTTGCGCCCCTACCATTCGTCTGCTTGTTATTATTTGATCTGATTAGTCTAATTAGCCTGATTGGACAAATAAAGGCGTAAGATAAAACGCAGGCGAGGCTGCGCCGTCGTGGGCACAGCCTCGCTGATATCGAGATTTAACCTTGTAGTGTCAGGTTATTTCCACAGAGGATTCTGCTCGAGGTTGGGGTTGAGTGTAATCTGACCTGTGGGGATAGGATCGAGGTAAACGCGGTCAAGGTAAACGCGGTCGTTGCCGGGGATTGCATTGATATAATCACCTACTACGTTAGCCGGTTTACGGGTAGCGTTCTTGATGTTGGCACCGAGTTTGATGTTGGGGTATTTCTTGGTGTCAAGTTTGTCGAGCTGATGCCAGCGGTACATATCCCAGAAACGGAAACCGTTGTCCATGATAAGCTCGCATCGGCGGCAGCGGCGGATCTCCCAGAGCAGGCTCGAGACGCCCATGTTGTTGGCGGGGTCGTTAATTGCCGACATGCCTGCAACAGTCTGTGCGGGAAGCTCGGCACGAGCGAAGAGCTTGTTGATGGTGTTGTTGAGGTCACCGTCGGTGAGGCTACCGAGCTCTGCTTTTGCCTCGGCATAGTTGAGGTAGACAACTGACAGCCAGAACACGGGAGCTGCGGTGTAGTTGCCGCTTGCACGATATGTCCAAGGAATTGTGATGTTGTCATACTTGCGGATGGTATAGCCCGTGTTAGAGTTGAGCTGAGACGAGCCGTAGCGTGCCCATGTGTGACCTTCTGACTCTGTACCGTAGCAGATAACGGTATCGACGGTCATAGAGAGACGTTTGTCACGAACTTTAAGCACATCGCCAATGTAAACAATATCACCTTCGATTGCATTGTCACCTACACCCGAAACGATACCTTTCTTCATGTAACCGGCGTCATTCTTATCCATCGTAGTCGATGCGAGGGGTTTGCCGTCTTTGAAGAGGTAAGCGTCGAAGGCGTCTTTAGAGATGCCGGCGATGGCTGTGGTCTGAGTAAGGTAGTTAATCAGAGAGTGAGTCATGATGCCGGTCTTGTAACCCTTGTAGAAGATAACCTCGGGATTGCCGTCGAGAGTGTTGGGCGTGTTGTAGGTTGCCTGATAGTCAGGGCTGAGCGTGTAACCCTTGGCCATGATGTACTGGCAGGCAGCGACGCACTCGTTGAGCCATTTTGTGGCGCGGGTGTTGTCGGCTGCATAGCCTGTGGTGGCAGCCTGACGGTATTTGCAGTATGTGCCTTCCCAGAGAGCGATGTCGGCGAGCATTGCATAGCCCATGTCAGAGCTGAATGTCGACTTGCTGCCGTTGCCGATGTTTTCGGCGCCGTACTTGAGGTCCTCAAGCACTTTGTCCATGACTTGGTCACGGTTTGTGCGGGGGAGCTGGAGCGCAGCGTTATCAGACGGGTCAATCACATAGTCATAGTAAGGAACGTCACCGTAAGTACGTACCAACCAGAAATACTGCAGACCGCGCATAAGGCGTGCGATGCCGATATATTTCTTTTTGGCTACCTCGGTCAGAGACGAGCCCTGCACATTCTCGATGATAGTGTTGACTTTACGAATCTGCTCATAGGGAGAGTTCCAGTTAGAGCTTGACGTAACGATGCTGGTCGGCGAGAAGTTTACAAAGCCGTTGCCAATGCCGCCGCCTTGGTCGTCAGACAGAGTCTGGAAGTAGAACAGACCGCTTGTCGAACCGCCGCTGGCATTACCGGTGAAGTTATTATAAAGGGTATTGCACTGGAGAATCACGTTAGACTCGTTGTTCCAGTAGTTGGGGTTGTTTGTCTGCTCGTCAAGCGGGAAACGGTTGTCGTTGAGGAAGTCGTCGCACGAGCTCATGCCGACAGCTGCCAACGCTAACGATGCGCAAATTATATATTTTTTCATATTTTCGGGAATTATGCGATTTTAGAATGTAACCTGAAGACCGAATGAATAAGAACGCTGCATCGGGTTGGCACGGCCCCATGTGTTGGCGCCTGACCACTCTGTAGCCGTGATTTCGGGGTCGAGGGGCGAGTAGTCCTTGTTGCCGCGGTGGATAAAGAAGAGGTTGTCACCGCTGAAGTAAACGCGGAGTTTCTCGATGAAGGCCTTGCGGGTGAGGTCACGGGGCAGAGTGTAGCCGACAGTGATGTTCTTGACGCGGAGGTAGCTCAGATCCTGCAGATATTTTGTCTGGGGCAGGTAGTTGTAAGCACCCGAGCCGATACCGGGAACGTTGTTGCTTGCATAACCGCCGGGATAGAGGTTAGGATAGCGGTTGCTCTGGTCAACGTTGTAGCCGATGATATTCCATTTGTCGTCAAATTCTACAGAGTTGTGAGATGTCATGTGGTCGTAGAAGATGTCGTTGGCAGCCTGAGTGAAGGGGATGACCATCGAAGAAGTCGTCCAGTAGTCGCGTTTGCCTACGCCCTGGCAGAAGATGTCGAGGTCGATGCCTTTCCAGTCACCGCCGATATGGAAGCCATACTCATAGCGAGGCTGGTCATTACCCATCTTGATGACGTCACCGTGGTTTTCGAGAGTACCTGTACCGATCTGTTTGGCCTCACCGCGTTTGAGAGCGGCCTGAGCCTCAGAGTAGTCGGGGTCGTTGGGCACATAGTAGTTGCCGTTGTAAAGAATCATGCCGGTTATACCGCCTGAGATGATGCCGTCACCGTCACGGTCAACGAACATGATGTCGCCGGGGCCGTAGTGGAAGTTGCCGGTTTCAAGCGAACGCTGGTCTGTAACACCGGGTTTGGGGATGAAAGCACCCTTGTTGTCTTTCTTGAACGAGCCGTCAGCATTGCGTTCGAAGTCGTCCTCTGTGTAGTAGCGGGCAGTCTCAAAGCCCCAGATTGTGCCGTACTCCTTGCCGTCATAGTTAGAGGCGATAAGGAATGTCGGGTTGTTCCATTTTGTGATGGTTGTGCGCTGGTCGGCGATGTTGAAGCTTGCGTAGACGCCGAAGTCACCGAAGCGGTGGTTCCATGCGAGCGAGAGCTCCCAGCCGCGTGTGCGCATACCGCCTGCATTCTGATAAGGAGCACCTGCACCGAGGACCTTGGGCAGCTCGACACCGGGGGCGAGCATGTTTTTGTTCTCGCGCTGATACCAGTCAAACGATGCTGTAATCTCGTTGTGGAGGAAGTTGAGGTCGAGACCTATGTCAGTGGTGGCGATACGCTCCCAGCTGAGTGATTTCGAAACGACGGCGGGAGTGCCTGCACCTTGGATGAGGACGCCTGTAGCGGGGTCAATCCAGCTGTAAGCGGCTGTGCCGATTGTTGCGATGAAACGGTTGTTGCCCACGCCTTGGTTACCGATTTCGCCGTAAGATGCGCGGAGTTTACCGTTGTTGATGATGTGTTTGAGAGGTTTGAAGTAGTCTTCTTCAGAGAAGCGGTAGCCGATAGAGCCCGAGGTGAAGAATGCCCACTGGTCATCTGCCGGGAAGCGAGACGATCCGTCGTAGCGGCCGTTGAGCTCGAAGAGGTAGATGCCTTTGTAGTCATAGTTGAAACGGCCGAAGAAACCGGCTGTAGCCCAGTGGCTGTCACCGTTGCCGGGTTTGACGAGGTCGCCGGTGGTAAGGTTCATTGCAGGCAGGTTGTTGTCAAGGAGGACTTTGCCGCGGGCGTTGAACTCATGGTAAGAGTTCTCCTCGATGTTTGTACCGAGCATGAGCTTGAAGTTGTGGTCGCGTGCGACTGTCAGAGCGTAGCTGGCGTAAGCGTTGACGGTCCAGCGATTGCTGTAGGCGTTGCTCTTTGACGATGTGGTGGCTTTCTGATTGACAGCCTCGGTGGGATACATGTAGGGACCAAACCAGTTGTCATAAACCGTCACAGGCAGATAAGCATACTGCGAGTCGCTGACATGCTTGGTGTATGTGAAGTCGGCATTGAGGGTGAGGCCCTTGAGAAGCTCTGCGCGTACCCAAGCCTGCATACGTGTCTGAGCGTGGGTGTTGTGGATGGGCGAAGCCTGTTTCAGATAGGCGATTTCGTTGCGGAAGTCATAAGCCTGACCGTCTTCCTCATATACACGGTAGCCGAGCATCTGATAGAAACCGGGGAAGCGCCAGACCGTACCGAAGGTGTTTGAGCCTACGTTGGGGGTCTGCACGTCACGCTGGTTGTAAGAGAAACGCACGCCTGCGGTCAACCAGTCATAGATATTGAGCTGGAGGTCAGCCTTGGCGTTGTAGCGGTGAACCTGATCGGGGTTGAAGTTGAGGAGGTTCTGGCGCTTTGCGTAACCGAACATCACGTTGAAGACAGCCTTGCCTGTCGATCCGTCGATAGAAACGTTGTGGGAGTTTGACGGAGCGGCGTTGTTGATAAAGATTTTGTTGATGTCGTAGTCGGCATACGAGAGCAGACGTGTCTGGGTCATATAGTAGTCACCGACGTTGTTGTCGTCGACATAAGGACGGAGCTCGCCGTAGCTGTCGATGCGCTTACCGCTGTTTTGCTCGCGCCAAGCTTTGGCGTAGGGCAGCATGGCGGTATAGTCCTGACCGAAGAACTCGCCCTCGTTGGGACCGAGCTGTTTGGCAGCCTGAATCATGGCTTCGAGCTGAGTGACGTTGTCAGACATCTCGGGCAGAAGAGTGGCTTGGCTCCATGCGAAGTTGTTAGAGTATTTAATCTGAATCTTGTCGCGTTTTGTGCCACCCTTGGTGGTGATGAGGATTACACCGAAGGCAGCGCGCGTACCGTAGATTGACGACGACGAGGCGTCTTTCATGACCGAAATCTCCTTGATGTCGTTGGGGTCGAGGTAGCTGATGTCGTCCATAGCCACACCGTCGACAACGATGAGGGGCGATGTCGAGCCCGAGAGAGAGCCTGTACCGCGGATTTTGATAGAAGATGTAGCGTCGATGTTACCGGTCGAGTTGAGGATGGTAAGACCGGGGACAGCGCCCTGCAGGGCTTTCATGACATCCTGCTGGGGACGGCTCTCCATGGCCTGAGCCACGTCGACAGTAGCGACGGCACCGGTGAGATTGGCGCGTTTCTGAGTACCGTAGCCGACGACCACAACTTCGTCGAGCTGTTCGTTATCGGGGATAAGCACCACGGTCATGCCGTTGACTGCAGGAGCCGTGAGGGGCTTGTAGCCGATGTAAGAGATATTAAGTTGAGCGCCCGAGGGAACACGGATGGCAAATTTGCCGTCGATGTCAGTTGTAACAGCATTGCCGGGGACACCCTTTTGGACAACACTCGCACCGATTACGGGCTGATCGTTTTCATCGAGAATCGTACCGGTGACGGTAGCGACCGACTGACTTTTAGCCTGAGGCTCGGGATTGGCCATCGCTGTGAGGGCGATGCCGGGCATTCCGCAAGCCAGAAGCATTGTCAATAGAAGATGTTTTCTCATAAAACTTAAATTACTGAAAATAATGTGGTTGAAATTGGGTTAGGATTTGATGTAGTTGTTTTACAGGTACGTAAGGCTTTGATTTACTGTCTATTTCTTTAATTAAAGGATTTTGAGGTTTATAAATTATAGTTGTTAATCACTGATATTCAGCTGACTTGGTGTGCCTTGGCGCCTCTGCGCCGAGTGGCTTGAATGTGCGTTTTTGTATCTCTTGTCAAGAGATGCAAAAAAATCAGAAACCCTAAAAACGCATGACCGTAGGGACATGCCAAAGCGGCCGAAGGACGCGGCGGCATGTATAATACGATGATAAACGGCTGACGGCCAAACGATACGTGCCAAAGGCACGTCCCTACTTTATCCTATACTCTTCAGGTAATTCGCCGGCCGCTTTAACTTAATTTTATATAGTGATACTCGCGCGCGTATTAGTGCTTGTTAGTGCACGCAATTCCCCCGAAATAAGCTTTTAAGGCACCTCACGGCGACGATTCACGTTATGCCCCGATAATATTTATTAACTCTTAATAGCCTGATACGCGCCTAATTCAACGTAATTTTAAAAAATATCTTCAAAAAAATGTTGCAGAATAAATTTTTGTGTTTATCTTTGCCAAGTGCAATGCATCTCTTGACAAGAGATACAAAAACGCACATTCAAGCCACTCGGCGCAGAGGCGCCAAGGCACACCAAGTCAGCTGAATATCAGTGATTAACAACTATAATTTATAAACCTCAAAATCCTTTAATTAAAGAAATAGACAGTAAATCAAAGCCTTACGTACCTGTAAAACAACTACATCAAATCCTAACCCAATTTCAACCACATTATTTTCAGTAATTTAAGTTTTATGAGAAAACATCTATTCGTGACTTTGCTTCTCGCATGCGGGATGCCCGGTGTCGCCTTCACAGCGATGGCCAATCCCGAGCCTCAAACGCAGAGTCAGGCGACTGTCACCATCAAAGGTACAGTCCTCGATGAGAACAATGAGCCCGTCATCGGCGCCAGTGTTACGCCCAAAGGTACTACCATGGGTGTATCGACCGACGCCTTTGGTAATTTTACCCTTAAGGTTGCTCCCGGAGCACAGCTGACTGTGGCATATGTCGGCTACAAAACCGAAACCGTAAAAGCTGCCGACGGCATGCAGATTTATCTTCAGCCGACCACCGAGATGCTTAACGAAGTCGTTGCAATCG
The DNA here is from genome assembly GCA_965143025.1 of uncultured Bacteroidales bacterium. GTDB lineage: Bacteria > Bacteroidota > Bacteroidia > Bacteroidales > Muribaculaceae > CAG-873. The sequence goes on from CBCSTG010000018.1 coordinate 45,281, forward strand.
GTTACGGCTCACAGAAACGCGCCAACCTCACCGGCGCTGTCGCTACAGTTGACGTAGCAAAAGTTATGGACGGCCGCCCCTCGTCAGACGTTGCCAAGTCTCTGCAGGGTGCTGTCCCCGGTCTTACCATCACGACCAATGACGGATCGGTCAACGCAACCGCCCGCCTCAAAATCCGTGGTACAGGTACTCTCTCTAACGGTCAGGTTTCTAACCCCCTTATCGTTGTCGACGGTGTGCCTGTAGACGACCTGTCGTTTGTCAATCCCGATGATATCGAGAACATCTCGGTGCTCAAGGATGCAGCCTCATCGTCAATCTACGGTACACGCGCTGCTTTCGGTGTAATCCTTATCACCACCAAGAAAGCCGCCACACAGGACCGCGTATCTGTAAAATATTCTAACAACTTCGCATGGAGCCGCGCCACCACGCTCCCCGAATATTCATCGGTGCCCAACCAGCTGCGTGCCCTCATGCAGTCTAACAACCGTCAGGGTGTAGCCAATGAGCTCTTCGGTATGTATTTCGAAGATCTTATGCCCTACGCCGAGGCTTGGGAAAAACAGAACGGCGGCAAGGCATCAGGCTATCGCGAAATGATGCCCTTCCAAGACTGGGACAACGTAGGTGACTATTATGTCAACGCCGACGGCTCAGGCGCCCTCTACTATGCCAACTGGGACGTAGCCGGCATCATGTTCCGCGCAGCTCCCTCTAACAAACACAATGTCAGCGTCGAAGGCCAGAGCGGCAAGACCAACTACCGCATCTCTTTCGGTTATGACCGCCGCGAAGGCACTCTCGCTTTCAACGCTCCCGTCATGAAACGCTACAACGCCAGCGCAAACATCAACACCGAAATCTTCGACTGGTGGAAAGCAGGCGTACGCTTCACATACGCAGACAAGGTCTACAACGGCAACCAGACATGGCGCAGCCCGTACACCTACGGATGGCGCTGGGGCTCGTACTTCGGCCCCTACGGCTACATGAAGGCTTACGAAGGCCGTCGTGTTGTGCCCGGCGATCCCGACTACGACAAAGGTGTTCCCGTACAGTGTAACGCTGCTGTAGGTTACGCTACAGAGGGCGGCCAGTATGAGGACGATGCCACCGACACCCGTATTCAGGCTTACACCGACATCAACCCGTTCAAAGGTTTCACTCTCCACGCAGACTTCACCTATGACCGTCAGAACTACAACTGCCGTCAGGCTTGGATGCCTATCGAAGTTTGGAACACATGGAACGGTAACATCAACTACGTCTCAACACAGCGCGGCACATCAGGCACATCTGCCCGCGAGACCAACTCGTACTCGACACTGTGGACAGTCAACGTCTACGGCACATATGAGCACACATTTATTGACAACCTCAACTTCAAGCTGATGGCCGGCGGTACAGCAGAGCGCTTCACATCGAGCCAGTTCTACGCTGACCGTGACGTGCTGCTCGACGTTAACCTCCCCTACCTCGGCCTTACATCAGGCGGTGACAAGGGCGACCAGTTCCTTATCAGCAACACCCGCGGCCACCGTGCAACAGCCGGTTTCTTCGGTCGTCTCAACTTAGACTGGAAAGGCATCTACCTCTTCGAGTTCAACGGCCGCTATGACGGATCGTCACGCTTCCCCGCTACCGACCAGTGGGCATTCTTCCCCTCAGGCTCTGTAGGCTACCGCTTCACCGAAGAAAACTACTTCAAGAATCTTAACATCAACGACATCCTGAGCAACGGTAAACTCCGTGCTTCTTACGGCCACATCGGCAACGAGGCTATCGGTACGAACATGTTCATCTCGACAATCGGCACCGGCTCGCTCAACTGGCTCACCGGCGGCTCGAAAACACCGTATGCAGGCATGCCTTCACTCGTGTCTTCGTCACTGACATGGGAACGCGTCGTAACCACCGACATCGGTCTTGACCTCGGTTTCCTCAACAACTCGCTCAACCTGACCTTCGACTGGTTCCAGCGCGACACCAAAGACATGCTCGCTCCCTCACAGACACAGCCCGCCGTCCTCGGCGCAAGCGCTCCTATGGGCAACAACGGCTCACTCCGCACACGCGGCTGGGAGCTCGGCATCAGCTGGAATCACAGCTTCGGCGACGCTGACGTCTATGCCAACTTCAACATCTATGACGGCAAAACCAAAGTCACAAGCTACCGCAACGACGCAGGCCTTATCAACAACTTCTACGACGGTAAGAACTACGGCGAAATCTGGGGCTTCGAGACAGACCGCTTCTTCGAGGAGTCTGACTTCCAGCGCAACCCCGACGGCAGCTATGTTAAAGACAGCAAAGGCAACTTCATCCCCGTTGAGGGCGTAGCCGACCAGCGCGGTCTGCAGAGCGGCTCGTTCAAATACGGCCCCGGCGACATCAAGTTCGCTGACCTCGACGGTGACGGTGTCATCTCAGGCGGTGTCAACGGCCGTGTCGAACTCGACGGCGTGCTCTACGATCCGGGTGACCCGGGTTATGACGAGGCTCTCGCCAACCCCGCACACAAAAACTGGGGTCTCGGTACTCTCAAAAACCACGGTGACCTCAAGGTTATCGGTAACGCAACTCCCCGCTACGAGTATTCGTTCCGCGTAGGCGGCGCTTGGAAAGGCTTCGATATCGACATGTTCTTCCAAGGCGTGGGCAAACGTGACTGGTGGTCGACCTCATCGTTCGTAATGCCTCTCATGCGTGGCGCTGACGCAACATACGCCAACATGGAGTCTTACAACAAGATGATTTTCGACGAAAACAACAAAATCGTCGGTTACGAAATCAGCCAGAGCAACGACTATCCCTGTATGTATCCCGGCTCTGCAAGCACCGGTACAATCTCAGGTCTCGGTCAGGGCCGTTACAACTTCTATCCCCAGACCAAATACCTGATGAACATGGCTTATCTCCGCTTCAAGACCCTCACAGTAGGTTATACACTCCCTGCTAACCTGACTCAGAAGGCCCTCATCCAGAAAGCACGTGTTTACTTCACAGCAGAGAACCTCTGCCTGCTCTACAACGGCATGAAGAAATACCCGATCGACCCCGAAATCGGTTCGAACTGGACAACAAGTCTGAGCTACAGCGACGGTACATTCGGCCGTACAGAGCCTATGAACCGCACATTCTCATTCGGTCTCCAAATCACCCTCTAATCCTTTAAAAGCAACTACACAATGAACAAAATATTTTCGACAGCTCTGCTTGCTTTTGTCGGTATCGCTCTGACCGGTTGCGACGACTTCCTTGATGAAAACCGTTATCCGGAGACATCAATCGTCAACAACCCCCTCTACTGGTCAAACCCCGACAACTGCCAGATGCAGGTAAACCGTATGAAACAGTACTTCTACGGTTATGGTAGCGGCACAGGCTACGGCAATTTCTACTTCAACACCCTGTCTGACGACCAGTGCGGCAACTCGTTCACTGACTGGAAATTCACCAACGTGCCCAGTTCGTCAAGCTCATACAGCGACCCGTATGTCGTCATCCGCGGATGTAACTACATCATCGAGGGCGTCACAGGCTCATCTCTAAGCGAAGTGCAGAAGGCCAACTTCATCGGACAGGCCCGTCTGATCCGCGGCTACGAGTACTATCAGCTCGTGCGCCGTTACGGTGACGTCATCCTCGTCGAGAAAGTCGAGGAGCCCGATGCCGAGATTCTCTACGCAGCCCGTACAGACCGCAAGACTGTCATGGACTACGCATATGAGGATATGAAATATGCTTCGGAGAACATCACTCTCCAGTCAGGCAAACAGCAGTTCTCTAAAGACCTTGCCAAAGCAATGCTCTCTGAGCTCTGCCTCTGGGAAGGTACTTTCTGGAAATACTGCACACAGGCCGACAACTACTATGCACCCGACGCAACACGCTCGAAACATTATCTCGAACTCTGTGTCACCTACAGCGAGCCGCTGCTTGCCTCTTATCCCATCGGTAGCAGCTATGCACAGCTTTACAACCAGCCTTGGAGCGCCAACGTACAGCAGGGCTTCGTAGGTCTGTCAGGCAACTCTGAGGTCATCTTCGCCACAGAGTATGAGAAAGACGTGTTCATGAACTCGACCACAGCTTACACCTGCTCGTCAACCGCCATCAGCGGCCTCACAAAAGATGTGTTTGACGCCTATCTGTTCCGCGACGGCAAACCGCTGGCATCGACCACTCTTGACCCAACTGACGTAGGTGTTGCTGAAGCCAATGTCGAAGGCGCAGTCAACAACGGCCCCGGTCTGTCAATCCAGAATCTGCTTGATGTCCGTGACGCACGTCTCGCCGCCACAACCGACCCCTACATCTACTACAAAAACCTGACTTGGGCCCGCTGGGGTGCACAGCCGATGACATCTGCTTCGGGCTACGGTGTGCGCAAATATGACAACCCCAACATTCCCGAACTCAAAAACCGTACCACTACAGGTCAGAACTACCTCTGCTCACCTCTCTATTGGGGCGCAGTCATCGCTCTGAACTATGCAGAGGCTAAAGCCGAGCTCAACACTCTCACGGACGCTGACCTCAACAAGACTCTCAACAAGCTCTATGCCCGCGCCGAACTGCCCGACCAGACAGTCGCTTCGCTCAGCGCTATTGCTGACCCCGCCAATAACATGGGCGTATCAAGCCTTATCTGGGAAGTCCGTCGCTGCCGTCGCTGCGAGCTCATCATGGACAACGACTACCGTTACTGGGACCTCGTTCGCTGGCACAAACTCGACCTGCTTGACAGCAACAACCATCCCAACATTCTCCTCGGCGCCAACGCTACAAACGCTCCCGTCGCTCCCGAGTCTGTTTCAGGCGTTTATGTCAACGGCTCGTTCGGCAAAGGCCGTACATTTGACAACCGTCAGTATCAGTGGCCTATCCCGAGCGGTCAGATCACTCTTAACGAGAACCTTACCCAGCAGCCTAACTGGAAATAATCCGGTAGCTAAAGGATAAAACCTCTATATCAGCGAGGCTGCGCCACCGACGGCGCAGCCTCGCTTGCGTTTTAGGAATCACAACTAAGCCCGCGTCAGATATGTTAATAATATAAAGCATCTTAGACAAATATGGGTCAATATTTGCATTCCAGATAATTTTGCCTTAATTTTGCAACAAATAATTATACCGATATGGAAACGACAAATACAATCAAAATTCCTAATCCCACAAAGGAGTTAGTCGCTTTCATAGAGAAAGCGCAACAGCAGAAAAAGGAGCGCATGAAGTCAATCTGTGACAAATACCGTAAGTCTATTAACGGTTGATGGAAACTCAGAAAATTTTAATCCCTGATAATGAGGGCAATCATTTAGTGGTTGTCCTCTATTTTTATGGCGATAATGATAAATTGGACACTTTTCAGATTCCGGAGGAATTTACTGACCTTGACATCGCAGACATAAGCATCAACAAGCTTTATTTAGACCGCCCGCTTATGAAAACGGCCTTATATAAGATGTATCATTGGCTGTTGGAAAAATTTATGGAATACCCGAATGCCGTATTCACATTTATCTGTTCGACAGACCCATTGGAAACAAAAAACAATCACACCGCTCTAAAACCCGAAAGCTACAGATGGAATCTGTTTGAATGTCTGTATACAAGATATAAAAACGCCCTTGACGAATCAGGTATCAGAGCAAAAGACATTATTGTCGGGCCCGATGAATATCAAACCTTTGCAAAGGTATTTTATCGCGACAAGCACTCTGCAATAATACATCTTGTCATAGCTCACCTAACCGACAAATACCCACAATAATCCAACTTTGCAAGGATAACAAACCTCTATATCAGCGAGGCTGCGCCAACGACGGCGCAGCCTCGCTTGCTTTATGATTTCAACTATTGTAGGGACGTGCCTTTGGCACGTATTGTTTGGCTGTCAGGCGATTATCAGCATATTATACATGCCGCCGCTCCCGTCCGGTCGCTTTGGCATGTCCCTACATTTTAATTACGGGCAATGAAAACAGCAGTTATAATTATGTTTCCTTTTTCACCCACTTTTCTGTCAATATTAGCCGTTTTATATTTTTGGGGATTTCGGCAATTTGTTATTACCTTTGTGTTCTATTATATAAAGTGTATAATCTCAAAAAAACACAAATCATAATGAGTGTCAGAGCAATCAAAGCAGCTGCCGCGGCAGCTATCGTGGCCGTCATCATGGCGATGAGTCCGTCAACAGCCGCACAGGCCGTCAAAGGCGAGAAATCAGTAGGTCCGCGCATCGGCTATATTTCAGAGAACAATTCGGCAGTCGCCGGTCTGTTTTTTCAATACGCTTTCAGCAGCCATTTCCGACTTGCGCCCGAGATAGGCTATGTCTTCCGCCACGAGCGCAAGGATGCTTTCATGTTTGATCTCAACGCCCATTTCCCCTTCGGCTTCACCGGCGAAAAAGTGGCTTTCTACCCCTTGGCGGGACTCAACTACTCGTCATGGAACTGCCACTTTGACCGCGAGGAGTTTGACGACCTCAAAGACGTGTCGACACGCAAGAGCCGCTTCGGCATGAACCTCGGCGCCGGCTTCGACCTCCGATGCTCCGAGACCCTCAAACTGTCATTAGAGGCAAAATACCTGCTTATCAAAGAGTTTTCATGCGCCTCGATAACGGTGGGCATAAGTTACGTGTTCTGATGGCAGCTATTATTCTCGGCATAGAGTCGTCATGTGACGACACCTCGGCGGCCGTCATAAAGGACGGACTGCTACTCAGCAATGTCATAGCCTCGCAGAGCGTACATGAGGAGTATGGCGGCGTGGTGCCCGAATTAGCCTCGCGCGCCCATCAACAGAACATCGTGCCAGTGGTCGACACGGCCCTCAAACGCGCCGGAGTCGGCAAACACGAGCTGTCGGCGATAGCCTTCACGCGCGGTCCGGGCCTGCTCGGCTCGCTGCTCGTCGGCACAAGTTTCGCCAAAGGATTATCGTTGGGCCTGAGGGTGCCGATAGTTGACGTAAACCACCTGCACGGCCATGTGCTGTCACACTTTGTGCGCCGCGAGCCAGGCGATGAGGTACCTGAGTTCCCCTATCTCTGTCTGCTCATCTCGGGCGGCAACTCCCAGCTGATACTCGTCAAGTCACCGACAGACATGGAGGTGCTCGGCCAGACCATCGACGATGCCGCCGGCGAGGCTTTTGACAAGTGCGCCAAGGTGATGGGTCTGCCCTACCCCGGCGGCCCGCACATCGACTGTCTCGCGGCCGAGGGTGACCCGAAGCGCTTTAAATTCGCCAAACCGCATATCGCCGGTCTCGACTACTCGTTCAGCGGCCTCAAGACATCGTTTCTCTACACGCTGCGCGATGCCGTGGCCGCCGACCCTGACTTCATAGCCAAAAATCAGGCCGACCTCGCCGCGTCGCTTCAGGCCACAATCATTGACATACTCCTTGACAAGCTGCGCAAGGCCGTCAAGGCTACCGGAGTAAAGACCGTCGCCATCGGAGGCGGCGTCTCGGCCAACTCGGGCGTCAGAAAGGCGGTCGCCGACTACTGTGCCGCGGCCGGCCTCAAGGCTTTCATCCCCGAGCGTGCTTTCACCACCGACAATGCGGCTATGGTAGCCATCGCAGGCTATTTTAAATTTCTTGCGGGCGAGTTCTGCGCTTACGACCAAGCGCCGTATGCCCGCGTAAGCATCTGATTATTACGCAATGGGCCTGTCTATAATCATCATCGGCGATGAAATACTCATCGGTCAAGTGACAGACACAAACTCCGGCTACATAGCCCGACGCCTCGGGCCGCACGGCTGGGACCTCAAACGAGTGCTAACGGTCGGCGACAATGCCGCTGACATACGCGCCGCCATCGAAACCTGCATGGCCGACAGCCGTTTAGTCATAACCACCGGCGGCCTCGGCCCGACGAAAGACGACATCACAAAAGCCGTTATGACCGATATCTTCGGCGGCGAACTCAAGGCTGACGCGGAGGTCTCGGCCAACATACGCCGCGTTTTCGACCGCCGAGGGCTGCAGCTCAACGCCTTGACCGAAGCGCAGGCGCTCGTGCCGACATCGTGTCGTGTGATACAGAATATTTACGGTACCGCACCTATAATGTGGTTTGAGCGCGACGACCGCGTGCTTATCGCGATGCCGGGCGTGCCTTTCGAGACCGAGGGCATGATTGACGGAGCAGTGGGCGAGGCCATCAGCAAGCGATTCACTCCGGGCATGTCTATAGCCCATCACACCATGATGGTCAGCGGCATCACCGAGTCAGGACTCGCTCGCGAATTAGACAGCTTCGAGGCATCATTGCCCGAGGGACTGCATCTGGCTTATCTGCCGACTCCGGGACTGATACGCCTCAGATTAGACGGCCACTCGGCCGAGGGTGACATCTCGGAGACCGTCGAGCGATATGCCGCCGCACTCAAAGAGCGCCTTGGCGAACTGCTCGTCTATGACGGCGACGCCACAGCGGCCATGATGGCAATCGAGGCCCTGCGCCGTCACGGCCTGACCGTTGCGACGGCTGAGAGCTGCACGGGCGGCAATATAGCGGCAGCCATAACCTCTGTGGCCGGATGCTCGGATGTCTATATGGGCTCGGTCGTCAGCTATGCCAACGAGGTAAAGATAAATGTGCTCGGTGTGCCGGCGTCTGACATCGAGGCTCACGGCGCGGTCAGCCGCGAGGTTGTGCTCGCTATGGCGCGCGGCGCGGCACGTGTGACCGGCGCAGACTGCGCTGTCGCCACGTCGGGAGTGGCCGGCCCGGCCGGCGGCACGCCGGACAAGCCCGTCGGTACGGTATGGACGGCCGTCCATACGCCCGAGGGCACCGAAGCTTTCGTTTCGCATTATCCCGGCAACCGTCAGCGCGTCATCAGCCGCGCCGTCACCGAGGCCCTGCTTGCGCTGACAAGAAGGCTCGGATGACAGTCATGCGGCGAGCTCGCCGCATAACATATAAAATAAAAAATCCCGTCAGCTCACCGCTGACGGGATTTTATTATCTAAGGGAATAATGATGTCGTTTAAGAGCCGAGATAAGACTTGAGCAGACGGCTGCGCTGGCCTTTGAGGCGGCGGATGGCTTTCTCTTTAATCTGACGGACGCGCTCGCGTGTGAGGTCAAATTTGGCGCCGATTTCCTCGAGGGTCATCTCCTGACAGCCGATGCCGAAGAACATCTTGAGAATCTCGCGCTCGCGCTCATGGAGCTGACGGAGCGCACGGTCCACCTCATTTGACAGCGACTCCTGATTGAGCGACGCGTCAGCCATGGGCGAGTCATCGTTGGTAAGCACGTCCAAGAGGCTGTTGTCCTCGCCCTCGACGAAGGGAGCGTCGACAGAGATGCTGCGGCCCGAGACCTTGAGTGTGTCGGCGATTTTCTCAACAGGCACGTCAAGTGTCTCGGCAAGCTCCTCGGGCGAGGGACGACGCTCGTTCTCCTGCTCGAACTTAGACAGCGCCTTGCTGATTTTGTTAAGCGAGCCGACCTGATTGAGCGGCAGACGCACAATGCGCGACTGCTCGGCGAGAGCCTGCAGAATGGACTGACGAATCCACCAGACGGCATACGAGATAAACTTGAAACCTCTCGTCTCGTCAAACTTGCGGGCGGCCTTAATCAGACCGAGGTTACCCTCATTGATAAGATCGGGGAGCGAGAGGCCCTGATTCTGATATTGCTTGGCCACCGAAACCACGAAACGGAGATTGGCACGTGTGAGTTTCTCGAGCGCCTGCTGGTCGCCCTGACGTATGCGCTGGGCGAGCTCGACCTCTTCCTCGACAGTGATAAGGTCCTCACGGCCGATTTCCTGAAGATATTTGTCAAGCGACGCGCTCTCGCGGTTGGTGATTGATTTTGTTATCTTTAGTTGTCTCATAATCCGGAATTATGCCATTTTAGGGGAAAAGTACGCAAAGTTATGACTTTTTTTTCAATTACGTACTATAAAATAACGTCATACGCCGCCGATTATTTCAAAATTTGTTTTAAAATAATGTACGCGTGCAAGTGCATGATGCAAATTATTTATAACGCGTCCAGCGGATAATCTCGGCAAGAGTCGGTTTTTTGCCGTACATGAAGATGCCGACGCGATAAATCTTGGCAGCAACCCAAATCAGGAACAATGCCGTAGCATACAGCAGCACAATGGAGAGGATGATTTCCCACGCCGGTATGCCGAAAGGTATGCGGGCCATCATTACCATAGGCGAGGTAAACGGTATCACCGACACCCATGTGGCGAAAGTCGACATCGGGTCCTGAACGACGGTCGGTGAAAGCACCATGCCCATGATAATAGGCACGATGGCAACGCTCTGCAACTGGCCGGCATCCTGTATATTGTCGACAGCCGAGCCTATCGCCGCATAAATTGACGAATACAGGAAATAACCGCCGATAATAAACAGCAGGCAGTAGCCCAAGAGCATCATCATGTAACCGCCGTCAGAAAGCTGTGACATGGCCGAAAGCATTTCGGGGTCAGCCTCGGCTGTATCCATGCCGGCGGCAAGAGCGGGCATTAGCCAAAGCGAAACAGACAGCAGTATTGCAGCCCATATAAGTATCTGTGTGACAGCGACCAGACCGACGCCGACAATTTTACCCAACATCAAATCAAAGGGGCGCACTGACGAGACGACAATCTCGAGCACACGGTTGTTTTTCTCCTCGATAATCGACGTCATGACCATCTGTCCGTACAACAGAATAAACATGTAGAGCATCAGCGACATTATAAGTCCTGTCATATAGCTGAGCAATGACGAGGTCGCCGAGGTGTCATCAGAGTCAATGCGGAATGTCTTAAGTTTGACGTCGGCGTTGATGGCGTCAAGGATTTCCTGAAGATTGGAGATATTGTAGGCGCGCAGTCTGATATCCTCGACTGTCTTTTTGATTTGAGAAGCTACGCTCTCCTCGAGCTGCATGGACGAGGCGCCGTGAGTGTAAAGCGTGACGTCTGACGGTTTGCGGAGTATGTTTTTTCCGATTACGAGGACTCCGAAGTAATCTTCGTCGGCCTGCAGCTGCTCCAATGGGAGGTCAGACACGACAAAGCTGAGCTCATCATTGTTTTTAAGCGTGGAGGCAATCACGCCCGACTCGTCGACGACTGCGATTTTTTTCTCATCAGGTGATGAGAAGATGGCTATCAGAGCCGGCGTCACCATCAGGGCGACCATCAGCAGAGGCGTAAGCAGTGTCGAGATGATAAAACTTTTGCGTTTGACGCGCTCATAATACTCGCGTCCGATTATGGTAGAAAGAGCTGATTTCATTTTTGGTCGGGATTAGAAATGTTAAACTGCTCGACAGTCCTGATAAATATATCGTCCATAGTCGGGAGGACCTGACGGAAAGTGCGTAAATCGGCAGTCTCGTTGGCGCGAGCCACGACGGCCCGCAAATCAGAGCTGTCATTAAGCTTCAGCGCGAGCGACAGATGCCCGTCGCGGTCGATGCCCCGTGTTTCCAACTCGCGGACCATAGGTCGCAGCGCCTCCGTCAAAGCCTGCTCCGAGCCAAGATAACTGAACTCGAAAGAATTGTCTGAATAGCGACGGCGCAAGTCGCGGACAGAGCCGGAGAGGATGTTGCGCGATTTGTTGATGAGCGTTATTTCGTCGCAAAGTTCCTCGACGCTCGCCATGTTGTGGGTCGAGAAGATTACAGTCGCACCCTCGTCGCGCAGTTTCAGAATCTCGCGCTTGAGCACTGCGGCATTGATGGGATCGAAACCCGAGAACGGCTCATCGAAAATCAGCAGTTTCGGACGGTGAAGCACCGTGACGATAAACTGCACTTTCTGAGCCATACCTTTAGAAAGCTCCTCGACCTTCTTGTCCCACCATGACGAAATCTCGAGGCGCTCAAACCACTCTTTGAGCGCACACGTGGCATCGGCTTTGCCAAGTCCCTTGAGACGAGCGAAGAAAATCGCCTGCTCACCGACTTTCATCTTCTTATACAGACCGCGCTCTTCCGGCAGATAGCCTATAGAGGCGACATCGTCAGCCGTCAGCGTGTGACCGTCGAAAATGACGCGTCCGCTGTCAGGCGCTGTTATATGGTTTATAATGCGAATGAGAGTCGTCTTGCCCGCGCCGTTCGGCCCGAGAAGACCGTAGACACGTCCGCGGGGCACGGCTATAGAGACATCGTCGAGCGCACGGTGGCGTGTATAGGTCTTGACGATATTCTCGGCTTTTAAAATGTAATCTTCCATTTATGCGATTGATGATTGTTTTCACAAAATAAGACGCCGAAGATAGCAAAAAATTACATCACATAGCTAAAAATTTACAAATTTCATTTTTAAGCAGTCACATGAGGTGAGATTACTTTGCCGTCAGACGGAAATTGAGTAACTTTGTAAGTTAATCCAATCCGCTCAATTTCTAAATGTCAAATCAGAATATCATAGTCAGCGGCGCCAAGGTCAACAACCTCAAGAATGTCAGCCTCGAGTTGCCGCGCGGCAAATTTATAGTCATCACCGGCCTGTCGGGGTCGGGCAAATCGTCGCTCGCATTTGACACGCTTTATGCAGAGGGACGCCGACGCTACGTCGAGTCACTGTCGAGCTACGCCCGCCAGTTTCTCGGACGTCTGCGCAAGCCCGAGTGTGACTTCATCCGCGGTCTGCCGCCTGCCATAGCCATAGAACAGAAGGTCAACACGCGCAATCCGCGTTCGACCGTCGGCACATCGACCGAAATCTACGACTATCTGCGTATGCTCTACGGCCGCATAGGCCGCACATACTCGCCCGTCACCGGCGAACAGGTTAAAAAACATTCTGTCGAAGACGTCTTAGCCGCAGCCACTGCCTTGGGCGAAGGCACCCGCGTGGCCGTCGCCGCTCCAATCGTGCTTCCCGAAGGCCGCGAGATGTCGGCTCAGCTCGAAATCTATCTCAAGGAAGGATTTACTCGACTCGTCAGCCATGCCGGCGACTTTGTCACAATCTCAGATATAATCTCGGGCGATGAGCCGATGCCTTCGCCGTCGACACACGACCTGTTGGTCGACCGCCTCGCTGTCAGTGCCGCCGGCGACGAACTGTCGCGTCTGGCCGAGTCGGCCGAAACGGCCTTCTTCGAGGGCCACGACGAGTGCGTACTGTTGGCATGGACCGACAGCGGCGTGCAGCGCCTGACTTTCTCCAAACGCTTTGAGGCTGACGGCATTACCTTCATGGAGCCGAGCGACCAAATGTTCAATTTCAACAACCCTTACGGCGGCTGCCCCGTCTGCGAGGGCTTCGGCCGCGTTCTTGGCATCGACGAGAAATTAGTCGTGCCCGACCGCTCGCTGACCGTTTATGACGGTGCTGTGGCCTGCTGGCGCGGCGAGTCAATGAGCCGCTTCAAGCGCGCCTTCATCTCATGGGCGGCAGCCAACGATTTCCCCGTACACACGCCTTATGCCGACCTCACCGCCAAGGAGCGCGAAACGCTGTGGCACGGCGTATCGGACGAGGCGCCGTCAATAGACTCGTTCTTCAAATGGCTTGAGAGCCAACGCCATCAGATACAGTATCGCGTAATGATGTCGCGCTATCGCGGCAAGACGATATGCCACAACTGCCACGGCTCGCGTCTGCGTCCGGAGGCTCTGTATGTCAAGGTCGGCGGGATGAGCATAGACCGGCTCGTGACGATGCCGGTCAGCGACCTGCGCCAATGGTTTGCCGGACTCAAACTTGACGAGCGCGACGCCAAGATAGCGTCGCGCCTGCTTGTCGAAATCGGCAAACGATTAGAGTTTCTCGACGAAGTCGGCCTCGGCTACCTGACGCTCGACCGTCTGAGCAACACGCTCTCGGGCGGCGAAAGCCAGCGTATCAACCTCGCCACATCGTTGGGCAGCAGCCTCGTAGGCTCGCTCTACATACTCGACGAGCCGTCGATAGGTCTGCATCCGCGCGACACCGACCGTCTGATCGGCGTCCTCACCAAGTTGCGCGACCTCGGCAACACTGTCGTCGTGGTCGAGCATGACGAAGAAATAATGCGTGCCGCCGACCTCATTGTCGATGTCGGTCCCGACGCCGGACGCCTCGGCGGCGAAATTGTCTATGTCGGACCGGTCCCCGACAAGCCTCTCGCCGACAGCCCGAGCCATACGCTCAGATATCTCTCCGGAGCCGAGAAAATCGAAGTGCCTGCGTCGCGACGCCGCTCATCGAGCTATATCGAGGTGGTCGGAGCTACCGAACACAACCTCAAAAACATAACCGCACGCTTCCCGCTCGGCGTGATGACAGTCGTCACCGGCGTCAGCGGCTCCGGCAAATCGACACTCGTGCGCGATGTGCTCTATCGCGGCTTGGTACGCCACTTAGGCGAGTCAGGCGACGCTCCGGGCGCTTTCAAGACGCTGCGCGGCGACCTCAGCCGCATCTCGGCCGTCGAATTTGTCGACCAGAATCCCATCGGTCACTCGTCGCGCTCCAACCCCGCCACTTACCTCAAGGCTTACGACGAGATACGAGCCCTGTTCGCCGACCAGCAGAGCGCAAAACAGATGGGCTTCACCCCGGCGTTTTTCTCATTCAATGCCGACGGTGGCCGCTGCGAGGAGTGCAAGGGCGAGGGCACAATTACCATAGAGATGCAGTTTATGGCCGACATCGTGATGCCATGCGAGGCCTGCCACGGCAAACGTTTCAAACCCGATGTCCTTGACGTGACCTATCGCGGACGCAACATCAGCGACGTCCTCGACATGACGGTCAATCAGGCCATCGAATTTTTCGGTGAAACCGACGCCACAATCGAGCGACGCATCGTGCGACGCCTCAAACCGCTGCAGGACGTCGGCCTCGGTTACATTAAGCTCGGCCAGTCGTCGTCGACCCTCTCGGGCGGCGAAAACCAGCGCGTCAAACTTGCGTGGTATCTCGCGATGGATAAACCCGAGCCGACGATGTTTATCTTCGACGAGCCCACCACGGGTCTCCACTTCCACGACATCAGCGTGCTGCTCAAATCGTTCGAGCGTCTGCTCCGTCAGGGCCATACGCTCGTAATCATCGAGCACAATCCGGAGGTGATAAAGACAGCAGACCACATCATCGACATCGGGCCCGAGGGCGGCGACGAAGGCGGCATGATAGTCGCCGAAGGCACGCCCGAAGAAGTCGCCGCCACCGGCCGCGGCTACACCGCCCCGATTATCGCCGGGCATCTGAAGTGACTTTGATGTAATGCCAATATTTTATAATTTTGCATCATTATGGAAAATCAAGTCCACGATGCATGGGACAGAGAGCATCTCTGGCATCCCTACACCTCTACAATCGATCCTCTCCCCACATATCTCGTCGACCGCGCCGAGGGCGTCGAAATCATCCTCGCCGACGGCACACACCTGATTGACGGCATGTCGTCGTGGTGGTGTGTCTGCCACGGTTATAACAACCATCGTCTCAACGAAGCCGCGCGCCGTCAGTTGGACAAGATGAGCCACGTCATGTTCGGCGGACTCACGCACCGTCCGGCCATCGAACTCGGCAAGGCACTTTTAGAAATGGCTCCGCCGTCGATGCACAACGTTTTCTATGCCGACTCAGGCTCCGTGGCCATCGAGGTAGCGATGAAAATGGCCGTGCAGGCAGCCGTGTCACGCAGCGGCTCTCACCGTAAGACCAACTTTGTCACCATACGCCGCGGATATCACGGCGACACATGGAACGCCATGAGCGTCTGCGACCCTGTCACGGGTATGCACGGCGCCTTCGGACCGGCCCTCCCGGTCAGATATTTCGTGCCGTCTCCGTCGTCGCGTTTTGACGGCGAATGGCACGAGGAGGACATCGAGCCGTTGGAGAAACTCGTGGTCGAGAAACATGACGAACTCGCCGCTCTCATCCTCGAGCCCATAGTGCAGGGCGCAGGCGGCATGTGGTTTTACCATCCCGAATATCTGCGTCGCGCACGCCAAATCTGTGACCGTTACGGTCTGTATCTGATTTTTGACGAAATCGCCACAGGCTTCTGGCGCACAGGTCGCTGCTTCGCTTGGGAGCACTCCGGCGTCGAGCCGGACATCATGGCCGTCGGCAAGGGTCTTACGGGCGGTTACCTGACGCTCAGCGCCGTCATGACCACAAAGGAGGTCGCCGACACAATCTCGCGCGGCGAGGCCGGTGTGATGATGCACGGCCCGACATTCATGGCCAACCCGCTTGCCTGTGCCATCGCTTTGGAATCGCTGAAAATACTCCGCGAACAGGACATGGCCTCGCGTGTGGCTCATATCGATTCTATAATAAAAGAAGAAATCGCACCCGCACACACAAACGACCGCGTCGCCGACGTACGCGTCCTCGGCACGATAGGCGTCATCGAGATGCGCGAGCCTGTCGACGTCGGTGAGTTTCAGAAACGCTGTGTCGAGCGCGGCGTGTGGATACGACCGTTCGGCCGCAACGTTTATGTCATGCCGCCTTATGTGATTTCAGACGAGCAGCTGCGCTATCTCGTCAGACAGATGGTCGCTTTAGTAGCCGAGTGATGGATATAGAGCAGACACTGAGCAGTTTGCGCGAGAGCGGCAACTTCCGTCAGATTCCCGTAGAGCAAAGCACTGACGTGACCGACTTGTCATCAAACGACTATCTCGGCCTCGGCGCACGTGACGACCTGCGTGACGCCTTTTTCGCCACAGAGGCCTCACATCAGGCCATGAGTGCATCGGCGTCGCGTCTTTTGGGGGCTATACAGCAGCCATACGCCTCGTTGGAGCGTCTGCTGGCCGAAAGCTACGGGCACGGCAGAGAGGCCCTGCTTTTCAACTCGGGCTATCACGCCAACACCGGTCTCGTCTCGGCCCTCGCCGACAAAAAGACACTAATTGTCGCCGACCGCCTCGTCCACGCGAGCATCATCGACGGCATCAAGCTGTCAGGAGCCCAATTCACTCGCTTTCCGCACAACGACTTTGTTCGTCTCGAAGAAATCGTAGCGTCAAAAATCAATGATTACGAGCGTATACTCATCATCGTCGAGAGCGTCTACAGCATGGACGGCGACACGGCCGACATCCAAGCACTCGCCGACATCAAACGACGTCACGGCGACCGTGTCACTCTCTACGTCGACGAGGCACACGCCGTGGGCGTCTGCGGCCCTGCCGGACTAGGACTTGTCGCATCGGCCGATGCTGTCGCAGACATCGATATCATAGTCGGTACGTTCGGCAAGGCACTTGCGTCGGTCGGTGCCTTCGCAGTGATGAGTCCAACGATGCGTGACTTCATGGTCAACAAAGCCCGTAGTCTGATATTTTCGACCGCCCTGCCGCCGCTTAATATCGCATGGACCGAGTTCATCTTCCGCCGCATGATGGACATGGACACGGAGCGCGACGCACTCGCCGTGCTCGGCCGTCATCTCGCCAATGCCTTGAACTGCAAGGAGCCGGGACATATACGTCCGCTGATTGTCGGCGACCCGCGGCTCGCTGTCGAGTTGTCTAACAAACTGCTTGCGGCGGGATTCAAAGTGCTGCCGATACGCACCCCGACCGTTCCCCCCGGCACAGAGCGGCTGCGTTTCAGCCTGTCGGCCGCCATAACCACAGACGAGATAGACCGTCTCGGTAAAACGCTCGAAACATTGGGTATCAGATGAAAAGCCGATTCATCAGACATACTGGCGAACGTCGTGTCATCCTGATATTTGCAGGATGGGGCATGGACAGTGCACCTTTTGCCCATGTCTGTCGGCCCGGCTATGACACTTTTGTAGTTTGGGACTACCGAGATCTGTCTATAGACTGGAGTCCTCTATCTGACTATGAAGAGATTGTACTGATAGCATGGTCAATGGGCGTCTACGCGGCATCTATGAGCATACACTCGCTCGACCGACGCATTACCTCGCGCATCGCCGTCAACGGCACACTGACGCCTGTCGATGACCGCACGGGCATCCCCGTGGCCATCTTCGAGGGAACTAAAGCCACGCTCGATGACCGCCGACTGACAAAGTTTTTCCGCCGCATGTGCGGTGACCGTCAGACATTTGAACATTTCGCCGCCACGCTGCCGCAGCGCCCGGCAGACGAACTTGTCGAGGAGCTTGACGCCATATACCCTGCTCCGCTTCTGTCAAATCCGCAGGTCACGCAGTGGGACCGCGCAATTATCGGACGCGACGACGCCATCTTCCCGCCATTCAACCAACAGCGCGCATGGGAGGGCAACGCCGAACTGTGTGTGACCGACCGTCCGCATTACATCGACCTGCAGGAAATCGCCGAAGCATTTGTCATTGACAAAGAGCGGGCTGCCCAACGTTTTGAGTCAGGTATACGTACATACGACGACAACGCCACAGTGCAGAACGCCATTATCGACAGTCTCATCGAGGATATAAACCGGCTGCGCTTAGAGCACGAGATTGCCGCTCCGGGCAGTTCGACTCTCGAAATCGGCCCGGGCAGCGGACGGCTGAGCCGCTATCTGAGCAATATCGGACGCAACAAAAGCCGTCTGCATCTCTGGGATCTTTGTGCCACACCGCCCACCGGCACCGAAGACGCGACTTTTCGCACATGCGACGCCGAAATTGCAATACGGTCTACTCCTACACATCGCTTTGACACTATAGCAAGCGCCTCGACCATCCAGTGGTTTAATTCGCCGAAACGTTTTTTTGACGAGTGTCACAGAGTGCTCAGAGACGGCGGTCTGCTATTGCTGACAACTTTTGTCTGTGGCAACTTAGACGAGGTCACATCGGTCAGCGGCCAACACCTGCATCTGCCGACGGCCGACGGCTGGCGCCGCATGATACCCGACGGCTTCGATATATTGTCATTCGAGACAGCCGACTACGACATGGAGTTTGACGAGCCTGTCGACGTACTTCGCCATCTCAAACTTACGGGAGTCAACGCGCTCGACCGCACGAATGGACTCTCACGGTCTCCCAACGCGGGCGTGACGTTCTGCAGCCGATATCCGCGACGCTTGGACGGACGCTGCCACCTCGTCTATCGCACATTACGCATCATTTTACGCAAAAAAGCATAACAAACATAATTATGTCAGCACATAAAACAATATTTGTCAGCGGCATAGATACAGACGCCGGCAAAAGCTACTGCACGGCGTGGCTCGCACGCCGATTTATGGACCAAGGTCTATCCGTAGCCACTCAGAAATTTGTCCAGACCGGCAATGTCGGCCGCTCTGAGGACATCGAGCTTCATCGCCGTCTGACCGGCACAGGCCCGCTGCCCGAGGACGCCGACCTCACGACGTCACCCGTCATATTCACCTACCCGGCCTCGGCCCAGCTTGCAGCACGTCTTGACGGCCGCGAGATAGACATCGAGGCCATCGACCGCAGTCGCGAGCTGCTTTCGTCGCGCTACGACGTGCTGCTCATCGAGGGCGCCGGCGGCCTGATGGTGCCTCTGACTGACGAATTCCTGACCATCGACTACGTGGCCTCGCGCAATCTGCCTTTGGCCTTGGTCACAAACGGCGTTTTAGGCTCCATCAACCACACCATTCTCTCGCTTGAGGCCATCGAGCGCCGCGGACTTAAGTTAGATTATCTTCTATATAACACTTACTTCGACCGCGACACCGTAATCGCCGATGACACACGCGGTTTCATAGCCCGCTACCTCATGCGTCACTTCCCTGAAGCTGAAATGTTAGAGGTGCCGGCGATGACGGCCGAGAGTCTATAAAATTTTGTTAATATCAACATGCGGCTCTCTATTAATCCGTAACTTTGCAGACGAAATGACAGATATAAGAATCGCCATACCCAAAGAGCGTCTGGCTCAACTGCCGCGCGTCGAGTTTCACGGAGGCATCAAGGTCGTCGACTCGGTCGACATGGCCCGTGTGGCCCTGCGTGAGCTTTCGCGCCATCGCCTCGTCGGGTTTGACACCGAGACACGTCCGTCATTTCACAAAGGCCGGTCTCACAAAGTCGCACTTATGCAACTTGCCACAGACGACTTCTGCTATCTGTTCCGCCTTAATAAACTCGGATTAATCCAGCCGTTGCGCAAATTTCTTGAGAATCCCGACATCGCAAAAATCGGCCTCTCGACCCACGACGACTTTACAGCCATTCGTCGCTCCGATGAGTTTGAACCTGCCGGATTTATCGAACTTCAGGACTATGTCAAACGTTTTGGCATAAGCGATATATCTCTGCAAAAGATTTATGCGATTGTCTTCGGCGAAACCATCTCAAAGAATCAGAGACTCACAAACTGGGAAGCTCCTGAACTCACAGAGCATCAGCAGGCATACGCCGCAATTGACGCATGGGCTTGTCTCAAGCTTTACAAGTACCTCTCTGAAGGCTGTTTCGACCCCTCACAATCGCCATATATCGTGAAAACGGGTTCCGAATCAGATTCACAGACCGCACAAAAACAACAATGAAAATCAAACGCTCAATACTCATTCCCGCCGCTCTGACCGTTTACCTTATTGTAATGGCCTCTATCGGATGGAAACAATACGCGGCAGGAGCGATGACCGCCACATATTACTTCGGCGTGCTTGCCGCGTCAATAGCGGCAATCGTACTGCTCTATTTCAGCCTGCGCCGCCGCGAACGTCTGCGCCGCGAACGCGAGCAGGATATGGCCGCTGTCGAACACGAGACATCAAATCACGACCCATC
>CBCSTG010000019.1:0-62406 GCA_965143025.1 uncultured Bacteroidales bacterium
GGGCGGCAAATCGGGCGAATTTGTTATTCCTAATACGGTTGAAACAATTGAAGTAGGAGGCTTTGAAACTTGTGAAAAACTTACATCTATCATAATCCCAAATACAGTTACGACAATAAAGCACAGTGCTTTCAGATATTGTTATGCATTGGAGTCGGCCTATATACCGTCGTCAGTCACAAAAATCAGCAGCTATTTATTTGACGGATGCAGAGGATTAAAGACTGTCTCATTACCCGCATCAATTACTAAGATGGAGAATACGGTATTTCAGAGTTGCGGAAAACTGTCATCGATATGGTTTCACTCTGAAACACCTCTTGAATGTTCTCCTAACTTCCCGACAAAAGTGCCTCAGACGGCGACATTATATGTGCCGGAGGGTGCCAAAGCGTCCTATCAGGGTGTGGCTCCTTGGAGCAGTTTTGCCAATATCGTAGAAGTCGGTTATGGTGACAACAGTTTCCATATAAACGGCATTTATTATAAAATCATTTCTGATACCGACATGACAGTCGAGGTGACAAGGGGTGCCAACAAATACACCGATGATGTCGTAATTCCGGCGCAAATTGAATACGACACAAAGACCTACACCGTGACTGAAATCGGGGAGAGTGCGTTTGCCGAGTGTATGGATTTGACAGCCGTGACGATACCAACGACTGTTACATCGATCGGAAGCAAGGCGTTTATGAATTGTATGGAGCTTAAATCGATGTCGATTCCTGCGTCTGTCGTGTCAATAGGCAACTGGGCATTTGAGCTTTGCAGCAGTCTCGAGGGTTTTGAGGTAGCAGAAGATAATCCGGCTTTTGCTGCTGCCGACGGCATCCTTTATGATAAAAACATCGAGACGCTGATATGTTGCCCCATGACAAAAATGGGCGAAGTCGTGATTCCTTCGACGGTGACTACAATTAAAAACAATGCTTTTGCAGGTTGTGTAGAACTGACATCTGTCGTGATTCCGTCGTCGGTTACTACGATAGGATATTCTGCCTTCAACTCATGCGTCTTCCTGTCATCGCTGTCAATCCCGTCATCAGTGACTTCAATCGGTGACGGTGCGTTTGGCTATTGCGAGAATCTTAAGGCTGTTTACTGTAATTGGGAGGAGCCTCTTGAGTGCAGCGAACTGTTCCATGAATCGGCGCTGCTCGGTGCGACACTTTATGTGCCTAAAGGCACAGTAAATAAATATCAGACTGTCGAGCCGTGGAGCGGTTTTGCGAATATCGAGGAAGCGGTTTCTATCGGAGACCGTCTGTTAGTTGACGGCATTTATTATGTCATCATGTCTGATGAGGAGCGCACGGTAGCGGTGACTTATGGCGAGAATCCATATACAGGCGAGCTCGTAATCCCCTCTACAGTTGAGTTCAAAGGAAAAACTTATAATGTCACCGCAATCGGCGACCTTGCATTTTGTTATTCTCCCGAGCTGACCGCAGTGTCGATTCCGGCATCCGTGAACACGTTCAGCACGTCGGCTTTAGTCGGGGCGACCGCTCTTGAGACTATCGATATCGCTGAGGATAATCAGACCTATACCTCGTCTGACAATGTCATTTATTCAAAGGATATGGCGACTCTGGTTTTATGTCCTCCGAGCCGCAAAGGCGTTTTTGTCGTCCCTGCTTCAGTTACCGTCATCGGCATGACTGCCTTCCAAGAAGGTAAAGGGCTAACATCAGTGACACTTTCGGATAATGTTACAAGAATCGAGGACTTTGCGTTCTCTAATTGCTCGGGCCTGACAAATATGATTATACCCGCCGGGGTATCATATATAGGCAGATCATCTTTCTATGCCAATACATTACTTGAATCAATAGATGTGGCAGGTACTAATGAAACCTATACTGCATTTGACGGCATTATATATACTGCAGACATGACAAGCCTCGTCGTTTGCCCCTCCGGTAAAAAAGGAGTCGTAAATATTCCCGCAACTGTGACTTCAATAGCTGATGATGCGTTTGATTATTGTCCTGAAATTACAGACATAACTATCCCCGAATCAGTAAAGACAATCGGCTATGCTGCGTTTGAGTCATGCCTCTCTCTGACATCTGTCAATATCCCGGCATCTGTGGAATCAATCGGTGACGGAGCTTTCAGCTCGTGCATCGAACTCAAATCTGTCTACTGCAACTGGGAAGAGCCCCTTGAATGTGAATCGGTATTCAATGACGAGCAACTGCCGGATGCGACACTCTACGTTCCCAAAGGTACAGCTGACAAATACAAGGCTGTCGCGCCGTGGAAAAACTTCGGTCGTATCGAGGAGATGGTTTCGACGGGCGTCGATGACATTGATGGCGCAGGTGCGGTCATCGTCACTGTCGAGGGGGGCGCCATACGCGTCAATGGTCTTGGCGTCGATGCCGCGGTGACAGTCTATGACTATGCCGGACGCATGGTTTACAGCGGAAAAGACAACGTTATCAGTAATCTCCCTGCCGGACTCTATATCGTCAGAGTCGGCTCGGTGAGAGTAAAAGTTTCGATATAAGAAAATGATATTGTCTCTTATTTAGAGATAATTAGGTAGCAATTGCGTTTGCAGCGCCAATGCAGTGATGCATGGGCGCTGCTTTTTATTCGTCTTTTGGGCCGGATAGGAGGTCAGTCGAGGACGGTGGAAAGGATGATGCGGGGTGAGGCGTCGGAGCGGGCGTCGGCAGTGTTCCAGCCGACGGTGACCGTGGCCTGCTCGCCCGGCATCAGGGTGATATAGTTGTCTGAATATGTGACGGGGAGTATCTGGTCGCCGTCATCGGCCACAAGGTTGAGACGGGCCATCACGACGGGTTGCTGCGATGTGTTGGCAATCAACGCAGTGCCGGTGACAGAGCCGTCGGAAGCAGCGTCGCCCACGTTCCATGAGCGCAGCACTGGCGCGGCAGGCTTGCGGTCGAGCAACGCGCGATAGTTGCCCTCCTCACGGCCGCGCAGATAGACGTTGTGCGACAGCTCGTGGCCGGCCGCATCGGTGAGGCTCAGGCAGACGAACTCGACGGGTGTCTGCTCGTCGAAGTCGGCCGGACGGCGCATCAGCGGCGTGGTCGTGTCCTCGGCCGGGCTGACTGCGGCGCTACGTGTGGCAAGGAGCTTGCCGTCGATGTCATAAAGACTGAGCTTGGCGGTGAGGTTGCGGCGGTCGCCGGCGCTGATATTGACGACTTCAATGGAGTCGGTGCGCTGATTCCACTGTATGTGCAGGGGCTCGCATGCTTTCTTGACGCCGAAGAAGCCGGCGGTAGGCTCGAGATAATAATCGTAGGTTTGCCAGACCATTGACGGCTCGGCGGGATGGCTCATCCATATCAGCAGGCCCTGACGGTGAGGACTGCGGGCCTCATACATGGCGCGGTAGCCCTCATAATTGGTCAGCTGGGCGCGCCGGGCGAACTGCTCGGCCGACTCAGACTCGCCGAGAGCCTTGGCGTTGAGTTTCATGAAACTGTTGCCGTTCTGGGCGCCCCCGTAAGTGAAATCGCGGTGTGCCCAAGCGAGGTCCAAAGGCCATGCGGCGTCCTCGCCGAGCGCGCGAAGAGTACCCTCAGGTGTCATGACGTTAGGCATGCCGCGCTCGCTGTGCAGGCGGTCTATCCCGCCCTGCAGATGGAAATATTCGGCCGGACGCAGCGCGCTGTAAGGACCAAAGCCGGAGACGACTCCGGCAGCCGAATGTGAGATATAGTGCATGTCGGGATGGAGCTCGGCCACAGTAGCACGCAGGGCGCTGTCGAGCGATGCCGGCGGATTGCCCTCGTTGCGGCCGCAATAGAGCGCGATAGACGGGTGACGGCGTATGCGCTTGACATAGTCGCGGGCGTTGTCGACAAACATCTCCTCGTTGTCGGGGTTGGGGCCGTCGCCGGGATTGGCGAGCCAGAAATCCTGCCATATCATCACGCCGTGGCGGTCGCAGGCGTCATAAAACTCCTCGTCGCCTGTCTGGCCGACCCAGTTGCGTATCAGAGTGCAGTTCATGCGGGCGTGGTTGCCGACGGCAGCGTCATACTCGCGGCCGCGATAGGCGAGATTGTGCTCGGGGAAGCCCCAGTTGCCGCCACGGCCGACGAATCGGCGTCCGTTGACATATATATTGAGTATGCCGTTGTCGACGCTGTAAGTCATCTGACGTATGCCCGTGTTGAAGTCGGTGCGGTCAGACTCGCGGCCCTTGACTGTGGCGGTGAATGACGACGGATAAAGCACCTGCGCGCCATAACCGGCAGGCCACCACAGGGCCATGCGACGGTCAGCGAGCTGCGGGAACTCCGCGGGCGAGAATGTCACAACAGAGTCTGCGCCGGCTGCGAGTGTCACTTTGCGGCAGGCCTTGATGTCATCGCCGATGGTCAGACAGAGGTCGACGTCGGCCCGGCGGCGCGAATTGTTGGTGACTATGACCGAGGCGGTGAGAGTGGCCGTGGTGTCAGGCAGGGCGAGGACGGTGCTGACCATAGGGTCGGCGAGCGCCACGGGGCCGCGCTCGGTCAGGCGCACGTCGTTCCAGATGCCTATGTTGCGGCCGCGCACGGTCGTAATCCAGTCCCAGCCGACGGAGGCGTGGAATGTCGGGTTGTCGGCGCCTAATTTGCCGCCGTTTTTGCCTGTGCTCGCGGTGGTCTTGGTGTGGGTCTCGCCGGGAGTGGCCGGCTTGTGTATCCTGACAGCCAAGTGATTGACACCTCGCTTGTTGAGCAGTTTCGTAACATCAAACGAGCCGCGACGGAAGGCGCCGTCAATGCGGCCGAGATGTGTGCCATTGAGCCATACGTCGCCTTTCCAGTTGACACCGTCAAACTCGAGGCTGCGCTGCGCGTCAGAGCGTCCGCGCGGCGTTTCGAAGGTTGTGTAGTACCAGAAATCCGAGTCAAAAAAGTTCTCTGAAATCTGCAGTTCGTCCTGCAGGTGGTTTGGGGCGGGCACGGCGCCGTTGTCGATATATGAGGTCAGGACAGTGCCGGGCACGGTTGCAATCATCCACGGCGCGGTGTCAATCTCGCCGGTCGAAAGCTCCTCACCCGTAGCCTCGGGAATTTCCCTTACGGGCTTCAAACGCCAGTCGCCGCCGTCAAGTGAGCGGCTGTCGCGGACGTGGGGCGTGACGGTGACACCGCCGCGGCCGATGGCCTTAAGAGAAGAAATGGCGTATGTTTTATCGGGCTTGCCCCACATGTCGATGCGCACGAAGCGGGCCTCGGGACGGGCGCCGAAACGCACTGTGTCAGCGAGCGCGTCGGCAAAGCCTTCGCGCCATCTGACGCCGTCATTTGAGAGAGCCACGCGGGCACGCTCGGGGCGGTCAATCCAGCCGGTCACGAGCATGTCCAATGCGGCCGGCGCGCCAAAGTCGACCATCACCCACTGCTCGCCGCCGTGAAGGCTGCGCCAGTAGTTATCCTTGTCGCCGCCGTTGGTCAGCCATGTGGCGGTCTTGTCATAATCGGCCTGTGACGAGGCGAGAGCACGGCGACGGAAAGCCACATCGCGGTCGGCGCCCGAGCGGTCAGCGCTCACTGTCGGTGCAAAACATTCGTCGGGATTGCCGGGATAGACGCCTATGCCGCGGCTCGGCTTCTGAGCGACAGCCGCAGACGCGCAGGCAAGCGACAAAGCCGCAATCGCCAAACTATTTATCAGTTTCATAGTGTATTATGTGATTTTAGGTATGTGATGAAGTTGATTGTTTGACAAAGTTAATTATTGCATTAATAAAAACCAATTTATTTGCGTAACTTTGCAGCATGTTGCATCATCGGCCGTCTGCGTTCGCAACGCTTTATGTGGCAATACAATAGAAGTTTGTAAATCATAATTAAGGACTATGTCTGTCAACGATAAATTTGAAATGGTCGCCAAGACTTTCGCCGGTCTTGAATATGTGCTCGCTGAAGAGCTTCGCGGCCTCGGCGCCGAGAATGTAGAGCCCGGCAAACGCATGGTGTCGTTCTACGGCAATCTCGAGACACTTTACCGTGCGAATCTCTGTTGCCGCACGGCGCTGCGCATCCTCAAGCCCTTTTACAGTTTCAAGGCCAAAGACCCCGAGGAACTTTACGAGAAAACAAAAGACTTCGACTGGTCGTCGCTGTTGTCGCTCGACAAGACATTTGCCATAGACACTACGGCTTACAGCGAGGAGCTGACTCATTCGCGTTATATCACCTACCGCGTCAAAGACGCCATCGTCGACTGGTTTAAAGACCGTTATGGTGCTGACAAGCGTCCAGGTGTCAGACTTCAGGATGCCGACGTGCTCATTAATGTCCACGTCTCGGGGACTGACGTTACACTGTCGTTAGACTCGTCGGGCGAATCGCTCCACAAGCGCGGCTACCGTGTGGCACAGACTGAGGCGCCAATCAACGAAGTGCTTGCCGCCGGCATCATCCTGCTCAGCGGCTGGCGCGGCGAGACACCCTTCGTCGACCCGATGTGCGGCTCAGGCACATTCTTGGTCGAGGCCGCCCTCATCGCCGCCAACATTAACCCCGGCATCTACCGCCGCTCGTTTGCTTTCGAGAACTGGAAAGACTTTGACAGCGAGCTTTATGACCGCCTCTACAGCGACGACTCGGCCGAGCGCGAAATAACAGTGCCAATCATCGGCGCCGACATATCGCCGCGTGCCATCGCCATCGCCGAGCAAAACCTCAAGAGCGCAGGCGTCGCGCGCCATGTCGAGCTGAAAGTCATGCCGATTTCAAAATGGGAGGAGGCTCCGCAGCCGGCGGGTGTCGTGGTCACCAACCCGCCCTACGGCGAACGCATCAGCGCCCCTGACATGGACGCGCTCTACGAGACCATAGGTACCAAGCTAAAACGTGTCTTCACCGGCTGGCACGCATGGATTATCGGCTATCGTGACGAATATTTCCGCAAAATCTCGCTGGCTCCGTCGCAGCGCATACCCCTCTATAACGGCGCATTGGAATGTGAGTTGCGCGAATATGTCATCTTCGAGGGGGACCGCAAATCTTGTGTCGCCGCCGGCGGCAAGATAGGCCGCGGCGAGAGCGAGCCCGCGCGCAAAGAGCGCAGCGCCGAGCAGAAAGATTTCAAAGACCGCCGCAAAGGCTTTAAAGATTCTAAGGAGTTTAAAGGCCCGAGACGCTTTAATGACTCTAAAGGCCCTAAGGACTTTAAAGACCCTAAGGACTTTAAAGACCGCAAGCGGCCTAACCGCTTTAATGACTTTAATGACTCTAAAGACTTTAAAAAAAGAGACTTCAGAGAGCGTCGCGACGATGACAGCCGTCAGCCGCGTGTCGAGTCTGAAAATCCGCTTGCAGTGCGTCGAAACCCGTTTGCACTCAAATCTATAGGACAGAAGCGACCGACATTGCCGCCGACTGACGGGCCGCGAATGAGACTGCGCGGATGGAAACGCCGCGACGAGGGCCGCAACGACAACGAGAACAAAGATTAACCAATAATACGACAGCCACATTTCATTACAAACGATTATGACACAGCTTAATATACTGCTCCTTGGCTCGGGAGGCCGCGAATCGGCCCTCGCACGTAAAATCAGCCAAAGTCCCCGCACAGCAAGTCTCTTTATCGCTCCCGGCAACGGCGGCACAGGCGCCTACGGCACCAACGTAGCGCTCTCGCCGCTCGACTTTGACGGCATCCGCCGTTTCGTGGCAGACAACAAAATCGACATGATAGTCGTCGGCAACGAGGACCCCTTGGTGGCAGGTATATATGACTGTTTTGAGAATGACGGTGTGCTTGTCGTCGGTCCGTCGAAAGCCGGCGCCGCGTTAGAGGGCAGTAAGGACTTCGCCAAGGCCTTCATGACACGCCACGCCATCCCGACGGCCCGCTACCGCTCGTTCACAGCCGAGACCGTGGCCGACGGCAAAGCTTTCCTCGCCACGCTGAAGGCTCCTTATGTGCTCAAGGCTGACGGCCTCGCCGCCGGCAAGGGCGTGCTGATTATCGACTCGCTCGACGAAGCGTGCCGCGCTCTCGACGAGATGCTCGGCGGCATGTTCGGACAGTCGTCGGCAACGGTCGTAATCGAAGAATTCCTGTCGGGCATCGAATGTTCTGTCTTTGTCCTCACCGACGGCAACGGCGGCTATCGCATCCTGCCCGTGGCCAAGGACTACAAACGCATCGGCGAGGGCGACACCGGTCCCAACACCGGCGGCATGGGTGCGGTCAGCCCGGTGCCTTTTGCTGACAAGACCTTTATGGACAAGGTCGAGCAGCGCATAATCCTCCCGACTGTCCGCGGCCTCAAGGAAGAGGGCATCGTCTACTGCGGCTTCATCTTCCTTGGCCTCATCAACGTGGGCGGTGAGCCTATGGTAATCGAATATAACGTGCGCATGGGCGACCCCGAGACCGAGGTCGTTATGCCCCGTCTCAGCTCAGACCTCGTCGACCTGATGGAAGGCGCAGCCCGCGGCAATCTCGCCGACCTGCCGGCCGAGGCCGACCCGCGCACCGCCGTCACCGTCATGGCCGTCTCTGGCGGCTATCCCGGCAGCTATCGCAAAGGCCTGCCCATAACAGGCGACCTCGCTCCGGCCGAAAGTATACTCTTCCACGCCGGCACCAAAATCGACGTCGACGGCCGCCTCGTCACCTCGGGGGGACGTGTCATCGCCGCCACTTCGATGGGCAGTGACATCGCCGATGCCCTCGCCAAAAGCTATCGCGCCATCGAGGCCATCGACTTCGACGGCAAATATTTCCGCCGCGACATCGGCCGCGACCTAATGCGATAACGTCCGCAAGATGTCAGCTTTCTCAGCCCGTCTCACACGTCTGATGATGTCGCACGCCATGATGTGGCTTGCCATTGTCATAATGGCGGCGACCGGACTGTATGCGCTGACTGCCGGCGCCGTGAGCCGGTCACAGTCTGATTTCGGAGTCGTATTTGCATCGCCTGATCAGTGGGTCGCAGACAATCAGCGTCTGTCCTTCTGGCTCAACATCGCCGCACTCGGATGTATATGCATACTGATGCATTTCATCACGCGGGCTTATAAAGTGCCCCGCACCATGACGGTGGTGCATATCACCTTATTTGCAGTCATGTGTGCGGCAACGCCGATGCTCACAGTCGGCCTGTGTTCGGGCTCTGTCGTGTGTCTGCTGACGGGTGTAGCGATGGTGCTTATGTTCAGCTGTTTCGGCAATCCACGGCCACAGCGGCGTGTTTTTTTAGCTTTCTTTATCCTTTCGGGGGCCGCATCGTGCCAGTATGCTTTTGCGGTTTACATCCCTGTCTTTCTGGCGGCTTGCGCGCAGATGCGTATCTTCACACTTCGCACTGTCCTTGCGGCCCTGCTGAGCATTATCACGCCGTGGTGGCTGCTTTTCGGCTTCGGTGTTATTAGCCTTGACGACTTACATCTGCCTCAGATAGTCAGTATTTTCGCGTCGATAGACCTCGGGCGCGCCATAGTGTTGCTGACAACCGTGGCTCTGACCGTCGTTCTGTGTCTGTCGGCATATCTTCTGACGATACTTAAGCTAATCACATATAACGCACAGACACGGGGCCGCAACGGTTTTCTGACGCTGCTGACTCTTGTCACGGCGATAGCGATGGCCGTCGACTACTCAAATCTGCCGGCCTATCTGACAATGTTTAATTTCTGCACCTCATTTATGCTCGCACATCTGATTACAATCCATGCCGGAGAGAAATCAGGCGTCGGCATAGCATTGATAATAATCACTTATCTCTCGCTTTACGTATGGACACTCGCCATATAAACATAATCATCGAGCGCAACGTGCCTTTTATCGCCGGACTTTTAGAGCCGTATGCCAATGTAAGATATCTTGCGGCCGACGAGATAACTCCCGAGGCTGTCCGCGACGCCGACGCAATGATTATCCGCACTCGTACACGCTGCGACGCCGCGCTGCTGCTTGACTCACGCTGCACATTCATCGCATCGGCCACGATAGGTCTTGACCATGTCGACTTGGAATGGTGTCGTAACCGCGGCATAACAGTCACCAACGCCCCGGGCTGCAACGCCCCGGCTGTCGCCCAATATGTCATGGCGTCGGTAATGAGACTTGCCAACCGCCCCGTGGCTCAGTATAAAATCGGCATCGTCGGAGTCGGTCATGTCGGCTCCATCATCGAGCGCTGGGCCCGCGGATTAGATATGGAGGTAATGGTCTGTGACCCGCCGCGACAGCGCGCCGAGGGCGGAGACGGATGGTCGACACTCGACGAGATTGCCGAGCGATGCGATATCATCACCTTCCACACTCCGCTGACCGCCGAAGGACCCGACGCCACACACCATATCGCCGGGAAAAATTTTTTTGAGAGTCTGCGCCGAGCTCCTATGGTCATCAACAGCGCCCGAGGTCAGATAGTAGACACACCGGCTTTGGTTGAGGCCATCGACAACGGACTTGTCGGACAGGCAGTAATCGACTGCTGGGAGGGAGAGCCTGATATCTCGCGCGAACTGTTGGAGCGTGCCGTTATCGCCACGCCACATATCGCCGGTTACTCACATGACGGCAAGGTGCGAGCCACACAGATGGCTCTCGACTCGCTCACCGGCTACTTCGGGCTGCCGCGTATCACGGTACCCATGGCCGCGCCGCGCGCCGTCGCACGCACAGTCAGTCAGCTCGCCGTCATCAAAAGCTATAATCCGTTGGCCGACACTGCAAAATTAAAAGCGTCGCCCGGCGACTTCGAGTCGCTGCGCAACGCTTATGCCTACAGGTCTGAAGTCGGCGACAGCCGCAACGACTGACCCTTACGGATTATAAATATTAACTCGTAGGGACATGCCAAAGCGAGCTATGCGAGCGACGGCATGTATGAGGTGTGAATCATAACGGCCACGTTATACGTGCCAAAGGCTACGTCCCTACATTGGATTTTTAACGATTTTCGTTTATTTACGGCTGTTGTAGGCCTCGAGGGCTTTTTCGAGGACGAAGAGCGCACGTTTTATCTTGTCCATCGACAGGACGTAGGCCAGACGTACCTGATGGCGGCCAAGCTCGGGATTGGTGTAGAATCCGGCCGCAGGAGCCATCATGACGGTCTCGCCGATGCTGCCCTCGGGCGTGTGTTCGTCTTTCCAGACAAAGTCACGCAGACACCATTCGCAGAATTTCTCGGCGTCGTCGACCGGTAATTGAACGAGCGTATAGAACGCGCCCATAGGTATCGGACTGTAACACCCCGGGATACGGTTTACGCCGTCGACCAAACACTTGCGGCGCTCGACATACTCCTCATAGACGTCGCGCGAATACTGCTCCGTGCCGTCAATCGAGGCCTCGGCGACGAGCTGGCCGAGCAGAGGCGGCGACAGCCGGGCCTGACAGAATTTCATCACCGTGTCGCGCACGGCCTTGTTTTTGGTAATCAGTGCGCCGATGCGTATGCCGCACTCGCTGTAACGCTTTGATACGGAGTCGATAAGTATGACATTCTGACTGATGCCTTCGAGGTGCATGGCGCTGATATAGGGACTGCCCGTATAGATAAACTCGCGGTAAACCTCGTCGGAAAAAAGATATAGATTGTATTTTTTGACAAGGTCACGTATCTGATTCATCTCGCGCTGGGTGTAGAGGTAGCCCGTCGGGTTGTTGGGGTTACATATCAGTATGGCCTTGGTGCGCTCG
This sequence comes from uncultured Bacteroidales bacterium, assembly GCA_965143025.1. GTDB lineage: Bacteria > Bacteroidota > Bacteroidia > Bacteroidales > Muribaculaceae > CAG-873. Next base: position 11,665 of record CBCSTG010000019.1, read on the forward strand.
TTGATGAGTTCCTCGAATTTGTCAATTTTAGGCAGGCAGAAGCCCTCCTCGATGGTCGTCGTGACCGTGCGTATGACTGCACCGGCCGAGATGGCGAAGCTCATGTAGTTGGCATAAGCCGGCTCGGGGATGATAATCTCGTCGCCGGGATTGAGACAACTCATGAAGGCAAAAAGCACGGCCTCGGAGCCGCCGCAGGTAATGATGATTTCGTCGGGGTCGAGCTTTATCTGATAACGGTCATAATATCCTACAAGAGCCTTACGCAGCGAACGGTAGCCCTGCGATGGGCTGTATTCGAGCGTCTTGCGGTCGATATGTTTGAGCACGTCTAAGGCTTTCGGCGGGGTAGGGAGGTCGGGCTGCCCTATATTGAGACGGTAGATTGTGACGCCGCGGTCCATGGCCTCATATGACAGAGGTGCCAATTTTCGTATAGGCGAGGCGGGCATCTCGATGCCGCGCTCGGATATCTGCAGGTGGTCGTTAAACATAAAGTAGCGTTTTTGTCAGTTTTGTTTTAAAAGCCGGTTATGAGGGGGCAAAGGTAGTAAAAATCTGCTGAAAGTCCTCGGCCCGTTCTTGCGTGGCTCTATAATATAAACAACGTCAGGGGCAAAGTTGATTGGCCGGTCACTTTGATTTTGAGCCGAAACGCGGTGTCACGGAGATGAAGAACTCAAAGTTTATGCCGGGCATCGGACGCGAGAGCACCGACAGGTATTCCTCGTCAAAGAGGTTGTTGACCGCGAATTTGAGCTGCAGGTCGACCGGACGGAACGAAAGCGAGCGCGAGAGCGTCACGTTACTCATGTAGTAGGCCGGCAGACGTCCGGTCAGCGTCGACTCGTTGCTCGACATGGTGAAACGCTCTGAGTAATAAGCCCATTTGTAGAGAAATGACCAGCGACGCCATGTCACTGACGCTGTCAGCGCGGCCGAGTGACGCGGCACATAGGGCAGCTGACGTCCGACCGATTTGTCGGAGGGCGACATGGCCGGGCCGCGGTTGACCGACGGCGTCCACGAGTAGTTGGCCGAGAAGTCAAACACCCATCCGAGCCACGGCTCGGCGCCTATGTCAAGACGAGACTCTATGCCGTAGGCATGGACGCTCTTGACGTTGCGCGGTGAGAAGAAACCTTTGGTGGTTGGCAGCCACATAATCCAGTCGTCGATATATGAGTCAAACCAAGAGGCGCTTCCGCTGACGACAACCGGCACTGGCGACGTCATGCCGACATCAAACGACAGGCCGGCGTCATAGGTCCAGCCCTTCTCGCTGCGAAGGTCAGGATTGCCGCCGGGCTGGAAATAGAGGTCGTTGAGGCTCGGGAACTTGCTGTTTTTTGACACCGAGGCTTTCAGCATCACATTGCCGCGACGCGAGACCAACGCGTCGACAAAAAAAGCCGGGATGAGCGGCGCCCAAGTGTCGCCGTACATTTCCTGACGCAGCACGAGCGAAAGCCCGAGAGGGTCTATCGGCTGCCAGCGGGCCGACACCGAGCCCGACAGCTCTATGCGGGCCTTGTCATAGCCCACGATGTCGCGGTCGCCCTGCTGTGTGATGACGTTTTTGTCAGCTGAGCGCACAAAATGCTGCGTGGCCGACAGTCCGAGCGTGAGCATAAGACGGCGCGAGGGATTGTAGACCCCTTCGCTGCTGCCGTAGACCGTGTTGACGCGGCTGTGACTGTCGGTCATCGAGGCCCAGTTGCCGGCAGTTATCTCGCGGCGGTATAGATAGTTGAGCGACGTGTGGATATAGCCGCCCTTGAGGGCCATGCGCCAGCTGTCAGCCGTGTGATCCCACGAGATGACCGAGCGGACGGTCTGTTCGCGCTGACGGTTCTCGAAGTCTTTTTCGTCACCGTAATCGGTGGTGAGCATCGGCAGCTCGCGGTTTGAATTTATATACCACACGTTGAGGCCGAGTCGGTCGGCATCGGTCGGCGTGTAATAAAGCTGCTGCAGGGCGTGAAAGTCCTTGAACGCACCCGAGCGGTTGCGTTCGGTCGGATAATACTGACCGATGATGTTGTGGTCATCGTCGTAGATATTCTCCTTTTTGTCGCGATTGACATATTTATAATCGTTTGGCGACGAACTGTAGACGACGCGCGTCGACGATTTGATGCGCTTGCCGCCGTAGCTGACGCGCAGAAACTCGTCGAAAGTCTTGAATGAGCCTATGCCTTGCACATATTGCAGCCCGAGTCCGGGGCCGATTTCGACGGGCGTCGTGGAGAGCTTGACCAAGCCGCCGAGGCCGCCTCCGGTTTCGTTGACCGATGATGTGCCGTGTAGCAACGACGCGCGGTCGATAAAAAACGAGGGAATGGTCGAGAAATCGGTCATGCCGAGCATGGGGTTGCTGACGGGCATGCCGTTCCATGTAACTTGTGTGTGCGAGGGCGACGTGCCGCGGAAAGCGACTGTCGAAAGCGTGGCGCGGCCGTAGCTCTTGACGAAAACTGACGAATTGTAGGTCAGCACGTCGGCAAGCGAGAGCGCTATATTCTCTTTAAGAGCCGCAGAGTCAAAGACCGTCTTGTTGACACCGACGTCGGTCAGCGGACGACGTCCCCAGACCACAAAGTCCCTGAGGCGTCGCGGTGCAAGCGAATCAGGCGCTGTCTCGGCGGCAACGCTGACAGCCGAGGTCAGCAATATGATGAGTGTCAGCAGCTTCTTCATGGTTTACTCATGTTAAGAGTCTGATAATCGGCGGCGTCGCACCACACCATCTGCGTGGGGTTGATTCCGGCCTCGAAACTGTCGACGAGCACACCGTCGGCCGTGTATCGGCTGATGACGCTCGGCTGCTGATAGTCTATGGCATCGGCCACATATATCTCGCCGCTGACGGGGTCCACCGCCATGGAGTAAAAGAGTGTCTCTCCGCCTTTTATGACAGGCCGCACGGGCAGACGCCGCGCGTCGACACTCATCGACCACACCCCGTCATTAATCCAGTAGAGACGGTCACTCGCGCCGTTGAGACAAAGCCCCGCGACACGGTCAGACTTGCGGAAACTAAAACTCTCGAGAACTGTCATGGTCTCAGGCTCGATGCAGTGCAGCGTCGGCTGACCGCTGCCTGTGGGTGACCCCTCGTAACCGCCGTCACAGAGCGTCCACAGGCATCCGTAGCGGTCGACGACCAACGAGCGCGGCTGCAAGCCCACAGTCACGCGGCCGACTATGCGATCGGTCTCGGAGTCAATTTTCAGCACCTCGTCCTGATAACTCCAGCAGCTGACGTAGACATAGCGCCCGAGGCTGACCATCTGTTCGGTCGAGGCTGTCTCGGAGTCCATGCCTTCGACCTCTATATAGGAAGTAACGGAGTAAGTCTGCGGGTCTATGACAGCGATACGGTTGTCCCACAGCTGAGTGACATAGGCCTTGCGGTCACTGACAAAGTGTATGTAGCGCGGCGAGGTCAGACCGGTGATGCGGCCGGTCTCGCGATAGTTGCTCAGGTCGAAGGCAAAGATGACATGGCTGTTGTTGACCACGACCCATCCGCAGCCTCCATAGAGTGTCAAAGACTGGGCGACGTCGCCGAGGCGCATGCCGTTGGCACGATAGAATATTTCGTTCTCGACCTGACGTGTCGCGGGGTCGTAGAACGACAGCGAGGCGTTGCCATACTGGAAGTTGCCCTCGTTGAGAACGAAAATTCCCGACGCCCGGCTGTCAAAATCCTCCTCGCTCCCGTAATCCCACTTCATGCAGGACCCGAGCGCAAGCAACAGAAGCGTTCCCGCGATGGCCGGTAATAATATGCTGCGTATGTGTTTCACGGGTTGATATGAAAGTCGGAGATTGAAGTTACTTCGGTCGAGACTTCGCCCAAGGGACCGCATTTGGCCAACGGGCCGGTCTGCACTTTGACAAAGTCGATATATTCGAGTGCAATCGGGCTGCCGTCGGCCATAATGGCATTGGCGATGCGCAGGCCGGTCTTTTGGTCCAAACCGCTTGAGGTCGAGCCGACAGCATCCGAGCCGGCATTGTCGGCATAACCCCATGGCAGAGGCATATTCGCCCAATAGCCGGTGGCGGGGTTGAAACTGCTGTCAGGCGTGATGCGTGTTCCGCGCAGAGTGTAGCTTGCGGCGTCAATCCAGCCGGGGTAATAGGAGTCCTGACGGTGGAATGACGGCAGATAGTCGACCGTGCCCGATGTTCCGTCAGACGCTGTCCATCCTACCGACATAGCCGGGCCGTCGGGGCGGTAATATGTCACGGCGAAGTTGGTGGTGGTCGTCGGCTTGCCGGTCTCTGAGGCGGCCAGCTCATACCATTCGTCATCGGGGAGGCCGTTGCCGTTGACATCCTGACTGACCCAGACTATGCCGGGCTCGTTGCTGCCGTCGCGCGCCGATACAAAAGCGTTGCCGCCGACTGCAAGGTCATAGTCGTCCCCTCCGGCTGCCACGCTGTGGTCAAAACCGGCAATAATATAGCCGCCGAACGAGCCGAGCGAGACTGTCAGCCTGCTGTCTAAGCGCCGCAATGCCCATGCGCAGGCCTCGTCGTGGACGGAGCCCTGTCCGGGCATGCCGCTGACCGATGTTTCGCCGATAAACTGGCCGGGTGCGGGCACATATTCATAGACACGGTCGGCGTCGCGACGGCTCGAGGACGTCACGGGGCGACGGCGCGAACTCTCGGTGGCGTCAACACAGATCACCGTGACCGTCGCCGTCATCGATTCGTCGCCGTCAGTGACGGTGACAGCAACCTGCGCGGTCGACGGGCGTTCGGGCGTATAAATAAAGACCTCGTCGCTGCAGCCGACAGTCACACCGTCGACTGTCCAGCTGAATACAGGATTGGCGAAGCCCGAAAACTCCGGGCGCAGTATGACGGGACGTCCGGCAAAGGTGTAGCGTGTCGTCGAGGTTATGAAATATGACTGCTGCGGGAACGACAGCCTCATCGCCGAGCGGCGCGTGACCGTTACGGTGAACTCGCGGCTTGCCGTGCCGTCGTCGTTGGTCGCTGTGACACTGACTCTATATATACCCTCTTCCGCGGCCATAAAACTCAGTGTGTCAGTGTCACCGGCGTCCTCGCCGTCAATCGTCCACTCGATGTGGAGCTCGCCCGAGTCTTCGTCAGACGCTATCACAGGCGAGATGACGAGCGCCACGCCCGGAGCGGTTACAAAGCCCCCTTCGGGCTCGTTGAGCGTTATGCGCGGCGGCATCATGTCGATGACATCGACGCGGATGTCGGCCGTGGCGGTGCCGGCGCGGTTTGATGCGCTGACTGTCAGATAGAACTCGCCGCGTTCGAGCCATTGACGGGTGAAGACGGGGCCGCGCGCCACCTCTCGGTCATCGAGTGTCCACACGATGGCCGACATGTCGTCGACACCCTCGAATACAGGCGCAATCTCAAGCGTGCCGCCGGTTTTGACCACATAGACGCCCTCGTCGCCGAGCGGGTCTATGACCGGCAGTTTGCCATCGGATGCGCCGATGACATCGTCTTTGTTGCACGACGGAGCGGCGAAAATAAGCAGTATGCAGAGAATCGAGAATATAATTCTGTTCATCAGTCAGTTACATTTTGCGGCGATGCGGTCGGCCGCACACAAACAAAAAACGCCTCGGGGTGATTGACGAGACGGCTTGCTACGACGCTGAGTGATAACTGTTTAAATCTGAGTCACAGACAGATATTCGCGCCAATTGTCCCGTTGGCAGAAATCGACATGCGAGCTGCGGGCAGGTCTTCTGACTTATCCGTCGGCCGCGCCTTCCCGACCGGTCTCTGACCGTCAGTGGCTTGTAAGCGACCTTTACAGACATCTCCGTCAGTGTGACGGCGCGGTGTCTGCCGGAATTACAGCAGCGGGTACTGTCCGGGACTTTCACCCGGTTCCCTTTTCAACGAGAGTGTTGCGAAAAACCTCAAAAATGATTGCCGGTAATACGTGCCAAAGGCACGTCCCTACATTTTCGGAGGTCATGCAAAACCCTCATAACCTTTGCTCGTTGCAAAGATACGAATAAGTCGAGAGCAAATCCAAATTTATTTGAGATTTGCCGAGCGAGGACGCTCGTAACCGCAGAGCTAATTACCCGGCGCAGAATAACATGACTGTTCAGACATCTTTTGCCCGGCGGTGAATACTCCTATCTGTCTAAAAACCTACCTCCTTCTTGATTTCGGTTGCCCTTTGGTCTCCTTTCTCCTCTGCGAGATCAAGATACTCTTTACCTTTTACGAGATTTTTTTCAACACCGATTCCATAGCAGTAGCATTTGCCCACTGCTCTCAATGCGTATGATAAATTTCCGGCGGCTATATAGCATTCAAAAGCTTTCTTTTTATCCATAGGCACACCTCGACCTGTTTCATAAAGCACTCCAAGATTGAATACTGAGTTTTTGTAAGCTACGTTTCCGGGGCGGGTAAGCACTTTCTGCCACATTTCTGCGGCCTTGACATAATCAACCGTGGCCCCCTTACCATTAAAATACATGTGTCCTATGCGATTGCGTATTTTCCAGCAGTATGGTGATTCCTTTTCGACCTCCAAATAAAGTTTAAGTGCCTCGGTATATTTGCCCTCTTCGTAATATCGGTTTGCATCGGCCTCTTTGTCAGCGGTAGTAACCACTCCGGTAAGACGACGTATGGCTTCACGAGATTTATTCTTATAATCATAAAAATAACCGCCGTCGACACCTTTATATGCTAATTTATATAGCTCCAGAGCTTTGTCTATGTCGCGTGAAACGCCAAGGCCCTCTTCGTAGCAACGCCCCAGTTCATACTGGGCCGGATTAATCTTTTCATTGACGGCCATTTTGAGATAACGTACTCCTTCATTCAGATTTTTTGTGCAACCGATACCTTCGAGATAGTGATGTCCGACTTCGTAGCAGGCATATTTCCAGCCTTGGTCTGCCGAAGCTTTAAAAAGGGAAAACGCACGTACAGGATCGAGTGGGACATGTTTGCCTTCATTATAAAATTCAGCCAACATATATTGCGCATGGTAATAACCTGCATTCGCAGATTTTTTGTATAGTTCAATGGCCTTGTCGATGTCTTTGGGATAGCCATATTTCCCTTCGTAATAATATTTAGCTATGTATGTCAGAGCCATTGGGTCGTCATTATCTGCCAATTGTATTATCTTCCAACGGGCATCTTCAAATTTTCCTTCACGCTCCAAGGCAAAAATTTCTCTCCAACGGTACTCAGACTCTTCTCGTGTTAAGCCGGCTGGGGCCGGATGTAAAGTTTGAGTTTCTGCAACTTTACGTTCGCGTCCAAGTAATGTAAGAAGATCATTTATAAGGACAGTCTCGATGGGATGTTCACTTATCGTACGCCAATTTATACCTGAAAATATAAAACGCAGATGTGCCGGCAATTGGGATCCATCGATTATATATGGTAGAATAGAATTGTGTTCTTTTTCATTGAATGCGAAAGTAATCTCACTTGTGGTGAAACGACTTCTGTATGAATTTTCGCTGGCAAGATACAGAAAAAGTTTGCAGTCGAGGATTGCCTGCGCGAGTACCATCGGAAACTCCATGCCTCCACCGATACCTTTTCGGTCTATAAAATAACTTATCCCCGCTTTGTCGAGTGCGACACAAATACGGTCGGCAATGTCTGTATCAATACGACTATAACTTATAAAGATTTCTTTTCCCATTCGATGTTTTATATTCTGATATTTTGTCCAAGGCAAAAATACAAATTCTCAACGACTTAGCAAAAGCCCCGGCCGATTGCCATCTCAAAAAAATTATCCCTTGTCGGATTTTCTCTTGACAAAATAAAGCATGTCGGTGAGCAGTACTCCCTCCTCGACAATCGGATGGTCATAATTGATGCTGAAAAAATCCTTTATACGGTGAGAATACCGATAACCGGCTGATTCATAAAACTTGACAGTCGAAGGCGTAGCACCCGTACCGAGCTGAATGTCATAGTCTTCATAACGGTTTTCGATAAAACGCAGCAACAAGTGCCCGATGCCCATGCGTCGTCGGTCGGGCGACACCGCAAGGTTTTTAATTTCCATCAGATTATCAGCCTCACGGGTCACGACACAGACGCCCACAGCCTCGTCGCCGGCGAAGGCCACGTACATGTCACCGCACATGAGATAACGGTCAATCATGCTCTCCTGCTCGTCTCCCATGAGCAGCAGATCGAGATAGCGCTTGCGTCCGGTCGCAATGCTCTTGATGTCAAACTCAGGCTTCATCGCGGGTATCGGTTTCATTGTCAAAGTATTTTTAAACACATTGTGCAAAATTATGATAAAAATCAGTGTAACTGAACATTTGTTAAACTGCAGACCAATTTTTAATCATATATTTGCCGCGAACGAAAAAACGGTCTCAATCCAATCATTCACATTATGAGATTTCTGATTGCGTTTTTGCTGTTAGCATTGTCGTTGCCGGTATCGGCGCAGGTCGATGTGGGCGGCATTGTTATCGACAAGGAGAACAGCGAGCCGCTGGCGGGTGCATCAGTTATGGTCAAGGGAGCTGACGGCAAAATCCGCAAATTCGCCACGACAAAGGCCGACGGCAAGTTCGCCATGTCGCTGCCCGAAGTCACAGGGCATCGTCTCGAGGTGACGATGATGGGCTTTGCCAAGCAGTCATTCGCCTTAGACAGTGTGGCGTTGCCGCTTACAGTCAGCATGGAGCCCGGTGCAATCAAACTAAAGGAAGTGGCTGTCAAAGCCGACCGCATACGCGAGCAGGGCGACACCATTACATATAACGTCGGCTCTTTCGCGCAACAGCAGGACCGCTCGATAGGCGACGTGCTGCGCCGCATGCCCGGCATCGATGTAGCCAAAAACGGCAAAATTCAATATCAGGGCGAGGACATCAACAAATTCTATATCGAAGGCTCCGATCTGCTCGGCGGCAAGTATGGCGTCGCCACTAACGGCATCAGCCACGAGGACGTGGGCGCAGTCGAGGTGATGGAAAACCACCAGCCCATGCAGGTACTCTCGGGTATCGCGTTCTCTGACAAGGCCGCCATTAACCTTAAACTCAAAAACAAGGCCAAGGCCACATGGACTTTTCACGGCGATGCCGCCGGCGGTTGGTCATGGCAGCCCGAGGGCGGCGCATGGGACAGCGAGCTCTTTGCCATGGCCGTTATGCCAGACTTCCAGAATATCACCACTTTGCGCACCAACAACACCGGCGAGGACCTATCGTCGTCGCGCACCGATTTCTTTGCCGAGCGCCGTCAGACAGGTCTCAGCCGCTACGTCTCCGTCGGGCTGCCGGGTGTGCCGTCGCTTGACAGCCGCCGCACACTCTTCAACCGCTCTTTTCTCGTCTCGACAAACAGTCTTTGGAAACTCGGCCGAGGCGAGGTGAAGGCCAACGTCGACTACTCGTTTGACCGTGTGACGTCCGAGGCCGCCAACACGACAACCTATTTCATCGACGACGGCAAGCGAGTCATCACTGAAAACCGTGACGGCATCGAGCACAGCCACTCCCTGAGCGGCAAATTCATCTATGAGCTTAACCAAAAGACGGCATTCATCAACAACACGCTCCAAACAAACATAGACTGGGATGATGTCAGCCTCGCCACGACCGGCTCTTTACCCAACAACCAGTCTGCCAAATTGCCCGATTACTATGTCAGCAACCGATTCAAGATGATTAAACGCTTCAAGGGCAAACACCTTGTAACTTTCCAAAGTGTGAACGAATGGGAATCCCTGCCACAGACGCTGAATCTCGACATGAGAGAAGAGAGGGGCGCATCCTTCCGGCAGCATATCTCAGACCACGCTTTCTATACCCACGAGAGCGCAGCTTACGCCTTCAATATAAGTGGCGTGACACTGAGCCTTGAAGGCGGGATAAAAGCTTATCTGCGCTCGATGGACTCACAGTTGCCCGAGTTGCCGGAGGAACTTCCGGGGCTGACTGAAAACGTGGTGAACACCAACTATCTCACCGTATATGCGACTCCTAAGTTTGAATACAGGGTGCGTCGTGTGAATCTGTCGCTCAACCTGCCTGTAAGTTATGCTCATTATAACTTCGACAAGGCTATTGCAAACCACGACGAGGTCTATTTCTCGCCGTCGCTCAGTATGAACTGGAAACCGAACAACCGCTTTTCGGGCACCTTGCGCAGCGGTCTCGGACGCTCGCCGATGAATCTCAATCTTATCCATCCCGGACTCATAATGACCGACTACCGCACTCTGAAAAGCGGTGTGGATGATTTTTACAACTCATCGTCGCAGAACGTGTCTGCAAGCGTCAGCTACAAGCATACACGCCACGGACTGTTTGCCAACGGCATGGTGATGCACTCGTGGAGCCACGTTCCATATACGATGGCGCAGCAGCTTTATGGCGATTATGTCGTTTACAGCTATGCCGACGCCAATAATGACGGTAAGTCGTTCATGACACTCGCCAATATCGGCAAGACCCTTGACTTCATGCGCGGAAGCTGCAATGTCAACGGCTCGTTCAGCCGCAGCGAGTCGCATCTGCTCTCGCAGCAGCAATCGGTCAACTCGGTCAGTACGGGCTGGAGTGTCGGCGGCAAGCTAAACGGTAACCCATGCCGCTGGTTCAGCTTCGACTACCGTATCGACTATTCTGACAGCCGCCTGACCATGAACGGCATGAGCGAGTCGTGGCTCTCGACTATGGAGAACGAACTGAGCCTGACCTTCACTCCGCATCGCAAATGGCAATGGACCGTCAGCGGCGAACATTACCGCAACGAACTGACCGAGTCGACATATAAAAATATCGTAATGCTCGATACAAAACTCACCATGCAACTCAACAAACGCATCGAGCTCGGAGCCTCGCTCACGAATATCCTAAACAAACGCACCTACAGCTACACGACATACTCACAGCTGTCATCATTCGAGAGCAGCCGACAACTCCGCGGCCGCCAGTTGCTCCTCTCACTAACCATTAGAAAATGAACAGACTAATCACATTCCTTCTTCTGTGTTTTACAGCAAGCACAGTTATCGCACAGGAAAATGCGCAAATCAAGGTGGAGTACACCGAACGTTACAAAAACTGGACAGGTGCCAATAAGAAAGAAAAAATGATATTGTTGGCTAACGGCGAGATTTCACATTATTATAATCCGATGACTCTCGTTGTAGATTCAATGCTTTCAACCCCACAAGGGACTGTTCAGTTCAACAGTATGGTTGAGGCGGCAAACGCAGCCGGCGAGAGACCGTCTTTGCTCCCCGGCTCACGAACATACGTCATTAAAAATTTTGGCGATAGAAAAACGGCTTATTATGGGGAAGCCGCCGGAGAACTCGGGCATTACGAGGAAAACATGGATGAACAAAATTGGGAAATCACCGATTCGACACTAAATATCCTCGGCTACGAATGTGTCATGGCAGAAACCGACTATCACGGTCGGTACTGGAAAGTATGGTTCACTCCGGAAATACCAATTCATGACGGTCCATGGAAATTGTGCGGATTGCCGGGTCTGATTCTTAAAGCCGATGCCGATAATGGTAAATATCGCTTTGAGGCAACCGGGATAGAGACGTCCGATAAACCTTTCCCCGAAAAAATGTATGGACACGAACTTTCGAATATGGTTAAACGTAAGGATATGCTGAAATTGCAATGGACATTCTATAACAATTCCGGAGCACAGATGAACGCGGAATTCGGCACTTCAATGCAAGAGGTCCAACTCCCGGAAGGCTTTGATTTGATTGAAACTGATTATAAATAATTCACTATGAAACAATTTTTTATATTAATGCTCCTTTGTTCGGCAGCGATGACCGCCAGCGCACAATCGAAGGCCGACATATTGGTCTCGTATGAATCAAATTCGAGAAACTGGGAAAGCGATTCGATGGAGACAGGACGTATGTCGCTGCTCGCCAATGCCCGCGAATCAAAGTATTTCAACGATCTCAGCCTGTGGTCTGACTCGCTGTCATCGACTCCCGAAGGCAAGAAACAATTACAGCAAATCATTATGGCCGCATGCATGACACGCACCGCAGACGGCGGCATGTCGTTCGATATGCGTAAAGGCCCGGTAAAAAAAGTACATACATACGTATTCACCAAGCCGGCCGACAACACTCTCAGATACTACAGCCGTTTAGCCAATAACCATTGCTTTTATGACGAAACTTTAGACGAGCAGCAGTGGCAGATAGGAGACTCGACTCAGACGATTCTCAGTTACGAATGTGTCAAGGCTGAGACCGACTATCACGGGCGCCGGTGGATCGCATGGTTTGCGCCCGAAATCCCGATGCCTTACGGCCCTTGGAAACTGCACGGTCTCCCCGGACTTATCCTCAAAGCCGTTGCCGACAACGGTGACGGCTACATAGCCACAGGCATAGAGAAGACCGAACGAATCATCTCACCAATGTATTCGGCTGACGATTACAACAAAGTCGACCGTAAGAAGGCCCTTGCCGACCATGAGTATTATGTCAATAACCGCGAGAGCATTATGCAGGCCGAGCATGGCGGCAGCGTAACCTTTAAATATGACATAAACGCCCGACCCAAATACGACGCCGCAAAATACGCCCCCGAGCCGGATTACAAGTAAAATTCGTATCTTCGCTGCATGAATATCGAGGAAGTCAGAGAGTACGGGCTGTCGCTGCCGTTTGCCACCGAGAGGTGTCCTTTCGGCCCTGACGCCCTTGCTCTCGAGATTGGCGGCCGCATGTTCTGTCTGATGGACCTTACGGGACAATGGGCATTTTACAACATAAAAGTCGACCCTGACTACGGCGTCGAGCTTTGCGACCGATATGCCTCAATCCGTCCCGGATTTCACATGAACAAGCGTCACTGGGTGTCGGTCGACTTCACCGGCGATGTGCCTGACAGTCTGCACCGCGAGCTCATACACCGATCGTATCTCCTCGCCGCCGCCAACCTTCCCCGCAAAGTCCGCCGGCAGTTAGGATTTGGCGCCTGCGCTATCGACACCGGCCGTCTGCACACAACAGTTATGGGCGCCGAACGTCTGAGGCGCAATCTCGGGATGCATGACCTCAGTGACAATGAACTGATGACGGCCATCAGGCAACTCGTCTCCGACCCTGCCGCTACCATAGAGCGTCGCGGCAAAAACTATTATGTCACCTCCCGTCACTGCCTTCTGACAATCAACGCCTCATCCCACACCGTCATCACCGCCCGCAAATTATTATGACTGCTTTTCCCGGAAATTTGTGCGGGCGCGGTACATTTGCTCTTTGATGCCGCCGTTTTTTATGAAGTCGTCCTGAAGTCTTTCCAAGAGTTTGCGAAGAAACACGTCGGTCTGATGAATGAGTGTGATGGCAATATTGGCGGTAGTCTCTGCCGAACGATGTTTAATGGCCTCTACGTAAAACGCCGAGTCATTATGCTCTGAACATACGCGTCTTGTTCGGACTGCTTTTTCAGAGTTTAAATCCCATTTGGTCAAGCTATTCACTCTGAGATAATCTTCATAGTCCAAGAGCAGTTCCTGAAGGCTCGCCCGAGCCACATTTACAAGTTTTATTTCAGTTTCGGCAGACGTAGCGGCCGCTGCAGAGCCTTCGGCTATGTTTTGCCTGCCGCTTCGGGCTGCCTGTACCATTTGGTCTATAGTACGGTCACCCTTTTCTAAATAAGTATGCGCAAAGTAATAAGTGATATCGTAGATGCACTCTGCTTTCCGGAAAGCTATCAGTTTACGATAATTACCCTTTTGCGGCAGGAATGTCTCGGGCATCGGATAAGAGATTTAGGTTAATAAAATAATGATATTTGACTAATTAGTCTAATTAGACCAATTAGCCTAATTGATTAATAATGCAAATATATAACAAAAAAGCGAACCGAAAATCGATTCGCTTTAGGAGTGTTAGTGGAGTATAGCGGACTCGAACCGCTCACCTCGACACTGCCAGTGTCGCGCTCTAGCCAGATGAGCTAATACCCCGTTCATGGTTAACGATGCAAAGTTATGAATTTTTTCGGGAAGAACGGCACACATATACTATTTTAAATTTTATTATGTTTTATACATTATATTTAAGATGATTGGGCGACTTCTTTGTCGTAACTTTACGATGTAGCTAATATTAAATCCAATACCTTATAAACCAATGACTATCAAACAACTATTTTCGGTCATCGCGGTTATTGCGGCGGCCATGCCGACTCTCGCATGCGGAGACGCATCGCGCGGACGGGCAGAAAGCACACCGATGCAGCAGACCCGCTCGGCCGACACAGTAACAGTGGCCGCAGCCAAAACCGCCGAATACTTCCCCTTGCTCAAAGACCGCCGTGTAGCACTGTTCTCAAACCATACGGGCATGGTCGGCGACCGCCACACACTCGACCTGATGCTCGACGGCGGCATCAACGTGGTGACGATATTCTCGTCCGAGCACGGTTTCCGTGGCGACGCTGACGCCGGCGAGAAGGTCAGCAGCAGCGTTGACCCCGTGACCGGCATCAAGATATCGTCGCTCTATGACGGCGGCAAGCGCGGCCCCGCCCCCGAGGTAATCGACTCGCTTGACGTTATCGTGGTCGACATACAGGATGTCGGTCTGCGCTACTATACTTATTACTGCACGATGATAGACCTGATGAATGCCGCCGCGCGTGCGGGCAAGTCGGTCGTCGTCCTCGACCGCCCCAACCCCAATGGCATGACGGTCGACGGTCCTATACTCGACATGCGCTATAAGTCGGGGGTCGGACGCCTCCCCATCCCCGTCGTGCACGGCATGACACTCGGCGAACTCGCCCTGATGGCCAACGGCGAGGGCTGGCTCGCCGACAGCGCCAAGGTCAATCTAAAGGTCATCCCCTGTGACAACTACACCCATCAGACACGCTATCGTCTGCCCGTCGCTCCGTCGCCTAACCTCAAGACCATGACGGCTATCTATCTCTATCCGTCGCTTTGCTACTTCGAGGCCACACCCGTGAGCCTCGGCCGCGGCACAGACAGCCCGTTTATGATTTACGGTCACCCTGACATGAAAGGTCGCGACTTTGAGTTCACGCCGCGCTCGGTGGCAGGCGCCAAGAATCCCCCGCAATTAGACAAACTCTGCCACGGGGTCGATCTCAGCGGCATCTCTGACGACGAGGCTATCGCGCAGGGCATCAACCTCAGTTATCTCATCGACGCTTACCGCGACCTCGGCATTGGCGACAAATTTTTCCGCTCGTTCTTCGAGCTGCTCATCGGCCGCGGAGATATCCGAAAGATGATTGAACAAGGCATGAGCGCCGAAGATATCAAGGCTACATGGGCCGACGATGTTGCCCGTTTCAAAGAGCAGCGCCGCCCCTATCTGCTCTACGTCGAATAACTGATTATAAACGATTATAACGAATATCGCCATATGTCACAACCGGTCATTATCATCCTCACGATAGTAGGCTACTTCATCCTCCTTTTAGCAATATCATATTTCGCGGGCCGCGGCTCGAGCAATTCGACTTTCTTCACCGGCAACCGACGCACCCCGTGGCCTCTCGTGGCCTTCGCCATGGTGGGAGCGGCCATTTCGGGCGTCACCTTTATCTCCGTGCCCGGCATGGTAGTCGGCAAGGGCTACGCCTATCTGCAGATGGTGCTCGGCTTTATTGTCGGTTACTTCGCCATCGCCTTTGTGCTCGTGCCGATGTTCTACCGCCGCAACCTCATCTCAATCTACGGCTACTTGGAGGAGCGCTTCGGCCGCTCGACTTACCGCACGGGCGCATGGTTCTTTTTTATTTCCAAGATGTTAGGAGCGGCCGTCAGATTCTTTGTGGTGTGCGCCGTATTGCAGCTTTTAGTCTTCTCGCCGCTGCATATACCGTTCATTTTCAACGTCATCGTGACCATCGCCCTGATATGGCTCTACACAGTGCAGGGCGGCGTCAAGGCGGTGATATGGACCGACACGCTCAAGAGCTTCTGCCTCATCATGTCGGTGGTGCTCTGCATATACTTCGTGGCAACCAACTTAGGCTTCTCATTCGGCGAAATGGTCTCGGCCATCAGCGATCATCCGACATCGCGCATGTTCTTCTTTGACAATCCCAAAGAAGGCACCTACTTCTGGAAACAGTTTATCGCCGGCGTGTTTATGGCCGTTGCCATGACCGGTCTTGACCAAGACATGATGCAGCGCAATCTCGCCTGCAAGAACTCGTCACAAAGCCAGAAGAATATGATAGTCAGCGGCATCACACAATTCTTTGTCATCGCCCTCTTCCTGCTGCTCGGCACGCTGATGGTCATCTTCCTCGACCGCAACGGCATAGACGTGCCGGCCAAGACCGACGACATCTTCGGCATGGTCGCCACACATGAGTCCATGCCCGTGATTGTCGGTGTGCTCTTCGTGCTCGGCCTCGTCGCCGCCGCCTATTCGGCCGCCGGCTCGGCGTTGACGTCGCTGACCACCTCGTTCACTGTCGACATTCTGCAGGCTCACAAGAAACAGGAGGAGAAGCGCGTCACCCGCACCCGCAAGATAGTCCACATCGCCATGTCAGTCGTCATGGGCGCCGTCATCGTCGCCTTCTACTATCTGAGCGATCAGGACGCCATCAGCGCAGTCTACACACTCGCCTCATACACTTACGGCCCGATACTCGGACTGTTTGTTTACGGCATGTTCTGGAAGAAGCCCGTTCATGACCGCTGGGTGCCCGCTGTATGTGTGGCCGCCCCCGTGCTCTCATGGGTCATCCAGTGGGCACTCAAGGAGGCCTTCGGCTACGAGACAAGCTTCGAGTTGCTGCTGCTCAATGCCCTGATTACGGTTATCGGCCTGCGTCTGCTATCCATCGGCAAAAAAGCCACTGACAAGGCTGACGACAAACCCGCCAAAGCCGCCTGACCATGGCACGCGACCTTTTCAACCGCTACATCTGGCTCGTCGACACCATCCGCCGCTACGGCCGCATAACCCGTCAGGAAATTGACGAGTGCTGGCGTCGCTCGCGCTTCTCTGACGGCAGCTCGCGACTGCCGCGGCGCACATTTTACAACTACCGTCAGGCCGTCGAGGAGCTGTTCAGCATCAACATCGAGTGCGACCCTTCGACATTCGAGTATTACATCTCCGAGGACGATGCCCACAACGAGAGCGTGACCGATTGGCTGCTCAACTCCGCCGCTACCAACGACATACTCAGCGGCTCGCGCGAGGTGTCACACAAAATCTTCATCGAAGACGTGCCATCGGCACGCGACTGGCTCGCCGTGGTCATCGACGCCCTTAAGACCAACCACCTGCTGCGCTTTGACTATCAGCCATACACGCGCTCGCTGCCCACACCCGGCGTGACCGTCGAACCGTATTTCCTCAAGATTTTCAAGCAGCGCTGGTATCTGACCGGCCGCAACACCGCCGACAACCGCGTCAAGACCTATGCGCTCGACCGCATGAAGTCGGCAGTCATGCTCGCCGAGCAGTTCACGCCCGACCCGACGTTTGACCCCGAGACATATTTCCGTGACTCATTCGGCATAATCTTCACCCAGAACGAGCCCAAGCGCATCGTGCTGCGCACCGACCCTCGTCAGGCCAAATACTTCCGCGCCCTGCCACTGCATCACTCTCAGAGCGAGATGATACACGACGAATTCTCAGACTTCATCTACAAAATGCGCATCACCGACGACCTCGTCAACGAAATCCTCTCCTACGGCCCGCGCGTGACCGTCATGGAGCCGCCCGAGCTCCGCGCCATCATCCGCGACTCTCTCACCCGCTCCTTAGAGCACTATTGACGGAATAAAATACCGAAACCGCTTTTACGTATAATTTACAGGTACGCACCTTAGGCATGTATGACTGGTAATCAATCTGATACATCAACATTCCAAAGGTGCGTCCTATTTTTTAACGGATTCCCGACGCCCTCATATTGCATATTTGTCAAATAGTGATTATATTTGCCAAAATTTATAAAACCGGCTATAAAACTATCTTTTTGCAATCAGGTATACTTAAAATTTAGCATTTTGCCAGAGGTGTCAAATATATATTTCGGCTGTTATTAATCACTATAAATTTATGAAACATTTCTTTTCAATTGCACTGTTGACGGTCGCGGTTTCAGCTACCGTTCTACAGGCTGCAAATCGGACTACCGTCCCGAAAATCGAGCCCGCGGGTGCTGAAAAGGCACTTGCCCGACCAGCAACCGAGCGTAAAACAGTCAGCTCACGGGCTTACATGCAGGAGCCGGCAGGAACGCAGGCAGCCAAGGCAAGCGTCTTCCGCACCGCACGCCAAAGCGCCCCGACTCTCAAAGCTACGGTAGCCAAAACAGCTGCCAAAGCTCCGGCAGTCGCGTCTGACAATCTCCCCGACCTGCGCGGAGCCGTCTACCACAGCGACATCATCACCGGCGAGTGGGACTGTCAATATCCACGTGGCATTTACTCTGTCAGCTCTCCCGAAACCACTCTGCTGCTTGACGGCCCCAATGCACTCTACGGCGGTGTCTGCATCGAAAACATCTACTATGCCACAAGCTATGACGAATACTACGGCACCGGCTACACCACCATCTCGGCATATAATTTGGAAACAGGCAAACGAGACGGATACATCAACGGTACGGTGGAATGTGTCGTGACGGGCGGTGTCGCATACGACCCGACGACCTTTGCATGCTACGGCATAACTTTCAACGCCGACAAGAGCGGCATGCAGCTCACCAAACTTATCTATACGACCTCGGCCGTCACAGCAAGCAAGATTGCTGACCTGCCCGGCAACTGGAACTCGCTTGCAATCAACGCCGCCGGTCAAATCTACGCTATCAGCTACGAAGCCGAGAAGGTCGACAACCGTCTGATGGCAACATCGTCGTCGCTCTGCAAAATTGACAAAAACACCGGCGATGTCACTGTCATCGGCGAGACCGGTAAAGCGCCCCAGTATCTCAGCTCGGCGACCATCGACCCTCGCAGCGGACGCATGTTCTGGAACGTTCTCGAGGAAGGTAAAGCCTCCGTGCTGTGTGAGGTAAACCTCTCGACCGGCGCAGCCACCGACTTGTTTGCTTACACCAACAACGACGAAATCATGGGCATGTTTGTCCCCGCCCCCGAGGCCGAGGACAACGCTCCGGCAGCCGTAACCAACCTCAGCGTCAGTTTCCCGAAAGGCTCAATGACCGGCAGCATCGAGTTTGACGCCCCGACCACAACCTATATCGGCAACGCCGCCGACGGCCCGCTTACCTATTCTATCTCTGCAAACGGGCAGGTTGTGGCCAACGGCAACACTTCGTTCGGCGGACATGTCAGCACCTCCGTCACACTCGACAATCCCGCCAATTATGAGTTTATCGTCACCCTCTCTAACGACGCCGGCATCAGCCCCAAAGCCAAGGCATCGCTCTATGTCGGACACGGCGTCCCGGCCCGTCCG
The DNA here is from genome assembly GCA_965143025.1 of uncultured Bacteroidales bacterium. Lineage (GTDB taxonomy): Bacteria > Bacteroidota > Bacteroidia > Bacteroidales > Muribaculaceae > CAG-873. The sequence continues at coordinate 31,142 of CBCSTG010000019.1, forward strand.
ACCGATGTCAAACTCGTGCGCGAAGGCACCGAGATGAAGCTCTCATGGACCGCCGTCTCGCGTGCCGTCGACGAAGGATATATCGACCCCGCCGAAGTTAAATACACCGTCACTCGTAACGACGGCAGCGTCTCCGCCGAAAACATTGCGGAGACATCTTTCGCCGAATCCGTTCCCGAGCCCGACGAGCTGACATCATACTCCTACAGCGTTGTCGCAACCAATGCCGGACTCTCGTCATCGGCGGCGATATCCAACTCTCTGTCGCTCGGCTCGATTAAGGTACCCTATACAAACACGTTTGAGACCGCCGAAGACATGGCCGGTTTCACAATCATCGACGCCAACAAAGACGGAAAGACTTGGTCATACTACACCCAGCAGAAGAAAGCCATGTGCTCTTACTCAAACGAGGGTAATGTCGACGACTGGCTGATAACTCCTCCAGTCAAACTTCTGGCCGGTAAGATATACACACTCTCTTTCACATCATCATGCAGCTACGTCAACTATCCCGAACGTCTCGAAGTGAAAATGGGCAAAGCCGCTACGGCAGATGCGATGACTGAACAGATACTCCCGGCCACGCTGCTGACAATCAACACCCCGGTGCCGTTCAGCAAATACATCATTCCGGATGCTGACGGAGTCTACTTCATCGGTTTCCACAGCATCTCCGACCCCAAGAACTTCAACCTATACCTCGACGACATCGAAATCAAAGAATACGTAGGTGTGCCCACCCCGAGCGCCGTCACTGACCTGAAAGCCTCTCCCGACATGAACGGCAACTTATCGGTCGACATCGCGTTTACGGCTCCGACAACCGATTTTGCCGGCAACACGATATCTCAACTGGCCTCAATCGAGGTGAAACGCGACGGCGTCTCCGTCAAGACTTTCGACAACCCGACTCCGGGCAGAGCATACAGTTTCACCGACACGCCCGAGGCCTCCGGTGAGGTGACATACTCTGTTGTGGCCGCAAACGAAGGCGGCGATGGCGAATCCGCCTCCGTGACCGCATTTGTCGGCATCGGCAAACCTCTCGCGCCGACAGAGGTCAACATCATCGAAACCGACAACGACGGCGAGGTTAAAATCACTTGGCAACCCGTCACCACCGACGTAAACGGCAAAACAATCAAACCCGACCTGCTGACTTACACGATTGCGACATACAATGTCGAGAATCAGACTTGGGAGGCTTATATCGAGAATATCACCGACACCGAATTCACCTTGCGTGCGCTCGACGAGGGCGAGCAGGACTTCGTTCAGTATTGCGTATTTGCTTTTGTCGGCAAAGAATATGCCGGCACGGTGTCACCCATGATTCCTGCCGGAACACCATTCAGCGACTTTGCCGAGAGTATTCCCGAGGGATATCTCACCTATCCGTGGAGTTCGGGATTCACTGAGGGTCTGGCTCAGTGGCAAATGGTCATCGACCGCGAAGTCGAGGGTGCCTCCTCTCAGGACGGCGACAACGGCTTCCTGAAACTGTCCGGCACAAACGTCGACGACCGCTCGTCGCTGATGTCCGGAAAAATCACTCTCGAAGACTGCGAGAAACCGCAACTGAGTTTCTTCGCTTGGAACATCATCGAGGCCGGCAAACCCGACCTCAATGAAGTGAACGTATATATCCGCGAATCCCGCACCTCGGAGTGGACTCTCCTCAAAAACTTCACCATCAGCTCTCTCGGTGAGACCGAGGGATGGGTACCGGTCATCGTGCCGCTCGACGCCTACGTCAACAAGACTGTCGAGATACGTCTCGAAGGTGTTGTCAAAACCCACGCCAACATGCTTTTTGACAACATACATGCAGGCAACAGCTACACCGACGACCTTGCCGTTCGTGACATTCAGGCTCCCGAAACTGTCATGGCAGGCGCCAACTTCACTGTCGATGTCAAAATAGGCAACAACACTCCCGTCGCCGTGGGCGGATTTGACGTCAGACTGACAGCCGACGGTAAAGAAGCCGCCACTCTCCACATTGACGCCATCGAGCCCGGAGTCACAATTACGGCAAGTTTCCCGCAAACGATGTCGGCCGTCGCCACCGAGCCTGTGGTATTCTCGGCTGAAGTTATCCTTGCAACAGATTCACGGACTGAAAATAACAAATCCGAACAGATTTCGGTCGCTCCCAAACACAACACATACCCTACCGTTCTCAACCTCAAGGGACAATCCTCGTCAGAAGGATTCACACTCAGTTGGGACGCACCCGTCCTGACAAAAGGCGAGGCCGTCACCGTTACCGAAGACTTTGAAGACTTCGAAGGCTTTGGTCCCGACCCCGAGGGCTGGACGACCGTTGACCGCGACAACAAACCGGTCGGCGGACTCTACGGTTATCCTCTGCCCGGCATGACAGCCGGACAAGACACACGCTCGTTCTTTGTCTTTGATACCGAGATGGCAAACCTCGCCGACAACAACTCGTTCAAGCCTCACAGCGGCAAAAAATTCTTCGCCTCGCTTTACCGCAATGACGACGGTGAGGTCGACGACTGGGCGATTTCACCCTACCTCAGCGGCAAGGCTCAGACCGTTACGCTCTACGCCAAGAGCTATCAGTCATATCTGGCTGAACACATGAGCGTTTACTACAGCACCGGCAGCCTCGACACCGACGACTTCATACTCGTCGAGGACGTGAAGGCTGTCCCGGGCGAATGGACACTCTACTCGGTTGATCTCCCCGAAGGAGCGCGCTACATGGCTCTGCGCAGCTCGGCAACCGGATGCTATATGCTCATGATTGACGACGTCACCTACGAGGCCGGCTCTATCCACGATTTGCTCGAAATCAACGGTTACGACATCTATCGCGGTGACAAAAAGCTCAACGACACACCTGTCCAAGAGACAAGCTATACCATTCCCTCGGTCGACCATACGCCCGCCTCATCGGTCTACAGCGTCAAGGTTGTCTATAATCTCGGCGAATCAGCTCCTCAAAGTGTTTCGGCACTGTCGTCAATCGGCGAAATCGCAGGAGGTATCTCTGTCTCGGTCAACGGACACACGATTGTAGTCGACGGAGCCGACGGACATCATGTGACCGTAGTCACAATCGATGGAAAAGTCATCGTATCTGACGACGTCGAGGGCACATTTGCCGTAGATGTCCTCCCGGCGTTCTACATTGTCACAGTCGGCAATCACTCTTACAAGGTAAGCGTGCAATAAACCCCGATAAACCCATCCATATTGAGACTGCGTCGCAATCTGTTTTGCGACGCAGTCTCTTGTTTTATAACCACTCGCTACGGTCTGCTCGTGACAGTTACGAAACCTCCTTAGTTATTCTCCGTTATCCGCGACTCCCTCACCCACTCCTTAGATCACTATTGAGCGGGCCCGCAATGAGCGGTGTACACATTTTTATAATGTAAAGATATAACGAATGATTTCGAGGTCAGATAACCGTTTTAATGTTAGAATCACATGATCCTGTTTCATTGTTGATCCTGCTTTGTATGAGCTCCTTAAAGCCTTCATTATACTCATATCCGATACAATTACGTCCCTCTAAGATTGAAGCCACTAATGTTGTGCCACTTCCCAAGAACGGGTCAAGCACTGTTTCATTTTCGTCAGTGGTAGCTTTTACAATTCTTGAAACCAGCTCGTTAGGATAGATTGCGGGATGTATGAAATGCTTTCCTACACTGCCGGCTTTCCTGTTGATATTCCAGAATACGCCCCCGTTGATAGCGTCATTTTTGTAGTCGTGATATGAGGTTATGCTGTTGTTAAGTTTCAGTTTTTCAGATTTTGAAAATACTAATACGTATTCATGTCTGTCAACGATATTCTTATCATGGGTGGGAATACCGGAAGATTTATGCCAGATCAGAATACCTTTGTAATGAAATCCTATTCTCTTACATTGAATAATAAAATCTTTAGGTATGAGGATTACTTTGCCGTTTTTGGTCCTGATATTAATGTTTATCCAAAGTGAGCCTGTGTCATTCAGTTTTTTAAAACATTCTCTCCATACTTTGTTCAAACGATTGAGGTAGACAGGATATGGCTCTTGTCCGATCTGACCTTCTTTGAAGTAATCTTTTAAATCCCAATAGGGCGGAGATGTAACAACTACACTTATACTGTTGTCCGGGATTTTACCCATGTTTTCCGATGTCCCCCATATTACCGTACCTGTAATTCCGGTCGGTTGCCTTACTTCGGGAAGAATGTAAGACGGCGTTATGTTACTTTTTATATGGTATTTTGCGGTAAATTCTATATTTATATTGCTGTCGGTTTCCAACGTTTTTTTATCGTCAGAAGTAACCAACAGTGTTTCCAGTCCCTCTTGTGCGGAGCAACTTAATATACGATTGATTAATGCAGATGTATCTAAAAGGATATGTTCCGTTATGTTTGCTTTTCCGTCATCTTTAGTCGGAATCCACACATTACCGGGATCTTTACCTTTGGGGTTATAATTTCGTGCACGCTTGCCCCATTCGACATCTTTCCAGATATGACTTTCCCTTATAGCGTCTTTGTTGAAATAATGGTCTTTATTCAATGCTAACCATACTATATATAGCACATTATCCGGAAGTTCTGAAGTAGCACATTCCTTGGCGGGTGCTACAATCGTATTTACATAAAAATATCCGTTTTTAACAGCATAATCTATTATATCTAAAAAATCGTTTATAACATCGCCGGTTGCGTCTACTTTATTACGGGCAAACACAAATACGTTGGCACTATTATCCAACTTGTCTTTATAGCTTGATAATAAAGTAATACTGTTTTGTATCGTGTCATTTATAACAAGAGAGCCAATCATTCTATACCCAATCTTTTATTTGCAATTTCGCAGTATTCTTTTGAAATCTCAATACCTGACCACCTTCTGTTAAGTAAAGACGCAATCTTTGGCACCGTACCGCTTCCGCAGAACGGGTCCAATACAATGTCTCCCTCATTCGACCAAGAAATAATATGGTCTTCCACCAATTTCTCGGGGAATATAGCCGGATGTTCATAAGCTATTTCATCCTTTGTAGCGAATCCTTTGCCGTTGTTGTATCGCCAGATATTGGTCCGGATGCCATATTCATTTATGACCTTTTTCCCTTTATTCGTGAGCGTGCCGTTTTGCTCTCGTCTGGTTACTTCGCCGAAAGTGGTATAACCGGCCCATTTGTTCGGTTTGTCTTTTATAAGATGTATGGTTTTCGGCAAGCCCTTTGACAAAACAAACATATATTCATACGCATTAAAATATCTGTTTTTGTGAGGGGGTGCCGTGCCGGCCTTTTCATAAATTATAACATCATATACATTAAAGCCTGTCTGCTGGAAGTACAGAGCCTGTCTATAGCCGGTAAGCGATTTGTTACCGTTTATAACCGAGTCACCGACAACCCAGACGACCACCCCTCCGTCTTTCATGACCCGGAATATTTGTTTCGCTATTTTTTTAAAACTGTCAAAGTCCCAAACCGCATCTTTTTTGTAATCACGCAAATCATCGTAGGGCGGGCTTGTCACAATTAAGTCCACACTATTGCTTTTTATTTCAGACAATACTTCCGCGCAGTTACCGTTAATAATACGCCCTAAATATCGTTTAATATCTCTTCGATACATTATATCAGTTTATTATTCGGTTGTAAGTTTCTTCATCTATTGCCTTATCCGCCAACAAAAATTCCAGCTGATAAGATTTGAGTTGATGTTCTCCATATAATCTTACCAATCTGTTCTCTACCGACAACTTAGCATAGCTGTTATCGGAAATGCCGGCATAAAGCGGCTCTTTATCCTCGCGGCTTAAGAAATGGAATTTCCTGTGACACATCGGACAAAGGGCTAAAATGTTAAGACTGTTATCAGGACCGTCATATTCACTAAACGGTATCATATGGTGATACTCTACATAAGATTCTTTTTTATAAGTGATGAATGTCGGATTGCCGCAACATTCACACTTAAGCACTTCGCCGTTTGCAGAATACTTTTGTTGGTTATAAGACTTTATCAAACCGATAAGCGCCATATTTCTTTTGCGAACTCCGTCAACATACTCGGGTGCCTTCCCTGAAATTTCCTTTATTTTCTTTTCTAAATCAGCTAATGAGACATTAAGATGACTTGCGATAGAGTTGATGTAATTATCGCTGTTATTTAACAGATACGCATCGAATGTTTTTTCAGTAAAGGCATTTAATATATTTTTTAATTCTCTCTTTAGTGCCGATTTACTATACATGCCCAATTTTTTCAAGATATTCGGGCATAGTTCTCGAATATCTTTGACAAAATCATCAATGCTGTCTGATGCAAAAGCCAGGCCGGATTTCGCTTCCGATAGTAATACGCAAACAGAAAGAAGTATAAAAATATCAGGATGAATGTTATACATATCCCATGCTATTTTTATTTGAGGGTCTAATGTATAATGAGCACCCGCCGCTTTACAGATATATTGCCTTTTTAACTCGGCTGCTCCATTCTGTATTACATCCGAATATTTTTTGATTTTATAATCACATAATACGGAGTATATTTCAATTAATCTATCCAATCTGTTGAGGTCAGTGACAGAGACACCGTCTTTGCTCCATTTGCATAATCCTAATGGATTTGCACCATTATCTACGCTGAGGTCACTACGTATCCCGAGGAGGTATTTAAGCAGTTCTTTTGTAAAATCTTCTGACTCTACATCAGCTTTGCGGTTAAACCCATTCACTTTGGCTATAATGCTTTTCAAGAAATGGTCTGACGTATCTATAACCCCGTCATCGGGATATTCCGGCAATCTCGAAATAATATACTGATATAATCCTTTTGAAAAACCGGATGTACTTTTCAGGCTTCGCAGTATTGTAAGATAAGGATTTATGTTAACAGTGAAAAAATCACTGTTGCCAATGCGGCTATTCTCTAATCCTCGTATTTCTATATTTACCGGCTGAGACACCATTTTCACTTTTTGATGTTCCCATAATGCTATCAGTTCATAATAATTACTGTTTAGAGCCAATTCGCCTAAAGGCGTCAAGCTGCTGAATTCCAAATCGTTGCTTCCGCTTGATTTTGAGTGAAAGAAACCGTAATAGAATAGTATCTGCCTTTCATTTCTCACAAAAGCCATATAATCATTACGTATCCCCGAGACATAAGCATCCGGCGTTTTATATACTGTTGTGTTATATCCGTTATTATCCGCATAATGACGGATAATATTATCTATGTCGCTATATACAAAATCATCTTTATACAGACTGTCTTTTATGTATGCCTTTACGCCTGACTGTCCGCCTGATTCCATCAGAAACGCAAAATAATACTTCTTGGCGCTTTCGTAATAGCTGATTCTTTCGGCATCATCAGCAAACTGCTTTTGACCGGCAAAATCTCCGAATAATTTAAACTTGTCACTCCTTAAATCTGCGACTTCTGCCGATGCGTAAAAAAATCCTTTTGCTTTATCTTGTAAATCTTCGGGTAATGAATTGATATATTCATCAAATATATTTCGGATTTCGGCTGCTACCGCTAATGTCGTAATATTGTTATTCAAGAAGATGTAATAATATAATACGATAAACTTTTTGGTATACCACAGAGTGCCGGAACTTTGACTTTTAGTCAGCTCCATCGATTTGGTAATAAAATAATTACCCGGTATTATGCCGTTAAGAAACTCATTCGTATCCATTATCCTGATGTTTTAATTTACGCCAAAATCCATGAGAGGCAGAGCGCTTGACAGGCATCGTTCGTGATGCTTGTTTTTATTTGCGAATTTAAGATATTTCCGGCGAACAACCGCCTCTGCTCATTAATTTATCACGGATATCGCAAAATAAATAGCGGATACGTCAATACATAACCTTATATTTTACTTTTATTTGTATATTTGTGGATAGCTATGAAAAAAACGAATCAACGCCGGCCCCGCGGCCGCTTCGCCAATTTATTGTCACGCAACGGGTTTCACCTGTTCGATCTCTTTGTGTCCGGTAAATTCTGGTTGCAGCTTTTAGGTCTGTCCCTGATTGCCTGTCTTCTTTTCCTCGTGCTCTATCTGATAGCCAACGCCCTGACAGGCGCGTCGCAGTATCAGGTTTTCACACAAATGCTTAACCCGCTCGAGCGCTTCGCAGCCGAGGGCCATGAGCCCAACAACCTGCTCGCGGCCATCATCACCGTCTTCGGCGCCGTATTCATCACCGGCATACTCATCACGACGTTAGTCAACTGGGTAGACAGCCGCAAAGACCGCTGGGAGGAAGGTGCGACACGCTATAATATCCGTCGTGATTTCATTGTCATCATCGGGGGCCATCCGATGACAGCCAAGCTCTGCCGCCGGCTTTTGGGTGACACGTCACTGCGCTATGTCATCGTCATGAGCAGCCGCGACAGCGAACAGCTGCGCAACGAGATAAACTCTGCGCTGCCGGCTGAATGCCGCAACCGCCTGCTTGTATATCACGGCCGACGTGACTCCATGGCAGATCTCTCGGAGCTTAATCTGCATCTGGCCCGCGCCATATATATTTTAGGCGAAGATGCCGCTACTGACGGCAACGAGCACGACACCCTCTCGCTGAGTTGTTTCCGTCTCGTTGATACCCTGACCCATGACGCGGCAGCCGAAGGCAACCGGACCAAAATACCCTGCCGTGTGATGATGGTCTATAACTCGACATTTAAAGTCTTCAGATTCACCGACATAGTCCGCGCAGACAGCATAGTCGACTTTATGCCTTTCAACATCAACGAGTCGTGGGCTCAGCAGGTGTTTGCCGCCGGCCGCATCGCCACACGCGACGATGTCACTTACGAGCCTCTCGACACGACAGACGGCATAGGATATGACTCCAATCGTTTTGTGCATCTGATTGTAATCGGCATGACCCCGGCCGGAACAGCCATGGCTGTCGAAGCCGCGCATATCTGTCACTATCCCAACTATCTGCGCGACCGCCGGCTGCGCACACGCATCACTTTCATTGACCCCGAGGCCGAGGTCAACATGCACTATTTTACGGGCCGCTACCGCGAGCTCTTCGACCTCTCCCGCCGCCGTTTCGCCAAGGCGTCTGAGACAGCCCCGGCTCATCCGGCTGCGTTCGACCCCGTTTTTGCCGACGCGGACACGGGGTGGTATGACGGTCTGCTCTCAGATGCGACGCCTTACGAACGCGCGACTCTCGGCGAAGACTTTGTCGATGTCGAGTGGGAGTTTATCGAGGGCGTGTCGGCTCATCCTGCCGTTATCGACTATTTGGAGCGCGCTGCCGCCGAGCCCGGCGCCATAGTGACCGTAGCCGTCTGCCACGATGTCACCGCCGAGGCGTGCGCCTGCGCCGTCAGCCTGCCCCGAGGACTCACAAACAGCCCTCAGACGCTGCAGGTGCTTGTCAATCAGCCCACTGTCGACTCTATCATCGACTCGATTTCAAAAAGCTACGTCGACCAAAAAGGCGCGACCAATACCTCTGTTTTCAGCAAGTTCAGGCCCTTCGGCATGATTTCAGACTGCATGTGCGACAGCGGACCCGACGAGGTCAACCACATGCTCGTCGAGGCCGTATACAGTCTGACCCGATGGACCGACAAACCGGCCGAAGGCGAGCCGGCTGATCTCAGTCAACTCGTTGCAGACGCCGCGTCCGCCGACAGTCTCCGGCCTTTTGCCGCATATTGGGATAAAATCGTCAACAGTTCCGGCAAAACAATGATGGCAAACCGCTGGTCTGACATCTACAATGCCGAGACCATCGCCACAAAACGTCGTTCGTTTGCCCTCACACCATCAAACGAGCCACTCTCCTACGACAACATTCTGACCGACCGGCTCGCCCGCGTCGAGCATAACCGCTGGGTCATGGAGCAGCTGCTCATAGGTTACAGGCCGCTGACAGCCGCCGAGTCTGCCGCGCTCGCCGAGGGCCGCGTCAGCTCCCGTCAGCTAAAGGCCGCCATGGCACATCCCGCCATCTGCGACTATGACCTGCTGCCCTTCGACCTGCGCAACTACGACCTGTCGCTCTCGGCAAACCTGCCCGTCATACTCGAGATTGACCGTCGGCTCTATGAGCGCGGCCTGACCGAAAGCATAAACGGATAACCATCAACTGACAAGCATCATAAATCATGTCACATAAACCCTACATCCCGGCTCCGGCCGACACATCAACCGTCACGCTGCCCGATGAGTTGGCCGAATTGGCCGAAGACATGGCTCGCAACGTCCACGAAGTCTGGGCCAAGGGCCGTATCGACGACGGTTGGCGCTACGGTCCAGAACGAAACGACCGCCTAAAGACCCATCCCTGTCTCGTCAGCTACGACGAGCTCAGCGAGAGCGAGCGCGATTATGACCGCGCGACATCGCTCGAGACGCTCAGGCTCATCATCTCTCTTGGCTTTGAAATCAAACGCCGTAAACAATCTTAATTTCATTCATTTATAAACCCTGTCATTATGAAAGCATTTATCAATTTCATCGTTATGTGCGCCGTTTCGTTCGGCCTCGCATGGCTTCTGCAAATCGAGCCGACAAAGGAGTACGGCTGGTTTATGGGCATCGTACACGGACTCTTCTTCGTGCCCAACTACATCATCCATCTCTTTGACCCCGCATGGCTTACAAAAGCCGTAGTCTACACCACGATGTATAACGTCGACTGGTGGATTATCGTCGTTCTCAACGTCTTCGGCTGGGTGATGTCAGTCATCGGCCTCATCGGCGCCCTCTTCATGAAACGCCGCTAAACCGTTCGGTCCCATTTTTTAAGTATAAAAAAAACAGGAGCTGTGCCCGATGTCGTGGCACAGCTCCTGTCGTATTGTTTGTTTTAAAAATTTCAGCGTACGGCAATCTTGGCTGTATGGCTGCCGACGCGGACAATATAGATGCCTGCGGGAGCGCTCAGTGTGCATGAGCCGCGGCCTTCGGCCACTTTAATGCCGGTGAGTGAGTAAACCTCGGTGAGCATGTCATCGGGGGCGTTTACGACTATGGCGCCTGCGTTGCCTCTGATGCTGACTGCCGTCTCGTCAGCGCCGATTTCGCCGATGCCGGCTGAAGTGTTGACTATGCGCATGTCGGATGTCTCTGATGCGAATGTGACATAATCATGTACTGTCGAGCCGCTGACCGTGTAGCCGTGATCGCTTTGCGGGTCAAGATCTTCGAATTTATGGAAGGTCTCTTTTGTCGCTGCTGAGGTGAGCGGGGCAGACATTGTCTTGCCGGCCGGCACGTTCATCATGATTTTGGCATGGTCGACAAAGAATTTCTGGCCGCTCTTGTTCATGAAGGCTATTACGACTTTCGAAAGGTCTGCGTCGGCCGGTATATTCCGGATGCTGATACGGCCGGTGTTGGAGCCGACGGTCGGAGTCTCTAAAAGTCCGGAGGCGATAGGTGCGTTGAGGTTTGAGCTGTTCATCAGCATGGCAAATACGCCTTCGTCCTCGGTGACAGGCTCGGACGCACCCTCAGGTGTGTACTGGAGCGATGCCACTGTTGTGACAAATGTTGCGTCGATGGTGATGCCCTGACCGTCATAGAACGACAGGTCGAGGTCGGGAGTGTAGACCAGACCGGCGGTGCCCATCCATGAGTTTGTGCCTGTCGTGCCGGCCATCCCTGCGGCCCATGCGGGCTGTGTGGCGCGCCATCCTGTAGCCGCCCATCCTTTGGCGCCAAAGTCAAAGGGCGAAATCCAGTCTGTGCCGGGATTTTCGACGGTACCTTCGTCGATTTTGTCAAATGACTCCTCGAGTACTACCACGTCCTGCATGTCGGCTGCGGGTTTGACGATGCGGAAGAGGTTGACCGTGTAGTTGTCGGCATGGCCGAGCTGCTTCCAGCGGGCAGTGAATGATGTCTTGGTAACGTCGGCAGCCTCATCGGTCTTGACCTTTAGGCCTGCCACGCCATCGACCCAGACCATATAACTTGCGGTCGAGACCACGTCGTCACGGTAAGCCTTGACGAAATAGAAATAGTCGTTGGCCGGGTCTATGTCTTTGACGGAATACTCTGTTGCATTGACCTTGAAGTCGCTGAGCACCGGAGCGGTCACACCGCGGTTGCGGTAATGGAGCTCGATGTCGTCAATATAGAAGTCAGGGGTACCCTTCTGTATATAAGAGAGTCTGACGCGTGTCACATCGGTGCCGAGAGAATTCTCGTCGAGTGTATACAGACGGCCGTTATACTCCGGGAAATTATAGTAGGCGAGGTGAGCCGTATTCTCCCATGTGTCGGTCGTCGAGTGATAGAGCTCGACACGTATGAGTGACATAGCCTCGTAGTTGTCGTCGTCGACGGTCGGTTTGCACCAGAATGTAAAGCGGTCGATGGGCTCGGGTGTGGCGGGGGTTACAATCATGTCGCCCACGGCGTCAAACATCAGGGCCACAGAGCCTGAGCTCAGATTGCCGCTCTCGGTGGTCACGTCCTGCGAGCCGTTGTCGCTGACGCTGATGGTCCAACCCTCGGGATAACCCGGATTAGTGCTGTCGATGGTCTTGCCGTCAGCATTGACATTGATGCTTTCAAAGTTTTCTTTGACGGTGCCCTCGATAACCTCGGTGGGAGCTGTCGTGCAAAGCACGGTCAGCATATAGCCCTCGGCTGCGGCGACTTCATCCCAGTTGGCCACAAATTCGTTCTCAGATACGTTTTTTGCATAGTTGACCGACGGTGAAGCGATGCGGTCTTGCTTGAAGACGATTTTCACATCGTCAATCATGGCGATGCCTTCCTCTGACGAGAACTGGAAATAAGACGGCATATCGAGCGAGCCGTTAGATGCAACGAGCGTGAATTCTTTCCACACGTTGGTGAGGGTGTAGTCGCCCTGGTCGTCGCCGGGGCCGTAGTCATCATTGCATAATGCCACCCACAGTTCTGCACCGTCAGCGCCGAGAGCCTTGGCTTTGAATGTCAGTGTGGCTGTGCCGTCCATCATCAGTTTAGGTGTCGAGATGTATCCGCCGCGTGTGTCATCGTAGCTGTCTTTCCACGGGTGGAGTGACACGCTGCCGCCTGTCGGGCGTACGCCCTGACCCGTCCAGCCCGGCTTCACGGTGTAGGAGGCCGGGATATAATATATATTGTCGTAGACGATTTCAGCGGCAGGCTCCGTTTCGGTGCCGGCCGAGAAGCCGGCGAAGTTCTCGTCGAGGATGGTCTGCTCGGCAGCTGCACGAGAGGGAATGGTTGCGGCCGTCGCGCGTACAGAGCTGTGACGCATCGGATTTTTGCCTTTTTCGAACGGCACGGCTGCCGACGCGGACAGCGTGACGGCTGCCGTTAAAGCGGTGAGTAAAAGTTTTCTCATACGGGATTGTTTAAATGTGAAAGAATGAATAGACGTAATCTTATAAATCCGGGATGTGACTTATTGTCGGCAAATATATGCTTAAATTGTAAATGTGGCAAATTTTAAGGCGTATATATGTCATTTTTATTTTATACAGCGTTTTTTGGTGGAGAAATAGTCAATGTGCGTGAGTTTTTGATATTTTTTTGTGAGTGTTGTTATTTTTGCTAATTTTGCCTAATATGAGTGACTCTTTGTTGCCCGACGAGGGCAAAATAACTATCGCGCAGATGCAGCATGCCGTCGACACATGGATTAAAAGCTATGGCGTCAGATACTTTTCGCCTCTGACAAACATGGCGGTGCTGGCCGAAGAGTGCGGCGAGGTAGCCCGTGTGATGGCCCGAGTCTATGGTGACCAGTCGGCCAAGCCGGGCGACAGTCTCGCGCTCGCCGACGAGCTGGCCGATGTCGTCTGGGTCGTTGCGGCCATTGCCAATCAGACCGGCGTGGACCTCACCGCCGCTTTCCGCAACAATCTCGTCAAAAAAAGCGTTAGAGATAAGGAGCGCCATAAAAACAATCCCAAGCTCAGCCAATCTGACAGTTAACTGACATAAAATCTTATAAACTCCACAAATCTTTTTGATTATGAGTGATAAATATCATGACACCGTAGCCGCGAGCAAGGTCATATCTGACGATGCAGCCGTCGACGCGGCCGTTAAAAAAATCATTGACGAACACTTTGACGAAAACAATAATGTCGACGTCTACCGTTTCCTTTTCAACACCATCGACCTGACCACTCTCAAGGCCACCGACTCGCCGCAGTCTGTCGCCGCTTTCACCGAGCGTGTCAACGCTTTTGAGGAGGAATATCCCGAGCTGCCCAATGTGGCCGCTATCTGCGTATATCCTAATTTCGCCCAGATTGTGCGCACGGTCCTCGATGTCAGCGAGGTCGACGTGGCCTGTGTCAGCGGCGGTTTCCCCTCGTCGCAGACCTTCACCGAGGTCAAGATTGCCGAGACGGCCCTCGCCGTCGACGGTGGTGCAGATGAGATTGACATCGTGCTCAATGTCGGCAATTTCTTAGACGGAGATTATGAGGAAGTGTGCGACGAAATCGCCGAGCAGAAGACCGCATGCCGCGACGCACGTCTCAAAGTAATCCTTGAGACCGGAGCCCTCAAGACAGCCGAGAACATCAAGGCTGCATCGGTCCTCGCCCTCTACTCGGGTGCTGATTTCCTGAAGACCTCGACCGGCAAGGAGTTTCCCGGTGCAAGCCTCGAGGCTACCTATATTATGTGTCAGGCAATCAAGGAATACTATGAGAAGACCGGCACACGTGTCGGATTCAAGGCCGCCGGCGGTGTAGCCACGACAGCTGATGCAGTCAAATATTATACGATTGTCAAGGAGGTGCTCGGCGAGGAATGGCTTACGAACGAATACTTCCGTCTCGGCGCAAGCCGTTTAGCCAACAACCTGCTCGGCGACATCCTCGGCAAAGAAATAAAATTCTTCTGAGCAACATAACTTTCCTATGAAAATCTGGATTTATCTTAACGGAGTCCAACAGGGCCCTTACACCCTTGAGCAGTTCGCCGAAATGGGGCTGCCGGCTTCGACCCCCGTGTGGTACGAGGGCCTCGAGCAATGGATGCCGGCAGCAGACGCCCCGGCGACAGCCGCCGTCTACGGAGTCGAGCCGACCGTGGAGCCTGCGCACGTTGTCCATGAGACTGTAACCGAAGTTTTCAGCGAGCCCGCTCAGCCGTCAGTTGCAGCAGCACGGGTCTCGGCTGTCACGACTGACGAGCCTCCGTGTCCGCCCACTTATCTGCTGTGGTCGGTGATTGCGGCCGTCTGCTGCTGCACCCCCGGCGGCATAGTGGCCATAGTCTTCTCGCTGCTGACCACGAGTAACTACCGCAACGGTGATTATCAGAAAGCCGTCCGCATGTCGGAGCGTGCGGAGTGGGCCATCATCCTTTCGATAGTGCTCGGTTTAGTGTCTTTGCCTATAGTTATGGCCCTGTCGATGTGATATCCGCTTGAAATCCGGACAATCAAAAATAAAACGAACGCTGATAGCGGTGGCTGCCCTCGCGGCGGTCACCGCTATCATTATATATTATGCGCTCAACGACCCGGCAGACGGCGGTCGCGCACCGCGCTGTGTGTTCAAGGCACTGACGGGCTTTGACTGTCCCGGCTGCGGCTCTCAGCGCGCGCTCCACGCCCTGCTTAACGGCCGTGTGGCCGAGGCGTGGCGCTACAATGCCATGCTATTCTTTTTGGTGCCCGTGGCTGCGGCCTTCGGTGTGGCCGAATACGCTCCGCAACGCTTTCCGCGCCTCGCCGCCCTGCTGTTGCGCCCCGTCACCATCGCCGTCCTCCTCGCCCTCATCCTCGGCTGGTGGATAGCCCGCAACATAATCGACTGCTGAGAAACTGAGACTGCTGCTATAGCTAAGAAGTTGCTTTAGCTAATAAATCAAAAGAGGGATGCTTGGTCGGGCATCCCTCTTTTTAAGCAACGTATATTTAGTGTTATATCAGAATTTCCAGCCAACGGTGGCATAGAATGCGCCGTTGCGCAGTGTGCCGTAGTCTGATTTGGTGATGGAAACAAAACCGAGCTCATATTCGACACCGAATACAAAACGATGGTACTCGAAGTCTACGCCCACATCGATGCCGGCATCAAAACGCTGAGCGATAGCGCCGTCGCCGTCTTCATCTTTGAAGATATTTATTTTGTCTTTCTCGACACCGTGATAGTCGCTTTCATACTTTTCTTTCATGTGACCGGTCAACGCACAAGCAACGTAAGGACCGACTTTAAGCGTCGTGTTCCAGCTGTCATTAAGATTGATGCGGTAAGCGGCAAGTACGGGTATCTGCAGATAGAAGATGTCTAACTGTCCTTTATATGTTTCTTTATCCTCCTTAAAGGTCTCTTTTGCGCCTTTCCATGCCACTTCGAGCGAAGGCATAATTGACCAGTTTGACGAGATGGGTTTCTCGATACCGGCACCGATTTTGCCTACGAAATGTGAGCCGATATCTTCGGCGTCGCCCCAGCAGGTTGCGAAACCGACTCCGCCCTTGGCGTTCCATGTGATCTGGGCTGATGCGCTGACGGCTGCGACGGCCATCACGGCAAGCAATAGAATTTTTTTCATAAAAGTAAATTTTAAAGGTTATATAAATTGGTTAAAGGGTTGATTTGTAGCGCTATTATCTAACGGTCGGTTTGTCAGAATGTCATGCTCTCCCATTTGCGGCCGAGCGCGGTCGAATATGCCACATTCGGGGTCTGTAGTTTGTCGTTTTCGAGCATCGAACTCTTTTTGACGTTCTGCGACAGATGCATGAAAAGGTCGCCGAACGATGTCTCGCCCTTTGATTTTTTCAGTCGGTCGAGCAGAAAGTAAGTGAACATGCCGTGACGCTTTTCGCCGTATGACAGGGCGGTCTCGTCGTCGGAGGCGGCGGTGAACACCACCATGTTGGCCGGCAGCACTTCGGCCCTCGGTTTTAATGCGACGCCGCGCGCTGCAATCAGAGCCTGCCCCGAGCCGCGTTTGACACCGCTGAAACAGGCGTCCAAAAGCACGGTAACATTCTGAGTCTTCAGTTTGCCGAGGCGTGCATAGATGTCGCCTAATTTGAAACAGGTCGTAATGTCTTTGGGGAATCCGTCGGTGGGAATCAGATATGATGCTTTCTCTTTCTCATCGGGTATGCCATGCCCGGCGTAATAGAAAATAACCTTGGAGTTGCCCTCCGATATATCGGTCATTGTCTCGACCCAGTTGAGTGCTCGCTTGATGTCGGTATATGACGCGTTGATAAATGATTTTATCTGTTTCTCGGGGACGCCGAGAGTCTTGATGCAATACTCACGGAAAACTTCGCCGTCGCGTGAGGCATAGTCTACGACGGGGATGTCCTCGTAGTTCTCGTTGGCTATGATGACGCAGTAAGTGTTGAGGTTTTTATCGGTCTTGACGACGGGGATGTCTATGTCCACATCGACCGGCGGCAGCTGAGGTTTGACCTCCTCGGCTTGGGCGACAAGCGGCTGTTGCGGAGCCGGAGCTGCCTGATTGGCGGGACGCTGTGCGGGAGTGGTGTTGTCGTCTTTCTTTTTACCGCCAAGCAGATTACCGCCCAGCAGACTCTTGAACATGCCTTTTAGGTTGTTGCCGTCATCGTCCTTGTCAGCCTGCTCTGCTTTTGCCCTTTCGCGTTCTTCCTCTTTCTGACGTTTTTCGGCCTCGGCGAGCAGGCGCGCCTTCTCTTTTTCGGCTTCCTTGAGCTGACGGTCTTTCTCTTTGAGCTGACGCTCCATGTCTTTTTCGGCTGCTCTTTGTTCTTTTTCAGCCGCCTTCTGCTCTTTTTCGCGTTGTCTTATCACATCCGGAGATTCGGCGGTCTGCATCTCGGCTGTCAGCTGATAGTCGGATATGTTTACTTCGTTGCCTTGGCGCAGCTGTCCTTCGGGTATTGTGGCGAGCATCGTGAACTGCATGGCAGAATTGTTGCGGAAGGCGTTTTTGCCGATGTGGCGCAACGACGCGGGGAGTTTCACTTCACGGAGTTTGCGGAACTCGTTGAAACAGAATTTGTCGATTTCTTTTATCCCTTCTTCTAAAGTAAGATATACGGTCGAATAGTTGACCCCGTTCATAAACACTCCGACCGATTCGACCGGATAGCTTGTACCTTTGTAAGCCACTGTGGCAGGGATGACCACACGCTGGGCCTTGTTGTCGAAACTTTTAATGGTCGCATATCCCCCGTCAATCTTGCCCTTGAATGTGACGCCTTCGTATTCATATGTGAAACTGTCGGCAAACGAGCTTAAACTGATGAGAGCTATCGCAAAAAATGTAATTATGCGGCGTGTCATAAGTATCAGTATGTGATTATAATATAGTGTTTTATCGGTAGACTTTGTTATGAATCGGCGGGAACAATCGTGAGCGGCAGTGAAACACAAGTCACCTTATCATCACGGTTTTTAAGTTTGCCTAACCATTTGTGGAAGTCTTTCATAGTCAGCGTCAGGGGCAGTCTGTCGTCTGACGCATCGGCTGTCGGCTTTGCAAACTCCACGGGCGAGAAAACGACATACAGTTCGTTGATTTCAGGCGTGTCGCCGCTGCATGTCATCGTGTACTCGTCTATAACCGCAAGCTCCTTTTCGTCGGCATGGCGTGGCGAAAACAGGATATATTCGCGGTCAGGTTTAATCTCTTTGGCGCGGCCGTCTGAGTTGCGGTAGGGCAGCAGGCAGTAGCATGTCGATGATGCCTGATCAAGCAGATATACTGCAAGATAGCCCTTGACGGGCGAGCGCAGCATAAGGTACATGTCGTCACCGCCGGCAAAGCGCGAGGATTCGCATTGTGAGTCCGTGCAGTTGCGCAACAGTTTGACCTTGAGGTCTATCATCGACTCCGAGCGGTCGCGGGCTTTGCCCTCGACGGTCACATAGATGCGCAGCATGCCGTCGGTAAACTGTATGTCGAACTCCGGCTCGCGGGTGTCGGCAATCCACTCGCCGCGCACGTCGCTCTGTGACGTGGCCTGAAACTGTGAGCCCGCAGAGCCCGAGCCTTCCATCACGGCCGTGCTTATCGACTGGCTGATGACAGTGCCGAACTCGTTGGCGAGGGCTTGTATGCGCGCTCGCTCGACGGCGATACGCTTGGCCTCGTCGACCGACTGCGACGGCGAGGCCATATAGACATATTCACCCGAGACCTTGCACGTGCGTGACCACATCGTGAGCTGACACAGACTTGCGGCCATCATTAGAGCCAAAAGGACTGACCGTTTCATTGCGGCTTCTTATTCTTTGTCAGGCTCCTGATTGTTGTACTTCTCGCCGATTTTCTCGGCTTTGTCAAGCATGTTTTCGCGTATCACCTCTTTTGTGAGGTCGACGGCCGTGTCATAATTATAGGCCACGATTATGCGCACCTCTTTGTTTGCCCCTGACACTTTATACATGTCGACAACGGGGATTGTGCGTCCGAGACGTTTGCCGATTTCCTCCTTGATATAACCGGTTGTCTCGATGCCTGAGGTTGCGGTCGCATCCTCGCGGTTGCTCATCAGGGTCTGGAGCTCGCCTGTGATGACAGACTCGAGCTGACGCACGATATCCAATTTAGCCATCGTAGTGGCCTGCATGCGGGCTGCGTCGATGTTCTGTCCGATGGAGTTGCCTGTGCCGAAAAGAAACTTAGGCATATACTCGTCGTTTTCCTCGGCCTCCATCATGGCCTGACGTTCGAGCTGGCGTGCTATCGACTTGGCGGATATGGGTTTCCAACCTTGTTTCTCGAGTTTTTCGGCCTCTTTGCGGAACTGTTTGTCGGCTTTGGCCGTGGCACGTTTTCTCACATCCTTCATCTGCTCCCGGCGTTCTTTGGCCGAGTCATCGTCTTTTGCAGAGAGGGGGAGTGAAACCAGACATGCTGCGAGTGCTATAACAGGCACTGTAAAAATACTTTTTCTGATGCGGAAATGCATGGCAATAATTTTAATGGCCGCCGACTCGTCCAAGCGACTGTACAAAAACAGAGAAGCGTGAGAGTCTGTACTTGTTGCCCATCCTGCATTTCGAGGCTCTGACATTGCCTGACCCGGAAGATGGGCAACGGCAGAAACCTCACGCCTATATGCAACTCTGTTCTCCTCCCGGATTTTCACAAATCAGGGAGGATACATGTAAAATGCATATCCACGTGCGTCCGTCGTTGCTTGGTCTTGACCGGGTAAAGAAACTGTCAGATTTCGAAATGCCAAGAACAAGCGCCTTGTAACGCTTTCTTTCCAAAATGTCTGCCGCATATCGCTTTAAGCAGCTACACGGCTGTCGGACACACCCTTCCCGTCCCTAATTGGCGAGGTTTCTGCTTCTTTTGTTATCGAAAAACCTTGTCATGTCGAGACTATAAGGAACTCTGTCCGGCTGCAAATATGGTAATTATAGTTTAAATAAGCAACATTTTATTAAAAAATATGGAGAGTAATGCGATTTTATACAGCAGTAATCGTGTAAGTTTGTATTTGATACCGGTGTTTAAAAATATGTTTTGACCGCGAAAAGGAATTGGTCGATAAATATGCGCTTAAAGGCCGGTTGAAATGTTAAAAAGAACATATATAACTATGTAGGGACATACCCAAGCGACCGGATGGGAGCGGCGGCATGTATAATTCGCGAATCATGGGCGGCCACATTATACGTGCCGAATGGCACGTCCCTACATTTGTTTTTGACACCTTTTTTACATTGCCCCTTTTTGTAATCGATTGAATCAACCGTGCGAAACGAAATCGGACAATATCCGTTGGCGATGAGGATGCCGTTATCGGCTCAAAAATAGTATATTTTAATAAGAATCGGCTCATTTTGAGCCGATTTTTGTTGTTTTATCCTTTAATTTAAGCCGATAAAAAGTGTATTAATCAATTTAACGTATGGAGGACGAAACATAAATAATCAGGCGCATATTAGAGGCATAGGTCTATTCCTGAAAATGATAAGACTTTACTGGACTTAGGTTTTGGCTATAGATTAGCGGCGTTTTTGTGGATGATGAGTATGCATCCTCCTCAAAAATATTCAGTAAAATGCCTCAAAAATGTTCAGTAAAGCACCTCAAAAATATTCAGTGAAATACCTCAAAAATGTTCAACGAGTTGGTTGAATTAATATTTTTATATATTTTTGTAAAAAAACAAAATATGGAATATTGGCAGAGAATAGCAGATAAGCTTTTAGAAAACAGACTAAAAGGTTTTGGTGCAGTACTTATAGAGGGACCAAAATGGTGTGGAAAAACAACTACAGCATCTCAGCATGCAAAAAGCATCATACGTTTGCAAGATCCAGATATGCGGGATGCTTATTTTGCAACTGCTCGTACTCGTCCGTCAAATCTTTTGAAAGGAGAAACACCGCGTCTTATTGACGAATGGCAAGATATTCCGACATTATGGGATGCTGTTAGGGTTGCTGTAGACGACCGTCGGGAGAACGGACAGTTCATTCTAACGGGGAGCAATTCTGTTAAAAGAGAGGAAATAATGCATAGCGGTACGGGCCGTATCGCAAGAGTTACAATGCAGCCTATGAGCCTGTATGAATCTAAAGAGTCATCAGGAGTAGTTTCGCTTAAACGACTGTTTGATGATACGGGCTATCAAATTGAGGGGGAGACGTCTCCTTTGAATGTTAATGATATAATATTTGCCGCATGCAGAGGTGGGTGGCCTGCATCGCTAATATCTGATGCCCGGGACGTTCAACTAAGTGTGGCACAGGTATATTTAGAAGGTCTGTTATCAGAAGATATTTCAAGAATTGACAATGTCAGACGAGACCCGGTTATGGCGGAAGCAATATTGCGTTCATATGCCCGCAATATATCGACATTGGCAAAAAAAACATCAATGATACGGGATGTTGTAGCTATAACCGAAACATGTTCTCAAAATACATTTGATGATTATGTCAGTGCTCTTACGCGATTATTTGTTATACAGGATTTAGACGCATGGTCTCCTGCTGTGCGTTCGGCATCTGTAATCCGAAAGGGTAAGAAAAGGGAATTTGTAGACCCGTCTATCCCTATCGCTATACTTGGTTTATCCCCTGAACAGTTGGAAGTTGATTTGAAGACATTTGGATTTATATTCGAATGTATGTGTTTGAGAGATATAAAAGTATATTCTCAGGCTCTCGGAGGGAAATTATCATATTACCATGACCGTTATGACCTTGAGGCGGATGGTGTGTTACATCTTTCTGACGGAAGATATGCGTTGTTGGAATTTAAACTTGGCAGTGATGAGATAGAAAAGGGAGCAAAACACTTGCTCGAGATAAAAAGCTTAGTCAATGAATTTAATATCCGGGAAAAACAAATGCGCCTGCGAGAACCTGATGTCCTTATGATAATTACTGCAGGCCCGTTAGCATATACCCGGCAAGATGGTGTGCATGTCGTTCCTCTTGCATGCCTCAAGGACTGATTAAAAAATCCTGTGGTCAAATAGAGACAGCATATATCTAAAAAATCAAGTTTGCGGATTAAAATCCACAAACTTGATTTAGAGTATAGTTCAAAAAATTGGGAAAAGATTATTCTTTATACGGTACTTTTGCACCGGTGATTGAGTTGATGTAATCTATGAATTTCTCTCCGGATGTCACATACTCGGGGACAGACAATCCTAATTTCTGAATTTTAGGAAGTCGAGGAAGTATTTCCTTATTCATGGCCTCTGCTTTATTATTATTGAAAGGGTCTTGATATATCGGATATAATATATCCACGAGCATCGTTAGAGCAGCTTTTTGCGCCTGTTCTTTTTCGCCAATAGCGACCAAATATGTGATTTTGGGATTGGCGTGTGTTATGTGTTGGCGAATTTGTTCAACATTTGATGTCATTTTCCACCATCTGATAAGTATTATGATTGACAGGACAATATAAGCAATCATAACGATGAGGGTGAAAATATCAAATGCAGACATCTCATTACTATTAGAATAATCAGATGCGTCATAATAGGCAAATGCACTGACGCCTGAAAAAAGCGCACAGCATAAAACAACTATCTTCTTCATATTATTACAATTATTGCAACAAAAGGCATTGGTTTATATGCGCTATAATTAGTTGTCTAATTTGTCGACTTCGAGGTCGGCGTTGAAGATTTCGTGCCAAGGCAGTCCCTGTTTGGCGAGGGTCTCGAGGAAAGGATCCGGGTCGAATTCCTCGACGTTGTGCACGCCGGGTTTGACCCATTTGCCGGTGAGGAACATCATGGCGCCGGTCATGGCCGGTACGCCGGTGGTGTAGCTGACCGCCTGCATGCCGGTCTCTTTGAAGGCCTCCTCGTGAGAGCAGTTGTTGTATATGTAATATGTAAGGGGCTTGCCCTCTTTGTCGAGGCCCGAGATGCGGCAGCCGATTGATGTCTCGCCGTGATAATTCTTGCCGAGGTCCTGCGGGTTGGGCAGCACGGCTTTGAGGAACTGCAGGGGCACGATTTTAGTGCCGTTGTAGTCGATTTCGTCGATGCGGGCCATGCCGATGTCCTGAATGACGCGCAGATGGGTGAGATATTCCTGTCCGAAGGTCATCCAGAAGCGTGCGCGGCGGATTGTCGGATAGTTCTGCACGAGTGACTCGAGTTCCTCATGATAGAGCAGGTATGAGTCGCGCGGACCGATATTAGGATAGTTGAGGTCCATGTGCACCTCGAGCGGCTTGGTTGTAATCCACTTGCCGTCACGGTAGTAGCGGCCGTTCTGCGTGATCTCGCGTATGTTGATTTCGGGGTTGAAGTTTGTGGCGAAGGCTTTGCCGTGGTTGCCGGCGTTGCAGTCGACTATGTCGAGATACTGCATCTCGCTGAAATAGTGTTTGGCGGCGTAGGCGGTGAACACACCCGACACTCCCGGGTCAAAACCGCAGCCGAGGATGGCGGTCAGGCCGGCCTTCTCGAAGCGCTCGCGATAGGCCCACTGCCACGAGTACTCGAAGTGAGCCACATCCTTGGGCTCGTAGTTGGCCGTGTCAAGGTAGTTGACGCCGCACTCCAGACAGGCGTCCATGATGGTGAGGTCCTGATAGGGCAGGGCGACATTGATGACCATGTCGGGCTTGTGACGGCGGAAGAGCTCGCAGAGCTGGCTGACCGAATCGGCGTCGACCGAGTCGGTGGTGATGTTGGGTGCACCGATGGCAGCCGCCACGGCGTCACATTTAGATTTGGTGCGTGAGGCAAGCACTATTTCGGTGAATACCTCGGGATTCTGGGCGCATTTATGAGCCACGACCGTGCCGACACCGCCGGCTCCGATGATAATGACTTTTGACATTTTACGGGTTTTATGCTTGTTTTAGTTAATGTTTGATGTTAAATGACGTCGCCGGTGGTTGCGGTCGACGGCGATGAGTACGAATGTGATTATGCCGAGAACAATCTGCACGAGTGTCTGGCAACCGAGCACGACGTTGGCAAATGCTCCCGACTGTGTCGCCCCGACGCCGTAGATGCTGAGGGCGAAGATTACGGCCCACTGCCACGGCCCGATTCCGCCGTTTGACGGCACGCCCATCGACAGACTTGAGACGGCGAAGGTGACAAGCACCGCGCTAAGACCATAACGCTCCATGACGCCGGAAGTTGACGGGAAGGCGAAAAATTCGATATACATTGTCGAGAAATAGCAGCCCCACAGGCAGACGGTCCACAGCAGCCATCGGCCCTTGCCGGGCATTGTGGCGATGACGGCGAAACCGTCCCACAGACCGCGCAGGAAGCTCTTGAGCGAGCGCACGACGCGGCTCGCGGCGTAGCGGCGCAGCAGCCACCATGTCAGTGCGCCGGCAGTTACCAAAGCCCCCCACAGCCACGGCGATGTCAGCATAGAGACCATGAAGTCATAGAGCGCTTGATTCTGAGCCATATAATCGCCGATAGCACCGGAGGCGAGCACAAAGGCCGCGAGCGTAATCAGTGCCACGGTGACGGTGTCGGCGAGACGTTCGGCCACCATTGAGCCGAAAACCTCCGAGAACGGAGCGTCTTGACGCTTGGCTATATAACCCGAGCGCCATATTTCGCCGAGACGCGGGAAAACAAGATTGACGGCGTAGGTGCCGAAAATACTCAGTACGAGATAAAAGAGCGGAGGACGGATGCCGAGCGCCTGCAGCTGTATGCGCCAGCGCAACGCGCGGAAGAGATAAGACAGCAGCGACAGAGCCATCGCCAAGGCGATAAAACTGAAATCGCAGTCATGGCGGATGATGGCCGTCATCTCGCTGAAATCAATGCCCGTGAACAGCAGATAACACAAACCGATGCTGATTACCAAAGGTATAGCATATTTCATAAAAGCGCCGAGCCAAGGCCGACGCCCCGATTTTCTGGTCTGTTCCTCCAATTAGATATATTTAAATGGATATCTTATTGATTTTGTGGCGGCAAACTTACAAAAAATCCACGAAAAAACCGAATAAACCGGAGATAATACTTGACACTTCAGCTCGTCGTCCCCTTGTGCCCTAACCTTGATGATAGCCGAAATCCGCACCGAGGGAAAGGACACCATGGTCAAAGTCATCGTTAACCTGATCAATAAGAACAACTGACGTATTCTCCTATTTTCTCAAATGTCCTTATAGAGAAAGGAATTCAATCAAACAATATATTCAAGAATCTTTTTTATCGTTTCTTGATAACTTGTTGTATCACTTTTCCCGACTGCATACCTTGTTAAGTCCAAGCATCCTGTTCCATCCTCACTTAAAGTCAATATACGTTGAACAGTTGATCTCAATGATTCATCCCTTTCTAAAATGGAGATGGATGAAGATTCTCTATAATTTTCTAGAAGAAACATATAAGGCGTTACTTTTTTATGAAATTCTTCTTTATCAAGACTTTTGATGGAGAGGATGTGATGAATGATATCTTCTGTGGTGAAATTAAGCCTTCTCATCAGTGCGCATAACAAAAGAACTGATTGATTCAATTTGGTGATTCTGCCATTAATTCTTACTGATGGCTGCTCTTTAACTTGACAAGTTATGTCAAAGGATTGAATCAGCTCTCTCATTGTTTGATTGTCAATGATTTCTTTTTTGAAGATTCCCTGAATAATATTTATAGGGAACCCTGTAAGATTACTCAAATAATTTATTATAAATTTACACCGAGCTTCTTGGAGAGAGTAAACAAACGGCGAACTGCTTAGGTACTTGCTAATATAGCCTTTATAGTCCGTATATTGACCATAAAAATGGCGATAAATATTTTTTAAATTATCATTATCGACAACAAGAACTATATTATCAAATCCGTACTTATTATCATGATATTTATCAAAATCATCAGGCGTATCTATTTTATAATCTATGTCTATCTGAGCGGAGAGGACATTTAAGATTCTGAATATATGCGCGGGGTCCATTCTATCAAGATCCTCAATAATCAAAACTAACCTTTTGCTGTTTTTATTTTTATAATCTTTAATGATTCTATGAATGATAGAATCAATCGGGTCAGATTGATATGGAGAATTCCGCGCTTGTTTAAAAAACTCGTCAAGTATTGCATCTTCATCATTCATATCTTTCTTTCTGAAAAGATCGAACTTCTCCTTGATTGACTTAAACAACTTCTTAGTAGCCAACAATCCCACAATACTCGCTCCAACCTTAGAATCAATGCCTAAATCTGGAATAACTCGAAGGAGATCCCATACAAGATTAGCTCCTTTTGAATATATAAACCATGACCATGCCTCGGAATTTGTAAAGGTTATTCTATCAGTAAGCATACCATGAAGCATTAGCTGAAATAGAATATCTCGTTTAATCATGTCGAATATATCCTTGTTATCAGCTACTTGATAGTTTACAGGGTATAATGTGAGGAACTCAAATTCTTTTGCTAAAACTTGATCATTACGGATAGCATTCAAAAAGTAACTTTTCCCGTCTCCAAACCTTGAGGACAGAATAGTTCTTGCATTAGCGCGAAGGTGATATCCGAAGTCTTTTACTTTGTCATCTAACGGAACAATAAAGTCTGTCATACGAACTTAATTTTTTGCTTAATTGATGAATATGATTCAACAACATGTATATACAATTGTGAACCATTTAATGAATTATTTGAAGAAGAATGTCGAACTCCATTGAAGTATATGTAACAGCCATTTTGGGGATGTGGCTCAATATATACGACTTCCTCGATATTCACTAAAACTGGTCTTAATCCATTATAACTCTCATGTAATTCAATAAAATAGCTCATACCATATTCATCAGAAATTAAACATAACAACAGTGGATCTTTTGGTAGCCAAACGTGTGCAACTCTTAAAATAATTGCATCGGTTCATCTTTGCCAATATTATTGAAAGTCTTAGAAACCATGATAGGTTCTGAATATTTATAAGATGTCATTTATTCACCATTATCGGGATTGAAGAAGTTACCGCCAGAAATATCAAAGAAGCGGTCAAAGAATTCTTTGAGGCGTTTGATGACGATTTTCTTCTTCTCGGCCCTACGAGTACCGGCGTTACCGAACAGTCCCATCGGCGGTAGAATATCAGCTATACCTGTTCCGCTTTCGCGTACCTCGCCGTTGCGGAATGACTGCTCTATGAAATCAAGAGTTTTCCCACGGTTGAGATTTTCTTCCTCAATGATGGCTTCCACCTCCTTGCGCTGGCTTTGGCGCACAAATTCACTCCATTGATCGTGGACATCTGTATTGGGGGTGTGGCTCTCAATAAACTGACGTATTAGCTCCTCTTTATTGCGTAGGTCTGGCGAAGCCTGCACCGACTTCATCGTCTTGATTATTATTTCCCGGTCATGCCCGTCTTCACCATTGAGCTGACTTACAAGGAAGAGAATGTAGTCGATATTGATTTCAATAGACTTCATCAGTTCCATCTCAAATACGAGATCATCGTTGATGTTGGTAAGTTCACCTCCTTTGGGACGGTATTTGTCGTGCAGTTCGTTGTAGAAACTGCGGTAGTCGAGAAAATCTCCGTTAAGGTCAATAATCTCTTTGCCCTCAAACTCATCAAATGTGAGCAGTATATTCAGGGCGCGAAGTATTGTACCGAATAGCTTGATAAACTCCTTTTCTGAAGACTCTCCGACCAATGGAAACCCATTTATCGGGAATTTGTCCAACAATTCATCAATCAGCTCTTTCCAACCGGGGAAATGCCTGTTATTTTCATCATAGCCGAAATAGTAGTCATCGAATGCTTTCAACAGGATAAGTCCTCCGGCATTCTTGTTTCCGAATCGCTGGAGGCATTCATTGGTAGCTTTTTCAAGATTCCGGAAGCAGATGATGTTGCCGTGGTCTTTTATGGAATTCAGTATGCGGTTGGTTCGGGAGTATGCCTGAAGAAGGCCGTGCATACGCAGGTTCTTGTCAACCCAGAGGGTGTTGAGCGTGGTTGCGTCAAAACCGGTGAGAAACATGTTTACCACGATGAGCAAGTCGATTTCGCGGTTTTTCATGCGAAGCGACAGGTCTTTGTAGTAGTTCTGGAATTTGTCGGCACTTGTGTCATAGCTCGTGCCGAACATCCCATTATAGTCCTTGATACACTTTTCAAGGAACTCGCGGCTGCTTTCGTCGAGACCCTCTGTATCTTCGGGTGTCTCGTCCTCTATGTTTACATTTGGCGAATAGCTATATATCGTGGCGATTTTCAGCCGTTTGTCCGGCGGCAACAGTTCCATCTGTCTCTGTAGCTCTGTGTAGTAGAGTTTCACAAACGGGATGGATGCAACGGCAAATATTGAATTGAAGCCGGTGAGCCTTGTCTTCTGCTTTTCCTCCTTCACGACATTACGGTCACGTGCGGTTGCGACTTCTTTCACATTGACAAGGCGGCTGAACGAGTAACTGCGGGCATCGCGGCGTGTCTTCTGCGCGAAGTGGTCAAGAATGTATTTGGTAATTAGAGAAATGCGCTCAGGAGCCATCAGCGCACGTTCACGGTCGATATTGCTGACCATTTCATCAAGCACCTCGTCTTCTTCTCGCATGGTGCGTATATAGTCAACTTTGAACGGCAGTACGTTCTCATCTCGGATAGCATCTACTATAGTATATATGTGAAGCTGGTCGCCGAAAGCCCCCTTCGTGGTGGTAAACTCTACATTGCGGATCGAACCGGCGTTTTCTGGAAATATCGGAGTGCCAGTAAAACCGAACATGTGATATTTCTTGAACTTCTTCACGATTGCCTTATGCATGTCGCCGAACTGCGAGCGGTGACATTCATCGAAAATCAGCACCACATGTTGACCATATATCTTATGCTGTGGATTGCGGCTGATGAAGTTTGTCAGCTTCTGAATTGTGGTGATGATAATATGGGCGTTCGGATCATTGAGCTGACGGGCGAGGACAGCGGTAGAGCCGTTAGAATTGGCAGCCCCTTTCTCAAATCTGTCATACTCTTTCATCGTCTGGTAGTCAAGGTCTTTACGGTCAACCACAAATAACACCTTGTCGATGTCGGGAAGCTGTGAAGCGAGCCGGGCAGTTTTGAAGGACGTCAGTGTCTTGCCGGAGCCTGTTGTATGCCAGATATAGCCGCCACCTTCCCGTTTGCCCCATGTTTTCGCGTTGGTACTGATGTTGATACGTCGGATGATTTCCTCTGTTGCGGCTATCTGATATGGACGCATCACAAGCAGCATATTCTCCGAGGTGAATACGCAGTAACGGGTGAGGATATTGAGGATGGTATGTTTTGAGAGAAATGTCTGTGTGAAGTCAACGAGATCAAGTATCGGCTCATTGTCTTTCCTGGCCCAGTAAGATGTGAACTCAAATGAATTGGAAGTCTGTCTCTTTCCCTTACCTTTGCCAGGGCTTTGATTGCTTCTGGCAACGGCATCTCGTGTGGTATTACTGTAATACTTGGTAAGCGTACCGTTGCTGATAATGAATATTTGGACGAACTCAAACAGTCCGCCACCGGCCCAGAACGAATCACGCTGATAGCGGTTGATTTGGTTGAAAGCGTCTTTGATGCTTACTCCACGACGTTTCAGCTCAACATGTACGAGTGGCAGACCGTTGACAAGAATAGTGACATCATAGCGGTTTTCAAAAGCTCCGCCCTCCGGCCCATACTGATTGATTACCTGTAATGAGTTATTATGAATATTATCCTTGTCAATCAGATAGATATTGACTTTAGAACCGTCAGGGCGCGTCCATGCCTTGATATGGTCTTCCTGAATGGTTTTGGTCTTCTCAACGATTCCCTGTTGCGGATTGCCGAGATGTTCGTTGAAAAACTGCTGCCATTCATCATCTGAGAATTTGATGAAGTTAAGGCGTTCAATTTGTGTGCGGAGATTGTCGATTAGCTCCTGCTCATTCTTGATTGGGAGATAATCGTAAGCCTGTCGGGAGAGTTGCTTAATGAAGTCATCCTCCATCTCTGCCTCACTCTGATATTGGGCTGCACTGCGGTAGCCTGGCTCGAATTCGGCAACCACGGTAGATTCGGGGTTCTTCGACACTAATTGATATTGTTCTGCCATTATGCTTTAGGATGCTTTCTTGAATGTTAAAAGTTTATTGCGGTAATACTCGTATTGCTCCTTAACTGCGGCTATTTCAGCCGGTAGGCCCTGCGTCAAGTCATTGACAAGAGTTTCAAAACGGTCAAGGATGTGTGCGATTTTCACTTGTAATTCATATGGAGGCAACGGAATCACGACCTTCGATAGATCTGCGCCGGAAACCGAGCAAATTTTGGCTTCATTTGCAAACATTCGCACCTGTCTATGGTAATTGCGAGTGCGACAGACATGGGAAAGATAATTAGGGTGCATTTCGCTCTTGAAGATGAAGCAAGCGTCATGAACGGCGGCTGGTTCATCTCCAAGCCATGCGAGGGCATTCCCTAAATCTTCTTTATTCTCTCCGGCAGCAACAATTACTACATCGTTTTTTTCAGCAAATCGCATTTTCTTTGCAATTTTTTCATTAATGAAGCCGGGAGTTTCCAAAGCGTAAAGGCCATAATGTGTATACATATCGCCATAATGGATACATGGAATACCATGTTCCACAATGTCGGTACGAACAAACCGTTTGCCTCTAATAAACTTGCCAATCTCACCCATAGCTTTCCATGCAATCTCGTAACTATGCCCCCCCCAGGTAGTTACCTTTATCTCTTGCTCACCATCGGTCCCGCAGCCGCAGGCGGAGGGATTGAAGGTGAGTAAGAGATTACGATAATATTCGTATTGTTCCTTACGTGCTTGCAGCTCCGCTTGCAGCTCCGCT
>CBCSTG010000020.1:0-55167 GCA_965143025.1 uncultured Bacteroidales bacterium
TCACCACGCCGATGGTACTGCGAAAGTGGGAGAGTAGGTAACCGCCCCTTCTAACTCAGCCCCGGGACTCACACGAGCCCCGGGGCTTTTTGTATCATCATTTGAGAGTTAATGTGTCTGATGTGACTTATGAGTCTTATGTTATTAATGTGACTGATGAGTCAGATGTTATATTAATAAGGCCGCTAAGATAATACTTAGCGGCCTTAAATGCATCTTTAGTAAGATCTGCGTTACCAGATTTTGCGTAGATAGTAGCCGATGAGGCGGCCGTCAGGATCACGCCATTGTAGCTCCATACGGCTCGATTTGTTGTTGACGATGGTGAGGTCGATGATTTCGTCTGAGGTGAAATGTAGCCACTCCGGAGCGCGATAACCGCTTGTGCCGACCGGATTTTGGTCATCATGATGCATGAAGTTAAGCAGCAGGTGTCCGTCGCGCTCCTCCCAAGTGCCCCAGCGTCCGTTTTTCTCGTACATGCCGTTGACACGAGATATTTCGATGATATTGTTCTGAAACTCCCAGAATGTTTCGTCGGGGTTGAAATCTGTGACTTTCTCTCCGTCGATTGTCATTTCATATTGTAGCCATGAACCGAAGTAGGGGCCGATGTTGCCATTGTTCTGCGTGCACGAGGAGAGCAATCCGCATATTAAGATAAGAAATAATGATATATTTGTTTTCATTTTTTGCGTGATGAGAGGTTGAGTGAGCCTATGTAAGAGATAGTGAGAGCTCCGCCGAAATTATCTCCGCGCAGTTTGCCATGGTCTATGGCGAGCTGTGCTTTCACATCAAGACCGGGAAGTACACGTCGTGCGTCCCATCCGACCTGCGCCATTGCCGAGAAGTTTTTGCGGGCTTGAGGCAGCGGCGTGCGGCCCATAGCATAGCCTTTTTGACCTGAAATCATCGCTTTATAGCTTATGTCGTCAGTCAGCCAGCCGAGAACGGCGATGTGATAGCCACGTATGCGGTTGTAGATAAATTCAGGATAACCGTCGGAATTATAGAACGGCGATACGATAAAGGGCGTGGCAATGGACATGCCGTAATTTGTATAGGGGCCGAATGAGTCGTTGTTATAGTAATTGTCGCCACCGGTTGCTTCGGTGGTGATTGTCGTGCCCGGATTATCGCCGGGAGCCCAGTGCAGCGGGCCGCTCATGTTACGGAAATCTATATACTCGGCCACAGCGCCACTCACTGCCTGACGGCGGTCTGTTGTGTACTGAAGGCCCCACAGACCGTCCCATCCGTTCATACGTCCGATGCCCGAGCCGTCTTCCCACGGCCACTCGAAATAGAACGCTATCTGACTGTTGTCGCGCAGGCGATAACGGGCCTTGAGCGACCATGAGCCGAGAGTACTGCCCTCGTAGAAACCGTTGCCGTTGCCTCGAAGGGGTATAAGCATTTTTAAAGCGTCCTTTATTTTGAAACCGCGGTGTTCGCTATTTGTCAGTTTGCCGTGGAGATAACGGTCTGAGCTTCCCCCGAAAAAGGCTGCGGTCTGCATTCCGAAGGTGACCGACAGACGCTCTGACGGCTTGGTGCGGAAGTAGCAGTATTTATATGTGTAATTTAAGTCAGTCGCAATGAGGTCGTTGTAGTAGTTAAACTGTTTGCGTCGGAAACCGTTGTCAGTAAGGCGCGAATAATTGATTTTTCCGTCAATTTGTAACCAGCCTTTTGTGAACGGTATGTCTTGAAAATCTATAAAACCGACAGTTACGCCGGGTATAGGACGGGCGTTATTGCTCAGCACAAGGTCGCCTGACGACAGTCTCGGGTCGACAATCTTAGACTCAGCCTCTTTCATGCCCCCGAGGGCATAGAGGCAGCGGTATTTGATTTCGGCATACAGCGTTTGCAGACGTATGGCAGACGGCCGCATGTCGCTTACAGTCCAGTCGTCAGCACCTTTATCGTAGCGTGCGTAGCGCATGTCGTGGCTGTAACCCGTGATGACTTCAGCGCCTGCTCCCCAGCTGAATCGCCGCGAGCGATCAAGCGACTTTTCGGCTGACAAATCAAGGAGTAACGAATTTTTGACGGCATTGCGTCCGGCGTTCCACGACCCGATCATATATGGAGCCGCAGCTCCTGACGAGGCGTTAGTGTAGACGGCGGCTCGATATGTGATGGAGTCATTGCGTGCGTCGGCTGCCATCTGTGATGACAGAATCACTGCCGCCATGGCTGATAGCTTAATGAAATGTCGCATTTGAAGTGATATGATGGATAATTGATTGATTATACGGATGGTGTCATGACGAGCGACGAAGAGTTTACGAGCTGTCGCGCGGTTTCGATGATGTCGTCGCATGAAATGTCGGCAATCATCTGCTCGTTTTCGTCGTGGGTAATCACACGGTTGCGCCACAAGAGCTGTCGTGCTGCCGAGAGTGTGGAGTTTTCGCGGTTTTCGGATGCAATGACGAGTTGGCCGAGATATTGTTTTTTTGCAGCGTCAAGACTGCGCCGGCTCAGACCGTCGTCGGCAATACGCCTTATGGTACGGTCGACAATCGCACGGCACTTACGTGCGTCTTCGGGGTCGCAGCCAAAGTAGACTGTCAGTAGTCCGCAGTCAGAGAACAGTGTTGTCGACGCCTCGACTGAGTAGACTAATCCGCGGCGCTCACGCAACTCGACATTGAGCAACGAGTTCATTCCCGGTCCGCCGAGGATGTTTGACAGCAGGGCCGTGGCTGCGCGCCGCGGGCTGAGATAACCGTCGATGCGCGCGCCGACGATATAGTGGGCTTGATGGCTCGGGATAATCCGGCTTTCATTAAAAGATGCGACCACAGGCGGCTCCATGACGATACGCGGCTCCTCATCCCCCGCAGGGATAACGGCAAAACGTCGCTCGAAATTTGCGAATACCTTTGATGCCGTCACCGGCCCGCTGTAGAAAGCCACCATGTCGGCCGCTTTGTAATGGCGTGAGACAAAGTTACGACAGTCGGCGCTGTCAAATGTGTCGACTGTCTTATGTGTGCCGAGTATGTTGTGACCGAGCGGACTGCCGGCAAACAGCAGGTCCTCGAAATCATCATATACGGCGTCGGCCGGTGAGTCGAGATAAGAGTCAATTTCGTCAGCCACGACGTCGCGCTCCTTGTCGAGCTCGTCTGAGGGGAAAACGCTTGCCGTCGCGAGGTCGGCTATAAGTTCGGTCGCGCGGTCGAGGTTGCCTGTTGGGAATGTGCTGTATACGACGGTTTCCTCTTTGGTCGTGTAAGCGTTGAGTTCGCCGCCGACGGCCTCCATGCGGTTTATTATGCGTGATGCCGAGCGGCGCGAAGTGCCCTTGAAGATGGTGTGCTCCACGAAATGCGCGAGGCCGTAACGGTCGCTCTCCTCATTTCGGCTTCCGGCACGGACATACAGGCCGGTACAGCCGACCGCCGAGCCGGGCAAGTGAAGATGCACGGCGCGCAGACCGTTAGAAAGTGCGGAGGTTACGATGTTTTCAGACGGTCTCCTCATCAGTCCAGTCACCGTTGTCTTTAATCAGTTGAATAAGTCGGGGGAGTGCTTCGTCTGCGGGGATATTCTTCACGAGACACTCCTTGCCTTTGTATAGGCTCACACATCCGGCCGCAGCGCCGACATAGCCGTAGTCAGCGTCGGCCATTTCGCCCGGTCCGTTGACAATACATCCCATGACGCCGATTTTGAGTCCCTTGAGATGAGAAGTGCCTTTCTTGATGGTCTGAAGCACGGCGGGGAGGTCGAAAAGCGTGCGACCACAGCCCGGACAGGCGATATACTCCGTCTTGGAGATGCGGCGGCGCGTGGCCTGCAAGATGCTGAGTTCAAGTGATTTGACTGCCTCGCGGCCAATAGAGGGCGCATCAATCATTATGCCGTCACCGAGTCCGTCAAGCAGCAGCGAGCCGAAATCGACAGAGGCCTCTATGGCAAGGTGCTCGTAATCAGCCACATCCGGATATGAGATGCGTATCACAGTCGGCTTGTCATTACCCGCAGCAAAGCGCTCGGCATACTGACGGCGGATATCGTTGATAGCTGAAGGAGAAGTCGCAGAAACAATTTCATAGCCGTTAGCAGCAAATTCGTCAGGGTCACAGTCTACCCACGCGGCTACGGGTGTGCGGCGCAGGCCGTCAGGCCGTTCGGGAGATTTGACAAGACGTTGGCCGCCGTTTGCTGTGGCAATCATGCCGATATAATCGACGAGCATGCGAGCTACCGGCAGCTCGTTCTCGGGTGCCTCGCTGAGCGACACGCGGATAGTGTCGCCTATGCCGTCGGCAAGAAGCGAGCCGATGCCCACGGCCGATTTTACGCGCCCGTCTTCGGCATCGCCGGCCTCGGTTACGCCGAGATGCAGCGGGAAGTGCATACCCTCGGCCTCCATCGCGGCCACGAGGCGGCGGACGGTCGAGGTCATAATCACGACGTTTGAAGCCTTGATCGAGATGACAACATCCTTGAAACTCTCGTCGACGCAGACACGCAGAAACTCCATGGCCGACTCGACCATGCCGGCCGGTGTGTCGCCATATCGACTCATGATGCGGTCGCTGAGTGAGCCGTGGTTGACGCCTATACGTATCGCCGTATGATTTTCGCGACACAGTCTCAGGAATGGTACAAGTTTATCTCTGATTTTTTGTATTTCGGCGGCATACTCCTCATCGGTAAACTCAAGTTTGACAAATGTGCGGCCCGGGTCGACGAAATTGCCGGGATTGATGCGCACTTTCTCGACGTGGAGCGCAGCTTCGAAAGCCGCCGCCGGATTGAAATGTATGTCGGCGACCAAGGGCACTGTCACACCGCGTTCACGCAGTTCCCGGCTGATATCGGCGAGATTGCGTGCCTGAGCGACGCCCTGAGCGGTCAGTCTGACGATGTCGGCGCCGGCGCATGCGATTGACTCACACTGCGCCACTGACGCGGTGGTGTCGAGAGTGGGCGTGTTAGTCATCGATTGCAATGCGATAGGATTATCGCCGCCGATGGTTATGTCGCCGATGCGTACGCAACTGCTATGCCGGCGAAAAGGAGTGTCGCTCATACCTTGAATTTATAGTCTGTGATGGCTGCGAGGTCTTTGTTGGCTTTGACGATTTTCTGTGACAGGCTGTCGCAGTAGCTTTTATAGCGGGCGGCGAGGTCCGGGTCGGAGAGCGCGAGCATGCGCACGGCGAGTATTGCCGCATTGAGTCCGGCGTTGATGCCTACTGTTGCCACGGGTATGCCCGGAGGCATCTGCACTATTGAGAGAAGCGCATCCCG
Source organism: uncultured Bacteroidales bacterium (assembly GCA_965143025.1). GTDB lineage: Bacteria > Bacteroidota > Bacteroidia > Bacteroidales > Muribaculaceae > CAG-873. Next base: position 5,281 of record CBCSTG010000020.1, read on the forward strand.
GCCGCCGAGTGTCGAGTCGATGGGTACGCCGATGACCGGCAGAGTGGTGAGAGCGGCGATGACTCCCGGCAGCGCGGCCGCCATGCCGGCTGCGGCTATAATGACCCTGACTCCGCGGCTTTCGGCCGATGTGGCAAATTCGTCCACTTCGTGAGGTGTGCGGTGTGCGCTGAGCGCGTTCATCTCAAAGCTGACTTCCATCTGCTCGAGGAAGTCGGCGGCTTTGCGCAGTATGGGCAGGTCTGATGTGCTGCCCATGATTATGCTGACTTTTGGTGTCATATTATGTGATGATAAGTTATGAGGATTAAATATTCATAATAAGAATCTCTACGGCACATCCGAGCGCGGCGCCGGCAATGACCTGAGCAAGCGTGTGGCGGTGCAGTATAAGACGTGATGTGGCGACGAGTCCGACAAGTATAATCATGCCTGTCAGCCACCAGACGCCTCCGGCATTAATCAAGCCTTTGAAAGCAAGCCAGCCGACTATGCCGACCAGACCGCCCGAGGCCGATGAATGGGCGCTGATTTTCCACCACAGACTGATAATCATGGCGACAGCCGAAGTTACAGCCGCCCCGATATAAAACATCATCAGCCATGAAGGCGCATGCACGGCGCGCAGATATATTGCCGCTCCTATATAGCATGCGACGCTGACAGTGAAAGGTATGATACGTTCGCGGCGGTCTGAGATGCTGAAGTCGCTTATGCGCCCGAGTCTCATCAGGGCGAAAATTGACGCCATGGGGAGCACCGCGGTTATCAAAGCGATGACGCCTGTGACGGCGAGTCTCATCCGTTCGGGCAAGACAACTAAAGGCGTGAGCCACAAGGCGAGCGCCATCGCGTATGTCGGGACAGCAATCGGCGTGAATACGTTGCTGATGACGGCAGCAGCCTTCTGTAGCGTTGTCTGTGATTTTATGTTGGTAGAATGTATATCGTCAGGCATTTTTGCTGTTATTTTGCAGATTTTGTCGGTTAAAAATGTTTGCGAAGACGGGCGACGGGATGTCCGAGGCGCTCACGGTATTTGGTGACAGTGCGCCGAGCTATGTCATATCCTTTGGCAGCAAGCGCCCGGCATAGAGCCTCATCACTCAACGGATGATGCTTGTCTTCGGATTTTATCAGGCGGTCAAGCATCTCGGATATCTCGTGCGACGAGATGTCAGTGTCGTCTTTGGGACGCTCGTTGAAAAACATCTTGAGCGGATAGATGCCATGGGCTGTCAGGACATATTTGCCGGCCGATGCGCGTGAGATTACCGATATGTCAAGTCCGGTAGCCGAGGCTATATCCTTGATAATCATCGGACGTATGCGGGAGCGGTCATCATCATTCAGGAAGAAGTCGCGCTGAATCGACGCAATTGTTCTCATCACGGCCATCAGTGTCTGGGAGCGCATCTCAAGCATCGAAATAAAAGCGGCGGCGTCGTCGCGTCTGCGTTTGATAAATGTGCGGGCCTCGTTGTCGCGCTTGCTGCGAGCCGGTTTGACCTCGGGGCTGTCTTCAGCCCGGAAACTTTCCTCAATCGCCAGCTCGGGGGTATTATTTAGGAGCGAGACCGTTATGCGCCGGTTGCTGTCTATGTCGACGGCAAAATCCGGCACGATATGACGCAACCGGTCTTCGGGACTCTGCTGCTCGAGCAGGCTGCCGGGTTTTGGGTTAAGCGAGCGTATGAATTCAAGCGCTTTCTGCATCTCGTCGCTGTCGACACCGAGATGTGAACGCAACTGGTCAAAATGTAATTTAGAGAATAAATCAAACCAGTCGGCGATTATTTCGTGAGCGATACGTTGCGTCAGACTGCGCGGCGCCCGGTCAATCTGCAGCAACAGGCAGTCTCTGAGATCTACGGCTCCTATGCCCGCCGGGTCAAGCTCTCGCACAGTCGCGAATGCCCGTTTTACCGCATCAGTCGTCACCTCCATGCCCGATGCTATGGCTATGTCGTCAGCAATTTCCGGAAGATTGCGTGTCAGATAGCCGTTATCGTCGAGATTGCCTATGATGTACAGGGCTATCGTACGGATTTCGGGGTCGAGTTTGTGCTCGCTGAGCTGTGACGAAAGCGACTCATAGAGCGAGGTGTCTGTGCTGTCGCTCAGCGACTCGGTCATGAAATGTATTGCGTCGCCGGAGTCACGTCCTGAGGGCGGCAGATGATAAGGGGGAATCTCGTCGTCGCCGGCGTAGTCGGCGAGCTGGAGCTGTTCGGCTGTTTCGCTGAAATCTCCGCTGTCGGCGGAGTCGGCATTGTCAGTCCGTGAATGGTCTACAGTTTCTAAAGCCGGGTTTTCGTCAAGCGCACGGCGCACCTCGTCTTCAATCTCGGGAGCAGACATCTCGAGAAGGCGTCCGAACATCACCTGCTGAGGATTAAGTTTTTGCTGCAGGCGAGTCTGTTGCTGAAGGCTTAACGCGTTGGTCATAACTCGGTGACAGACTAAAGTCGCCTAATGGCGAAGGAAAATCAGTCGCTGCTGAGGATGCAGTGTACTTTGCCTATCGGAAGTTTACCCTCAAGTCGTATCGGTATGCGGTTTTCATCGGCGCTAATCCACGCATCCATGTCGTCAGAGGTCTTTTTACGTCCGTTTGAGGTGAATATAAAGGTGATATGATAACAATCATACTCGCGTTTGTCAGACTTGGCTTTTGTGATGCCGTGATATCTGATGGTAAGCAACTCTTTGCGCTTGCCTGAGAAAATGTTGACTGACAGGCTGTGACCGGGCTGCCAATTTTCAAAAGGCAGCCGTCGCATGAAATAGAATGAGCTGAGCATGTCGACAGTGGTGCCCTCGGCCTGTAACTCAAGCTTCTGGTCTGTCTCGAGACGGCCCTTTTTGTCAATGACTCGACGTGTGCAACGGCCGGTGACTGTCGACGAGCCATCGTAACCGAACGTGACAGTGTCATGTTTGTGCTCGCCGCCTTCGTGGGCTATTTTCTCATAAAACACAGGACGGAAACCGTCACGTACAATCAGGCCGTTGAGTGTGTCGCGCACCATGTAGATATGGTCGGCCCACGGCTCTGATGCTGCGGTAAGTTTCGTGACATAGTGCGGACCCGAACGACGAAGTGTGAGTGTCGCGTGACCGGCCTGTTTGTTTATGAGGCCCCATTTATATTTGACTTTATAACTGAGCGATTCATTGTCAAAGTCATAGGCCCGTGCCTGAAGGACCGAGGCGCAAAGCACCGCGACGACCGCTATGCAGTATAGAAATCTGCCTGTCAGACTGTGTCGTGATTTCATTAAATGTCTGTACTTTGAAAACAGAGTCATATCACTCTACGGGCACTTTGATGCAGAATTTGCGGTGATTGCCAAGGCCGATATTGGGAGCATGAGCGTCTTCGGGAAAGAAGATAGCGAGCTGACCCACATGCACATGCAGCAGGCTGTGGGCAGCGTCGCCGAAGAACTGTACGTCTTTGGCTGCGTCATATTCGCCATGAGGATATTTTAGATTGTCAATAGGGGCCCATCCCATAATCTCCTCGCTTTTAAGCGGGACCTGTATGTCGATGAAACGACGGTGTGCCTCGAGTGTGGCTTTTTCGGGCGGCAGGAGAGCGGGCTCCTGACTTTTTACGGTTATATCGTATTTACTGTCGATCTTTTTTGAGCCTTTTTCGAAAGGAGCTTCATAGTTTTCAATAAGCCAGTCGATAGCTTCGGCGAGCGCCGGAGAGAGATGGCTGTAGCGACGGGCATGTCGGATATCACAAAGTATCATTGTCGTTAAACGGATAGTTTAATTAATTTCAGAGTCTTATTGATTAAGGTCGTCAAATAGAGGCAGGGCGGCACGTGAGCTCTGCTCGATGCGCTTGTTGCGCCAGCATTTGCGGCATACAGCCACATATCGGTCGTCGCCTCCGATTTCGACCTGTGCGCCTTCTTCGACAAAGTCGCCGTTGGCGTCGATGCGTGCGTTGATTATGGTCTTTTTGCCGCAATTGCAGGTCGATTTGATTTCGTCGATAGTGTCGGCGATTTCAAAAAGACGCCGCGAGCCCTCGAAGAGATGAGACTGGAAGTCGGTGCGGAGGCCGTAGCAAATGACATTTGAGCCGAAGTCGTCGACGACACGTGCAAGTTGGTCAACCTGCGCTTCGGTGAGAAACTGGGCCTCGTCGATAAGAAACCAGTCGATTACCGTGCCTGACTCCCGGCAGATTTGCTTCAGCAGTTCGTAAAGGTTTGTTTCCTGATAAATCCAGCGGCACTCTCGCTCGATGCCGATGCGTGAGCGTATCACATTGCGTGCCTCACGTGTGTCTATGACAGGTTTGAGGCATAGATAGCTGATGTTTCGTTCCTCGAAGTTATAGGCTGTGGTCAGCAGCAAGGCTGTCTTGGCCGAGCCCATTGTGCCGTAGCGGAAATATAGTTTGCCTTGTTTATACATATGTTTTTAATAACGTGCTTTTAACCACAGTCAGCCCGGCTTCTGTGTCCGGCATATGTGAGTCTGCGTATAGCTTAAGCGATTGTAAAGATAGTAACAAAATGGCAAACTACCTTGTCGACGGGATAAATTTTTTCAACAAAGTGTTTACAAGAAACGGCCATAGACTTTTGAGTAAACAGACGGCCTGTCGCGTTTGCGACGGGCCGTCTGTTTATTTGCTTTATATGCAGTGTTGATGTCGGAGATTATTTGATGCCGAGTTTGCCTTTGACAGCAGCTGTCACGTCGACTACGGCCGGGCCCTGATAGAGCAGAAGAGACTGCTCGTTGGGGAAGATGAATGTATAGTCACCATCGACTCCGACAGCCTTTATGGCCTCCTGTATTTTCTGCTGAATAGGAGCCATGAGCTGCTCCTGCAGACGGGTGAGATCCTGCTGGGCTGTTGTGCGGAACTGGTTAGCCTTCTGTTCGCGCTCCTGAATTTCCTGCATGCGGCGCTGTTTGATGCTGTCAGGTGTGTCTTTGTCGTTAGCAAGAGTCTGGAATTCGGCATAGAGTTTATTGAGCTCGTCCTGAAGAGTCTTAAACTCGTCCTCATATTTCTTTGAAGACTCGGTGAGCTGTGTCTGCATGGTCGTAGACTCGGGCATGGCCTGAAATACAGCCTCAAGGTCAACGACGCCGAATTTCTGAGCGAAGGCGCTCATAGGGAGAATGATTGCAATGGCAAGGATGATTCTTTTAAACATGATTGATTGTTATATGTTTTGGTTAATTTTAATTTGAATTTTAATCTGAAGTCAGTAGTAATAGGCGTAAAATTAGTAATATTAATTGGAATATCCCAATTTGGCGAGCACTTCCTTGCTGACATCGATGCGCGGAGACGCAAAAATGATGTCTGAGGCTGACGCACGGTCGAATATCGCCTGATAGCCACGTTCTTCGGCGACTTTCTTGACGGCGTTATACACATCGTCCTGCACGGGTTTGAGCAGAGTCTGACGCTTTTTGTACAGCTCGCCTTCAGGACCGAAGTATTTAAAACGCAACTCTGTGGCCTCTTTTTCTTTGGCCACTATTTCCTCCTCGCGTTTCTTAACCTGCTCTTCGGTCAGGAAAACTTTGTCTGCGAGGTAGTTCTGATACATTGTCTCGGCCTCTTTGCCGATGTTCTCGACCTCTTTCTGCCAGCGCTGCGAGAGCTGGTTGAGCTGCTCGTTTGCCATCTCATAGGCGGGGACATTCTTGAGAATATACTCCATATCTATAAGAGCGAACTTCTGCGCTCCGGCTGCCATGACCGCAGTCACGGCGAGGATGAGTGTTATTGCTAATTTCTTCATTTGTCTGAGTTTTTGATGTTTTCGGGATAATTATCGATATACTATATTAGACGTCTAAGAGTCTAAAAGGTTTATATCGATTAGAATTCCTGTCCGAGAATGAAGTGGAAGTGGCTGCCGCCGCGCTGATTGAATACTTTGTCAAAGCCGTATGCCCAGTCGATACCCATCATGCCCACCATCGGCAGGAAGATACGCACACCGGCGCCGGCCGAACGTTTAAGCTCGAAGGGATTGAACTGGCTGACGCTTGTCCACGCGTTGCCGCCCTCGACAAATGTAAGGGCATAGATGGTGGTAGAGGTCTGAAGCATCAGAGGGAAGTGGAGCTCGAGACCGAAGCGCGTGTAGGCGTATCCCTCGCTGCCCCACGGTGTAAACTGTCCGTTATCATAACCGCGCAGGGCGATTGTCTCCGTGGCATAGGTGTAAGAGCCTGACATGCCGTCGCCGCCGACATAGAATGTCTCGAAGGGCGATTTGAGATATTTGTTGTAGCTGCCGAGCAGACCGATGTCGGCGCGTGTCATAAGCACGGGCGTCCACTGTGTGGTCTCGGGGTTGATAAGCGGGGTGTAGGTGCGCGATTTGAATTTGAGCTTCCAATACTCAATCCAGCGGTAGAGTTCTTTCTTTGACTCGGTGGTGTTTTGTTCGCTGAGTTTTTTCCAGTCTTTTTTGCCTGAGAACAGTGATGCCGGAGGAGTCAGCTGCAGGCTCAGTGAGAAGTCGCTGCCCGAACGTGTGAACAGCGGGTTGTCAATCGAGCGGCGTGCGAGTGTCAGACCGAGGGTGATGGCATTTGACGTACCGTTGTTCATATAATAGAGGTAATCCCAGTTTTTGAGGTAGTACCAGTTGTAGCCTAATTCGGCTGTGAACGTGAAGTAATCGTCAGGCCATTTGAGGCGTTTGCCGAAACCGATGTTGACGCCGACCATCTGCAGCACTTTGTTGGGGTCGTATGACTGCTGGTAGCTGTTCTGATAGTAGTCGTTGTAGCTGCCGCCGTAGCCGGGGTAGTAACCGTAGCCGTAGTTATATCCGTTGGCCCATGTCGAGTTGTAGTATGACGAGTTGACACCTGTCTGGCGGCTGTAATAGGCCGACACAGACAGTGAGTTAGGGCGTTTGCCGCCAAACCACGGGTCAAGGAATGATATCTGATATGACTGATAATAGCGGGCGTTTGTCTGAGCGCTGATGGTGAATGTCTGGCCTTCGCCCTGCGGGATGACTCCGCGGTATGAGCCGGGGTTGAAAAGATTCTTTATCGAGAAGTTGTTGAACTTGAGGGCGAGTTTACCGATAACGCCGGTCTGACCCCAGCCCATCGAAAACTCTATCTGGTCGTTTGACTTAGACTCGAGGTTGAGCACGACATCGACTGTGCCGTTGTCTTCGTTAGGCTGAATCTGCGGGTCAAGTTTCTCGGGGTCGAAGTGGCCGGTCTGGGCGATTTCGCGGACCGAACGGATAAGGTCGGAGCGGCTGAAGAGGTCGCCGGGGCGCACACGCAGCTCCCGGCGGATAACCTTCTCGTAGAGTCGGTCGTTGCCGTTGATAATCACATTGTTGACGCGGGCCTGCGGGCCTTCGACCATGCGCATCTCGAGGGAGATGGAGTCACCGTCGATTTCGCTCTCGATAGGCACGAGGTTATAGAACAGATAGCCCTTGTCGCGGTAGAGATTTCCGAGGGCGTCCTCGTCTTCTTCGAGACGCTTGTTCATCAGTTTCTGATTGTAGACATCGCCGGGCTTCATGCCGAGATATGCGTCGAGTATATCATTGGGGTAGATAGTGTTGCCGACCCACGAGATGTCTTTGATGTAGTAACGCTTGCCCTCGTCGACAGTGATGTAGACGTCGACGAGTTTGTCGTTGAACGGCACGACACTGTCGCTGACGATTTTAGCGTCACGGTAGCCGTTCTCGTTGTATTTTTCGATTATGCGGTTCAGGTCGTCGTGATAGTCAGACTCGACAAACTTCTTCTGACGGAATAAATTGAGAATATTATTTTTCTCATTTGTCTTCTTGATGGCTCGTTTGAGTTTGAAATCGCTGAGCACTTCGTTGCCGTCGATATAGATTTTGTGCACCTTTACTTTGTCATGTTTGTTGACATTTATGTCGACTATGACTTCGTTGGGTGCCGAGAGGTCTTCGTGGAGTATGATATTGACCTCGGCGTTGCCGAAACCTTTGTCAGAGTAAAACTTTTTGACTATAGCCTCCGCGCGGTTGATGATATTCTGTGTAATCTGATTGCCTTTCATAAGTTGCAGGCGTTCCTGCAGGTCGTCTCGTTCGCCTTTTTTGACACCGTTGTAATTGACCTTGGATATGCGGGGCTGTGTACGGAGTTCGAGCTCGAGCCACGCTTTGTCTCCGTGCACTTTGAGCACTTTGACACGGGCTTGTGCGAAAAGGCCCTGACGCATCAGGCGTTTGACAGCGGCAGACAGCTCGTCGCCGGGTATCGCAAGACGGTCGCCGACCTTCAGGCCTGCATAGCCGAGCACGATATAGTCTTCGTAGTTTTGTGCTCCTGTGACTTTGATGTCGGCAATTTCATATGTCTTGGGCATCACGCCGTAGACAATCTGGGGATTATAGATTGTGTCGGTCGACTGAGCGTTTGATTTGAGGCCTGCAAAGACCATGCATGTCAGTAAAACCGTTAATATAGTCAGTCTATATCGCATAATGTGAGATGATGTATAGTGACGAATGTCGTTGATTGGTCAGTGGTTTGCGGTGAGGGTTATTTTATCTGGTCGTCGGTCAGCCCGAAACGTCGTTGACGCCCGGCGAAACTTTGCAAGGCGAGCCTGAAGTCTTCGGCGCTGAAATCGGGCCAATATGTCGGAGTGATATAAATTTCGGTGTAGGCAATTTGCCACAGCAGGAAGTTGGAGACGCGCATGTCTCCGCCGGTGCGTATCAGCAGGTCGGGGTCGGGCATGTCGGCCGTCGACAGATGGTCTGCGACTGTTTGGTCGGAGATGTCGGCCGGATTGATTTGACCGGCGGCCGCTTCGGCCGCTATGCGCCGGCAGGCTTCGGTGATGTCCCAGCGCGACGAGTAGCTCAGCGCGAGCACGAGTGTCAGGCCGGTGCAGTGTGAGGTGTCGGCGATGCATCGCTCGAGACGTTCGCGGGCCTCGGCGGGCATGCGCTGTATGTCGCCGATTATGGTCAGACGCACATTGTTGCGTATCAGATCCGGCGTCTCACGCTCGATGGCGATTACAATGAGGTGCATCAGAGCGTCTACTTCGGCCTGAGGACGCTGCCAGTTTTCGGTCGAGAAAGCATAAAGAGTCAGATAGCCTATGCCGAGTTTTGATGCTTCCTCGGTGATGCGACGCACTGTGTTGACTCCCTCGACGTGGCCTTCCGAGCGGTCGAGACCGCGGGCCTTGGCCCATCGTCCGTTGCCGTCCATGATGATGGCCACGTGACGCGGGATTCGGTCGGTTGTTATGTTGTTGTCGTGATTTGTTGTCATGATGATATTGCCCGGCGTTTAATCTACATAATGACAGGTCTCACAGCGTTTGCCGAACTCATAGGATATGCCTATGGTCAGACGTGAGAACCAGTCGGTGTTACGATAAAAAGCAGTCTTTATGCCGTTGAGGTCGTTGAGCACGGGGCCGTCGATTTTGTCACCGAAAGCCTTTGTCATCGTAAACTCAACGCCGAGATTGATGCGTTCACGCAGCTTGAATTTGATGCCGGCACCCATAGGCAGCGTGGGGGCGGCGGATGTGGTGCCCCCTGACGATGACAGACACACGCCGACACCCAAGGTCAGATAAGGCGACCAACGGCGCAGACGTTTGTAAGTCTCGCCTATGCCGTAGCTGAAAAAGTTGAATTCGACGCGCGCTCCGAGGTCATAGACCGTCGAACTGAAGTCGATAGGCTCGGTGATGGTCGAGGGCAGCGTTTCGTCTAAGTCGGCGGTTGACCCGCTGAGTGTAAGCATCGACAGAACGCCGCGGAAGGCCCAACGTGTGTTTGGTATATATCTGAATGACAGTTCGCCGTCAAATCCCGGGTGCTTCATCAGATTGGCGGTGTTGGCGTCGCCTATATAGCCGCTCGCGCCGAGCTCGGCTCCGATGTCAAATTTATATGGTGCCGACTGGGCGCGCGTGCTCATTGCCGCGGTCATAATGGCTGCGACAATGATAATCAATGCTTTCAGACGACTGGATGACATCGGGTTAAACGCTGTGAGGCCTTGTTATTGCAGGGGCTTGAATGTGTATCGGCGAATAACTCCGCGCCAGATGGTGTCGCATGTGCGTCCCGAGGCGTCGCGGCCGCCGAAGAGATAGATATAAGGACACTCCCACTCGGTGATTATCTCCGAGGCACGTGTGCGCGGTGTTGTCATCTCCATCCATACGGGTGGCAGACCTTTTGTGGCGACTGAGGTCCAGAGCAGACTGTTGGCGCGTGTGCCCATCTCGCTTTCAAATACAAATGCCTGCGAGCCGGTCATTGCCGGCATCTCTGTGGGTTGCTGCATGGTCTCGGGAGCAACACGCCAGTCCATGCCGTAGTTCTGCGAGTAATAGACAGTGTCGTTGAGAGTGCCGTCGGCTTTAGTGCCGCCGAAAGCGACGAGTGTGAAGTAGTCGGTGGCAAGCCAGTTGCTGTTGACACGTGCCGTGAAGTAAGGAGCTACAGCCACACCTTCCATAGCGTAGGGCAGAGGTTGTGAGCCGGTTATTTTAGCCCAGTTTTCACCGTCGAAGCCCCATGAGTCGGCCGAAAGCTCGCCGGAGGCAAGACGTCCGCCGGTAATGACTGTCTGTGTAGAGGTCGACAGCGGGAAAGTAAACGAGACGGGCAGGGATGTCCCGGTGACGGGGAAATCAATCGGGGCAGAGACCGAACGGCCTGAGTTGACTGCCGTTATAGTCCAGTTGCCGGCGCCGTCGGCTGCTGTGGCCAGCATGTCGTCAGCTATTGAGCCGATAAGATAGTCAAATGATTTTGATGTGGATGTCCAGTTTAGACCTCCGTCGGTCGATTTGTAAAGTGTGCGGTCTGCGGCGAGGATGTAGAGGCCGTCGTCAGCGCCGCGCAGAGTCTCGACACGCGGAGTGAAAGCAAAGACTGGAGTCGCTGTGTCCCACTGGCCGTCAGCGGGGTTGTCTGTCGATGCGATTGAGTATGAACTGCCGTCGGTCGTCAGGCAGAAGAGCTTCGAGCCGGCGAGCGCGGTTTGCTGTGATTCGACAGCGGGGAGCGCCGAGGGGAGTTTGGAGTAGGCTACATCGCCCCACGAGAGTGAGTCGGCCTTGACTTTATGGACATTGACATCAATCGTATATGTCATCGACATTTCGGCGTTGGCCGAGCGGATAATCAGTTTTACAGGGCCGTTGCTGAAGTCGATTGAGTCGGTTGAGTTTTCGAGATAGTTGGTGACGCTGTCAGACGCATTGGGGCGCGGAGCGTGGAGCTCGACCAATGATGCGTTGTCAGTAGTGATGGAGGTCACAAGATGCGAGATGTCAGTGCCGTAAGGCATTGAGTCGGCATTGAAGATGCGGGCTGTGTTAAGATCAATCGAGAAGAATACCTTATCGAGATTTGGCAGCACTTTTGAGTTCGCTACCAGACTGAAACTCTTAACGAGGGTGCTTGACGATACTTCCGGCTCAAGAGTTTCTTCTTCGTCTGAAGAGTTGCAGGCGCCAAGCGTTGCCACGGCAGCTATAATTAAGCAGAATGCTGAATTTCTTGTCATGTGAGATGCATAAAATATTTCAAATTGCAAAGTTAGAATTTTGCCTCAAACACGGCAAGCTCTTACGGATTAATAATACTTTTTGAGGTCATTTTATAGGTTTTTAACGTCGACAAGAGGATTGTTGGTATAGTAATTAAGGCGGTTTTGACCTATTTGAGACACTTCGGCAGGCGCAGCCGCAATGGACGGAGCCCTGACACTGCCATCGGCTCCCAAGATGCAGTCTGACACCTCGACTCGGGCTACATCCCATAACCCGGCCTCGATAAATGATTGCAGTGTAGCGGCGCCTCCCTCGACGAGCAGCGATGTTATGCCGTAGCTTTCATATAAATTACTGAGTATCCGGTCTATAGCTTGCGGCTCGGAGATGGTGATAAGTTTTTCGGACTTGGTAATATTATATTTTGTGTCAACGCGTTTGCGGCAGTCTATGATGACAGGGCGAGGCGATGAGCCGGGCCAAAGACGGTTATTGAGCAAGGGGTTATCGGCTATGACCGTCGACGAGCCGACGAGTATGGCGTCGTGAGCGGCGCGCAGACGGTGAACGGCCACACGTCCGAGCGCTGTCGAGAAAGCGGCGGCCGTTTCGTCGGGACAGCGCTTTCGGTCGATGTATCCGTCGCGGCTCTGCGCCCATTTGAGCGTCACAAATGGCCGATGGAGTGTGTGGGCCGTAAAAAAGGCGGCATTAAGGCGGCGGCAGTCGTCGGCAAGTACATCGGTCGTCACCTCGATTCCGGCCTCACGCAGCATGGCGATGCCGCGCCCGCAGACCTTTGCAAACGGGTCGACGGCGCCAATGACAACGCGTCGGAAGCGGCTCTCGACAAGGAGCTTGGCGCAGGGCGGTGTCTTGCCGTAATGTGCACACGGCTCAAGGGTTACGTATATGGTCGAGGAGGATAGTTGCTCCTTATCCTTTACCGAACGGACGGCGTTTACCTCGGCGTGAGCTTCTCCGCAGCGTCGGTGATAGCCTTCGCCTATTATCGTGTTGTCGGCGGCGACTATGACGGCTCCGACCATTGGGTTGGGCGAGGTGTGCCCCCGGCCCCGGCGTGCCAGCTCTATGGCACGCCTCATAAATTGCTCGTCAAGCTCCTCCATTGTCACAGCATGCTATATGAGGGTGTGAATGTGTCGCCCTCGAGCGGATTGCCGCCCTCTATGCCTTTGGTCAGCCAGCGCACACGCTGCTCCGAGCGTCCGTGGTTGAACGAGTCGGGCATCTCGCGGCCGTAGGCCTTGCGCTGCAGGTAGTCGTCGCCTATCTTTGAGGCGGCGTTGACGGCGTTTTCGATGTCGCCCGGCTCAATTGAGCCGAACATCTCATTGTCCTGATGAGCCCACACACCGGCATAGAAATCGGCCTGAAGCTCAAGGCGTACCGATATGCGGTTGGCATCGCGCTCGCTCATCTGCGACATGGCCTGATGGGCGTCTGTCAGTGTGCCTAAAAGATACTGTACGTGATGGCCAACCTCGTGGGCGATTACGTATGCATATGCAAAGTCACCGCCGGCGCCTATGCTCGACTCCATGTCCTTGAAGAAATCGAGGTCTATATATACTGTCTGGTCTGCCGAGCAATAGAACGGTCCGACCTGAGAGCTCGCCTGTCCGCAGCCCGAGCTGACCGTGCCGGAGTAGAGCACCATTTTTGGACACTCATAGTCGCCCCAGCCCTGACGCTCAAACTCGCGCGTCCAGACATCCTCCGTGCCGGCGAGGACCTTTGAGGCAAGATCGGCGAGGCGTTCGTCCTCGGCGTCAAACTCGCGGTCGCCGCTGACAGTGAAATTGTCGCCTGACAAAAACTGTCCGCCGACCGAGCCGAGCACATCGCCGAGGCTGCCGCCGTTGAAAAGGGTTATTGCCGCAAGGATTATCACTCCGATAATGCCTCCGCCTATACCGGCCGTCTTGCCAGACAAGCCGCGGCGGTCGCTGACATTTGTGCTGTTGCGTCGTCCGTTAAGTCTCATGGTCTTTTATGTAGTGTGATTATGGTTTAACGTGTGGCTGCCCGTGAGGGTTTGGGCAAATTTAATATTTTTGGTCTGAAAGAGCATACTATTGTGGCCTTTAATTACACTCATAAGGTGAACTTTAGTCGCTGAAGCCATGTTTTTTTAGTGATTTTATTTTAATGCGGCCGCGCTTGAGTTGGCACGCATATTCTTCACTGTTAAACACTGTGTCATTATTATGAGTGATAATAAGCAATCAATTTCCGAGCCGATGACCACTCCGTCGGGGCGACAAAAACCTGTCTCTACCGCTAAAGGCACCATTACGATGACGGCCATGGCTATCCTGATTGTCACATCCGTGCTCAGTTTGCGCGGGCTGCCGTCAGAAGCCAAATTTGGTATTCAGTCGGTATTCTACTACATTTTTGCAGCCGTCGTATTCCTTATTCCGTTCTCGCTTGTCTGTGCTGAATTAGCGTCGACGTATACAAAATCGGGAGGTCTCTACCGCTGGGTGTCGGAGGCCTTCGGCCCGCGATGGGGATGGACGGCTATGTATCTCGAGTGGCAGACGATTATCATATGGTTTCCGACCGTACTTATGTTCGGAGCGGCGTCGTTGGCATATGTCTTCTGGCCGGAGAGTTTTGACGCGCAGCTCGCCTCAAACAAGATATACACACTTGTCATCGCACTGTTGATTTATTGGGCGGTGACGCTCAATTCGTTCCGCGGCACAAAGGCATCCAACCGTCTTTCGACGCTCGGCGGTTTATGCGGCACTCTCATTCCCGGTGCGATACTTATTATCCTCGGTGTGGTTTATGCGTGCATGGGCAAGACAATAGATCTGACTCCGATGCCCTTCATCCCTAATTTCTCACATCTTGGCACGATTGTGCTCGCAGCCTCGATATTCCTTTTTTACGGAGGTATGGAGATGCAGGCGGTCCACATCAATGACATGCGCAATCCGGCGCGTGACTATCCGCGGGCAGTCTTCCTTGCTATTTTTATTATTGTTGCCCTCTATGCGATCGGCACACTGATTATCGGGCTTGTTATCCCGAGCGATAAGATTGATTTGCTGCAGTCGCTGCTTGTTGCCTACAATACGTTCTGGGATTCATTCGGGCTATCGTGGATGGGAAATATCATAGCGTTGCTTATTATGGTCGGTGTCATCGGTCAGGTCAGCGCTCTTGTCAACGGCCCGTCGGTCGGCCTTATGGCCGTGGCTCAGTCGGGCTACCTGCCCATGAGCATGCAGCGCACCAACTCCAAGGGCGTCAACAAGCCCATCATGATTGTTGCCGGCGTGTTTGTCTCGATTCTAAGTCTTATTCTTATCGTGCTGCCTACTGTAGAGTCGGCTTATCAGATTATGTCGCAGATGGCCACAATCATTTATCTTATAATGGTGCTTATGATTTACGGCGCATTTATCCGTCTGCGCCGGACAGAGCCGGGGCGTCGTCGCGGTTTCCGCGTGCCCGGCGGCAAAGTGGGCGAATGGATTGTCTGCGGTCTCGGCATCATTGGTGCCCTGCTCGCCCTGCTGCTCAGCTATCTTCCGCCGTCACAGATTGATACCGGCAGCCCGGTGGTCTATATCGGCATACTGCTTGTAGGCGTCGCCATCTTCGTGGCTCTGCCATTGGTAGTCTACGCTAAACGCAAACCGTCATGGCGTAATCCGCAGGCTCACTTCTATCCCTTTGACTGGCAGATTGAGGGCCGCAAGCCTTCTGAAGTCTCAAAATGGCCGGCCGGCTATGAGCCTACCGAGCAGGAGGTAGACGAGGCCGAGACTCGCTGCATCAGCACTCACGGTCAAGGCAAATGCTGAAAGCCTCATAAGATTAACTGATATAACAATCCCCCTGAAGCTCAACCGAGCTTCAGGGGGATTGCTCTGTCTTATAAGATGTTGCCTTACTTGGCAGCGACGACTTTGCGGCCGCGG
Source organism: uncultured Bacteroidales bacterium (assembly GCA_965143025.1). Classification (GTDB taxonomy): domain Bacteria; phylum Bacteroidota; class Bacteroidia; order Bacteroidales; family Muribaculaceae; genus CAG-873. The sequence goes on from CBCSTG010000020.1 coordinate 20,800, forward strand.
GTTATGCCGCTCTCGTTGAAGGCGTCGACCGTGAAGTAGTAGTCAGCCACGGTGTGATAGAAACCTCCCTCGAAGCGGCTGTCTCCGTAGACCATGCCGGCATTGGTCAGACGGTCGGGCGAGATGCCCCAGCGCACGATGTAGCCTGTGGCGCCGTCGACGGGCTGCCATTCCAAGTTGATGCGGCGGCGGTCATCGCCACGTGTGGCCTTGACGTTGCTGACGCGCTCGGGTGCACGGCCGTCGGCGCGACCGAATACGCGCAGGCCGCTGACAGCGAAGTGTGCGCCCTCGGGCATATCCTCACAGTTGGTCAGACGCACGTATCTCATCTTGACCGGGTCGGCGAAGGCCTTTAGCGCATGCGGATGCTCGGTCTGATTACGGCTGCGGTCGTCGAGCATGGTCCATGTGCGGCCGTCGTTTGAGCCCTCTAATTTGTAGCGGTAGATAAATGATTCGTCCGCGCGTTTGACGAGGCCGTGGTCAGGGAAGTTGACATGGATGGCGTTGACGTCCATCTGACGGCCGAGGTCGATGCAGAGCCACTCGCCCGAGCGCCCCGAGGCGGCTGCCCACCAGTTGCCGACCTGCTCGTTGACGGCGTTTGACGGCTCGAAGCAGTTGTTGATTTTCCATGGATTCTCCAAGCCGACTGTCGCTTCCTCGGCTTTGGCGCCGCGCAGAGTCGACGAGGCGCTCGCGGCTTTGCCGTAGGAGAGCAGCGACCAGCCGAGCGACAGGTCGTCACGCGAGAAATCGCGTTTGCCGTCAGGCATCAGATAAGGATAGTCAGTCATGACCGTGTGGGTGTTCAGCGTGCCGTCTTTGTCGACATAAGCCGGGAAGAAACCGAGACGGCGCTCGAAACCATGCCGCACCGAGACACACATCGTCGACACATGCCACAGATTGCCGTAGCGGTCATTGAAAGTGTGGCCGTGGCCGGCTCCGTACAGGAATCCGCCGGGCTTGAATGAGAACGGGTTGTCTGTCTGACACTCAAACGGGCCGAGAGGCGAGTCGCCGACATAAACGGCATCGCCGTAGACATGATACTGTGTGCCCGGGCAGGCATACTGCAGGTAATATTTGCCGTTGATTTTATTGATGGTCGCGCCTTCGTTGAAGCCGTTGACATTGCGGTCGTTGTCGTGGCCGTTGACCTCCCAGCCGTGGCGGCTGATGTCGTGGGTGATAAGAGCGACCGGCTCTCCAATAGGAGCGAAATCACGCGAGGGGTCTACCTCGACGCCGTAAATAGGTTTGTCGGGAGCGCATCCCCAGTAGAAATAGACGCGACCGTCATCGTCCTGCCACAGACAGGGGTCGGTCTCCTGAAAGGGGAATTTGTCTGTGACGCGTTCCCATTCGCCGGTCTCGGGGCGGCGGGTGCGGTAGACCTCGTTAGTGCCCGACGAGGTGAAGTAAAGGGCGTCGCCGCTGACCATCACCGTCGGGGCGTAATGGTTTATGTTCTTGATTGACGGGGCGGGGATATAAGTCCACTCGGCCATGTCGTCGGAGGCCCAGTAGCCGCTCGAGCGTGATGCAAAGAGATAGTATTTGCCGTTGAACCATTCGCAGACCGGGTCGGCCGCCTCGCGACGCGGGAGCTTTTCGTTCTGGAATTTATACTCCAAGGGTATCGGGTTGATGGTGACACGCTTTAGCTGATCGGCGGTCAGATGGCCGGTATAGTCACCGGCCGAGGCGGAGACGGCGACCGATAGAAAGCAGGTCAGGAGGACGTTTTTTGTATTCATAATGTGATTAATGTATTGAAAAGTTCTGATTTGTCGTTGATTATCGGGCGAGCGAGAGGTTGAGTGTTATGCCGTATGACGAACTGCTGGTCGGGAACGAGTTGTTAGTCACCACAGGTGTGTTGACCTGATGGTCGAAGTATGCCGAGAGCGTCACGCGACGACTCAGCGTGTAAGCGGCCGTGAAGTTGAAGTTCAATGTATTGGAGCCGCTTGTCGGCTGGGTATAGTTGGACTCGATGCGTCGTATGAGGGCTTGATTGTGCTGTATCGACAGGTCGGCATTGAGGTTTAGGTCGTTGCTTACGCCCTGCTGAGAGCCTTTGATTTTGAGTACGGAATTGAAGTTGACGATTTTATATCCGGCGCCGAAAGTCAGACCGCGTGTCGTGGCCTCGACCACCTGACCGGCCGACGAGTTGAGCGTCAGTGTGCGCTGGTCGCGGTACTCGGCCGAGAATTTGATGTCGTTTTTGAGTGTGAAGTTTATGCCGATGAGCGGTGCGAAGCGTTCGGTGATGGCTACAGACGAGATGTTGTAGGGCGACGACGGTATGGGGCGGCCGGTGAGCTCGTCGAGCGTGAAACCAAGGTCGGTCGAGCCGTCGGCTGACAGCCAGTTGAGATAAGATGAGTATGAGCCGACCGAGTAGGTGCACTGGTAGGCGTGGGTGAGGCTGAAAGATTTGAAAATCGAACGTAGGTTGCCGAGGTTGATGAGGCCGTCATAGGTGATGCGCCAGTTGGGGAGCACTGAGGCAAACGACGGGAAGGGGTCGAGCGTCACCTTTGCCGGATTGCTGCCCGTGTAGGCGGCGACAAAGGCCGGGATGAGCACATCGCTCGATGTCTGACTGACGGCGCCTACCTCGGGGTCATAGGGAAGGCCGGCCTGTGCCGTGCCGTGGATAAAGCCGGCGTCAGGGTAGGTGAGTCCGGCATACTGAGCCTCGACGCGGTTACGCACAACAGGTATATTGGCAAGGAACTTGTCGAAGGCGTCCGAACGGTAGCCGTCGTCGGCCTTGCACGAGCGCAGAGCGGTGGCGATGGCGCAGTGTGTGCGCGTGTATGAGCCGGCAAGTGACGTCGGCATATCGCTATACATAAACTGTGTCTGGCGCGTGCGGTTGTCGGTGCGGTTGAAAGTCAGCTGCACTTTGAAGCCTTTGAAGAGCTCGAGGTTGGCCTCGATATTGAGTTCGTTTGAGCGTGACCACACGGCGGGCGATGTCTGTCCGTCGTCAGTAATGAGCCACCCGCGCTCAAGGGCTTTGTCGATATAGCTCTCGTCGGTAAAACCGAAGGCGAAGTCGAGACCCGGCGACATCGGGCCGTATGAACGGCTCTGTCCGAAGATATTGCCGATGTCGGGACGGAAAAGAGGCAGCGACATGGTGTGGGTGTTGCGGTAGCGTACCGAGACATTGCGCGGCGACATGACAAAACGCAGCGCGTATTCGCCGATATCGTTCCAAATGTTGCGGTTGTCTTTGAGTATCTCGGTGATGGTGAATTTCAGATTGTCCTCGCCGCGAGTAAGCACCTCGACCGTGTTTGCGTCGACAACACGTGTCTTGACGGCGACGGGCTTGTTGTCGAGCGTCGTAGCCACTACACGCACACGTGCGTTGCGCAGGTTGTGGCGGATAGACAGGGTGGTATCGGGCAGCAGTTTCATCGTGCGCTCAAATTTCTTGGGCTTGCGTTTTTGCTCGGTGCGCTTTGAACTTGAGAAACGGCGGTTGACTTTTTTGAGTACGGGTATTTTGTTGTAGAATGATTCGAAGTTGAGACGTCCGTCGGCCGACCATGAAGCCTGATTGGCGATGCTGTTGCCGAGACTGATGCCGTCGACTGTCGCGCCGCGGTCCCATCGGTAGGTGGCGTTGTAGGTTACGGAGCCTGTCAGGAAGTCGATGACCGGTATGCGGCTGAACGGCGCTTTGTATTGGGCGGTGAATGTCTGGTTATAGGCCCACGGCGTGCCCATCGACAGGATGCTCTGCCAGACAGTGTCTTTCCATTCGCGGTATTTGTCGGGGAACAGTTTGCGGTTGACAGCGCCGACCGTCTCCTCGATGCGAGCCGATGTGTTGGAGTTGAAATTGAGCTGCAGCGATTTGATGAGCGTCCATGACAGAGACAACTGGCGGTCCCACAGGAAGTTCTTGCTGACCGATACGGGCAGCTGGAACATCACGTCTGTTTCCGAACGTGTCTGCTGTTCATAATAATAGCGCGACATCGTCGTCAGGAACGAGATATTGTTCGGCAGCCAGCGTATTTCCCAGTCTTTGACAAATTTGAGGTTACGCGAACGCGATTTAAGCCATGCGAACGGTTTTAACGGCTTGATGTACGGTGAATAGTTATATTGTAACGAGCCACGATAGTCGTTGGTGTACTCATACTCGGTCGTCGGGTCCATCTTGGTCTGTTTGTTAAACGAGAAGTTGATGGTGAAGTTGGCGGGGTCCCACGGCATCGGGTTTTTGCTCTTGACGTCAAATTTGAGGCCCGAAATCGAGAAGTTCCTGACCGTACTGCGTTCGACGGCATAGTCGTTGATGGAGTCGCGCTCGGCCTTGTCAGTACATTCATCCAAGGCATCCTTGAGGAGCACGTCCTGATCTAAAGGATTATATTTTGGCGAGGTCTTCTCTTTTGACACAGAGTAGTAGACAGGGGCGCGCAGTTTTACCGCTTCGGGTAGCAGGCGACCGACATCGCCCTGCACGGCGAAGTTATATTGCTCGTAGTCGTCGAGACGGCGTTCGTTGAGCGACTGGTCTACACCGCCGAAACCTGCTGTTTCGATGTGTGCGCCGAAGTTGAGTGTAGCGAGGTCAGAGACGTTGAGCGTGGCATTGGCTTTGGTGGCCCAGCCGCCCGACTCGTTGAACTCGGTGACTTTAAGTTCGTTGACCCAGACGATACCGTCTTTGGTAGATGAGGCGTTGTTGCGCACGCCGACGAGCATCACGCGCACGTCGCTCAGCGACGGATTACCCATGACGGCCATGCGGTTGCGCTCGTTCTCGGGGTCGCGGCCGGTGTAAAGTGTGCCGTAACCGACGCCGGCCTCCTCGTTGCGCTTGGCTGCATTGCGCGCTTTTTTAAGGTCTACGAGATTTTGCAGATTGAAGTTTAGGAAGTTGCTTTCGGGCCAGACAATCTGACGGTCTGAGCCGAGATACTGATTGTACTTGCCGGGAGGTGTCAGAGCCAAAGGTACCTCGTATTCATAAAAGTTGTTTTTGACGTCTGAGCCAAGTCTGATGAAGACCGACAGCTCTCCCGAGCGCAATTGAGTCGGGTCGTCAATGAGAGCCTCGGCGTGTACCCACATCTGCATGCGCTTGTAGTTGCGCAGGTCAAGCTGGGTGTTTCGGTATACGCCTCGGGCGTCGCCGGCATCGAGGTCTGTGACCTTAAGCGACATAGACTGTTCGTTGAGCTGCACAATCTGCGTCTGACCCGGGTCGGTGATGCGTGTGACGCCGGGAGGCAGCACATAGTTGACAGGCTCGCGGTCGGCGTTCTCCTCGATGTTGACGACTGACACGTCTAACTGACCTTCGGCCGGAGAGTCGCCGCGGTTGTTGAGGTTAAAGTCATAGCTGCGCCACTCGCCGCGCACGAGTTCAAGTGTGGCGAATCGGAGATGGGTAACGGCCTTGAAACCGGTCATGAACATACGCGCGAATCTGATTGTCGAGAAATCGGAGATGGAGCCGACTTTGCGCTCATAGTCAGACAGAGGTATCTTGAACTGATACCATTCGACTTCGGGGTCCTTACCGTCAGGCGTGGCCACGACCGACACCTGTTTGTCGGTGATGTAGTTGCGGCCTACGACAAGGTCTTCGGGGCGTATCGAGATTTTGTACTGGAAGTAGCGCTCGTATTCGTTGAGCGTGTTGTCCTGATTGATATCCTCGACATCGGGCGTGGTCTTTGACGATTGATACAGAGGGTCAGGGGCGTCTTCAGGCGAGAGCGAGTTGCCTTCGACTCCGTTGTAGCGTTTGTAGCGTGCAAGCACACCGAGGCGCTCCTCGTCATAGTCATAGCCGCGATAAAAGTGGTAATTGTCACCTGCCGGGTCATTCAGTGGCGAGAACTTGTCATTCTCCATGCGTTCGATTGCGGCAGGCGAAAGGCGTTGACGCAGGCGCTCGAGATAATTCTGATATGTCGGGAAGATGTACTCGTCGTCGTTTGGCAGACCATCGAGACCGACGTCCTGTGCCTTGCGCGAGCCTGTGGAGTTATCGAAAGAGTAGGTAAGCGAGTTCTGTTTCGATACACGACCCCATGCGGTCTCGGTCAGGAATTCATCGTTGCCGTCGTAAGGTATGCCGTTTTCATAGCTTTTGAGACCGTCTTTGAGAATGTCCTCTGAAATTTCGCCGAGATTGATATACAGGTCACCGCCGTCCAAGTTGGGATTGTCGGGGTCGAGGAACGGATTCATTAACCAGAACTGTATATACTCGATGTTGCTCTGCTCGAAGTTTGTGTTGTCCAAACGGCGCATGATGCCGCCCCAGCGTCGCTCCGGGTTGAGCAGGGCGCCGTTTTCGTCGATGTTGTCGCTGTCTAAGTTGTATGGACCGCGTTCGGTCGGGTAGAACGAGAGGTTGAGAGTCTGTATGATTGGCGACTCGCCGTAGTTGAGCTGTCGGCCGGGGAAGATTTCGCGTGATGTGACCTCACGCACATAGGGGTTGGATAGCTGCTCGAGGTCGGCCTTGATATAGCCCGGCGCGAGTGACGAGTTGCGCTGTGTGAACATTCGGTCGATATAGTACCAGTTGAGCAACGCGCGGTTTTTACCGTAGTCGGGATTATTGCTCAGCGCAGCCTCGGGGAAGAGGGCTTCGGGGCCGCTCTCGTAAGGCGTCGAAGCGAGAAACCATGAGTAGGGTGAGCGCAGATCTATGCCCGTCTGCGTCGACTCGAAGTCGTCTATAAAGCTCGAGCCGCGGTTTGACCCGGCTTTCTGGGCGTGGGGTATAAGTTGTGCGTATTCGGCGTTGAGTGTCAGGTGTGACGGTGCTGTGGCGTTGACGGTCGGGATTTTGTTGACAAGATTGGTCAGCCACATGAAGTCGCTGTTGTAGCTGAGGTTGAAACCGAGCATCGAGTTGTTGACGACCTCGTCGCCGATATTAACTTTCTCTGTCAGGGCTTTCTCCGAGAAGTGCATGAGAGTCGCGCCGATATTGAGATTTTTGTTGACTTCATACTGCAGGTCGAGGCCGAGGAGCGTCTTGCGCTGTGTCGAGAACATCGACTGATTCTCGAGTGTCACGCTGATGCTTTGACCCGAGTCGATTATCGACTGGTTTGTGATGGTGACTATGCCCATCGAGTAATCGACGGTGTAATCCGAGTTTTCGATGAGTTTTACGCCGCCGGCCATTACTACGACTGAGCCTCGCGGCACATTGATGGCGTTGAGGCGTATCTGCGAGCCTGACGATGCCTGATACTCGCCGGTCAGAATAAACTTGTTTTTGTTGGCGAATTGGCGGGCGACGACGAGAGTCGAGTCATAAAGTTCCTGATAGACATATTGCTCGGCAAGCGCCGGGGTGCCTATTTTCTCTGCGAGATGTCGGCCGAACGGCTCGGCGACGGGGAATATAATTTTGCCTGACTGAGACTCAACCGTGTATCCCTCGATATAGTCGAAAAATCCGTCCGGATTAGACTGCTCGTTGTTGTCGATGCGGTCAAGATTCATTACCTGAAGCAGCGACTGGTTACTAAGCGCCGGCACGGGCAGATAATTGATTTCGGTGCCGGTGGTGTCGCTGAGATATTTTATGTTGAGTTTGAAATTGCTCTTTTGTATCTGATAGCCGCCGAGCGAGTACACATTCTTCATCATCAGACGCCAGACGGGCAGTCGGGGTGAAGTCGTCGTGCCTTTAAGCATCTTTAGATAGAGCGACTGGTCTGTGGAGGTGATGTCGCTCGAGAACTCGCCTACCTGATAGACTCGTCCGCCGTAGGTGTATTCATATGCCACTGCGAGCACCTCGTCGGCGTTGAGAGCGCTTTTGATAGAGATGTAGCCGAGGGTGGAGTTCAGAGTGTATTCGTTAGAAGACAGCAGACGTGCGCTCTCGACTTTCTCATAATCGCGGCCGCCTTCGATGCCGTAGGCATCAAGAGGCGCGAGCGCCTGTGTGACGAGGTTGATGTTGCGCGCCTCGGGATAGTCGGTCTTGATGGTCGAGAGCAGGTTGTTGGAGGCGTTGGCCGGATTTGGCAGCGAAGGGTCGACAGTCCAGTGTGACGATGCGAGGTGCGACGACTCGCCGAGGTCCATGAAGGCCACGAAGTTACGCGACTGCTCGAAGTTACTGTTCTTATTTGTCACCCATACCTCGATACGTGTGATTTTGACTCCCGATGACACGTATGGCAGCTTGGAGGCGAAACGGTCATAGTTGTCGCGGAAAAATTGGCTCAGGAAGAAGTGACGGTTTTGATCATACTCGTCAGCGTTGATGCGGAATTTGGTAGTCTGAACACCTCCGCGGGTGCTGACGCTCTTTGACTCGGAGTTCTGCTGTGAGACAAGTGCTGTCGCGGTCAGCTTGCCGAACTGCAGTTTAGTCTTGATACCGAACAGAGCCGTGCTGCCTCGTATCAGCGACGAGCCGGTGGTCATCGATACGTTACCGGCCTCGATGCTCTTGACGATATCGTCTTCTTTGCCTTCGTAGGCGAGTTTGAGGTTTTTGGAGTCGAAGTCGAAGGTGGCGTCGGTGTTGTAGGTCATGTTGAACTTCAGACGGTCACCGACCGAGGCGTTGACTGTCGCCTGCACTTTCTGATCGAAGTCGAAATATGTTTTACGGCGCGACGAAATGGGCAGCGCCGGATTGTCGGTCTTGTTTGATTTGACACCCATCGAGACTTGGACGGAGCCTTGTGTGCGCAGCTGCACGCCGCCCGGACCGAAAATCTTCTCCAACGGGCCGAGGGCGAAGTTCATGTCAAGGATATTGAAAGGCTCTTTCTCTGTCTCGGTAATCTGGGCGAGATTGCGTTCGCGATAGTACTCCTGCATCGAGCGACGAAACTGCCAGTTGTTGTACTGGGCCGGCGTCAGCATGAATGGAGTGGCGATGTCAAACTCTCCCACGCGCGTGCGCACGATGTAGCATCCTGTTTCGGGGTCATACTCCGACGATGTGATGATGTTAGACGGCGTGGCGAGGTCATAGGCCATCTCGTCGTCGACAAGCTGCTCATAGTTGAGCGGTACGGTCGGTCTGACAGGCAGTGGCAGCGGGGCGACAGAGTCTCCGTCGGCAGCCGGAGGATAAGAGGCCGGAGCCGGCGGGGGGAGCTCGGTGTTGTGAAATTGGCTGATGGCAAGTACCGGCACACTGATAGCCGCCGCAAAAATTATGAGGCGTACCAGTCGGTTAAGCGTGTTATGATGACGTTTACTTGCTTTTTCCATTGTCTGTGACATCCGGCCGCGGAGATCAGTCGTGACCGGAAATCGCCGCCGTCACATCAGCGGCAGAGCCTTGCGTATGGCGGCCTCGACTTTGAGACCGGGCTCGGCGTCAAAGAGTTTGCCGAGCACCTTGCGGCTCTGTGCTTGGGTGAAACCGAGCATCACGAGTGCCGCCAATGCCTCGTCGAAAGCCTCTGATGTTTGAGTCGACTGTATGTTTAACGTCAGCTCTGTCGGTTTTATTTTATCACGCAGGTCAACAATTATGCGTTCGGCCGTTTTGGCTCCTACGCCTTTGACGCTCTTGAGACGGCGCAGGTCGCCGCCGGTGATGACAGCCGCCAGCTCGCGGGCCGGTATTGACGACAGTATCATACGGGCTGTCGAGGCTCCGACGCCCGACACGCCGATGAGCGAGCGGAAAAGTTCGCGCTCCTCTTCGTCAAGGAAGCCGTAGAGCGTCCATGCGTCCTCGCGTATTGACTCGTGGACAAGCAGGCAGACTTCGTCAGCACCCTCCAGACGCGAGAAACACTGCAGGGTGATTTGCAGCAGGTATGCCACGCCTCCGGCCGTTTCGACGACCACGGCGGCGGGATTAAGATTGGCTATATGGCCTCTGATATGTTCGATCATAGCTGAATTACTTTTGATTTTTGCACCACGCAAAATTACGACAAAGCCGTATCACTTACAAGATAATAAAAGTCTAATTAGCCTAATTGGACTAATTAGACTAATTAGTTGATAATAAACACAGCGACCCGGCTCTGCGGAAGCTGAGCCGGGTCGTGTGGTAAAATATAGATGGCGATGATTACATCATGCCGCCCATGCCTCCCATGCCTCCTGCGGGCATTGCGGGAGCGGGATTGTCTTCTTTCTTGTCAGCGATGACACACTCGGTGGTGAGGAACATGCCGGCGATAGATGCGGCATTCTCAAGTGCGACACGTGTCACTTTGGCAGGGTCGATGACACCTTCTTCGAGCAGGTTGCCGTAAGTGTCGGTACGGGCGTTGTAACCGAAGTCGGCTTTGCCTTCGCTGACTTTCTGCACGACAACAGCGCCTTCGACACCGGCGTTGGCAGCAATCTGACGCAAGGGCTCTTCGATGGCACGCTCGACGATGGCGATACCTGTCTGCTCGTCATCGTTGGCGCCTTTGAGACCTTTGAGCGCTGCGAGACAGCGGATGTAAGCCACACCGCCGCCGGGAACAATGCCTTCGGCGATAGCTGCGCGTGTTGCGCTGAGTGCGTCATCGACGCGATCTTTTTTCTCTTTCATCTCGACCTCGCTGGGTGCGCCGATGTGGAGCACGGCTACGCCGCCGGCGAGTTTGGCGAGACGTTCCTGAAGTTTTTCGCGGTCATAGTCGCTTGTTGTCTGGGCAATCTGAGCTTTGATTTGAGCGACGCGTGCGGCGATGGCGTCTTTAGAGCCGGCGCCGTTGACGATAGTAGTGTTCTCTTTGTTGACAGTGACTTTCTCGGCAGTACCAAGATTCTGAAGTGTGGCTGTCGAGAGCTGCATGCCTTTTTCCTCAGAGATGACAGTGCCACCGGTGAGGATGGCGATGTCCTCGAGCATTTCTTTACGACGGTCACCGAAACCGGGAGCTTTGACGGCGCATATTTTAAGCGAGCCGCGCAGACGGTTGACAACGAGAGTTGCTAAAGCCTCCTGATCGACGTCTTCGGCGATAATCAGCAACGGACGGCCGCTTTGAGCGACAGCTTCGAGCACGGGCAGAAGGTCTTTGAGGTTAGAGATTTTCTTGTCGAATAGCAGGATATAGGGGGCGTCCATTGCGCACTCCATCTTCTCGGGATTGGTCACAAAGTAGGGCGAGATGTAACCGCGGTCAAACTGCATACCCTCGACGATGTCGATGGTCGTCTCTGTGCCTTTGGCCTCGTCGACGGTGATTACACCTTCTTTTTTGACTTTCTGCATAGCCTCGGCAATGAGGCGGCCGATTTTCTCGTCATTGTTAGCCGACACGCGGGCTACGTCCTCGATTTTCTTGAAGTCGTCACCTACTTCTTCGGCCATGCCCTTAATGCCCTCGACAACGGCTGCAACTGCTTTGTCGATGCCGCGTTTGAGGTCCATGGGGTTGGCGCCGGCGGCAACGTTCTTGAGACCTACGGCGATAATCGACTGAGCGAGAACGGTAGCGGTGGTTGTGCCGTCGCCTGCATCATCGCCGGTCTTTGATGCTACTTCCTTGACAAGCTGTGCGCCCATGTTCTGGAAGGGGTCTTCGAGCTCGATTTCACGGGCCACGCTGACACCGTCCTTGGTGATGTGGGGCGCACCGAATTTCTTGTCGATGATTACATTGCGGCCTTTGGGGCCGAGTGTTACTTTGACTGCGTCGGCGAGAGCGTCAACGCCTTTTTTGAGCTCTTCGCGAGCCTTGATGTCAAATTTTATTTCTTTTGCCATGATTATGGGTTGTTTAGTTTCTATAAATTATATGTTTTATGTCAGTGCCGTATCATTAAAGAATTACAGCGAGCACCTCGTTCTGACGCATGATGAGCACTTTTTCGCCATCAAGGTCGATTTCCGTACCTGAATACTTGCCATAGAGAACGTTGTCGCCGGCTTTGAGCACCATTTCTTCGTCTTTTGTGCCGTTGCCGACAGCGAGAACTTTGCCTTTGAGGGGTTTCTCTTTGGCTGAATCGGGGATGATGATGCCTGAAGCGGTTACTTCTTCTGCGGCTGCGGGCTGTATGAGCACACGGTCAGCGAGTGGTTTGATTTCCATAATTAATTATAGATTTTATATTGGTTATTGTTTTGTTGTATTCTTTCATCATCTTTGGATGCAAGTACCGTGCCAAAGTCGATTGTGACTGACACGACTGACAAAATGTCAATTATCACCCAATCTGTCGGTGAAAACAATCGGGCACCGGGTTTTGTTCAGCCCCGATGCCCGATAGAATGGTTGTAATTGCTTGGAATTTAGCGACAGATGAGGCGTGCGCCGGCGCTGTGAGCTGTTATCGAGGGCGCGAGCTGACTCTGTACGGTGCAGATGCCGGTCGTGAACGTGCCTGACAGCGATGCTGTCATCTCGGCGGTCAGCTGCCACGTGCCTTTTGGCAGATAGTTTATGAACAGATTTGTCGACGAGTCGAGGTTTTCGCGGTAGAAACCGACTGCGCCGCTCCAAACCATGCCGGGAAGCTGGTCGACCGGCTCCAAGCAGGCAGCGCGGCGGTCGATGACTGTCACATACTCCAAGTCGCGAGTATTCTTGATGGTGAGGAGCACGCGTATGCGTTCGCCGGCTTTCACTTCGTCGACAAACTGCCAGCGGCCGTTGCGCAGCGCGGTCAGACGTTTCTCGACCGAGAGGTCGCTTGTCTTTACAGCCTTGACTTTGGCCGGGTCAGCTTCAAACTGCGAAATGACAGCACCATAGGCCGGAGCGTCAGCTTTCCGGCGGTTTATTGTCAGAGTTTTACCTGCTGCGTCAGGGGCGAGGCGCATTACGATATGGCCCGTGGCATACTCCACTGAGTCGGGCTTCAGTACGCTGTCGTCGATGCTGATGTCGGCGTTGCGGCCGGTTGTGAGCCAGCGGCTGCCGGTGCGGGCAAAGGCTGCAATCAGGCGTGTCGGGTCGGTGCTGCCGAGGCTCTCGGTGGCCTGAGCGCGGAGCACGAGCCACTGCCGCATGCCGTCAATCTCCTTGGCCTCGGGCGATATTACGCCATAGGCCCATAGTATGTCGGCGTAATCATTGATATTTTTAACTGAGGGCATAGACAGCCCTTTTGACTCTGACGTCTGTCCGAACTGGCTGATGGAGCCGAGTATCTGACGTGCGGTCGATTTGTAGCCGAGCGAGTTTAGCATCAGAGCGTCGCATGCTTTTGACCACAGGTTGCCGCGTTTCCAGCCGGTGGCTATCGACTGCAGCGTGGCCTTGATGATGCGGTCGCCGCGCAGATTGAATTTGTGCTCGGGGAACATCGAGGCTATGAAAGTCAGCGCACGGTCAGTCTTGACATCTTTGTCAAGCGAAGCTACATAATAGTCGATTGCGCGGTCAATCATATCATTGAGCGCTTTGTCGTCGGGCAGATAGCCGGCAGATTTGAGTCGGCCGAGATTCTGCAGCACGACATTGGTGGCCCACGGTGACGATTTGTCTGACCAGTCTCCCCAAGCCCAGCCACCGTCATTGCGGTTGAGCTTTTTAAGTGTCTCGATTGAGCGGCTGATATTGCGCTGACATTCGATGGGGTCAAGCAGCAGAGCGAGACGGGCCATACGGCGCGTGTCGGAGGACGCGGCCTCGACCCACGGCGTCTCGTCAAGTGTGGCGACTTTGAGGCTTTCGTCTTTGGTCAGGCGCGAGAGCAGGGCAGTCGACGACGGGTCAGTGCTCCATACGTTGAGTACGCCGGCGATGTCTTTGTTGTCTCTGACAAGACCTGCGGCTGTGGCTGCGCCGAAGAGACGGGCTGCTGCGCCTGTGGCTGTCACAGACTCACCTTTGGCGAGGCCGGGCAGCTGCGTGATGATGGTCCATGCGGGGTTGTCAGTATAGTCGAGTGTGGCGGTCAGGTCCTTGCCGTCGGCGATGTCGGTCGTGTAGACGCTGTCGCCGGGGTTGAGGTAGAAGGGCTTGCTCTCGATTACGGGCTCGGTCGCGGGCAGGATGGCTATGGCCGACTGTTCGCCGTCAGTGAAGGCGCCGAGGGTCGAACACACGCGATAGCCGATAGAAGACACACCTGCGGGGGCATCGATGTCGATTGTGACCAATGCCGAGCCGTCGGCGTCGATGCTGTCGGTGACGGTCGACGACGAGATGACACGGCGTGTGTCAGTGTCAAAGAGTTCGATGACGCTGCTGACAGCCGCACGTTCGCCGCTGTTGTTATAGACCGTGGCCACGACGCGTGCCTTGTCGCCGGTGCGCAGGAAGCGCGGCAGCTGCGGGATGACCATCACGGGCTTCGAGGCCACGAAGTCGCGGTCAAAGGCTGCGGCGCGCAGGTCGTCAGTCCAAGCGAAGGCCTTGAACGCCCATGTAGTCACGGCATCAGGCACAGTGAATGTCAGCTCGGCTTTGCCGTCGGCGCCGATGACGAGTTCGGGCATCCAGAAAGCCTGAAGCACCTCGGAGTCGCGATAGACAAACTCGGCCTCAGTCTGCGGCTCGGCAGCATTGCCGCCGTCGGCGGTTTTCTCCTCGGCAATTTCGACTGCATTATCGGCCGCCATCGGCGGCATAGGAGCAGCGGCATCCGCTGTTACTTCCTCCTCGCAATCCTCGACTGCGAGTCCGGCCACTTTGCCGGTGAGGGCTCCCATTGCCGATTTGCTATACATCCGTGCACTCGCACCGTAGATGCGGTTTGAGATATAGATGGGGCTGAGCGTCGGGTCAAAGTCGGGCAGTGTGAGCGAGATTGTCTTCAATGTCTTGACATTCTTGCGCTCATAAGTGCTCTGGCCGTGGCTGTATACCGTCGAGAGTGAGACTGACGACGAAGGTACATACAGACCGAATGACCGGGTCCATGACATTGACTCCAAGGCGTCCAAAGCCTTGTTATACATCGTGGCGATAAGTCCGCCCGAGGTCATGCGGCTCTGCCAATCGCTCAGTTTGAGCGTCCAGCGCTCCTCAGAGCCGGGTGTGAGGCGATCGCGCATCGACTCGCCCTCAAGTGTCAGTTTGCGGCGGTCATAACCGCGCAGTCTGATAGATGTGTTGTATGTGCGGCCGTCGCAGACGGTGAAAAGCATCACTTTGCCCTCGGTCTGCGCCTCCGGCATGTCGATTGTCAAGCGGTGGAATCCGGCGTCGCAGCGGCTGACGCTAACCCGCCGTTCGACACCGTTGACGGTCACTATATATACATATGTGTCGGCCGCCGGTGTGCCGTAAATTATTTCGACCTTGCCGTCAGCCGGACAGTCGACGAGCGTGCGGGGCACGAAAATGCGGTTGTCGGCAGGCATCGTGTTGTCGCGGAGGCTGTAGACGGCGAAATTGTCGAGCGCGTCGACGCTGTCAGCCAAAGAGCTGTCGACTGCTGTGGCCGACAGACGGTAGTTACCGGCGGCCAAGCCGTTTAATGATATTGATGAGGCTGACACGGAGTTGATAACGCCTTCGGCGGCAACGGCGGCTGACGCTTCGCCGTCAGCGGCGACGCGGCGCAGCTGCCATTTGATTTTGATGTCGACGTTCTTACCGTCGGCGTCGGTCACAATGACCGGGGCCTTGATTAACTCAGCCGAGTCGTAGGCGTTGTTGATATCGCCGGCAGTGATGGTGTAGGGGCGTCCGGTGGTGAAGTTGCGCGATGCCTGAGCGATGGAGTTGGCGGCATCGGTGACGGTGATTTTAGCTATGAAATTGTCAAATCCCGAGCCGGCGAGCAGTGAGTCGCGGACGACGATGCTGAATCGTCCGTCAGCGTCGGTGCGTCCGTCCACGTGACCGAGCGAGCGTGACGGCGAGAACCAGCGCCAGCGCATCGCCCCGATGATTTCGGCGTCAACAGCGGCGGAGCTGACAGGCATGCCAGTGTAGGTCACTGCTTTGCCAGAGAGGGTGACTGAGCCTTTCGTCGGCTCGTCACGGCTGACACTGAGGCCGGTAAGCTCGAAGACGGGCATACGGAAGTCAGAGACCGTAACGGTGCGCGAGGCGGCATAATTGCCCTTGGCTTTACCGCCGTCGACAAACACAGACAGACGGAACGAGCCGTTGAGGCCGGTCTGCGGCGTCATGAATCGACCGTTGACACGGCCGAGACGGTCGGTGACAGTATCGACTGAGTCGACGGTCTGATTGTTGGCATCATAGAGGTAAACTTTCACGGAGAGGTCGGGCGCGACAGTCGCATTGTTGACATCGTCGCCATAGCCGATGACAGCCGCCCACGCGATGCTGTCGCCGGGATGATAGAGTTGACGGTCGGTCAGCATGATGCCGCGCACGGTGACATCGTCGTCATCGTCGCGCTCGTAGATGTTGTCTGATAGGTTGTTGAAATCCATTGTCACGCCGTCGCAGGTAAAGCGATAGCTTACCGATGCCCAGCGGTTTTTGTCAGTCGTCGCGGGCATATCGACGCTGACGAGGCCGTCGGCATCGGTTTTGCCTATGACCTGCCACGGGCCGCGAGAGACTCGACGGCTGACGCTCACGCCGGCGACGGGCTTGCCGCTTACATAGTCTGCGACGGCAAATACGCGCTTGTCACCGTCAGAAACCATGACGGGGATGATGCGGCTTACACGTATGCACACGGCGTTATTGATGCTGCCCTGACGTCCGTCTAAACTTGATAGTAGCATGTAGTAGCCCTGACGCTCGAGCGTGACAGACACCGTTGTATCGCCTAAGGCGGTAGTTTTGCCGGTGTTGAAGTCGTGTTTAGCTATGGTGCGCAGCGAGGCGGTCGAGAGCTTGCTGCGGTTGGCGAACTGTTCGGCGGTCAGTTTATAGATTGTGAAACCGCATTTGTCGGCAAAGCCGTATTTTAACTTTACGTCAAACGCTTTGCCCGGAGCGACAATCGACGGCGCTGTGACCTTGACATTGGGGCGCGTCAGGCGGTTGAGTGCATTTTGCAGCGAGTTGGCCCAGAGCCCGTCAGGGCGCGTGGCAAGCGTCTCACGCAGCGCGTCGACCAGCCATGCATCATCTTCGGAGTATTCGTAATAGCGGTCGGCGACGCGGCTGAGTACGTAATCGGCCTCAGGATTCGAGCGATTGTCTAAATACAGTTGCTCGAGCGGGCTCTTCTTAGATTCACCGAGGCCATCTTCGCTCTCTTCCTCGGGCATATCATTGCAGAGGGCGGCCATCCAATAGAAGTATGGCGCTGAACCTTTCTGCGAAGCCTCGGCGGCAGCGCGTATAATGTCGCGGCGCCGCTCGTCATCGCCCAATGAGTCAAATATATCGGCCGACTTGCGGCTTACAAAGTCGGCGACTGTCGGGAAATATTTGTATGTCATCGAGTTGGCGCTGATGACCTTTTCGAAGTCGCGCAGGGCTGTGCGCGGTGCTGCGGAGGCATCCGCCAGAGCCTTGTCGCAGAGGCGTGTAATCACGGTCTTAAACTGGCGGCCTGACCACTCGGTGATGTCGGTCGGGATGGGCTCGTCTGGGGTATTGACGCGGTCATACTGCCAGCGCTGTTGATTGTAGATGTTTATTAGCAGTTCGGCCTGCATCGTCTCTAAAAGAGCGCGTGTGGCCGGCAGGCGCTTGTTGTCAGAAGCCTGCGAGGCAATCAGCGGAAGCATCGTCGAGAGGCTGTCAGAGTTGATGCTGCCTGTGGCGACGGTCATGTCAAGCAGTGATTTGATGACGCTGACGTCGGCGTCAAGTCCCTTGAGCACAACGGCCGAGTCATAGGAGCGGCGTGAGTCGGCGATAACGGTCTTTGGATAGGCGAAGTCAGGCTTGCGCTGGGCCTGTAGTCCCGCCGGGACGAGTAGCAGCAACGTCAGGGCGAGGGCAATCAATCGTTTCATAAGCGTTTTTATGATGTATGGTTTAAGGGCTCGTGTGCGGTGAAAAAAACATCAGGTCTCCGAGCCCCTTTAATGGCTTAGAGACCTGATTTATTAAAAGGTTTAACCCTTATGATTGTTCAGCCTTATTTATTGAGGCAGCAAGATTTGCATTTCTCCGAGATTTCGGTGAAGAAATCGTTGCCTTTGTTGTCGACGAGGATGAATGCGGGGAAATCCTCGACCTCGATTTTCCAGATGGCCTCCATGCCTAACTCGGGATACTCAAGGAGCTCGACGCTCTTTATAGAGTTCTGGGCGAGTACGGCAGCCGGGCCGCCGATAGAGCCGAGATAGAAGCCGCCGTGTTTCTTGCAGGCGTCAGTGACCTGTTTAGAGCGGTTGCCCTTGGCGATCATGACCATAGAGCCGCCGGCGCTCTGGAACTGATCGACGTAGCTGTCCATGCGGCCTGCGGTCGTTGGGCCGAACGAGCCTGAAGGCATGCCGGCGGGAGTCTTGGCGGGGCCTGCGTAATAGATGGGGTGATCCTTGAGATACTGGGGCATGGGCTCGCCGCGGTCGAGACGCTCTTTAATCTTGGCGTGGGCAATGTCGCGGCCTACGATGATGGTGCCGTTGAGCGACAGACGTGTCGAGACAGGATATTTGTCAAGTTCGGCGAGGATTTCGGGCATCGGGCGGTTGAGGTCGATTTTGACGACTTTGCCTTCGCCTTTCTTGCGGTATTCCTCGGGGATGAGTTCGCCGGGATTGCTGTCAAGCTTTTCAATCCACAGACCATCGCGGTTGATTTTGGCTTTGACGTTGCGGTCGGCCGAGCAGCTCACGCCGAGACCGACGGGGCAAGATGCGCCGTGACGCGGCAGACGGATGACGCGTATGTCGTGGGCGAAGTATTTGCCGCCGAACTGTGCGCCCAGACCGAGGCATTCGGCCTCTTTCTTGAGCTGCTTCTCAAGCTCGATGTCGCGGAAGGCGTGGCCGAGTTCGTTGCCCTTTGTGGGAAGCGAGTCGTAATATTTGACTGAGGCCTTCTTGACAGTGGCGAGGTTCATCTCAGCCGATGTGCCGCCGATGACAAAGGCGATGTGATAGGGCGGGCAGGCAGCCGTGCCTAATGATTTCATCTTCTCGACGAGGAAGGGCAGGAGAGTTTTGGGATTGATGAGTGCCTTGGTCTCCTGATAGAGATATGTCTTGTTGGCCGAGCCGCCTCCTTTTGCCACGAAGAGGAAATGATACTCGTCGCCCTCTGAGGCGTGGATGTCAATCTGGGCAGGCAGATTGCAGCCGGTGTTGACCTCGTCATACATGTTGAGAGGCGCGTTCTGGCTGTAGCGCAGATTGTCGGTTGTGTATGTGAGATAGACGCCCTCTGAGATGCGCTCCTCGTCGTCGCAGCCGGTGTAGACATTCTGGCCTTTCTCACCGTGGACGATAGCTGTGCCGGTGTCCTGACAGAAAGGTAACTGGCCTTTGGCGGCGACCTCGGCGTTGCGCAGCATGGTCAGCGCGACAAACTTGTCATTGTCGCTGGCCTCGGGGTCGGAGAGAATTTTAGCCACCATGGCGTTATGCTCGCGGCGGAGCATGAATGCGTTGTCATGGGTTGCCTGACGGGCGAGCACGGTCAGAGCCTGCGGGTCGACGACAAGGAACTCGTGGCCGCCCCAGTTTTCGACTTTGACGTAGTCTGAGGTCAGGTGATAGTACTCTGTGGTGTCGGGCCCCAGCGGGAACATCTTCTGATACTTAAACGGTTTTGTTGGCATGACGTTGATGTAATTGTGTTTATGCGGTTTGTTATATGTTTTCTCTGCTCGCAAAGATAACTAATTTAATACAACCCCGGCTAAAATTTAAAGACAAAATTTGCACTTGACCCGATTCGTTGCTAAATTTGCATCATAGTTGTCAGCGACCGCTTGCGTTGCGTCCGCAGTGCGCTTTGTATGCGGCTCTCTGACATGTTTTAACCAATATTCCTTTGTGTATGAAGAAACATAACTTCTATGCCGGACCGTCGATACTCAGCGAGTACACTATCAAGAATACGGCCGGTGCAATCCTTGATTTCGCTGACACCGGTCTTTCGATTCTCGAGGTGTCTCACCGCAGCAAAGAGTTTCAGGCCGTCATCGACGAGGCAACCGCTTTAGTCAAAGAGCTTTTGGAAGTGCCCGAGGGTTACAGTGTGCTCTGGCTCGGAGGCGGCGCGTCCATGCAGTTCTGCATGATTCCTTTCAACCTCCTGAAAACCAAAGCTTCTTATCTCGACACCGGCACATGGGCCTCTAACGCCATCAAAGAGGCTCGCCTGTTTGGTGATGTCAATGTCGTGGCTTCGTCTAAAGACGCCAACTATACTTTCATACCCAAGGGATATGAAATCCCCGCTGACTCTGATTATTTCCACTTCACATCCAACAATACGATTTACGGCACAGAGATGCGCTATGACCCCGATGCTCCCTGCCGTCTTATCGCCGACATGAGTTCGGATATATTCTCGCGCCCGATTGACGTTGCCAAATACGACGCCATCTACGCCGGCGCTCAGAAGAACCTCGCTCCCGCCGGCGTGACCATCGTCATCGTCCGCGACGACGCTCTCGGTCATGTCGACCGTCCCATCCCCACGATGCTCGACTATCGCACTCATGTCAAGAAAGGCTCGATGTTCAACACGCCTCCCGTGTTGCCAATCTTCTCGGCTCTACAGACCCTCCGTTACTATAAGATGCTCGGCGGCATCAAAGAACTCGAACGCCGCGACCTCGAGAAAGCAGCCCTGCTCTATGACGCCATCGACGACAGCCGCATGTTTGAAGGCACAGTCACCGAGACCGCTGACCGCTCGATTATGAACGTATGCTTCGTCATGAGAGAGGAATACCGCGAGCTTGAGAAAGACTTCCTCGACTTCGCGTCTGCCCGTGGCATCGTAGGCATCAAAGGCCACCGCTCGGTAGGCGGCTTCCGCGCTTCGCTCTACAACGCCATGCCTATCGACAGTGTCAGAGTGCTCGTCGAGGCTATGAAGGATTTCGAGGCCACACGCTAAACCCGTTAACGACTATAAGATATGACAAAGATACTTGTAGCGACAGAGAAACCTTTTGCAAAGGTTGCGGTCGACGGCATACGCCGCGTCGCCGAAGAGGCCGGCATGGAGCTCGCTCTGCTTGAGAAATATACTTCACGTGATGATCTGCTCAAGGCTGTCGCCGATGCTGACGCCCTTATCGTGCGCAGCGACAAAATCGGCGAGGACGTCTTCAAGGCCGCTCCCCGTCTCAAAATCGTCGTGCGTGCCGGCGCCGGCTATGACAATATCGACCTCAAGGCAGCCACAGCCGCCGGCGTGATTGTCGAGAACACCCCCGGTCAGAACTCTAACGCCGTTGCCGAGCTCGTCTTCGGCCTCATGGTGATGGCTGCACGCCACTCCTACACCGGCGTCTCGGGCTTTGAGCTCAAAGGCAAACGCCTCGGTATTCAGGCCTTCGGTCAGGTTGGCCGCAATGTGGCCCGCATCGCCAAAGGTTTCGGCATGGAGGTTTCGGCCGTCGACCCCTTCTGCCCTGACGAGGTTATGAAAGAGGCCGGCGTGGAGCCCTGCCACAGCGTGGCCGAGCTTTACCGCGACAACCAGTTCGTGTCAATCAACATCCCTGCCACTCCCGAGACCATCCGCTCTATCGGCTACGACCTGCTCGTGTCGATGCCGGCCAATGCCGTTGTAGTCAACACCGCCCGTAAGGAGGTCATCGACGAGGAAGGCCTTGCTCGCGCCCTCGAGGCACGCACCGACCTCAAATACTTCGCCGATGTCAAACCTGACTGCGCCGACGAGCTTGATGCCCGTTTCCCCGGCCGCGTGTTCTTCACACCCAAGAAGATGGGCGCTCAGACCGCTGAGGCCAACATCAACGCCGGCATCGCTGCCGCCCGTCAGATTGTGGCTTTCGTCAAGGACGGCTCAGACCGATTCCGCGTCAACTGATAATTATTGGAAATATATAAATGAATGAAGGCGCCGTCACTGTGACGGCGCCTTCATTATGTTTTGTAGTATATTTACAGATTAGAACAGCCAGGCTGCAGTGACAGTCCAATAGCGGTTTTTGCCGTCGATTTTCGGGCCGTTATAATCGCTGACAGCCTTTAGGGTGTTAGTCAGACCGAGACCGTAGCTTGCGCCGATCTGCAGATGCTTGATAAGCTCGACACCGAAGCCGAAGTTCCATGCAACATCAAAAGACTTGTTGCTGAAAGCTTCGTCAATGGCCTTTTTTGAAGTTAGGAAAGCAAAACTCGGACCTGTGAAAAGATAGGGACGGATGATATTGCCGACTACCGGTACGCCGATTTTCCATTTCAGGTTGACGGGTATCTCGATATAGTCGCGTTTGTTGAGTTTGTCGCCGATTTCCTCTGTAGGATTGCCTGTGCCGTCGATATGATTTTCTGTGGCCTTGAAATAACGATGAACATACATCACCGATGCGTCAAAACCGATGCCTGCTACCGGCAGCATAAGCTCGGCCTGCAGACCGGCAGTGAAGCCGGCGCGGTTATCTGATTTAAAGACACTTTCGTCAAATTTCATGGAGTTGACATTCATGCCGACGCGGGGACCGATTTTGAACTGGGCCGCTGCGGGGAGCGCCATGACCATTGCGGCTATGAGCGCTAAAGCGATGCGTTTCAATGCTTTCATCTCTTAATAATTTGTTTATAAAGGTTATTTTCGTGCATTTATATGTCGCAAAGATAAGCTAAAAAATGTTTTATTCTAAAAGTTAAGCGCATTTTTTGTATCTTCGCATCATTATGACTGACTCACAACGCCTCGAAATCGAAGAAAAAGCCGTCGCCATGCTGCGCACGGTTTTCGACCCCGAAATACCTGTCGACATCTACAGCCTCGGCCTCGTTTACCGCATTGAGCTAACCGATGACGGCACTCTTGACATCGACATGACACTCACAGCGCCAAACTGTCCTGCGGCCGACTTCATAATTGAGGATGCCCGCTATAAATTAGAGTCAATCGAGGGCGTCAAGGCTGTCAACATCAATCTCGTCTTCGAGCCCGAGTGGACCAAAGACATGATGAGTGAGGAGGCCAAATTAGAGCTCGGTTTCCTCTAATAAAAATCTCACAGCCGATGAGCCGCGACAAGACATATTTTCTGAGCGACCTGCATCTCGGTGCGCGCTATCTCGACCGGCCGCATGAGCGCGAGCGCATGATTGCCGACTTCCTCGAGAGTATAGCCGACGATGCCGAGACTCTGTATCTTGTCGGCGATGTGCTCGACTATTGGTATGAGTACCGCACGGTTGCGCCGCGCGGCTATCTGCGCTTTTTCGGCGCTCTCGCGTCGCTTGCCGACCGTGGTGTCCGCATAGTGTGGCTCACGGGCAACCATGACATCTGGCTCTTTGACTATCTGCGTGACGAGATAGGCCTCACTGTCGTTGACGGCTCCGTCGACACGGTCATCGGCGGTCGCCGTTTCTTTATCTCTCACGGCGATGGCCTCGGGCGTCTCAAACCATCGTTCCGCTTTATCCGGGCGATGTTTCGCAATCGTTTTTGCCAATGGCTTTACGGCGGCATACATCCGCGCTGGACTGTAGCCTTCGCTCACCGCTGGAGTTCGTCGAGCCGCGGCTATGACAGCACGCGGCCGCCTGTCTATGAGGGCGAGATGCGCCGTAGTGTCGAGGAGTGGGCGCGCGGTTTTGTCGTAGACAATCCTGATGTCGACTACATCGTGCTCGGTCATCATCATGTGATGGTTGACGAGCCAGTCGGAGACGGGTGTCGTCTTGTGATACTCGGCGACTGGATATATAATTTCAGTTATGCTGTCTTTGACGGCTCGGAGCTGAAATTAAAGCAATTTGCAAGCGCAATTGATAAATTTAACAAAACTTAACCAATAGGATGCTATCGGTGTCACAATATCGATATTTGATAAACGTTTATTAAACAAATGATTATATGAAATTGCTTTGCTCGGGGATGTGAATTATGTTAGAAAAACATGTCGCATAACATATAAAAATATTTGTTTTCGCCCCGAAAAAGGCTGACCTTTGTGTCACAAACCTAAAACAATCTTTTTTACCTTAGAAATTGTACCTATTGGAAACCTCTAAAAAAGGAGCTCAGTGATGAGCTCCTTTTTTGTTAGGCACATTTGGACAGTCCTAAACTTTATAAATCTAATAAAATTTATAAGTCTCATAAACTCATAAAACTCATAAATTTTATAAGCCCTATAAGCCCTATAAGCCCTATAAGCCCTATCCGGCTTATTGTGGCTTATATAACAACCCGGGGCCGCGCTCACAAGCACGGCCCCGGGGGAATGGGTGATGAGACTGTCTGTCTAAAACAGGAAGCCTATGATGCCGATGGCGGTCAGGAGCCAGCAGACGGCGCCGGCGATGCGCCAGTTGCGGCGTCGGGCGGCGAGCTTTTTGCCGCGGCCTTTATACATGGCAGGCATCACAAAGTAGCAGAACAGTCCGATTACAGCAAGAATAATTATCGTTGGCATAATTGCATTTTCATTTAGGGATTACCGGTTACAGCGAGATGTCAAGCTGTTTTACGATGACGCTGTCGACGACAGACGTGATGTTTGACTCGTCACCTTTCGCTACGGCCGATACTGCAAGCAGTGTCAGCGACGCGAACTGGTTGCCCCAGTTTAGGAGGTCATGCTGTCCGAGCTCCTCGTCGAAGAATACGCGCAGATTGTCCTGTGAGTTGACGTCGACGTCGCGGTTGATGTAGCCGAGGTCTTTCTTGACAAGCACGAGATTCATATGCACTTGTTTGGGGTCGCGGTTATGAGCCTTGAGCTGATTGATTATCGAGTCTTTCATTGCCTTGACATCAAGTTTCACCACGGATTTGTCGTCATGTTTGTCAAGCCATGCCTTGTAATTGTCGGCGTAGCCTTCGCCGTCAGACAGGTCTGTGGTGATGGGGTCGATGATAAAGAGTATCGAGTTGACATTGCCGAAGAATCGTGTGGCGTCGGCTGTCACCTGAGCGTTATTGAAGTCAAACACCTCGCCGGCCACGTCGTTGATAAACAGGCGGTAGGGCACGGGCAAGTGCTGACGCTTGATAATCATCTGCGTCGAGGCCACATCGTCGACAGCTGTCTTGGCCGGCATGTTCTCGGGTGAGATGCAGCCTTCGGCGGCAATGCGTCTGATTTTGTCAGGCATAGCCTCGTCCTTGACGGTCTGTTTGACGTCTGTGAAGTCTGCACGTTTGCTGCCGACACGGCGTATGATTTCGGCCAGCATGCGGTAGGTAAGCGTACTTTTGCCTGACTGCGGGCTGCCGGCGAGAGCTATGTGCAGCTCGGTGCCTTCCTCGGCACGGATGCGCTTATGGCAGTTGCCGCACTCACGGGCGAGACTGTCGCGGCCGTTAAGCAGCATGGTCGGCATGCGCTCCTTTGATTTGGGATGAGTGATATGGAAGAGACCATAGACTCCCGGACGCAGTTTGATGTCGTTGGGCAGAGGCTCGTAGCCCTCGTCGGTGCGGCTCAGATAGATGGCAGGCTCTGACGGACGCTGACAGTGAGGACACGGGTGCTTGATGTTGTAACGTGAGGTGACGATGCGCTCGATGAGCATCAGCGTGCCGGCGAATATCATCCAGAGTATGGCGAGCGCCAACAGCAGGGCGATAGGCGTGGCCGCGATGAGCAGAGCCGGGCGCCAGTACTCGACAACGAGGTCCCATGAGAATGAGAGGATGTTGAACTCGTTGAAGAACGCGAGGCCTTTCTCGGCGCAATAGTCGCCGAAGCCGGTGATTTCGTCGTCATAAGCCCAGATGATACCGCCGATGATGACGGCAATGATGGCGCCCCACGCTCCGCAGATACATGCGATAATGCCGACGATACACGAGATGATTCCGACCCACATCAGCACGTAGCAGAGTATCTTGACAATCCACAGCAGTACAAAGACCGTGCCGCCCAACGCGAGCATAACAATGATGGACGCAACTGCCGCGAGTATCATGATAAGGCATATCGCGACGACATAGATATACGGCTCGGGGCAGAAGAAGAATGTCTTCTTCATACCGTTGATTCTGCGTCCCGTGAATGGATAGGGATTTGCTACAAATTTATTACCATCCCATGTGGTGTGGTCATACATACAGATAAAGAAAATCACTATACCGGCAACACTCAGCAGTATGGTAAGGCACATCAGCACCCACTTGGCTATTTCCTGCGAGTGCTCGATGGTCGCCTCGGGGATATAGACATCTTCTGAGACAGGTCTGTATTCGGGATTATTCTCGATTATCAGGCGGTGTAAGTTTGTGACATATCCTTCGACGGCGAATGACGAATTTTTGCTGTTCCATTCGTCGACGATAGTCACCCACTCATAGCCGTTCTGTCTGAAAGTCTCGTTAGATTCCAAGTAGACTATGTCTCCCGGTTTGAGCTGGGTCAGGAGAGTTCCGGATGTACTCGGCTGGGCGCGCACATTGAGTTTCTGACCTTCCGAAACTACATAACGGTATTCTTTCTGTGAGCGGTTGCTGCCATATTCCTTGGCTTCGGCCGCGGGAGCGGCGACGATGATTGTTAATAGCGCTGCTATCAGCAGGCGGATTATCTTATACATAATCGTGTGTCGTTAGTTTAGATTAATTCTTTTTATATGGCGGAGGTGTTTTGCCTGACTTACTGTCAGCTTTGGGCTTTGGTTTAACCTTGCCTTTAGGCGCGGCGTCGGGCAGCTCGTCTTCAGCTTTGTCTGAATCTTTCTTTTTGAAAATCGATAAGATTTTGGCGAAGAACGACGGACGGCGGCTGCGCTCAATCTTGTGATGAGCCTCGGGGAAGTGACGGCCGAGGAAGGCCATGGCCTCATCGTCGCTGAGCGACTGCGCAGTGAGCGTCTCCAACAGTACCTCGGGTTTGGCTTTGGGGTCGACCGACATGACTGCCACCCAGTAGTCGTCGCGCTGAGGCGAGCGGGCCGATGACTTCATCAACTGCTCGGGTGAGTAGATGTTGCGGTCAAGATAAACTTTAGCCAATTTGCGGGCGTCGGCTCCCTTGACATTAAAAAGCTTGGTCGAGATTTGACGCAAGAATTCGTAGTCGGCAAGCTCGATAGCGAGGTCCTGCATTCTGAGCCATCCGGCATCGTTGGCGACCTCGTCAGTGACATGATTGAGCATCGAGCCGAGTTCACGGAAGTCCTCGGTGACGGTGCGCGGATAACCGATTTCGTAAACGTTGAAACAGAGGTCGGCTGCGTTTTCGCGCGAAAGCGTCTTGTTGCGCACTGCGTCTTTGATGGCGTTGAGCAGGCGTTTGAAAACGACCTTGCCCTGAGCGGCGGCCCACTCGTCGGCACCCGGTGCATTGTGGAACGCATCTAATCGCTCGACCATCGAGCGTATGCTCTCGGCGTTGTTGACTGTGGCGTGCTCCAAGGCGTAGGTAAACAGACGTCCATATCGCGGGTCGGCGATACGGTCGGCAAAAATTTTGCCTACAAAATCGCGGTAGCGCAGGGCGCAGCGTCCGCTCATGTCGATGAGGTCGGACACGAGTGCGTCTTCATGACGCGGCTCGGCGGCAATCAGCTTAATAATGCTGTCGGCGATTACCTCGCGGTCGGCGACCTCGTTCTCAATGATTGACATGCGGCGACGTTGGTCGAGCCCGTCATCTAACATACGGGCGATGAGAGCCTGAGGCTCGCGACCTTTTTCGTCGAGGAAATAATGATAGAGAGACTCCCATTCGCCGCCCGACAGAGTCAGATAATCGCTGTGAGACTTGTAGGCCGAGCGGTTGATAAACTGCTGCACATCGACAAAACGCTGTTTGAAGCGGCGGTAGAACGTGTCAAACGTATCTTTGTCGGCAAAGACGCGCGCTGTGATTTTGTCGCGGTTGCGCTCAATAACTTCGGTGGCTTTAAGAGGCTTTACGGCAAGCACATATTCAATCCAAGCCATCGTGCCCTCCAAGTCGGTCTGAGCGTCAAACAGGCTCTGCAGGTATTCGTCAAAACGTGCTTTCTCCGATGGTTTGGCGGTGAGATAGTCGTTAAGCGCTTTGACGAGTTCGCGGTCACGGCTCAGAGCGTCAAAGTTGAAGCGGTTGAAGTCGTAGATATAATTGAAAAGCTGAGCCTGTGTCTCTTTGGGCAGATTCTTGTAGCGTTCATAAGTGTCAGACAGCAGCCAGTCGATGATGTCGGCTACTTTGTCGCGTCGTCCGCCCTCGATGGCGCTGACGATGGCCTCGCGGTAGTTCTCGGCCTCTGAGGTGCTGATTTTAGCGTCTTTGGTCAGGTCGAGCATAACCCACTGTTTGGGGAAGAGCTCGTTGTTGTAGTGCTGATTTATGAAGAAGACGTTGTAGCCCGGTTTTTTACCTTCTGCCGTGTGATTGGTAAGGAAGGTGAACTCTGTCAGACGCTCGGGCCGCAGCATGCTTGCAGCACCGGCGGCCAGCAGATTGGCATCGGCCACGTCACACTTGACGAGCACTGGGCGTCCGGCGCGGCGGCTCTCGACAAAGGCGAGCAGCAGCTCGGCTGTGCGGGCGTCGGCAGCAGGCGCGGCTGCGGCTTTGAAACTGAGATTCTCAGCGGGCAGGTCGGGCTTGTGACCGAGTGATATAGAGCGCATCTCCTCGTTGTCAGGCGACGGCACGGGTGAGCGCGGGATGAAGTGAGCCGAGCCGGCACCCGGGTTTTCGGTGAAAATTTCAAAGATAGAGGCATCGGGCTGCTCCTCGAAGACGTAGCAGTCGACCACATAGTTGCCCGGACGTCCCGATTTACCGTCTTTATAATATGTGTAGTCATAGCCGACGGCAATTTTGCGGCCGATTACATATACTTTCTGTTTGCCGGGCAGAGGCAGTTCGCGGTAGAAATAAGTGGGGGCGACATCGAGCACTTTTGTCGGGTCGGCTGCGAGAGCCGGTTGCGACAGGGCCGGACGCTCGACAAATGCAAATATCTCGTTGTCCTTATTGTTGATGGCTTCGATTATTTCGGCCGGAGTGTTCTCTGTGGCCGAGCGTATGCCGAGACCTACAGTGCCGCCGCGTGATTTCTCTGACGAGTTGTAGATGATGTGATAATAATTCATGGCATCAGGTTTATTTGTCTTTTGTGGTAGGTATGTTGAATTTGCCGAGCTTATACAGCATCCAGATTAGCGGGTCCATTACACGATAGGGTGTGACCTTGCCCTCAACGGAGCTGTCGACAGGCATCGAGCCGAGCGCCGACACACCGAAGAAGCGGTAATTATTGTCGGAGTCGTCAAGATCGCGTGAGTTGATATTGATTTTTTTATTTTTTTGGCTCGTCCAGTTATGGGCAAAAAGGCGGAACTCGGTCTGGTCCCATGTTTTCTCATCGTCAAGAGCCAGCTCGATGGTGGAGTTGATTTCATTTATCTTATCGATGTCGAGCTTGCCGGTTTTTTTATATGAGCTGTCCAAATATTGGTCGCCTTTGCAGAACGCCTGTACCGGAAAGTCGTTGAGAGCGTCCTTGTTGTCGATGACTGCATCAAATTTACTGAATACAAAGGCAAACGGTTTGGAGTAGATATCGACACGGTCCTGCTGTGCGTTGGCCAATGCTGTCTGAATCTCGGTAAGCGGCATACTCGGGCGTCCTGTCAGCTCGTCGAAGCCTTTGTCTCTCAGCGCCTCCTTGATATAAGGGACGGACAGACAGTCCAAAAGGACTATAACGCCTGATGAACGGCTCAGATATTTGGCGTTGTTCTTGATATTCTCCTGAAATTTCTCACCCGCCGTGTCGTAGAACACCAAGTAAATGCTGCGGTTTGTGCTCTGCTGGTAAACATGAAAGATAAGAGGCACATCTTTTTTTGCCTCGGGGGTCTTCTCGATTACGTAGCCGCTGTCAAAAAGCTGCTCGCGCATTTTATTGTAGACAATATCGGTCGCATCGTCTTTATGACCGTCGCTGTAGACCTGCATCGGGGTGACCTGCAGGTCGAGACGAGAGCCGAATTTGCGCAGCTGCTGGATGAGGGTGATGATGTAGTTTGTTTTGCCGCTCGACGGGCTGCCGACGACCGATATGATTTCGGAGCCGTTCTGCACCATTTCGATAGGCAGGTGATTGAAGCAGTGAGGGCAGACAAAACGCTCGGACAGCTGTCCGCACTGAGGACACTTCGAAGCCTCGAGTGTCGACGAGCCGAAACGTGCGAAAAATCCTTTCTTCTTTTGGGGCCATGTGTAGCGCAGCGGCAGGTCCTCGCCTCGCCAGTAGCGGTCATAGCCTTCCTGTGTCTCGCGTGGACAGCAGTACTCGCCGTCGTTGTCTTTTTCTAAGTTTACACATTGATACAGAGCCTCGCTCGTGCGGAACTCCTCGAAACAATAAGGACATAATATGGTTTTGTCAGCCATTGTGTGCGTTTGATAATGATGGTTTATAATAGGGATGACCCGTGCCTTGTCAGAGGCTGACAGAGCACAGGTCGGTGATGAATGCGTTGTTTATGCCGATGGTCTCTTCGGGATGAGGCACGAAGTAGACGTTGAGTTTTGATGCGTTCTTGCAGGCAGCCAGAGGCAACTCGTGGTCGTAGGTAAACGGCCCGGTGTCGCCTTTGTCATATTCGCCGACGATATATGCCTCGTCGATTCTGACCAAAGGTTTGTCCTGAACCAAGAGCACGGCGCGGCAGGGCAGGGCGACGCCGTCGGGCAGCGACGCGGTGACATGCAGCACGAACTTTTTGCCAAACCATCCGGTCTTGACCTTCTCGACTGTGGCCGAGAGCTTTACGGGGACGAGCTCGTCAAGTTCGACAACAGGCAGCTCGCATGGCGTGAGGTCGCGCTCTGTGATTTCGCGTATGATTTTTTTGCGGACATTGACGTTGCGCTCGCGCTCAAACTGCTTGATGAGTGTGCAATACTCCGGATACACCTCCTCGTAGCGGTCGATTGTCGCGCCGAGTTCGGCATAGGCTTTATCTAAAGCGGCAAATCGGGCCTCGATTTCGCCGAGCCGGTTTGCTCCGGAAAGGATGTTGTCGATTATGCGGCGTGCACCCTCAAATTTGCCTGTCTCCTCAAACAGAGCGCGGCACTCGTCGATTTCGCCCCGGCAGCGGCGCAGCTCAATCATGTAGTCGGCCATGGCGTCATTTTGCGGGCGTCCGTCTGTGAGCGCGCGACGTGCATCGTCAAATTTGCCGCCTTTGGCCGCAAGATGACGTCTGACAGCACTATCGGTGCGTCGGCAGGCTTCCTCGGCCGGCTTAAAGCGCGACTCGAGAGTGTCGGCGAGGCGTCTGACGGTGGAGTCAAGGGCGCGGATACGCTCGGCTGAGCGTATCCATGCGGCGATGGCCTTGCGGGCCTGACGACGGATGTTGGCGATATTGTCGAAATTTTCGAGGCGCTCCGACATGTCGCCGTACATGACGCTGTAGCGTGCGAGCACATCGGGCATGCGGTCGGGTGTGATGACCGACACCAACTGACGGTTGCCGATGTTGTCTGTTACACGGCGCACGAACTCATTGTCGCTGAACGCCTCGCCCGAGAGCACGCACTGCAGCATGTCGTGACGGGCGACACGGTCGCGGTAATGCACGATTTTCTGCACGAGCTCCGAGATGGCCTGTTCCTGACGCGATTTGAGCACGGTGTTGTAGACTATGCACGGATAGACAACCGATGTGTCGCGGCTGTAGTGAAACTGTATGCCGAATGTCGGATCATGACGTTTCTCCAACCAGTTGTCGACAAACTGCATCTGATACTCTAACTCGCGTTCGATTTCGTCTTCGCGCAGGAAGTTGTGGCTGCGCTGCATTGTCGACAGCACTATCTGTGCCAGCGAGCGACGCAGCGGATTTTCGCCGAGACCTCCGAGCGACAGCTCGTCATCGGTCGGCAGAAACTGTTGTCCGTCGTAGGCATAGCATCCCATAAGCAGGTCGGAGCCTGATGACTCGCAGAACACGATTTTCTGGCCGAACTCCGGCTTGAGCTCGGGACGTGTATAGCGCATATATCCGATGGTCAGGTCCTCGGGTGTCACCGAGAAACTCTGAGTCGCGAATGATTTGTCTTCCATGTGCGCTATTACAGCCTTTCGCGCGGCCTCGGGTATGTTGCGGGCAAAGATATATACGGTCGGTATCGACACCTCCGGGCGTCCGGGCTCGGCATAAAAACGGCGCAGACGCTCGATGATGCCCGAGTTGTCAAGCAACGAAAGATAGGGCAGGTCACTGACGGTTGTGGTCGAGTATTTGCGTCCGTCGACAACGCCGTCCCAGAAGTGTCCGATGTAGCCGGGGCGCTTGCAGAGCACCATCGATTTGTTGGACTGCGAGGCCTCGAGACGCGAGCTGTCGGCCGGCACGTAGAAGTAGAGCCACAGACGGCCGTCAGCCGACCCGTGGAATCCATCATAGGCCCCGTCGCCTTTGTCGACGACGGGGATGATGTAATCCTGATTGAAAAAAAGTATCAGTTTGGCTTGTGACATAGCTTATCAACTGTTCTTCTTGAAGAGTTGCGGCAGCAGCACGTTGTTGAGGTAGTAGAGACCTGATGCGATGAAGATAGGCATGCGGTAGGCAACCTGCATCTCGCGCTCGCCGTCGTTCTCGAAGAATGAGGCGAGATTTGACAGTTCTTCCGTGCCGCGGCGCAGAGCCGAGGTGTTGTCGGCAAATCCGTTCTCTTCGACGAAGTCGCAGAACAGCTCTATGAACTTGTTGAAGTTCTCAAATTTCGACGACGTGAAGTCAAAACGTGAGATGTTGTTGAATTTGTCCTCCTCGAGCACCTCGAGTTCCGACAGTTCCTCCTTGCCGTTGGCACCGCGATAGAAGATGCCTTTCTCGCCGACGACCTCATGACGCTCGATGTTGACTTTTGTCGACGGGGTGTCGTCATCGTCGTCATCGTCATCATCGTCATTGTGGTCATAGATGCCGAGAATCATGTCATTGGGGTCTGATGACAGTTTGACAAGACCTTTGGCGACCTCGCTCTTGTTTTCGCGCATGTCCTCGATATCATCCGAGTCAAGGTTGTCAAATTTGACTTTGACCTTGACATCATCCATTGCCAGACCGGCTTTGAGGCATTTGCGCAGATAGCGTTTGACGTCTTTGCCGTCCTCGTCGAAGGTGAAGAACAACCATTCGAACAGACGGCCGCCTTTGCCGTAGTAGCGGAAGTGTATCTCGTTGATGTCGTTGAGATTATTCTTGGTGATGGTCTCGCGCAACAGTATGCCGGCATAGAACGACAGCAGACCAGTGATATATGCCGGCAGCGAGAAGACGGTGGGGATGTCGCTGCGCATGTAGTCATAGAAAGCCGAGAACTCCTCGCGTCCGCTCAGCTGGTCGAAGACATTATTGAGATAGTAGGGAGCGCGTGAGTATGTGTTACGGTCAGTACTGGTGACATCGGCGATATTAATGACCTTGACTTTGGTCTTGTGAGACTCGTGGAAGTTATACAGACAGCGGCGGAACTGCTCCGAGCGGTTGATGGCGTCGAAGAAGAAACCGGCTGCGATGCGCACCGAGCACTGTGAGTAGAGGCGTTTGCCGCTGCCCTTGGTGTCGGTCGGGTCGACGCCGAGAATGAGGATGTCGGATGTAGAGCCGCCTATGTCGATGCCGAGGAAGAGATTGGTTTCGCTCAATGCGGCGCGTCCGCTCTGTGCATACTTGCAGACAGCCTCGGCCTCGGTGAAGGCTTTGATGCGGCTGCTCGAGATGCGCAGTCCCTGAATGGTCTCGTTGAGTTTCGCACCGAGATTCTTGAACACCTGACTCAGATGACTCTTGTTGCTCATTGCGCTCGGGAACGACCAGCGGAGCTCGGTCGGGCGCATCTCGTTGGCAAAGAGGTCGGCGCAAATCTGCAGCCATACCATCGAGATAAACGAGCGGCGTTTCTTATTGCCCTCGCCTGTGGCCCATTTCATATTATAGTTGAGGCGTCCGGCGTTGGTGGTGATGATGCTGTCGTCCATTGAGTGTACGGTGATGTTGGTCTCGTTGACCGGCACACCGCCGATAATAGGCTCGTCCTCTTTAGACAGTTTTGTGCGCACATACTCGATTTCGTGCTCATGCAGCCACGATTTTATCTGGCCGTTTTTGTTGATTGGCTCCTCGTTAGAGATAAAGAGCAGCTCATCTTTGGCGGCCATGGCGCGCGGAGCGTTGTCAAAGCCGACGAGAGCAAGACGACGGTTGGTAAAGGGCACCGGCTCTGCGTCGCGGGCTCCCTTGGCGCGGTAATATGCGCAGGTGTTGGTCGAGCCGAAGTCGATGCCGACCGTGGCCTCCTGAAGCATCTGCGGCTCGCGGGTCAGCAGACGCATATACTCTGAATCGTTGAAAAGGAGTGCGTCAGAGTTACCGCCCGGTGTCTTGATGATAAGACGTCCGGCAGTCCAGTCGTTTTCGTTGCGGCGAACGTGGATTG
>CBCSTG010000021.1:0-48730 GCA_965143025.1 uncultured Bacteroidales bacterium
GGCTGTCGACAACATCGACGACGCTCTCCGCGTGGCCAATCAGTTGGGCTATCCCGTCATTGTCCGCGCAGCCTACGCTCTCGGCGGCCTCGGCAGCGGTTTCTGCGACAACGACGCAGAGCTCGTGGCCCTCACCGAGAAAGCGCTCTCGTTCTCGCCTCAGGTGCTCGTCGAGAAGTCGCTCAAAGGGTGGAAAGAAGTCGAGTATGAAGTCGTGCGCGACCGCTTTGACAACTGCATCACGGTCTGCAACATGGAGAACTTTGACCCGCTCGGCATCCACACCGGCGAGAGCATCGTCGTCGCTCCCTCGCAGACACTCTCAAACGACGACTACCACTATCTGCGCTCATTGGCCATCAAAATCATACGCCACATCGGCATCGTCGGCGAGTGTAACGTCCAGTATGCTTACGACCCGGAGTCGATGGACTATCGCGTCATCGAGGTCAACGCCCGTCTGAGCCGCTCGTCGGCCCTCGCCTCAAAGGCCACGGGCTATCCGTTGGCCTTCGTAGCCGCCAAACTCGGCCTCGGCTATGGCCTCTTTGACCTCAAAAACTCAGTCACACGCTCCACATCGGCCTTCTTCGAGCCCGCGCTCGACTACCTCGTAGTCAAGATACCCCGCTGGGACCTCGGCAAATTCCACGGCGTCAAGCGCGAAATCGGATCGTCGATGAAGTCGGTCGGCGAGGTCATGGCTATCGGCCGCACTTTCGAGGAAGCCATACAGAAAGGCCTGCGCATGATAGGGCAGGGCATGCACGGCTTCGTCGGCAACAAAGACATCAAGGTCACCGACATCGACGCATCGCTCTCAGAGCCCACTGACAAGCGCATCTTCGTCATCGCCAAGGCCATGCAGGAAGGCTACACCGTCGAGCGCATACACGAGCTCACCAAGATTGACCGCTGGTTTCTCTACAAGCTCAAGAACATCATGGACACCTCGGCCGAGCTTTCTACCTTCGACGAAATCGACAATCTCCCCGCCGGGCTGCTCCGTCTTGCCAAACAGCAGGGCTTCAGCGACTTTCAGGTCGCCCGCGCCGTTCTCAAAGAGCGCATGACCGACAGCGAGGGCGCCAATCTCGCCGTCCGTGCCCTGCGCAAGAGCCTCGGCATCGTGCCCGTCGTCAAACAGATTGACACCCTCGCTGCTGAATATCCCGCTCAGACTAACTACCTCTACCTCACATATAACGGCACCTCGAATGACGTGGCATACCTCCATGACCACCGCTCGATAGTCGTGCTCGGCTCGGGCGCCTACCGCATCGGCTCGTCGGTCGAGTTCGACTGGTGCTCGGTCAACGCCCTGATGACCGTCAAACGCGAAGGCTGGCGCTCGGTGATGATCAACTACAACCCCGAGACCGTCTCGACCGACTATGACATGTGTGACCGTCTCTACTTCGACGAGCTCACCTTCGAACGCGTGATGGACATCCTCGACCTCGAGCAGCCCCACGGCACCATCCTGTCTGTGGGCGGCCAGATACCCAACAACCTCGCCACACGTCTCGACGAGCAGGGCGTCAACATCCTCGGCACATCGGCCAAGTCAATCGACAACGCCGAAGACCGTCATAAATTCTCGGCTATGCTCGACAGTCTCGGCATCGACCAGCCCCGCTGGCGCGAGCTTACAAGCATGGACGACATCAAGGAATTTATCGACGAGGTCGGCTTCCCGGTGCTCGTCCGTCCCAGCTACGTGCTCTCGGGCGCCGCGATGAACGTTTGCTCAAATGACGAAGAGCTCGTCCGCTTCCTGCGCCTCGCCGCCAACGTTTCCAAGCAGCATCCCGTCGTTGTCACCGAGTTCATCCAGTTCGCCAAGGAAATCGAGATGGACGCCGTGGCTCAGAACGGCGAAATCAAGGCCTACGCCATCTCCGAGCACATCGAGTTTGCGGGCGTGCACTCCGGCGACGCCACCATCCAGTTCCCGCCGCAGAAACTCTATGTCGAAACCATGCGCCGCATCAAGAAGGTATCGTCGCAGATTGCCCGCGCCCTCAACATCTCGGGCCCCTTCAACATACAGTATCTCGCCAAGAACAACGACATCAAGGTCATCGAGTGCAACCTGCGCGCAT
The DNA here is from genome assembly GCA_965143025.1 of uncultured Bacteroidales bacterium. Classification (GTDB taxonomy): domain Bacteria; phylum Bacteroidota; class Bacteroidia; order Bacteroidales; family Muribaculaceae; genus CAG-873. Next base: position 2,106 of record CBCSTG010000021.1, read on the forward strand.
CACGCAGTTTCCCCTTCGTGTCCAAGATACTCAAAATCAACTTTATCGACCTCGCGACACGCATCATGCTCGGTCTGCCCGTCGAGAAGCCTCACAAAAACGCCTTCGACCTCGACTATGTCGGCATCAAGGCATCGCAGTTCTCGTTCTCACGTCTGCAGGGAGCTGACCCCGTGCTCGGCGTCGACATGTCGTCGACCGGCGAGGTAGGATGCATAGGCGCCGATACCTCCGAGGCCATCCTCAAGTCGATGCTTGCTGTCGGCCTGCGCATACCCTCCAAGGACAAGGGCGTGCTGCTGAGCACCGGCGGTCCCAAACAGAAGGCCGACATGCTCGAGGCCGCTCATGAGCTCCATAACAACGGCTACAAGATTTACGCCACAGGCGGCACACACCAGTTCCTCAACGACAACGGCATCCCGGCCGTCCGCGTCTACTGGCCCTCACAGTCAGACATGCAGCCGCAGGCTCTCGACCTGCTCCACGAGCACGCCATAGACCTTGTCGTTAATATCCCCAAAAACCTCAGCTCGACAGAGCTCAGCAACGGTTACAAGATACGTCGCGCGTCAATCGACCTCAATGTGCCTCTGCTGACCAATGCCCGTCTGGCTTCGGCATTCATACATGCGTTCACCACGCTGCCCATAGACAAAATCGAAATACGCAGCTGGGACGAATACTAATCAGGTAAAACAACACTTTCTGCAATCGTAGAAACATTATTTATTTACTAAAACCTCTAATTATGAAAAAATTGACGCGTCTCGCCGGTATAGCCCTGATGCTCATGGCCGCTCTTACGGCCAATGCCGGCAAGTATCAGTTTCAGACGGTCCCGGGTGACCCTCTTGACACCAAAATCTACACGCTGCCTAACGGCCTGAAGATTTTCATGTCGGTCAACAAGGACGAGCCCCGCATCCAGACCAACATCGCCGTGCGTGTAGGCGGCAAGAACGACCCCGCCGAGACAACGGGCCTCGCACACTACTTCGAGCACCTGATGTTCAAGGGCACCGAGCAGTTCGGCACCTCTGACTACAAGGCCGAGAAGCCCCTGCTCGACCAAATTGAGAATCTCTTTGAAGTCTACCGCACCAAGACTGACGAAGCCGAGCGAAAGGCCATCTACCATGCCATCGACTCCATCAGCTACGAGGCCTCAAAGCTCGCCATCCCCAACGAGTATGACAAACTGATGAGCGCCATCGGCGCAAACGGCACTAACGCCTATACCTCAAATGACATGACCTGCTATGTCGAGGATATCCCATCAAACGAGATTGAGAACTGGGCGCGCATACAGGCCGACCGTTTCGAGCACCCTGTCATCCGCGGTTTCCACACCGAGCTTGAGACTATCTATGAGGAGAAGAATATGTCGCTGACCTCTGACGGCCGCAAGATGTCAGAAGCCATGCTCTCATCGCTCTTCCCTCATCATCCTTACGGCACACAGACCGTTCTCGGCACACAGGAGCATCTCAAAAATCCTTCGATTACAAATGTAAAGAAGTATCACGAGACATGGTATGTGCCCAACAATATGGCTATCTGCCTCTCGGGTGACTTCGACCCTGACAACATGGTCGACATCATCACCAAATACTTCGGACATCTTAAACCCAATCCCAATCTTCCTCATCTCGACTTCCCCGCCGAGGCCACAATCACCGAGCCCGTAAAGCGTGAGGTGTGGGGCAACGAGGCCGAGCGTCTTTATCTCGCATGGCGCGTCCCTGCCGCCAAAGATCCCGACATGCGTGTCCTCGCCATCATCTCCGAGGTGCTCGACAACGGCAAGTGCGGTCTGATTGACATAAACATCAATATGGCCCAGACCATGCTCGGCGCCGGTGCAGGCACATACGATCTCGCCGATCAGGGAGCCTTCCTGCTCATCGGCATGCCCAAGGGCGGCCAGACCCTCGACGATGTGCGCAATCTGCTGCTCGCCGAGATGAAAAATCTGCGTGAAGGCAAATTTGCCGACGACCTCGTGCCTTCGATTATCAATAACCTCAAACTGCAGCTGCAGCGTTCGTTCGAGACAAATTCCGGCCGTGTCAACTATTATAGAGACGCCTTCATCAACGGCGAGCCGTGGGCTGATGTTGTCAAGGGCTTCGAAGAGCTTGAGTCAGTCACCAAGGCTGACGTCGTGGCCGTGGCTAACAAATACTTCGGCGACAACAATTACGTAGCAATCTACAAACTTCAGGGACCCGACAAAAACGAGCTCAAAATCGCCAAACTCGAGCTGACACCCATCGAGATGAACCGTGACAAGTCGAGTCAGTTCCTTCTTGACATCCAGAACAGCAAGGTCGAGCCCATCGAGCCTGTTTTTGTCGACTTTGACCGTGACCTGACATTCCTCAAGGCCAAAAACGGCGTTCCCGTGCTCTATACGCCCAACACCACCAACGACGTCTTCCAGCTTACTTATATTTATAATGTAGGCACCAACAACGACGTGCGCCTCGGCTATGTCGACGAGCTGCTCAACCTCTCGGGCACCAAGACAATGACTCCGCAGGACATTCAGAACGCCTTCTACAAGCTCGCTTGCTCGTTCCGTCTGTCTATCGGCACAGAGCGTTCGTACATCGTGCTGAGCGGTCTCAACGAGAACATGCCGCAGGCCATCGAGCTCTTCGAGAAGATTGTCCGTGAGGCCGAAATTGACACCGCCGCTTACAGCGCCTATATTGACCGCGTCGAACAGGCCCGTGCAAATTCCAAGACCAACCAGTCTGCCAACTTCCGCGCCCTGCGCAACTACATGATGTACGGTAAGGACAATCCCCAGACCCGCGACCTCAGCGTCGAGCAGCTTCGCGGCTCTGAGCCTGCCGTCTTCTTCGAGGCGCTCCGTGACCTGATGGGTTATGAGCATCAGATTATATACTACGGCGCATCTGACGGCAAGAAGGTCATCGACGACATTAACAAGTATCACTACATCGCCGCCGAGCCCCGCAAAGCTCCCGAGCAGAATGTCTTCACGCAGGTACAGCCCGAAGAGACCGTTATCTTCGTCGCTCCCTACGACGCCAAGCAGCTCTACATGTCGCTCTTCTCAAATCGCGGCGAGAAATATGACCCGGCGCAGACTCCGATGCTTGAGATTTACAACGAGTACTTCGGCGGCTCGATGAACGCCATCGTGTTCCAAGAGATGCGCGAGAGCCGCTCGCTCGCTTACTCTGCATGGGCAGGCCTCACGAGCCCCTCTTACCTGCGCCGCCCCTACACATATCAGGCTCAGATTGCCACGCAGAACGACAAGATGATTGACGCCACAAACGCCTTCGACGAAATCATTAACGACATGCCTGTCAGCGAGCCTGCCTTTGACCTCGCCAAGAAAGGCCTTGAGTCGCGTCTGCGTACACAGCGTATCATTAAGGATGACATCGCGTGGGCTTATATCAACGCCCGCGATCTCGGCGAGTCGACCGATACCCGTAAGGCTGTCTTCGAGGCTCTCCCCGCAGCAACTATCGATGATGTCATCAAGTTCCAGAAAGACCATGTCAAAGGCCGCACCTATTACTACTGCGTGCTCGGCGACACCAAAGACCTCGACTTAGAAGCCCTGTCAAAATTAGGCAAAGTGGTGATGCTGACCACCGAAGACATCTTCGGCTACTAATCAGCCTGCAAGTCATAACCCTGCATAAAGTCGGGACGCACACTCTCATCCGGGTCGTGCGTCCCGACTGCTTTTCTATACACGACTATACAATTGCATAGTGTTGTATAGTACATAATACATTTGTATACAATTGAAATTATTTCTATATTTGCGGCGAAATCAGTTAACAGTCGGTTCGCATTATACGCGATTAATAGGGAACAGGGTGAGAATCCCTGACAGTACCCGCTGCTGTAAGTTCCACTGATTCAGTCATCAATAAGTCACTGACCAAGCAAGAGTGCGACGGTCGGGAAGGCGATGGCCGAGGGAACGAGTCAGAAGACCTGCCGATATTATTAATTCGCATAAAAAGCGCTCGGGTAATAGCGCCGCGAGAAATTTTGCCGGAAAATGAAGATTTCCATCCGCGGAATCTGTCACATTTTTGCACGGCTGCTCGTCACAGCAGCTATTGTCCCGGGATTTTCGACCAATGCCGTCGAGAAACCCGACAGTATTGTGAAATTACACGAAGTCACGGTCAATGCGGCCGCACCGCGTCGTCTCGCCACCGTGCAGCATCTTTCCGGCACTCAGCTGCAAGCACTCTCAACCACTTCCATCGCCGATGCCCTCAAATATTTCGCCGGAGTCCAGATTAAGGATTACGGCGGTCTCGGAGGCTTAAAGACCATCAATGTGCGTTCGCTCGGCGCGCAGCACGTCGGCGTGTATATCGACGGCATACGCCTGACAAACGCCCAGAACGGCACCGTCGATCTCGGCAAATACTCGCTCTCGACCCTTGAGTCCGTATCGCTTTATAATGCCAACAAGCTCGACCAATGCCAGTCGGCGTCAGAGTATGCCTCGGGCGCGACGGTCTATATGCAGACGCGGCGCCCTGTGTCAGACTCGCTGTCGCTGACGGCCCGCATCGGCTCGTTTCACACCTACATGGGGCGTGTCAACGCGCAGTTCAACCGCCGCGGCTGGAGCGGCTTTGTCGACGGTGAGTACCTCAGCTCGCGCGGCGACTATAAGTTCCGCTATAAGTCGCAGTGGGAAGACACCGTCGGCCGGCGCCGCAACTCTGACATCCGCTACGCCCGTGCCGAGGCCGCGCTGTTCAAAGACGGCTTCGCCTCGCATCTTTACTTCTATCGTTCGGAACGCGGCTGCCCCGGTGGCATCGTGCGACGTCTGTCTGACAAATACACCAACGTCGGGCGCGAGTGGGACACAGACCTCTTTGCCCAAGCCTCTTACCGCAGGGACTTAGGCGCGAAGTTTCAGGTCAAGGGCAATATGAAGTATTCTTACGAGTATCTGCGCTACTGCACTGACTACCCTGAGAATCAAAACACTGCGCGAGTCAACAATCATTATCACAACCACGACGCTTTCGCCTCCGTCTCGGGCACATATCGCCCGTGGCCATGGCTCTCGGTTAACGTGGCATACGACATGCGCCTGTCATGGATGCGCGCCGACCTCAAACGCTTCAGCACCGTGCGCCGTCAGGACCAAAAGGCCGTGGCTGCCGTGCAGGCCGAATGGCGCTCTTGGCGTCTCGCCGCTTCGATGCTTTATCAGCACTACCGCGACCACACCCGCGTGCACGTCGGTGCCGCTGACCCGCTCAGCCGCTTCACTCCCGCCATTTCGCTCGGCTACACTTACCGCACGCTGACCTTGCGCGCTTGGTATAAGAAAATTTTCCGCGCCCCGACGCTCAACGACCTCTATTACACCCAGACCGGCAACCGCAACCTGCGCCCCGAGTACACGCGCCAGCTCGACTTCGGCGCCGAGTATCACTTCATCTCGCTGCCGTGGCAGGCCTCGGTGCAGGCTGATGTCTATGTCAACCATATCGACGACCGCATCGTCTGCCTCCCGCTCACAGGCACCTCCACATGGACCCTGATGCACTACGGCGAGCCCTACTGCCGTGGCCTTAACGCCACACTCTCGGGCCGCTACGTCTCGGGTCCGTGGGATTTCTCGCTGCTCTGCTCGCTCACGTGGCAGCGCGACCTCAACCGCACCGACCCCGACAACCCTGATACCTACAACCGCCCGATATGCTATTCGCCCACGCTGTCTTACGGCCTCACGGCCATCGCCGCGTGGCGCGGGCTGTCGCTGACTGTCTCTGACCTCCATGTGGGCGAGCGCATGTGGTCATACGCCGACCCTGACGACGTGCTGCGGCCTTATAACAACGTCGACATGAAGCTCTCGGCGCAGTTGCCCTTCGGACTGCTTGCCACCGCCGAGGTCAACGACCTGCTTGACGAGCAGTACGAGCACATCCCGCGCTACCCCATGCCGGGCCGTAACTATCGCCTGACCGTCAGCTATACATTCTGATGCACAAGCATACAAACAGATACATAAGCATACAAAATCATACAAACATGTCAGTCAAATCACAAATTCTTGCATTTGCATTAACTGTCGCCGCCGTTCTCAGCTCCGCTGCCCGCGAGCGCCTCATCGTGCTCAACGAGGGCACATGGCAAGCCGACAACGGCCGCGTGACCTACTTCGAGGACGGCGCCGTCGTCAGCAACCAATGGTTCCGCGACGTCAACGGCTCGAAGCTCGGCGACACGCCTAACGACATCATCCGTGTCAATGACAATCTGATTGCCATCGCCGTCAACTGGTCTAATATCGTGCAGTTTATCCGCCCTGACGGCCGCGCCGTCGCCGCCACCGAGGATGTGCCCAACAACCGCAAGCTCGCCACCGACGGCCGTTATGTCTACGTCTCGTCTTACGGCCATGAGTGCGTCGTCAGCGGCCGCGAAGTCGAGTTCACTAAAGGCTTTGTCGCCAAAATCGACGCCGCGACCTTTGAGGTTGTGGCAGCCTGCGAGGTAGGCTACGAGCCCGAGGGAATAGCCTTTTATGACGGCCACCTCTTTGTGGCCAACACCGGCGGCTACGCCTTTCAGGAGAGCCACGACTATGAGACCACCGTCAGTGTCATCGACGCCGAGACAATGACCGTCACACGCACGGTCGACACCGGTCAGATTAACCTCTACGGCAAGATGTCTCAGAGCGGCCGGTATCTGTGCATCAATTCGCCCGGCGATTACTATGAAGTGCCTGCCGCCACTATAATCCTCGACTGCGAAGCCGTGCTAAACGGCGACTCCGATGAGGCTTGTTTCTCCAAACTCGACTATGCCGCCACCTACAACTGCGTCGCCGCTGACGGCACATTCTATGCCATCGGATCGCGCTACTCCTACATAACATCCGAATACACGTTCACTTACATAACCATCGACCCTGAGTCCGTGATGCAGAGCGGCGGTTATGACGGCGTCACTGAAGACCTCCCCGGCACCGTCCTCGCCGACATCAAGGCCATGTCTATGCCCTACGGCATCTATGTAAATCCTTACAGCGGCTATATTTACGCCACTGACGCCTCGTCGTTTGCCGACGCAGGCGCCCTCTACCAATGGTCGCCTGAGGGTCGCTTTCTCGGCAAGTTCAAGACTTACATCAATCCCGCCCACTTCCTCGCCCTGCCTGACGACAGTTCAGGTATCGATGACATCGTACCGGACACAGACATCGCTGACGCTCCTCTATACAACCTGCAGGGCATCCGCGTCACCGCTCCCCGCTCCGGCGAAATATACATCCGCTCCGGCAAGAAAAAACTATTCGAATAAATTAATCTATTTACGACTATGAAAATTCTATCTAAGTTAACACTATTTTTTGCTCTCAGCCTTTGTCTCGGTTTACAGACGGTAAACGCCACAACCGTGACGCTTAGCCGTATCCCGAATAGCTGCACGATTACTATGATTAAAAAGGGTGGGGATACACCGATAGATTTGGGAGAAATGATAGAGCATAAGCATACTGTGGATTGTGAGCCGGGAGTCTATACACTTTCTTTTAATAATGAAGGTGAAGACTGTGGCTCGCTGGAAGTCGAAGTGTTTTCTCCGGAGAAATACTCATCGTCCGGCGGTATTCTTGAAATTCCTTTTACTTCTGCCGACATAACCGTCAGGAACAGTTCGACCAATGATAAATTTATAAAGGATTTAGATTATACGGTTGATATCGACGTTTTTGATCAAGATGGAAAAGAAATGTTTCTTTCTCCCGTATTATCCGAGACGGGAATCAGATATTTCTATCCGATTGACTGGAAAAGTCATATAACCATAACACCGACCGAAATACACCCCGATTACCCTCTTACAAATTATTGGCGTACTTCCGGCTCTACTGATGATAGTATTATAAGACTATATAAAGGAACGGAGATATATCTTTCATTCCCGTCAGATGCTGAGGGTGGACTGTTCCAAAAGCAAGGAACAATACATTACGTCCCGTTTGTAGAATTAACACCACAGTCTGTTGAAACTGAAAATGGCATCACAACTAAAACATATTTTATCCCGTGTTCCAACGAAAAATATAGTTACCGTGTAAGTCGCGAAGGCTCGCTCACCAACGCCGGCTTAATCAGCCCCTTTTATGACACCGACATCAACATCAGCGAAGATGATTTGCAACTCGTCAGTCCTCTCTGGCAGACTCACAATCTGATTGATGGAACTAATTATGCGGAATTGTATCTGAATATCAATCAGCGCGGACATCTGAGACTCAAACCCGGCGACGATTATCAGATAGTAAATCTACGCACATGGCAGTTGACTAACAGCGTTACCGAAAACTATTTTATCGAGCCTGATTTCCATTACACTGTGCTTGACAGCGAGTTCCGTCCCGACGAGTCTGTAATCTCGATTGACGACAACGGCAAAATCACAGCCAACAATAAAGGAACAGCAATCGTAGAGATAACATACGACGCTATAAATTTTCCGAGCGCTTACGGTCATGCTTTATGGAGCGCGCTTTGGGCTGAGAACACCGGAACATTTGTAGTAACCGTCGATGATGACGCCGCCGTTCTTCCTGATGACAACATACATCTTGGCTATAAACCTGATGCTCCGCTTGACAGTGAGCATGACATACTTTATTATCTTTCAGGACAAGACGGTTATGAGTTGACATTCGCTCCCGAATCCGGCTCGACCGTAACTGTTGCCACTCCCGTCGTTGACAGCGACAATAATACAGTAAGCTATCCCAAAGGCTTCTCTACTGACAATGTTACAGTTGCGGCTGACGGCTCTGTGAAAGTCCTGCTGACGTTTGGACGCAACATAATCCGTACCACAAATACTGCCGGCAAGTCAAATTATCAGGTTCTGTCTGCAAAACCTGTAACTCGTGAAATTTCGACAAATCGTGATGACGATTATATTTTGCCCGGAGACAGTGTCACTGTTCAGCACAGCGGACTTTTCCATCTCGCCGGGAAACTTGCCGGTATTTATAACCAAAGCTGTTATCTGACATTTGACGGCGAAGCATGTTATCCATTGCAGCAGCTTGCGCCTTGGCAGTATAATTTTGCCGGAAATAAGCAGGGTCAGGCTTATATCGTTAAAGCTCCCGCTTCGGCAGCGGAGCCGATGTCGCTTTCAAACGGTGCGCTTTACCATTACGGCTACGGCTCTTTGCCGGGTTCTCACCGCGCCGTTAATTATGGACGCGGTGTTGACCCTAACCTTAAGGCCGAGGTGCGCTCGGCCTATTGCGGCAGCGTGCCCGATGCACAGTTTGAAACTACTCCGATGGCAAATGGAATGAAGTTGAACAAACGTCTTTCTGTCAATTCAGGTTTTACCGTATTGTCTAACGACGCTTTTACCGAAGTTGCAGGAGGAGAACCCGTCTGGACATCCGCTGACCCTGAAATCGCAAAAGTCAATGAAAAAGGTTATGTGACCGCACTCAAAGAAGGCAAAACGACGGTTAATGTGTCTAATACAGACAAAAGTTTCAGTATCGATTGTGCCGTCGATGTATATACACAGTTGCCTGACACCATTTATTTCAACAGGCCCTCGTTTTCGTCTACTGTTTCTGAGAATTCCCCTTCTGCCACTGTAAGAAATGTGTTACTACAATACATGCCTTCAAATGCTGTTATTGATCCTGATGATGTAATTGTTACCGTCGAAAATGAGAATATTGCAAGTCTTATCAAAAATAAAGCCCCATTCTCATACAAACTTAATATTAAAGGCCCCGGCAAAACATTCATGACAGCCGTATGCGAAAAATTGGGATTGAGTGCCAAAGCAGAAATTATGGTCGATATGCGTGCGACTTCTATCACACTTTCAAATACCGAACTTGAAGTCGGACAGAATTATCTGATGACTCCGACCTTCTTGCCTGAAACTACCACCCTAAAGAAAGTGACTTGGTCTTCGTCTAATCCTGTGGTTGCAACTGTTTCAAATAAAGGCGTGATCACCGCCCGCTCGTCAGGAACTACTGAAATTTCGGTTACGGATAACAGAATAGAAGGTAAATGTATGGTTACAGTTAAACAGACCCCAACCGGCATCTACGACATCGCCACCGAAATAGATGACGAGGAGGTCGAGACATATTATAATCTACAAGGCATAGCCTCTGACCGACCGTTCGAGGGTCTTAACCTCGTCAAATTCAAAAACGGCACAACACGTAAAATCTTTATCAAATAACATAAAGTCTTTTAACCAATCATTATGAAACTTAGATATTTACTTATCACGCTGCTCGCCGCCTCGTCATGTCTCGCGGCCGATGCGGCTCAGGTGCAGGTCAAGATGAATTCCTATTCACAGACCATGACCCTTGTCAACAAAGCGACTCAGCAGGCTGTCGCTGTCGGTGAGCCGACAAGTTATACTTACTCTTTCGAGGCTCCCGCCGGCGAATACACTCTTACGGGTTTCAATGCCGACGGCACGGTCAACAACGGCTCCATCGACATAACTGTCACCGATGCTGACGACCAACTCTTCACAGTCTTGACCTGTAATGCTTACGTCACAAACAAGACTGATAATGTCACATGGACCATCGAAAACGGCGATTATACGCTTGATGTCACAGTCAGCACCAAAGAGGGTGCATCGCAAAAAGCCGTTCTTGGCAAGAGTACAACTGACGGCCGAAGCTCCTTCCTAATTCTCAATGGCAACAGCTACTCGGCTGAGTTCATCCCCTCTGCAGCTCATCAGGCCGAGGGTTTCATGACTCTCTATAAAGCCGGTACCGTGACATCGAGCATTTCGGTCTACGGAGCGATTCCCAAGGGCGAGACTTACACAGTCAGTGTGCCCGCTTCCGCCGAGCTGCAGATTGGCACAAAACAGAGTCACTACACTGACTTCAAAATCGTCAAACCGGAGTCAGTCGAAACAAGCGGCGCAAACAAGGTCTATACTTATAAACTCGCTTACGGTCAGGTTTACAACTACCGCACATGGATGGCCGGAGGTCTCACACAGGGCGGCTATTTCACTATGGCCGAGGATGCCTCAAAACGCCCGGCTCTCGCTTTCACCGAGGCTGACTACAAGGCATTTGACCCGAAGACCGTCAATCACGACGTGCAGAGCAACATGGGCTACGAGACAGGCAACATATTTGTCAATATCAACGAGCGCGGTCATCTGCTGATGAATGTCGGTGACAAATATGACGCGCTGGCACTGCGCACATGGGAGCTCACCGATAATGCGACAAGCAATTATTTCATCGAGCCTGATTTTCATTACACCGTCGTCGGTCTTGACGGCGAGCCTTCGACCGATATCATCGAAATCACACAGACTCCCGGATCGGCATGGGCTGACATCCGCGCTAAGGCTGCCGGCACCGCCATCGTGCTTGTTACCTATGACGCCATCGGCCTCAATTATTATAGTGGCGCTACCAAAACGCCCTATCTCGGTGGTGAATACTGGGGCGCCCTATGGCCCGAAAACACCGGCGTGTATGTCGTCACGGTAGGGCAGGGCGCTGCAGCCATCGCGCCCAATATGGTGATAAACGAGAAATATAACAAAGAGACAATGAAACTCGCCGGCAAGTATGTCGACGCCGAGCATGACGTGTTCTACTATCTTGATACAGAGGAGGGTGCTGCTTATACTTTCACTCCGGAGGGCGTATCAGACATCACCATCGCTTATCCGACTATCGGCGAGCAGATGGCGACATATACAGGCTTTGGCGCCGAAGGTGTGACCAAAAATGCCGACGGCTCTTACACACTTTTGCTCAAGGAAGGCCGTCAGATTGTTAAAATGACTGACTCCTCGGGTAAGTCTGTATATCAGGTGCTTAATGCCAAGAAGTGTCACCGCGAGATTATAAACGCCTCGCGCGAGGGCAGCACGATTTTCCAGCCCGGCGATCAGGTTAAAATACAGTACAGCGGACTGCATCACCCTGCCAACAAACTTGCCGGTATATATAATATGTCAGCTTATGTGACATATAACGGCGTCCCCAACGGCTCGGATCTGATACTTGGCAAAGGCCAGTATACCTTTGGCTCGGCCGCGTCGGCTCAGGCCGTTACAGTCACGCTGCCCGAGGATTTGGACGTCGTCGCCAACCCTGAGTTTATCATGAACGAGGGTGTCATACAGGTCAATGGATATGGTGACCCCATCGGTAATCACCGCGCCATCAATCGCGCGACAGGTCGTAACGCCAATTTCACCGCCATCGCACACAAAACCTATTTCGGATATCTGCCTGATGTGCAGATTCCTCTGACCGCATATAAAGAATATGTCATTAAAGTCGAGGGCGCTCCCGACGGCGCTGAAATTGTGCTTAATTACAAGGACAAAGAGCTGACAGCCGAGGCCGACGGCACCTATCGCGGCTCATACGGCACATACAATGTGACAGTTTCAAAAGCCGGCTACCGCTGCTATCGCAACAGCTATATCATAGCAGAGGGCGACGAGGGCGAGCGTGTCTTCACAGTCGCTATGACCGCTGCCGACGTTTGGGACGGCAACTCGATGGCCGAGCCGCAACAGGTCGACGGAGTTTATCAAATCGCCACTCCCGAGGAACTCGCATGGTTTGCCGACAACGTTTCGGTCAAAGGCAATGCTAATATCAACGGCTGCCTGACTGCCGATATCGACCTCGGTGACTACGAGTGGACCACTACAATCGGCACAAACGCCAAACCTTATAAGGGTACATTTGACGGACAGGGCCATAAAGTCACAGGACTCTATATTGACAATAAAGACAAGAAGGTGACTTACACCGGATTCTTCGGCAAGCTGACTGACGCCAAACTGAGCGGACTGACTGTCTACGGACAGGTCGCAAGCTGCGGCTCAATCGGAGGTATCACAGGCACGGCAGCCGACAACACGACTATTGACCGGTGCGCAAATTATTGTTCGGTCAAGGCCGCTACCTATGCCGGCGGTATTGCGGCATATGTCTATGCCACTATTGAGATTTCCAATAGCTATAACGCAGGTGACGTCGAAGGCAATTTGGCCGGAGGCATTGCGGGTATGGGCGTAAGTGGCTCGAAATATACCAACACGTTTAATGTCGGTCATATAACAGGTAAGACCCGCGGCTCCATTGCAGCTGCTTCGAGTGCGGTGTATACCAATTGCTTCGCAACCGAAGAGTTTGAACGCAAAGGCCACGAAGTCGTCACCGACGAGCAGATGCGCTCGGGCGAGATTGCTCATCGTCTCGGCGAGGCCTTCGGTCAGGAAATCGGCAAGGACGCTCACCCCGTGCTCGGCGGCAAGCCGGTCTACTATGACGAGACCAACAATGTTTACACCAACGAGGCTCCTGTTGAAACCGGCATCGGTGACATCGCCGTCGAAGGCGGCGTGAGAGCCGAACTTTACTATAATCTGCAGGGCGTCGGCGCACAGCGTCCGTGGCAGGGTCTCAACATAGTGAAGATGTCAGACGGCACAACACGCAAGATTTATGTCAAGTGATTTTATATTAATATTCTGAGAAACAGTTTGTAAGTGTGGGCGGTGTGTCAAAGTGATTTTGGCACACCGCCTCTGCTTTCTCCTTTCCGCGCTGTCACTGACACGTCCCGACTGCCATTATGTCAGTAATGTCTGTGATGACTTAATTTGTTGAAAAATATTAAGATAAGCTCGCCAAAACCATTTTGGCACACGATTTGTTTATTATGTGATAAACGATATTATTCAAGACTAACATACAAAAAACATAAAACTCAAAACTCTTTATTATGGGAAAAATTATTGGCATCGACTTAGGAACCACCAACTCGTGCGTTTCAGTTCTCGAAGGTAACGACCCTGTCGTTATTCCTAACCCCGAAGGTCACCGCACCACTCCTTCGGTTGTCGCATTTGTCGACGGTGGCGAACGCAAAGTCGGCGATCCGGCTAAACGTCAGGCCATCACAAACCCCAAACGTACAATCTACTCGATTAAACGTTTCATGGGCGAGACCTATGATCAGGTAAAAGGCGAAATCGAGCGCGTGCCCTATAAAGTAGTGCGCGGCGACAACAATACACCCCGTATCGACATCGACGGTCGTGAATATACTCCTCAGGAGATTTCGGCAATGATTCTCCAGCGTATGAAGAAGACAGCCGAGGATTACCTCGGACAGTCTGTAACCGAGGCAGTCATCACCGTGCCTGCTTACTTCAACGACTCTCAGCGTCAGGCCACCAAAGAGGCAGGCGAAATCGCCGGTCTCACAGTTAAACGTATTGTCAACGAGCCTACGGCAGCCGCACTCGCCTACGGTCTCGATAAGACAAACAAAGACCAGAAAATCGCTGTATTCGACCTCGGTGGCGGTACATTCGATATCTCTATCCTCGAACTCGGCGACGGCGTATTCGAAGTTAAATCGACCAACGGTGACACACACCTCGGCGGCGACGACTTCGACCACGTAATCATCGATTGGCTCGCTGACGAGTTCCAGAAAGAGGAAGGCGTAGATCTCCGTCAGGACCCGATGGCCCTGCAGCGTCTCAAAGAGGCTGCCGAAAAAGCTAAAATCGAGCTTTCGAGCACCACTTCGACCGAGATCAACCTGCCGTATATCATGCCTGTCAACGGCATACCCAAACACCTTGTCAAGACACTGACACGTGCCAAATTCGAGCAGCTCGCCGACAAACTCATTCAGGCCACAATCAAGCCCTGTGAGGACGCTCTCCGCGACGCCGGTCTCAAGGCAAGCGATATAGACGAAGTAATTCTCGTAGGCGGCTCGACACGTATCCCTGCCGTTCAGCAGATTGTCGAGAAATTCTTCGGCAAAGCTCCCTCTAAGGGCGTTAACCCTGACGAGGTCGTTGCAGTCGGCGCAGCCATTCAGGGCGGTGTGCTCTCAGGCGACGTCAAAGACGTGCTCCTTCTTGACGTTGTGCCTCTGTCAGTCGGCATCGAGACCCTCGGCGGCGTGATGACAAAACTTATCGAGGCAAACACCACTATCCCGACCCGCAAGAGCGAAACATTCTCTACTGCAGCCGATAACCAGCCTTCGGTCGAAATCAATGTCCTGCAGGGCGAGCGTCCTATGGCTAAAGACGACAAACTCCTCGGCAAATTCCACTTGGACGGCATCGCACCCGCTCCCCGTGGCATACCTCAGATTGAAGTTACATTTGAGATTGACGCAAACGGCATCCTCAATGTATCGGCTAAAGATAAAGCCACAGGCAAAGAGCAGTCTATCCGCATCGAGGCATCCAGCGGTCTGACCGACGCCGAAATCAAACGTATGAAAGACGAAGCCGCAGCCAACGCAGCTGCCGATGCCAAAGAAAAAGAGCGCATCGACAAGCTCAATCAGGCCGACGCCATCATCTTCCAGACCGAGAAACAGATTGCCGACTACGGCGACAAGATTCCCGCCGACAAGAAAGCAGCCCTTGAGACCGCGCTCAACCGACTCAAAGAAGCTCACAAAGCATCTGACCTCGCCGGCATCGACAGCGCCATCAAGGAAATCGAAACAACTTTCGGAGCCGTTCAGCAGGACATCCTCAATGCCCAGCAGCAGGCACAGGCCGGTCAGGCGGGTCCTGACATGGGTCAGACCGGAGGCCACACCCAGAGCGGCAACGGCGGCGACGACCACGTCACCGACGTCGACTTCGAGGAAGTGAAGTAAGTCCACCAACCAACGATAACAAAATGGAGTGTAACTCAGCGAGTTACACTCCATTTTCTTTTTTTTAATAGACTAAAACACATCGCAATGCTATATTTCTATGGCAGCGTGTTTCCGAACGATTAAAGTTTGCATTCATGCTCTTCAACTCTCTCAATCGGATATGCCATAGCTTTGGGCATATCCTCGAATTTGAGAGTGTTTTTTCGACCATTATAACAGGTATTTGCGTTATGCCTCAATATCGAAGCGTCCTGCAAAAGAATTGCAAAAACCAAGGGAGATTCAATACTTATCCCACCCAGTCCCACAATCATAATTAAAATCATAACTACCCATAACAATACCCAACTGTCCCTCAGTAGTTTAGCAAATGGAATTTCTTTTGTTTATGATTTGTTATTGAGGTCAAGATAGCCTCAATCTATGGCATCAATCATAGCAATTCATAATGGATTCCTACTAAGAACGATAAGAATCTTTACACGAATCATCATTAGATATCCTATAACCAAATCTCATAATATTTCGGTAACTTTGCATTTTTAAACCAATACATTATCATGCTGCAACAACGAATTTACGATTTAATAAACCGTGATCGAAAAGGGATGTGGGCGAGTCGTCTATACGACTGGTATATGCTCATCATGATTATAGCCAGTATCACGCCTTTGATGTTTATTGATGATTATCCAATATTCAGGGTAATTGAAATTGTTACCGTGATTGCGTTCATCATTGACTATCTTCTCAGATGGTCAACAGCCGATATTCAACTGAAAAAAGGACCGCTCTCGTATATCATATATCCTTTTACCCCGATGGCAATCATAGATTTGCTATCGATTTTACCCGGTCTCAATCTTATAAGTCCAGAATTTAAGTTATTGCGACTGACAAGATTGCTTAAGATACTCAGGCTTCTGAAAGTTTTCAGATATTCCGATAAAATAGCAATGTTCCTTAGAGTATTAAAGAAGGAACGGCAAGTATTGTTGTCTGTATTAATGCTTGCTCTACTATATATATTTGTTACAGCATTGATTATGTTTAATGCTGAACCGCATATTAATCCAGAAACGGGCGCAGTTACCTTCCATTCCTTTTTTGATGCGTTATATTGGGCTACGGTAACTCTCACGACTGTTGGCTATGGAGACCTTTGCCCTGTGACAGACATTGGTCGTGTTGTATCAATGCTGTCATCTCTGTTCGGAGTTGCTATTATTGCTCTCCCGTCTGGTGTAATAACCGCCAGTTACCTTGAAGAACTACGAGAATATCGCAAAAACAAGTGACACAGTAATTAAATTTATTTCAAATTTGGTCTAAGTTTTATTTATTACAAATATTTTATCTATCTTAGCCTTGGCTAATTGTACCTATTTATTAGGTGCGTACGGTCAAAAAATATGAAAGGCGTTTCAAACGCTTTGTCCTTGGCGTATAGAAATATGACAGTTTCTTAATAGAAGTCAGGCCCGAAGCAACCGAAGACGCTCATAGGTATGTAATATCATACTGACGGTTTCATGTCACTAAGACGTGAGATTTTGACGTATTTATTCATCCGACGTGAGTATCCGGCGTTGCTCGTTCAAATTCGATGGGCAATGTCCGAGCCTCTGTATGTGGGACGAGTGATAGCAGACGTTCATTTTTTGTTAAACCAATCACTATCTCGAAAGAGTGATGTGAATAAATATACCAACGGCTATGACACCAGTCAGCGACAAAGCCTTCGCAGTAATGGCAGTTTGTCCGGAAGCGAAAAAATACTATGGCATTTCCGTAGATTATCTACGGGAAGGTGCCTATAAATTCGTATGGGCATTCAAGATTGACAAAGACAAGGCTAAGCGAGAGGGATATGACTCTCAAAGAGTGCATGGAAGCGTCGAGCTTGATTCCGAATATCCGGGATGCCCATATTGCAAAAGTAAACAGCTCATTTTTTGTCCTTGTGGTGCTGTGATGTGCTGGCATGGACAGAGAGTTGTGACTTGCCCCTCTTGCGGACAAACAGGAGAAGTATCATCAGTTTCATCAGTTGACCTTCATGGAGGAGGTTTCTAATATATGGCAGAACTTAAGAAAGGAGATAAAGTAGCCCTGACTTCAGGTGGCTATGTCACAATAGATAAAGAACTTGGTCGTGGAGGTCAAGGTATTGTATATCTTGTTGACCTAAACGGTGAGAAGAAAGCACTCAAATGGTATCTCAATCCACCGGATGACAAGTTCTATAAAAATTTGGAGCACAATATCATGAGTGGGGCGCCATCCGACGCTTTCTTATGGCCGGAATACTTGACACGAAAAGAAAAGGGTAGTTACGGATATGTGATGAAGCTTCGTCCCCAGAATTATTTCGAGTTTGGCAATTTTCTTCTCGCAAAGAAGTCATTCCGCTCATATACCGCAATGCTTGCGGCAGCCATGAAAATCTGCAACGGGTTTATGATGCTTCACCGCTGTGGCTACAGCTATCAGGACTTGAACGACGGAAACTTCTTCATCGACCCTAATACTGGAGATGTGCTTATTTGCGACAATGACAACGTGATGCCGCAGGGAGAAAAATCAGGAATCATGGGTAAAGCCCGCTACATGGCTCCTGAAATCGTTGCAGGTGGTATTCCCGATAAATACAGCGACCGTTTCTCCCTCTCGGTTATCTTGTTCATGCTCTTTTATGCCAACCATCCTTTCGAGGGTGCTAAAGTAGTAGCGTGCCCTTGCATGACAGAGACCTTTGAGAAAAAATTCTATGGCACAGAGGCTGTATTCATCTATGATCCCGCAGATAAAAGCAATCTTCCGGTCAGAGGAATCCATCAGAATGTAATCCGCCGATGGCCGGCTTTCCCCACCAAGCTGCGGGAGACATTCATCCAAGAATTTGCCCAAGAGAAGCTCAAAAATCCCAATACCCGTTTGATTGAATCCCAATGGGAAAAACTCATAGCCTGTATTAGAGATTCATTAGTACGTTGCCCCTATTGCGGTGAAGAGACTTTCATTGAAGAATCTGGCAAGTGCATGGATTGTGGCAAAGATATAGATACTTCCCATCGCCTAAAAATCGGCACGCGCTCAGTGATGCTGACTAAAGGGACAAAGGTATATATCGACAATGACAATATCCCTGATGCGGAGATTGTTGCGCACCCCAACGACCCCTCAAAACTTTTGCTTAAGAATCTGTCACAGTCAAGCTGGACTGCTGAGACACCAAGCGGCAAGATTAAAGTCGTAGATCCTAACGGTCTGATGCCGGTCAATCCCGGGATTAAGATAACATTCTCCAACATCCAGAAGGGAGAATTCACCCAAGAAAACAACAATTAACAACAAAATAAGATATGTCACTCTTAGATGAACAAGTAAGCGTACCACGCCGAACAATGACCCTCTTCTTCCTAATCGACACATCCGGCTCTATGGAAGGCAACAAGATTGGCGCAGTGAATGACGCTGTTGCCAACGTTCTCCCCATGCTTGACGAGATTTCGGCCGAGAATCCTGACGCCGAGATTAAAGTCGCAGCCCTTGAATTTTCAAGTGGTGTCAACTGGCTCTATTCTGAACCGAAGCTTGCCTCTGACTTCGTTTGGCAGGATGTCAAGGCCGGAGGGCTTACATCTCTCGGAGCAGCGTGTGCCGAACTTTCCACCAAACTTTCGCGTAGCGGCTATATGAAATCGGCAAGCGGTTCCTTCGCTCCTGCAATCATTCTTCTCTCTGACGGAGGACCTACGGATGATTTTGAAAGTGGGCTGAACAAGCTTAAAGGAAACAACTGGTTCAAAGCAGCCATAAAAGTGGCAATTGCAATCGGTGATGATGCAGACAAGGATATTCTTAAGCAATTCGCCGGTAATAGCGAGGCTGTGTTCACCGTGCATAACATCGACGCGCTGAAACAGATAATCCGTGTCGTAGCTGTGACATCTTCACAGATTGGCAGTAAGAGCAGCACAGCCGGAGATACTACAAAACAAGATCAGGTAATCGAAGAAGTCAAGGACGCAGTCGAAAACATTCAGGGTGCAGAAGCAGCCACCGCTGTTGACAGCAGCTCATACGATGACGACTGGGATTAAACCTTAGTGTATGGACTCATTGAACTTCAGCTGTCAGGGCGAGAGCCATATTGCGACAGGCAAGGTTTGTCAGGACTATTCTTATAGTAAAGTCTATGAGAATGGTAATGCCATTGCCATTGTCTGTGACGGTCATGGTGGCAAGCGCTATTTTCGCAGTGATATAGGTGCGAAGATTGCGGCCGAAGTGGCGGAGAGAAAAGTAAGTGCGTTTATTGAGGAAGCCGGATTCTCGCTTCTTAAGGATACTCCCTTTACTCAGTGCGTAACTATCTCAGAACAAATAACTAACCAAGATTTCGGCAAAACAAGCAATATCGAACGTGCTTTCCGGCAGTTGTTTGGCTCGATAATCTATGAGTGGAATGCGCAAGTTCTTGAACACGCAAGTCAGGTTCCTATATCAGAAACAGAAAGGGACGGTCTGGAAGAACGATGGATTAAGGAGTTCGAGTCTAAGGATAACCTTGAGAAAGTATATGGTTGCACCTTATTGGTGTGTGCATATACTCCGGGGCTCTGGTTTGCCTTCCAGATTGGAGACGGCAAATGCTTTGCCTGCGATGAAACCGGAAATTGGAGCGAGCCAATTCCATGGGATGAACGATGTTTCCTAAACAAGACGACATCTATATGCGACAGCTGCGCGATTGATGAGTTTCGTTATTGTTATGACGGCACCGGCAACTTCCCCATTGCAGTCATTCTTGGCTCTGACGGGATAGATGATTCATTTGGGGCTGAAGAGAATCAGGCAAATTTCTATGTCCAGATATTGAAGTCAATCGCAAAGTCCGGAATCGAAGCAACACTATCCGAGATTGAATCTACGTTGCCACAACTAAGTAAAATTGGCAGTCAGGATGACATGTCAATAGCTATGGTCTTTGAAGCAGAGAGAATCTCGATGGCAGTTCCCAAATTGATTGAATGGCAAATTGCAAATGTCAGGAGTCTGATTGCAGAGGAATCTGCTAAAATAGCGAAAGCTAATACTATTCAGCGGTCATTGGAATCTGTCGGCACTATGACGCGCCAAAATATGATTGACTTGCAATATGCCAATTCCGATGAAAAAAGAGCAATCGAGGCGAGAACTAGACTGCAAAGCAGACTTGATGCTCTATTAGCGGAATTGAACGAGAATGATGAAGATGAAGAATCTGCGATTGAATCAAGCAATGATGTGCCTATTGACAAGTCAGAGGGCTCTTCATCTGACAATATCCGGATAAATGATGAAACTGAGTGATGCTATAAAACAAACTGTCAGTCGCTTTGGATTAGCGGTCCTACCCACAAAGCAATTCATCAATTTACTTGATGATATCGGTGCGTTTAAGGATGAACCCACAGCCTCCAAAAAAGTGATGAAGGGGCTACTTGACAGTGGCTTCGGTGAGATGCTTTATCGATTTTCCGAAAAGAAAGACAGCAACTGGCAAAATTCAGTTAGGAAATGTGTCGCAGACTATGCTTCAAAATCCGGATACAAGGATGAGATTATAAATGATGCCGCATTACAACTGTTATTTGGTGTTGGTCTTATCAATGAACTGCCTAAAACTGAGACACAGCCAAAGCCAAAATCGCATATATCAGAGCGAAGTATAAAAGACCCGAAAGAACTGTTGTATGATTTGAAACAGGAATATCTTTCTGCTCTTTCAAATCTTCTTACCTTTACAACAGATGAATACGGTCATAGGGTTGGATATTACACTACCGAAGCTAATACCCAACTATATGTGATTGACTCTAAAATTCGTCTTATTGCTAAGGAATTAGGAGACTCAAATATCGACGTATGGCTATCTTCAGAAAAAAAGAAAATTGAGGATAAGAACAGACCTACTCAAATTCAAATCAAGCAAGCGCTTGACGATTTGATGTCAACTCTTGAAAGGGATTACAAGGCTCTTATGGATGATGGCTATATTGTTGAGGATGACGAGTTCGGGCTAAAATCAGCAAGATTCCCTTCTAACGTAACTTCTGATTTACGCTCAATTGAAAATAAAATCATTATCATTGGAAATCGCCGGAGCGAGAATCGGCAGTCTTGGATTGATAAAACTAAGAGAGACTTTTTAGTATCCAAGAGTTCTCCCATATCGGCTCGAAACGGTGTATTAGACCAATTGAAGAATGATTATCTCTCAAGACTTACCCAACTTGATAAGTCTACAAAATCCGGTGAGATTGATTTTTCTGACAAAACGCTCTGTGAGACTCGTCGCAAACTCATTAACTTGGGTACATTGCTCGGCAAAAATATGGAGCAATGGTGTAATGGCGAGAACGAAAGATTATCAACAGAAAGAACCTTCCGGGCGGCAAAAAAGAAAAAACGGAATATCATAATAAGTTCAGTTGCCGGAATCGCATTGCTTATAGGTGGGTGGCAAGGTATCTCATATACATCATCAGCGGATGCGAGGGATGCATATGAAGCGACAATGGCATCTGCCAATGCAGAATATGCCAATTGCAATTATGCTACTGCATTGAATCTTTTTCAAAAAGCAGAAAATGAATATAATGCTGCTTATTCTGCATCAAGCTATAAAGAAGATGCGCATGCTAAAGCGATAGAGGCAAGCGATAAAATTATATCTGATTGGGCAGAAAAAGTAAAGCCGTTTTTGCAGTCAAAGAAGGTTGTGCAAGCCAAGGCTTTGACTATTGCCTTACCAACGAATCTTGTCTTTGATGAGAACACAGAACAGACCTTCAAATCTTTATTAGAACAGATTGATAAAGATTTGGCAACACGTATCACAGAGTTAGTTTCTGAATTGCTTAATGATATTTATGTTCATCATGGTTCCCTGTCTGAATCAGGGACGCAGGAACTTGATGAAATGATCAAGGTTGTTTCTGATAATTACTGGTTGAACTTCATAAAGGAGAAAACAAGATGAAGAGTAAGTCTAGGAAAATAATCAAAACATTATTGTTGTCGGCAACTGTCGCTCTATTTCATGGAGCGGCTAAAGCCGATGCAAAAAAGTCACTTTCTTTAGATTTAGATTTGGGACGCCCGAATGGAGGGACATCTCCTGAAGTATCCAAAGGCCAACAGTCTCTGGTTAAAAATATCTATAGGATAATGAGTAATGGAGACGCAAAATTAATTGCAGGACATCGTTCTCATTCATCACATCGTTCACATCGCTCTTCTCGCGGAGGGCATTATTCTCATTCAAGTTCCAGCTCGCGGCACTATTCGCATAGTTCCAGTTCTTATGGAAGTGGCAGCAGTTCCTCAGTCTACACGCCACCGGTTAAAACCGCCGGGGACTATACACTTGGAGACCGTACACTTTCTTCAGGGATACATGGATCTGATGTGGATCAGCTTGTGCCGTATCTTGTTCGCTACTACTACCTCAAAGATGGAGTAGTTACTAAGAAAGCCGGATATTATGTTTATGACACTAACGTGGTAAATGCCGTCAAGCATTTCCAGAAGGATGCAGGTCTAACACAAGATGGGAAACTTACATCAAGTGTGCTTTCAACATTGAAGTCTTGGAGTCCTGCCAAAACGACAATTCCATTGGGCTTTAGAGAATTATCTTCCGCCGCTGAAACTTCAGGTTTCGATGTGGATGAACTTGTAGAATTGCTAATCAATGCAGGGTATTCTCCAGATCCGGCAAAACTTAAAAAGAGCGGTGCACACTATGTATTCACAGAGGACGTCCATACCGCTCTTAAAGCATTTCAAGCTTATCATGGCATTCAGCCCAACGGAGAGTTAAATGCGACCACATTGACAAAACTCAAATCGTATAAGAAATGACCATTGAGATAGACCGGAGAATATATAATGATAGCGTTATCTCCAAAGCTTTCTATTGGTTGTCGGGCGATTATGTAATCGTCCGCAGTCTTCTTAATGACATCACTGAGTCTATCTCAATTACCGCTAAATCAGGTTCAATTAGTGAGCAAGAATTAGAGGTAAAACTTCTGCAGGCTCTCAACGATTTCAAGCTTCGCCAGATAGTCGCTGATGAGACCAGAGATATTAAGACTATCCTTTATGCCAAAGCTTTTGCTGAGGATGAGGATTTAAGCGAGGAGGATATACATGATTGAGAAGCCATATTTTCTTTTGCCATTTGATTTCACCGAGATTTCCGGTAAGGAAGTTCTCGTGAATGAATTAGGAGATATGATTATATCCCCTAAAGGAACTGTGCAAAAGATCGTGGACAGAACATTGCCAAAAGATGACTTATATAAGTCTCTTGTGGCTAATTTCTTTATCTCAGAACAAATAATACCTCCTTTGGCGGAAGTTTATGCTGAACGTCTCCGGGAGAAAAAGCGGTTCCTTGAATCTTGGACCGGGCTTCACATTTTTGTCATGACCTTGCGATGCAATCAGAATTGCGTCTATTGCCAGGCTTCGAGCCAAAATGAAGAAAGTGCCGGGTGTACCATGAGCAAAGAGACAATGGCAAAATCAGTCGAGCTGATGTTCCATTCTCCTTCTGATTCTATCACAATGGAATTTCAAGGAGGAGAACCATCTTTAGTACCTGATTTGATTGAATATGGCATTCAATTAGCAGAGGAAAAGAATAAAACGGCTCAAAAGGAGATACATTATGTGCTTTGCACTAACAGCATCCATCTGACTGAACGAATGCTGGAGATTTGCAAAAAGTACGGTGTGGTGATCTCCACGTCTCTAGATGGACCGGCTTTTCTTCACAATTCCAATCGAGGCAAGAAAGATAGTTATGAAAAAGTAGTCGCAGGTATTGAAAAAGGTCGCATGGCTGTTGGTCCTGATAAGGTGTCTGCACTCATGACTACTTCTGTGGAAGGTCTTAATTATCCGATTGAGATTGTTGACGAATATGTCAAATTAGGATTTCATGCGATATTCCTCAGGGCCTTGAATCCTTACGGTCTTGCGATTCATAATGACAACTGGAGTGAATACACCGACCGCTTTATAGATTTTTACAAGAAAGCCTTTGAGCATATATTTGAGTTAAATCGTCGCGGAATATACTTTGTTGAAGAGTTCGCTGCAATAATACTCAGAAAAATGCTCACCCCATATTGCACCGGATTCGTTGATT
Organism: uncultured Bacteroidales bacterium; assembly: GCA_965143025.1. Classification (GTDB taxonomy): domain Bacteria; phylum Bacteroidota; class Bacteroidia; order Bacteroidales; family Muribaculaceae; genus CAG-873. The sequence continues at coordinate 27,072 of CBCSTG010000021.1, forward strand.
TGCAATCTCCGGCCGGAGTGATTAACTCTGTTCTCATATATAATTATGACGGAGGTGTTTATTGCTCGGATGAATCAAGAATGCTTGCGGAGTTTAAGGACTACACATTCAGGCTCGGCAGCGTGAATGATAAATATGAAGATTTGGTATTCGGCAAGAAAGCCAAAGAAATTGCAAACACATGGGCGAATGAGGCCCTTGCCGGATGTTCTGACTGCGCGTTGAAACAGTATTGTGGAGCTGATCCCGTCCGCAACTACTCTACGCAAGGAGATATGTACGGCAACCGTGCGTCATCACTGCTGTGCCGTAAGAATAAGGGTATTATTGAATACCTTATTTCATTAATAATCGAGCGTCACGATGAAGTGATGCCTATATTTAGAAGCTGGTTATCATGAGAGGCGATTTCAGAACAGACAGCAATGACAACACGTTGTTCACCACTGCACGGTGCAACAACAACTGCATCATGTGTTGTCAACCTCCTCTGAACAATGATGATATTGATGAATTGTTCGAGCAGAATATCGCCATCATAGACCGTGCGCCAAAAGACATACCCGTTGTTGGCATTTCGGGAGGTGAACCGACACTACTTGGAGACAAGCTAATCGGACTGATTAGGCATATCAGGACAACATTGCCTGACGCCGACATTCATATTCTTTCCAACGGAAGGAATTTTACGGATATAGACTATTCTCGACGAGTAGTTGAAGCCGCTGATGACAAACTGTTTGTAGGCATTCCCCTTCACTCAGATTATTATCGTGACCATGATATAATAGCAGGAGCAAAGGAAGCATACAACGAAACAATGGCCGGGATATTCAATCTCGCTGCTTTCGGTGCTGCTATTGAATTGCGAATAGTAATCAATAAAATCAACTATATGCGTTTGCCTCAAATGGCTGATTTCATCCAGAAGAATCTTCCTTTTGTGGCATGGACGGCGTTCATGGCAATGGAGCATATTGGCCATGCGGTCGCCAATGAGCGTAATATATGGATTGAGCCGATTGCTTATGCAGATAAACTCACAGAGGCTGTATCGTCACTCGCTCAATGGCGCAGAGAGGTAGCTGTTTATAATGTTCCTCTTTGTCTCATACCAAAGTCAATACATCCTTATGCCCAAAAGAGCATTAGCGATTGGAAGAATAAATACCTCCCCGAATGCGACCAATGCTCTCTCAAATCAAAATGTTGTGGCCTCTTTGCAACCAGCCAGAAACCATTTAAAGGAATAATATCCCTATGACACTAAAAGAGGCGATAAAGCATGCTAAAACAGTACTAGGTAATAATGTTATCTATGATTTACGAATAGTGTCTGCTCTGAATGATTTTGGTGCGTTTAGAGATAGGCCTGCCTATAAGAATATTTTGCATTGTTTGGTGGTTGATGGTTTTATCCGAGATTATGCCAATGCCTCATCTAATGAACGAGACTTAATTGTTCAGCGAGTATTTAGCTTGTATGGCTTTGAAATTTCTTTTATTAAAGATATTTTCTCCTCATTTTTCGATGAGGATGCAACAACATCAAGTAATACTACTTTACAAGAAAACAACCATCTCACTGAAATCATCTTAGTCATTGATTGTAGCAGCGAAGCTGCCTCAAGTTATGCATCAATGAAGTTTTTCTTTGACAATCTAAAAATTAGTGTTACCGGGAATCTCTCTGTTCGCATTGTTTATTATAATGATTCAACGAAATGGATTGTAAAAGACGGAGTGACGCTTGAGAGTATTGTTTTACCAGATCATAAGCAAGTAGCCTTTAAAGGTGCTAATAATTTATCACAGGCATTAATCGAAACTTGTAGTAACAATATCGAATGGGTAAATACGATATCAGACCCCATTATCATTTGGCTTACGGCAACCCAACCACAAGACAACTTTCAAAATATTATTTCAAAACTATGGAGAGAAGATATATTATATAATCGAGCCTACCGTATTTCTGTATCTTTTGGACCGAATATATCTTTGGATACTTTGAAAAGTTTTTCGAGTGGTAAAGATCTCGCTTTTAGATCAATTGAAATTGAGAGGATTATTGATACAATAGAATCTCATTGTGGTCATGACTTACATGATCATATTGAAGATGTAATTAACGATCCGGGAGAAGACCTTTATATAAAAAAATGCAAAGAACAAACAGATGCATTAAATCGCCATGAAGAGAAACTCAAAAAGTATGCGAGTGGAATCTTTGCGTTTAAAGAAAATGGCAAATGGGGATGGAGAAAACTAACCGGAGAAATTCTTGTCGCTCCTCAATATAAAAATATTAAGGAATTTCACGAGGGCCTGGTAGCCGTATCTTCACGAGGATTTCATGGAAGGCCTTTTAGCGAAATCTTTACTTGGGGATTCATAAATATCCAAGGTCAAAAAATTATTCAAGAAGATTACGATGATGTGGAAAGTTTCATTCGTGGCACCGCTATAGTTCATAAAGGACAAATGGGTTGGGGGGTTATTAATAAGAATGGAGAAATAGTAATTCCATGTGAGTATTATTGCATTACTCGTATTGATAACAATTTGTTCAAAGTTATGTCCAAGTCAAACAAATATGGCATTTATAATATTATAGGAAGACAAATATGTGAAGTGAAATATGATGAAATCTCTGATTTTATGAATGGTTTTACAATTGTCAGGGAGTGCGGTATCTCATATTTGATGAACACAAATGGACGAATTGTTTCGAGATTACCTACTGGCTCCAAATTCTCTCCTATTAATGGTATTGTTGAAATTGAAGATTACAAGCCTAAGGCAAAGACATTAAAAGGATTGTGTGGATATGACGGCGTGGAAATTTTGCCTAATATCTATTCAACTATAATGTATGGGAAGATGTACATCGTTACGTGCTCTGAAGCAGGGTATGATGTATTCGATTTAAATGGGCAAAAGTTAAATCTATATCCTTACCCTAATGCTAAAATCAATGGTGAATTTTTGATTGTCCAAACCAACGATAAAAAATGGCATTACTTTAAAGATAATAAAATAGGAGAGAGAGTCCTTTTTAATGATGTATATTATATATTTGATAATGGCTCGCTTTTAGTTGAATATCGATTTGATGGAAAGCCTGAGTTTAAATATATTGCAACAGTATCCACCAATGGCGACTTACTGCGACGCCCGTATCCTTACCTTTATGATAAACCTGTAGTTGTAACGGAATACGGGATAAACCTAATCCGTTTACAGTTCGAAGATGCCACTCTCAAATCCTCATGTTTCTTATACATTAATAAGGACAACGGATTATTGTATAACTACGCGGATGAAGGGGCCGGAATGGTGATAAAAGATGGATTTGCAGTTGTTAAATCTAATTATGACAAACGTTATACTTTATATAATCTTATCACGGGGAGACCTATGGCCTTGACTACAAATGAAGATGGTAAGACTATAGGAAAGAAATTCGATGGATTGCAGTTGCCTTCTGATGGCTACTGCTGTTTTAAGGAACACGGTAAATATGGTTTTATTGACACCGGTGGCAATACACAATTAGAACCAATCTATGACAAAGCTACTGATTTCAAAAATGGGTTATCTATTGTTTCAATCGGCGATGAGACATTTATTATTGATAAGAATGGTTATCGATTGACTCAAAAGAATTATGAAGAGATTAAGTATATTCAATTTCCTATAAATTATGGGAACATGTAGGTATTGTGGACAATCTGCCGGATTCTTTTCTCGCGCTCATAAGGAATGCGAGGAAAAGCATGAGCGTGGACTTAGCGGCATGGGCGACCTCATGCGCAGATACTTTAGTGGTGCGGTGTCGGCAAATGACCTGAAGGCGAAACTGACGAAAAACCGACTCCCTTATTTTCTATCGGATGAAGATATTGCATCGGTGGCAATTACCGCAATAAAATCATTTGGAGACTCGCTTAAACGCCCATACCCATCAGATACATTGCAACGTATTAAGGATTTTCTTAATGCGATAGCCATTCCATACTCCAAGTTAAATGAGAAAGGAGATATGGATGTTTTGTCGATGAAGATGTTTCAGGGGTATGTCGTAGACTTCTTCGCTAAAGGAGTGCCTTTGAGCCAAATAAGAATCAGCACAGACTCCGTGACATCGGTTCTTCCATTGAGTCAACAAAAGAAAGACGAGGCATATTACAATGTCCTGAACAAAGCTGCCGATAAGTTCATGACAGATGGATGGTTAGCAGACAATGAGCAGAGGCTGATTGAATCATATACTTCATCTCTTGGAATTGCCCTTAACTGTCTTCCAATGCAGTATCAAAGCGAAAGCCTTGCACGAATCGGCCAAGCTATTGTGCTGAAAGATTTACAAAGAGGCGTTCTCCCTCAAAAGCCGCTTACGGTACCGGTAATGTTAGGGCGTGGCGAATGTGCTCTTTGGGTTTATGATAATATTACAATGTTCCAAGAGAAGATTACCCGTGAATATGTAGGTGGTAGTCGAGGCATGAGTTATCGAATCTGCAAGGGAGTAACTTATCGTACAGGCTCTTTCAAAGGACACCCGGTTGAGAGAAGCCGGATGGAGAAGATTGGAGTTGGATCCCTCGTTGTAACCAACAAACATTTTTTCTTTCATTGTCCAACTGCGAGTATTAAAATTCCTTACTCAAAACTCGTCGGAGTAACACCATATTCCGATGGCCTCGAAGTGCACAAGGAAGAAGCCAAGCCCAAGCGTACAGTCTTCCAAGGTTTCGACGCATGGTTCGTAATGAATGTACTCAATCTGGTTAACAATATATGAATGTTATGAAACAATCAGAGAATACATCGTTAAAACGTCTGCTCAGGAAAACGAAAGATATTCATTCTACTGAGCTGGATAAGATTATAGGGTTTTATAAGACCGTTCTTAATATAGAGCACGTTAAGGATAATGGCGAGAATCCATCTCGCGTCATTAGCGATGTGGCTGTTAGCGAAAAATATGGCTTAGATTATATATTTGCATATTGTTATAAATCTCTACGGAGAGAAATGTTGATAAAACTTTAATATGAATAATTTATACAAAGATGCTCAAAACAACTATCAAATCTATAATGGATGCGAGGGGAGCTAAATGCTTTGAAAGCCCTCGGATAATCAATGAATTAGCAGATTTGGATGCATTTTCGGATTGTATAGCTTCCAAATACGTTTTAAAAACTCTTATTCAGGAAGGATATGTGTCCAAAATACGCAGCTATTCCGGAGGTGGCGCATATATATGTGCTGATGCAGAAAAACTTATAGACGAGATGGTGTTGAAATTCGGATTTCGCCGTGATATATCTGTTTATGTGATTAATGCTTTCCTTTTTGCCTTCGGACTTTCGGAAATAACTGATATAAATACGTCGAATTCTAACACTATGCGTTCAGGGAATGAAGCTGAATCGCACATACGTTTTTCCGGTATTTCTCTTGTGCATCCCATAAATGAGATTGAGAAGCATTTACTAACAAGAGGGTTTAAAACAGTTAGGTCTATGCCATATCAAATCAAAATGGTCGGAACATTCTGCGAAATCGATAACGTCGATTTATATATAAACGGTTCACCACGCGGAGTAACAAAAAGCGTTATATTGCAAATTAAGAGCATCGCGACGTCCTTATATGTTAACTGGAGTAACGAGTTATACAAACTACTGTCTAATAAGTACGGACAACCAAGCGAAGTTTTTGACCCGTTATGCACTATAGAGAATGACTTTGACCATTATTGTAAAGAAGTATTGAGTTATGCAGATAGAGTAAAAAATTACTATGAAATAATTAGGTATAAATGGACCGTTATAGGCGGATATATAGAATTATGTTGGATAGGTGACCATATGAACCTTTCATATAAGGATACACCAAACACGGAGCTGGCTGAACGCTATCAAAAGCAATTCAACGAGGAAAGCATTTGATATATCACACTATAATCCTAATGCTAACGCTCATATTGCCACAATAAGCAGGATGTATTTAGAATGATTAGCTTTGTTTTCTGTTAAACCTCACGACGAAACTTAAAGAAATTAATAATATGTATTGGACTCTTATTGAAACAGTAATAAATATAGTAAAGAATTATGGAGCCGACATTCTATCTGACGCCAAATTCTGGTATATCCTGACCGACAGTTACTCGTTTGGTAATGAATACTCGCTCAGAGACGTGTTCAGAAACTGTATCAATACCGGTTATGTGTCCAAGTTAGTTTCTCTGCGAGGGAATAGTGAGAAAACAAAAATGGAGATAAAGCATATTGTCGAAGCTGAAAATAAGCTTAAGCCCGGGAAGAAACAGGAGTATGCTGCCGTCCTTTTTAGTATTGCTATTGCAATCAGTTCATGTACTAAAACTGATTATACTGATTTTATAAATCCAAATTCACGTCAACGCGTCTATCCCCCCATTCCTAAACCCATTCAAGATTCCGAATCAAAATGCACTTTCACTGATGTTATGAAAGTAGTCTTTATTATCATTATGGGGGTAGTGATATTGACAGGTTCCGTGTTGTCATATGGTTTTTTCTTTTTCGGTGACGCAAGTATGTTTGGCCTTTTATTTGTTACGGGATTTTTCCAAGTGGGTTATTGCGTAATATTGAACAATTTATTCTGGTCTAAAATCCCCCGTAGCCTAAAGGACTGGGCTTTAGCTTGTTTCACTCCGATAATAATCGGACTTATCGTTAATTCAATTATTCCGCTGTTTCTATGCTCTGATTCTATTTCAGATGCTGTTTATACTCACTTTTCTTCTGGATTTATTCCGGAATCGTATCATGCCATAGCAGACGAAAGGGCGTTGTACGAGTCCCGTTTGTCTCCTTCTGTCGGTTTCTGGGGAGTATTGGCGTCAATAGTTTTGTTTGTGTCATTGGTTAGCTGTGGATATTTAAGCAAAGAATACAAAGACAAGCATAATCTAAGGTTTAGAGTTATTGACAAAATATCTGCGACTGTAATTTCTGCCATAATAATACTAAATATCGTTCTCACATTTTTGATTCCATCTTTTAAGGTCGAGCGGCAACGGGCTCATTACGAGATTATTGAAGATAAAAATAGAGGGCTCCATCAAGAAAGAAAAGATATAGTACAAGACTTAACTCTAAAGGGAATAAAACTTGGTGCTCCCGGTGATACCGCGTGGGAATATTTGAATAACATGGAGGAGGCCAAAGGACCATTGCGACTATTCTATAATAAAACAATAAAACATCCTGACGCCATTTATGATGAATTTACAGGCACTTCATATAATGGTATATTTCCGTATGAGATACCTCCGGGTGATTTTAATGGCGTTACAATAAGTGGTGATGATTACAAAATTTATACCCGATTAGATGATACTTTTGTCGGACTTGATTTATACGTTTATGATGGATTGGTTTCCGCTATGAAAATCACCGGAATAAGCAACTCGGATAAATCTCTGTCAAATTTTGAAAGCCTGTTATCACTTTACACTAAAAAATATGGAGAGCCGGAAATAATTGAGGATTATTCTCGAAGAGAGGACTTATTTACTACTGTGTTACGTAAAAACGATAGGTATATATGGAACTTCAAAAATGGTCGAATTGAAATGTCGGAAATGGGCATAATGTATATATCTGATACACTTATTAATAAAGTTCGAAATGAAAGTGCAAACTGGGCCAGAGAATTAGAGATAAAGGCTGAACAGGATAAGATTAGAAAAGAACAGGCTGATTCTTTAAAACGAGAGCAAGCAAAACGTGATAGTATTCGACGAATACTAAATCATCAAAACGCAATCAACGAAATATGAAATGGCTTAAACCTGTACTATTCCCCTTCAGATTCTTCAATCCAATAGTTCTATTAATATTATTCAAAAGCTATTGGATTGCGATTCTTGTACTCTTACTTATTTTTGTCAGCGGATATAGTGCTCGTGATTCTTGTGGGTCTGCATCCGTTATAAGCATCGTTATTATTGTCATTAATTTATTTCGATACCATATTGGTCATACAGAAGATGATTCCGATATAATCAATCGTGAGGTGAAATCAGGCTTTCCGTAACATTAGCGTTGAATAAGAAAAGATTATATCATATGTCTGAAGCGGATATGCATGATTATAGGCTCACTTCGCCGGAGGAGCGGGCGACGAACTGCGGCGAGAGCTTTTTACAACATGTTGCGAAGCACGAAGCTATGGGAAACACACAGTATCCCGTCTGCGCGACAAGCCCCGGATAGGGCACAGTTGCGCTCCGGCGATAGCCAATGGTTTGACTATTTCCATTTTTGATGCTGCGTCGCTTCAATAGGGAGAGTTATTTCCTCCTTCAGCTAAATCTAAGAATGATTATCGAAATATTGTCGTGTCCGCCGGCGTCAAGGGCCAATTGGAGCAGGCGCTCGGCTGACGAGGCATTTGCGGCAATGAGTTCGTCAGAAATCATATCAAAAAGACCGTCGGAGCAGACAATGAATATGTCATCCGGTACAATTGCCGTAGCGGTTACATCAAGAGTCACGTCGTCGAGGCCGAGACAGTTGGTGATGACTCTGCGTCCGTCGCGGTCAGCTGCGTGGTCGTGGGTCAGTTGTTTGAGGTTGTCATAACGAAGGCGGTAGGTGCGTGAATCTCCGGCGTTGAGCACCAATGCGCGTTCGCCGAGCACTATAAGCCCTGTCAGTGTAGTGGCCATGCCACATCCGGCGGCTTTATCAAGTATTATGTTATTACAGTGTGCAACATCTTGCTTTAGCCGTAGTATCAAGTCATTCTCAGACATGTTGCCGTCAAGTGACTCAGAGACTTTGCGCATCTCGTCGCAGGCGGTCATCGACGCTTCTTCGCCGCGTGCATTGCCTCCCACGCCGTCGCAGACGATGGCCGGGAAGACTATGCCGTCGGCAGGGATGTCGAAACCGAAGCTGTCGCTGTCGTCACGCAAAATCTGATTGCCGACGAGCAACGTGTCTTCATTGGCCGGCCGCACGAGGCCGCGGTGTGATATGGCACTGTATTCTAATCTCATTCGGCGATAAAATCATAAGCGTTAGCGAGGCGTACGGTATCTCCGGCGCCGAAATGCAGGGGCGTGTAGCACCAGCGGCCGTTGACCGCCGTGCCGTTCCGCGAGCCTTCATCCTTGATAATCCATCCGCCGGTGTCGCGGCTGATTGAGGCGTGACGCGCCGATAGATATTTGAGCGGAGCAAGCATCGCCGCATATTTTCCCTCCAAACGGCCGAGTACGAGGCCGTCGGCGAGTTTGATAGTCAGTCCCATCTCACGGCTCACAAGCCGAGTCGGCGCTTTGGCATCTGCTGACGCTGACAGCTCGGATGCGGCCACAAGCGGTTTGCCGCACTGACCGCAACGCTTGCCCGCGCCTTTGCCCGGCACGCGGCAGTCGGGACACATGAAAATTTGCTCGCCGCACTGGTCGCAGTAGAGCGAATCGTCGTCAATCTGTTGTTTGCAATTGTAGCATTTCATGGCGTTATAATCATATCTTCGCGACACAGGGTGTAAAGCTCCGAGCGGTCATAGTCGCCGAGCGCGCGCAGACGGGCACCCTGATTGATTTTGACTTTTTTGAAATAGTTTACAGCCTCGGCGGCGTTACCGAAGTCGGCGCCCTTGTTGAACACAAGTGTACGGAAGTAGTCGCGCATTGCCGCCTCGGCGAACTCGTCGGCGCGCATGCCTTCTTTTTTGAGTATGTTCATGAAGATTACGGCGAGCTGGTCGGCATCGTAGTCTTCAAAATGCACGGTAGTCTGAAAGCGTCGTCTGAGACCGGTGTTGGTCGACAGCCATGCCGATATCTCGCGCGGATAGCCTGCAGCGATGCAGACCATGCGGCCCTCGTAATCGTTTAGCAGGGTCAGCATCTCGGGCGTAGCGTCTTTCGTGCCGAAGCCTCCGTCGTTCAGGCCGTAAGCCTCGTCGATAAACAGCACTCCGCCCACTCCGCGCTCAATCATCTGACGCGTCTTAGGCGCGGTGTGGCCCACATAGGGCGCAATCATGTCGCCGGGCTTGATTTCGACAAGCTTGTTGCTCGGCAGCAGTCCGAGCGAGTAGAAGATTTCGCCCATGATGCGCGCCACGGTAGTTTTGCCTGTGCCGGGGTTGCCGACAAAGAGATAATGGCTCATCGGCACATTAGGGCGTCGTCCCTCTATGGCGGCGCGCTCCTGTTCGGTGGCTATAGTGTCGGCGAGGTCATGCACGATTTTCTTGACCGAGTCGAGGCCTACCAATTCGTCCAACTCTCGCATACACAGGTTGATGTCGACCTTCTTGGGCGCATCGTAGGGTATATCGGCAGCCTCGATTGTAAACATCTGGTCGTCGGTGAGCGAGTCAATGCAAGCGCCGAGGCGCTCTGACTGTCGTTCGATTGTCTGACTGAAGAGTTTGATCATAGCGCCTGCATTCCCGAAGTTTTTGTCTTTCATTGTTACCATTTCCTGCACCTTTTTCTCTAAAAGAGCCTCGGCTTCGGGCGTCATGATGAAATTTTCTTTTTTGACACGGGCCTTGAAGATTTCGACGAGAGTGTCAGCCGAGTAGTCATCGATGTGGATGCGATGGGTGAATCGTCGTGCAAGCCCCGGATTGGCATTGGCTATAAATTCGTCTATCTCTGGTTTATATCCGGCTATGACGGTGACAAATTTGCCGGCGTCGCTGCTCATGCGGGTCATAAGCGCGTCGACGGCCGCCATGCCGTCACGGTCTTTGTCAGACGGATTGTTCATCGGTATGAGATTGTATGCCTCGTCGATGAAGAGCACTCCTCCGAGCGCCTCGTCGACAGCCTTGTCCATATTGATGCCGGCAGAGTTTGACATGCTGTCTAATAATGTCTTGCGCTCGCGCTCGACGAGATGTCCCTTGGCGAGTATGCCCATAGCCTTGAATATGCGCCCCATGCGTTTGGCGATTTCGGTTTTGCCTGTTCCGGGATTGCCTGTAATTGCTATGTGGATATTATCGACTTTGGCTTGAGTTCGTCCTGTCAGTGCGCGGCGTCGGTTTAGCTCGACAGTTTGTGCGATGCGGCGTAACTGATCTTTGACCGAGTCCATGCCGATGAGGTCGTCTAATTCGGCGAGGATTTCGTCGACAGATTTGCGCTCGCAGTCGTCACCTTCTATATCTTTCATTGTCAGCCAATAGCCGGACGACGGGTCCTCGTTCAGACGGGTTTTCATGCGCTCGACAGCCTTGTTGAAAACCGAGCGCACCACGCGGGCATTGCCGAAGTTGCGGCTGCGTGTCAGATATATGCGTCTGAACACATTGCCCACCTGCGCCTCGGCGTCGGGAGATAGCCGCAGACCCTTATCTGACGAATTGACCATGCGGCGGAATATTTCGGTCAGCTCCTCGGCCGAATAGTCCGGGAAGTTTATAACCTCGTCAAAGCGCGATGACAGGCCCGAGTTAACCTGCATTAATTCGCCCATTTCCTTGGTGTAGCCGGCAATTATCACCACTAATTTGCCGAGATTGTTCTCGGCCAGAGTCAGTATTGTGGCTATGGCGTCACGTCCGTGGCTGTCGTTGGCGAGCTGATAGGCCTCGTCAATAAAAAGCACACCTCCCATGGCCTCTTGAAACACTTCCGTGACTTTTGACGGCGTGTCGGCTACAAAACTCGAAACGAGTTCATTTTTCGTCACCTCCTTGAGATGCCCGACAGGCAGCGCACCGAGTGCATGTAGCGCGTCGGCAAAGATACGGGCCATGGTGGTTTTGCCTGTGCCGGGATTGCCGAGGAACTGATAATGATGCATGATGCGCGCCGGTCGACCGGCCTTGACATCTTCGGCTATAGTGTTGGCGATGGAGCGGATTGCGTTCTTGACACTTTCGACACCGACATATTTGTTGAATTCGGCCAGTACTTCATTAATTGTTTTAGGCTTGAACTCGAGGCCCTTTACATAGTCCGGCCCGAGTTCGGCATCAGTCACTCCTATGGCCGCCAGATCGATGTTATAGGCCCGGGCCGCGGCGTTGTGACCCCCGGCGCCCAAGGCATCATCGGGGTTGCGACGGTCGTTGTCAAATATACGGCGCAGTTTTTCCTGTGCCTCCTGAGACAGACGGCGTTTATACTTCATGTTTAATTGCCGCAGGGCAATCTCCATCAGACCGTCTATACTGATTTTTTCAGTCTCAAAGAAATAATTTATCGCCGAGGCAGAGTTCGGATTTCCGTCAAAAAATTCGCGCAGACGTCGGCTGCCTGTGATGATTACGACCGGTCGTTTGCTGTCTTCACGCCACCGGCGCACGCTTTGGAGTATGTGGTCGATGCGCTCGACATCGTCACCGTCGCCTTCCGTAACAAGTTTTTGACCCTCCTCAAATATGAGTGCAGAGTCGGCGAGCCGCTCGGCGTGTTTGTCGATATTTTTTATCCAGTTGTCATAATCGACAGGGGTGACAATTTCGGCCATGGGTGTGCGCAGCACTCCGGCATCGGCAAGAGCGGCAGCTATAGCCTTTGCGACTGTGGTTTTGCCTGTGCCGGCATCGCCCGTGATGACAAAGCTGAGTTGCATGCGGCTTGTGATGCCGTTTCGGCGGCAGAACTCCGCCTTGGCTCGTGCCTTTGCAACGATGTCGTCAAGGCGTGTGCGTATCGCGGCCTTTTCAATCAGCGTGTCCAAGAGGTTTGACGAGCCATTTGCGGCGCGTGAATCAGTCGCAAGCGCCGTGCCACACCATTTGCAGTAGCGCGCCACGGGTCGGTTAGGTTTGTTGCATTTATGACAGTTCACTGCTATCGGGTGATAATGAGGTTATGAAATCTGATTGTGTGGGTTGCCGAAATTCAACGGACTGAGGTGAATATGATACATCTTTTTTCTCGTCATTAGTTACCAGAATACCGACCCATATAAAGCTGATAATAGACAAAATCAGCATCATAAGCGCGCATCGAAGTACTGTCTTCAGCTTTTTTTTGGCAAGCGTAGAGTTGTCATTAATGACGCAAATGGGATAATCTGTCGGCAAGTCTTTCGGGAAGACTTTATCGATTGTTCCGAATCTGAGACCGATAAAATAACGCTCGACGGCCTCGTCCCAGTCCAGCGAAGAGTACTTGTCGTTGAGCTCTTTGTCGTCTTTGGAATATATTTTGTCACAAAAATATAATGTAGCTCCGATTAAAACCGCTAAGATAGCCCAAGGTAATGCTACCCCAATCAGGCCGAAAACCAGTTTAACGAGAAAATATACAATAAAACCGGCAATTGCGCTTAAAATAAATCCGGATTTATCGAGTATGCAGAAGCCTGTAATTATGCCGATAACAATGCCGATAACATGGCCCCAATTATTTATAACGTTGTATAATGCCCGATGGTCTGTGGCTACGGTACAGATAAGTACGAGAAGTAGAATGATTATAAGTGGGATAAGACAAAAACCGGTTGTAAGTCTGCGCCATAGTTTTACTTTCTTCCACGCCTTTTCATTAGCCTCTAACGCCACGCTGATGTTGTCGAGACCGTTGGCGGCGTGCTGATTGTAGCTGCAGTCGGGCAGTGCGTTGAGGGCGTCGCCATACTCGGCCGCAAGGTCAAGATATGATTTCTTTTTGTAGTCGGCGTATGGATTCTCCTGATAAAACAGCGATAGCCAGTCGGCCACAATGTCTTGCTCGTCAGCGTCAAAAAGCGACATGTCAGTCTCGGCTACATCGTTCTCATCGTTAAACTTTATATCACCTACCGTCAGCACGGGCACACGCCCCATGAGCCCGGCCGCAGCTTTCATTTTTGCCACACGCTGCGTATATGGCACAAATTTCTTCTTATTATCGGCCGAGCCGAGGTCCATGCAGTATTGTATGTAGCTCAACTGCTTGTCGTAGATGCCTTTGCTGCGCAGATACGAGCACAGACGGTTATCGCGCAGCAGACAGTCACTTACTACACCTGACGACACATCATTGCCGGCGACCTCTCCGCTGAGTTCGTCCATAATACGCTGCCCGAGCTGTTCGGGAGTGGCCAGCGAACTTTTATCCAACGGCCTGTAGTCAAATCCGCGGCCGGGCAACAACGCAAAGAGGGCCTTGTATCCTCCCTTGGCCTTTATAGCTTTGCCCGCGAGCGCGGCATCGCGTGTTGCGGCCCACATCAGGAAATCCTCACCTTTCAATGTCTTGATATCGGGCTGTCCTAAGCGCCCGTCGGCAAAAGCGTCGCCAAGTTGGTCAAGCGTTTTTATTTCGACTGTGCCGCGAGACGTCTCAAACCAATAAGGCATATTGGGATTGAGCGTCAGACAGGCGGCATAGAGTCCTGCGCGGCGGTCGCCGGGAAAAAGGTTTTCAGTGATATCTTCCATTGTCACCGCTATTTCCGGGCGTTTTATGTCGTGAAACCATTTGGCGATGGTGTCCGAATAGAGATATTTTGTGGCTAAATCCTTATTGGCCCACATCATGTCTGACAACTCTTTGGGTGAGTGTGCGGTCAGACCGGCCGAGGCATTGAAGATTATGCTGAATTCGGGTGCGACGTTATCATCTCGGTGCGTGAAAATATTCTCGCCCTTGGCCCAGCGCAACACTTCGTCAAATCCGGCGCGGTTGTCGGGGTTGCGGCGTGTCAGAGCCTTTATCAGACCGAGTGTGTGGTCGCTCATCTCGCCGCGGCGCGGGTAGGGCAGCGTTTCCTCCTGTTTGTCGTGGACTAATTTGGTCTCGTCGGCCAATAATTTGCCCTCGCCCATCCATAACGCCATCAGAGCCATGCCCAAGGAGAAGAAATCGGCCTTCGGACCGATATAGGTCGGCGTGCCGGGGATGTAGGTATACATCTCGGGAGCGGCATAAATCTTTGTGCGTCCGCCGTCAGTCGGTGTGCGGCGGTCTTTGTCGAGAGTTTTTGCCAGCCCCCAGTCGGTTAGCACAAAACGCGTCTGCTCCTTGTCGACAAAAAGAAAGTTTGCAGGCTTGACATCGCGGTGTAGCACCCCGATGCTGTGGGCGAAGTCGACGGCTGACGCCATACGCACCGCGTATTCGCGCAGCTTGGCCTCGTCGCCGCGTATGTTGACGCCGGCAAGCGAGCCGCCCGTGCAATGCTCCATGACCTCATAGTGGTAGTCGCCTCCGGCAGCGTCGTCATGCCAGACGCCGTGGGCGTAAATATCTATGAGCAGACCGTTGCCGCGCTTGTTCATGATGCGCTGCAGCACGTCGTGGTCAGGCACGATGCCGCTGCGATAGAGCTTGAGTGCATAGATATTGCCGTCGTTTTCGACCTCGAAGATTACAGATTCTCCCGAGTGCTCCGATATGACACGGCGCACCCTGAATGTCACCCCGCCGAGAACGTAAAACGAGTATATCGGGCAAGCGGCCTTCGCCGTGCCCGACTTTGGTTTCGGTGAGCCTGTAGTCGACTCCTGAGGCGCTGAGCCCCAGCTGTTTTTTGGTGCAGAATAACCGGTCGTTGACTCCTGTGGCGAGGAGCCCCAGCCGGGTTTGGGCGTATGGTTGTCAGTAGTCGATTCCTGAGGCGCAGTTCCCCATGTATTTTTATTGTCAGACATCAGCTGTAAATTGTTGATGCCACCTGAGTGGTCTGTTTTTCGATAATCCATTTGCCGCCGAGCTCGGGTTGCACACATTCGCTCGGCTGGTTGTGATGACATCCGCAGTAGTTACACACCCACTCCTGTCTGACGGCAACAGTCTTGACAGTCATAATCTTTCGTGCACAGAAGAAGTTGCGCTGCTCCTCGGGCGTAGCTGACGGCGGAGGCAACATCGAGTCGAGCGTGCGCTGCAGTTCGTCGGCTTTCTCGCGGTAGGCGGCGATGGCCTCGCGCAGTACATCGCCTGTCAGCACTTTTCCCTTCGGCGCAGCCTGTGCGACAGGCGCATCGGGCACTTTCAGCGATGAGATGTCGCCAAAAAGTTCGGCATAACGGGCTGCAGCCTTGCGTGCCTCGTCATTTAGCGATGTGTCGAGTGCAGCCTGAGTATGGCCGCCGGCCTGAATCTGCCGCTCCAACTCGGCGAGCTCGGCTGCAAGCTGTTCGGCGCGACGGAATTGCGGGTCTGCCTTGGCCTGACGCACGGCTTCGCGGGCGATGTCGTTGAGCGGAGTGTTGCATCGGCTGCAAAAACTGCGTGTGCTGACGGTCCCACAGTTGGGACACGTAATGCCTCCGCGCGGATTGCCGCACTCGGGGCAGAAGCGCTCGGCTTCGTCAAGCGTAGCGCCGCAGAAAGGGCAGTTGCCTCCGGCATCATTATCATCGGCCGTCCGGCTCTGATATTTATAAATGTGTTTATGCTGATATTTATGCTGATGATCCATCTTTATCTATGATTTTTACAGATACTACGCAAGAGGCATATGACAGGCCTATCTGTGGGCTATCCCAACATGCTTTCTCGTCGTCTAATGGCAGAAGTCCGCCGGGATATTCTTTACTGCTGATTACGACGGCTGTTTTGTCGTTGTTAAGCCGCGCAAAAATCGGCGACATATAGGGGAAAAATTGGTCGGGAAACAGAACTGTGACCGGATAATCATCCTCGGTCTTTAAGTCTGATACGGGAATTTTATACTGGTAATGACTGCCGCATCCCAAGGCATTGACATCGATGTCGATATTAAGGTATTTCATAATAATCTGTTGAGTAGTGCGTTAGGTTGAAAGTACGATGCCTCTCACGTCTGAGAAATCGTGTTTTTGCATTGCTTCGGGAGATATAAGAAAATCGAGCACGCCACAATCCATGAAGTTGAGGCTGAAATCCTTACCTCCAAATGAGTCTATTTGCAGCAGTATTGTCCAATCCTCAAAAGGGGCGTCCCATGTCTCCCATTCGCGATGGGTAGGCTCTGCAAAGAGCTCATGCTCGTCGCTCAGCGGCTCCGGCTCGCGAGTGAATGTAATCTCCATGCCGTCAGGATTGGTCGGATTGTCATCGTCATCGACGAGCACGACTTCGCGCAACTTGTCCGTATCAGGGAAATACATAACCTTGACATCGTCGGCAGAGCTTATGTAGCCGGAGACACCATAGCTCGCAGCTCCATAGCCCATGTAATGGTCTATTTTGGCGAAGAATGACAGCAGACCTTTACGGGGCAGAGGATTCTCCGGTGCAAACGCAGCCAATTTCTCAAGATTTATCTGACAGATAAAGAAATAAGGGTAGGGGTCGCCCTCGTCGATATACATCGGATAGTCAGTGCCTTCGGGCAGGTCTGGATTGCCCCAGAAACGCGAGTCGCCGGTCTTAAGTTCGGCGAAAGGCGCGTGAAGGACGAGGCGTATGGGTTTGGTAGTCATTATATTTTGTTAGGTTTTGTCAGTAAAAACTAATCTTCTTCGATTATCTGCTCTGGCGGCCATATGGTCAGCATGATGTCCATCGCGTCCGGGTCGTCGTTCTCGGCGGCGGTTGCGAGCAGGTCATAATAACGGTCCATGTCGGTCATAAACGTTTCCGGGTCGTTTGTTTCGGCTGCGACACCGAGCCACATCCAGCCGGTTTCGTCGTCGGGAGCCAAAGTGCCGTTGTCAATGCCTTCGAGAAGTATATCCTGAAACTGTCCGAGTCGCACTATAATGGCAGTCGCCCAGTTATTGCATGCGCTGAGCAAAGCTTTGAGAGGGTAGAGTCCTATGTCACCCCGTCTGATTTCTTCGTCGATGAGTGCGAGCACACTCTCTTCGTCAGTGACAGTGTCAGTTCTGACCGAGTTGCCGGGCAGGGAGTGGGCATGGATTATTTTCTCGATTAGTCCCGAAATATTTTCGGGAAGAGCGTTCAGAAAGTCAATACTCATATCAGTCAAACATTACACCGGGGTTCATGGCAGAGGGCGAACACCATTCGATGCCACGGCGTGCGAGAGCCGCCTGCCGCGCATGCCAGTATGCAAAACAGAAACCCATGCCGCGCGGCTGCCCTGCCAGTTCTTTATCGCATTCACGCTCTACATCCTCGATGACCTCCTCCATACATTTTGTACGTTCGACCGGGTCAAATTTGAGATGTACGTTATATTTGCGGCAATAATCTTCCATCGGTAAGCTCATGTTGATGTAATCGCGCAGTTTCGTCAGTTTTTTATTGTTGTCGGCGTCGTCCGGCGCAAGTGTGAGCATGTATTCGCGCACAGATATGCACCATCTCGGAGTGGCGGTCTCGTCCATCTGTTCGAGCATCTGCCCCAGCAGTGAAGCTTTGGCCTGCGGGGTGTCAAATTCGCCGGGCAGAGAGGCGGGTAGTTCCTTCATTAAAGAGAATGCTTCCCGTCCGAGACTGATATTTTTCCACATGTCTCCGAATGTATTGGCATTAGTGACCATCTTGCGGAACAGTGAGCCAAGTTTCTTGATTTTAGATTCCATTGCACAATGTGATTTGGTATGATGTCAAAGATAGATAAAAAAACTACAGTAAAATTGATAATCGGTAAAAATATAGTTCTGATTTACTATCAAATATTTATTTTACGTAAATTAGCGGTAAAATAAACTTTGTATCTTTGCGTCAAGCTGACCCCTGATTGTGATCACACATTATTAATATACGCGCCGATGAAACAAATACGCTATGACAAACGCGTCTCGATGATGCTTATTTTCGCCTCGTTCGTACTGTGCCTGATATGTCTTATGGCTGTGATGTGGTTTAAGACCGGTGAAGAAGCCAGCGTCGGCATCTTCTCTCTGGCTGTAACTCTCATCGGCACGATGTTTATCGCTATAGAACTTAAAAACAGCCAGAATGTCACATGCAGCGACATGCTGATAGACTTAAATAATTATTTCCACGAGAGCGACCGTCTGATGAAAGTCTATGAAGCATTGGAGGAGAACGACATTCATCCGGAGTCGACCGAAGAGATATGGCGTGATGTCAGGGGCGTGGAAGTCGCACAGTATTGTACGTTTTTTGAGAATCTTTATCTGCTCTATCGCCATCATATTGCCGAGATTGAGGACCTTGACGACCTCTTCGGTTATCGTTTCTTCCTTTTTATGAATAACCCGTATATACAGGAGCGATACATACTGTCGACATCATCATCTTACGTGCAGATTTTTGAGCTATACACGGCGTGGATTGGTTATCGAGAGAAAATCAACAGCGAGACACAGGGTGGCGGCAGGCGCATACCCGGCTACGAAAACCGTTTCTCAAAAGAGTACCTGAAAAATAAGATTTATATGCACGACATAAGCGGTGACAAGCCATGCATATATGGCAGTTTTGAAAATAAAGGCAAGACTTTTGTCTGCCGCAGGTTGAGATTTGAGGATATGTCTGATATAATGCAGCTGCAAAAGAAAGTTGTCGATACTCTGCCGGATAAGTCTCTTTTCTATGCTCTCAGACGCGACGAACTGCTTGAGTCGATGCATTTGGACTTGCTCGAAGGTGTGTTTACACAGCAGGGGCGGCTTGCGGCCTTTGCATTGATAGTCAGTCCGCGAGCAGGAGACCGTAACCTTGCGTCATCGACCGGAGACACTCAGTCCGCGACATTGACCTTTGATGTCGTGCTTGTCGACCCTGAGTGGCGTGGCCATGGTTTTCACAAGTTCTTCCTTGATCGTGTTATAAGCAGCATGGAGACTGTCGGCGCTGCGAAGATTCTTGCGACCGTCTCGCCGGATAACAGCCATAGTCTCGACAATTTTCTTGCCCGAGGTTTCCGCATCGTCGACACTCAGGTTAAATATGGCGGCCTGAAACGGCATATTCTTGAATACACACGATAATCCGAATCCGAGATATGAATTATTCCGCATTAGTCAGGCAGATTGAAACGGTTACACACGACGAGTCGCTCTCTTTAGACGAGCGCATCGACGCCGTCTATGATATGCGCCGTCAGATGACAGACGGCGACGGTGCTGCGACAGCTGATATAGACATTATATATTATAAATGTCTTATAGAGATGCTTGTCAAAGAGAACGGCCCTCACCTCCATGACCGCGAGATTTTACAGCTCTATGTCCTGTTGGCAGAGACCTATGTCGATATGGAGAGATACGAGCCGCTCGCCGAAGTGGCTGACGGAGTGCTCGACCTTGTGCGTTATGATGTGACGAGTTGGGCGGCAATGGCTGACACGATGCCGCGCATAATCGACTCTGTGGCAGAGTCGGTCTACAGCCATGCGCTCTACGAATTGCTGCTTATATACATACGTGCGGCGTTCATTGCCGGTGTGCTTGATGCGAGTTTTAAGGGGCGTGCGCGAAAGATGCTTAAACTCCGTATTCTGATTGAAGATGAGCATTGGCTTGACTACCGTTTTGACGCGGAGTTGCAATCGGTGGTTGCCGGGATGTTTACTCCTGACGAGTTGCTCAAAATAATACTTAATCCGAGTATCGGACGCCTTAAAAAAGACCCTGTCGAATATACGCGGCGATGGGAGCATATATATTATGAAGTGGAGCGCCGGCTTGACGAGCGTTTTGCCAATGCTCCGCGTCAGCGTGGTTTTTGTTTTAATCTCTGGGCTGCTAAGCAAGAACTTTTGAAAGATGAGTATGGTATAGACTGGCACAATCCCGCTCAGATGAATCCTCGCGTAAAATTTGATTGAGAATGAAACTATCAGATAAATTTCACGAAATGCTCGCCGCCCATGAAACCGACTCTGACGTTCGGCGGCAGGTTGCAGACATGGTTATCGGTGCCGCTGATTCGCCCGAGCGTGACGGGCTGCTGGCGCTGATTTATCACGAAGGTATAGGGGTCCCGGCAGATTTGGACAAAAGTTTTGAGTGTGCCGGGCATGCAGCTGCCGGTGATGACGGATTAGGATGTTTCTTGCTCGGATACATGTACGAAACAGGCGAGGCCGGCGCAGGGCATGGCGAGGATGACGCCGTGCGTTATTATGAGCGCTGCGCCGGGCTTGACAGCCGCTGGCAGACGCAGGCTATATTCAGGCTGAGCGATTGCTGTCATGACGCTTTTACTAATGCGGGGAACGCTGACGAGAGTATCCGCCGGCAGCTTTTTAAATGGACCGAACTTGCCGCAGGCCGTAACCCGGAAAAATATGCCGCACGCTTGGGCCGGCTTTATGAAAAAGGTATCGGATGTGTCGAGGACAAAGAGAAGGCAGTCGACTGTTACGAAGATGCATATAGTCACGGAGATCCGAGCGGAGCAAGTTCACTTGCCGAATTGCTTGAGCATTGTCTCGCCGATAATCCCGCTATGAGCGCACCTGAGCGCAGAGAGTGTGAAGATCATATCAAGGCCCTCAAAGAAATGAGTGAGTCGATGTATAAAGAGTCCCTGCTCGACGATGATTTTCATTGAGCCGCCGTATCGGCCTTATTGGAAGTACCGGTCGTATCAGTTCTAAATATCTGATTACTATTGCGTCAAAATTATAATGAAAAAAAAGAGTGCGATTGTGCTAAAAATATTGTTCAAATATTTTGGAGGTTTCAAAACTTTACGTAACTTTGCAACCGCAAAAGGGAATCAACAGCGCCCCTTTCGCAATAGAAAATTGAAATTTGCCTCTTTAGCTCAGTTGGCCAGAGCACGTGATTTGTAATCTCGGGGTCGTTGG
>CBCSTG010000022.1:0-47767 GCA_965143025.1 uncultured Bacteroidales bacterium
TGGCCACATATTCGGTCTCGCTTGCCACCTTGGCCGAGTCGATGTATTTTGTGGTCATGACAGAGCCGATATATTTGTTGCCCGATGCCTCCAATTTGACCACGTCGTCGGCCATGAGGCGGATGCGGCGTCCTTTGTTATAGCCTTTGTATGGCATTGTTGTCGAGCCTGACCATATCTGTATGGTGTTGAGGTCGCGTTTTGTGCTCTGCTCTTCAAATCCGTTGAAAATGCCGTTACTCAGTCCCAACAGAATTATGAGCATGAAGATGCCCCATGCGACCGCAAAGCCCGTCAGACCGGTACGCAGCTTGTTGTTGCGCATGGTCTGTGAGATTTCGCTGATAAGGTCAAACATGGCTTTCGGTGATTATTTCGGGCAGGTCTTGTGATTCGAGTCCGTCGTTGCCGACGATGCGGCCGTCTGAGATGCGCACGATGCGGTTGGTGGCGGCTCCGACCTCAGGGTCGTGAGTGACGATGATGATTGTCATGCCTTCGGAGTTAAGCTCGCGGAAGAGCTGCATCACCTCGTGAGATGTCGTTGAGTCCAAGGCGCCCGTCGGCTCGTCGGCGAGGATGATAGAGGGTTTGGTTATAAGAGCGCGGGCGATGGCCACACGCTGTTTCTGACCGCCCGAGAGCTCTCCGGGCAGATGATGTGCGCGGTCGGCGAGCCCCATGCGCTCTAACTGCTCCATGGCCAAGGCGTTGCGGCGGCGTCGCGGCACGCCCTGATAGAAGAGAGGTAAAGCGACGTTTTCGACGGCGTTTTTATAGCTGATGAGATTGAATGACTGGAATACAAAGCCTATCATGCGGTTGCGCAGCTCTGCGGCGCGGTTTTCGCTGAGATTGCGTATGAGCACGTCGTCTAAATAATATTCGCCCGAGTCATAGTTGTCAAGGATGCCGAGAATGTTGAGCAGTGTGGATTTACCCGAGCCCGAGGCGCCCATGATGGCAACGAGCTCACCACGGCTGATGTCTAAGTTGATGTCCTTGAGGACGTGCAGCGGTACGACACCCGGATAGGTCTTGTTGATGTCTTTAAGCCTGATAATCATGATGAATTATGTTTTTATTTAGATGTAGATTGTGATGTCGATTAATCGGCTGTGTTTGATAGCGACAAATTTATAACATATATTTTTATTATGCAAAAAATATTTAAAAGAGAAAATGAGAGAGTGATGTCATCCGCGTTCAGCTTCACAGCGACAAGACTTAAAAATCCCCGTTACGACTAATTACGTCTTCGGCTATATCCTGATAATTAGACGATAACAGGATGCGTACAATGCAAAAATACAAGCTATTTCAGTTCCAATTCAATATCCTCTATTGATGGCAGAGAACTCTTGAATTCGTCGGGGATGAATTTTGTTAACTGAAATTCCGCCACTCCAATAGGTTGCGATGATGATTCAAGGGCATATTGTGCAAGTACATTATCTTTATCCTTGCATATCAGCAAACCGATAGTAGAATTGTCATGCTCGGTTTTAAGAATATGATTTACAGCAGTCATATAAGTACCCAGTTGTCCAATATCACCGGCTCCGAATGTCGCGGTCTTGACCTCAATAACACAATAGGCGTGTAATCTTATATTATAGAACAGTAAATCAATAAATTGCTCTGTGTGTCCCACTTTGAGACGGTATTCTTCGCCTACATAAGCAAAGCCTGAGCCAAGTTCGAGAAGGAATCGAGATATGTTTGACATTAGAGCCTTTTTCAGTTCGCGCTCCTTATAAGGCTCGGTCATTTCGGTAAAATCGAAGATATATGGGTCTTTGGTTAATTCTTGGGCAAGGTCACTGTCGGGAGCCGGCAGTAGGCGAGAAAAACTTGTCAACGCTTTGCCTTGACGCAGATGCAGATTGGTGTCAATAAACGATTTCAGCACGTTTCTCGACCATCCTTCTTCAACAACCTTATGAGCGTAAAATAATGCTATTGTCGGATTGTTAGAAAATTTGTCAATAATTATACAATGATGGCCCCATGGAATTGAGAAAATAGCGTCATTAGTATTGTCTTGAGAATTTCCAACAACTTGTTGGAAATTTACATTTGTAGAATTGCCCACAACTTGTTGGCAATTTGTAGATGGTTTACTATAAAGGAGATACATCTTCTTCATATAATAGAGATTTTGCGGAGAAAAACCTTTTCCCTCAGGTATCTCATTGCGTAAATCACGACTAAAGAATTTGAAGAATCCGCTGCCATATACATTCTCGGCATTACGAGCCACGATGTCACGACCAATCGACCAGTAGAAACGGAGCATCTCTCGGTTTACCTGTGTTGATGCCTTAATCTGGCTGTGCCGATATCGTTCTTTTAGTTCCTGAATCCACCGAGAGTATTCGGCATCGGTTTTAATCAGTTTGCTCATGATTATACCATCTTCTTGTAATTAACCTGATTACAAACTTACAATAAATTTCCAACATAGCCAACCTGATATTTTAATTAAGAAAATAGGTGATGAATATACCAAAGGTAATTTTAATCAGTCTGTTCAATTGTTTTTGAGGCGTTATGGATGCGGGAGAGGGGGATGACGTTGCCGTCTTCTAATTTTGCTTGGGGAGGCTCGCCCCCGATAAATGTAAATCTGACAATTGTGTCGTCTTTAAGTGTGGCAATGTAATCTATGCCTAATTGATAACTTCTTCTCATTTTCTTTAAATTTTAATCACATATATAAATATAGCAATCCCACCGAATTTTTTTCAAATCGGTGGGATTGTCAGATTATTTTTGATGCTGATTACCAATTAGATCGTGTGATTGAACTCTCTGCTTGGTCAAGAGGATCAGCATTGACGGTAATGTTAAAACTTTCGAATATGCTTGCAGAGGAATCAAGGGTAAATGGTGCACAAATAACTCTATTTTGTTGATAGCGAGTGTATGTAATTGTTTGAGTAAAAGTGCGCTTGTTCGTAGCGCTTAATCCATCCTGATTATTTACAGCTGTCATATCTGTAGTGGATGTGATACTAACTTTTAAACCTATATTCCCAAATAAAGACTGTGGTAAATTTAAGGGTAACTGATAGAATAACATAAATGGTGCATTAGCGTCTCTTCTTGGATTGGTACTTCTGTTCGGAAAGTCACCCGGGCTCGCATCAGTTTCTTTATTCCATCTCAGAACTATGGTGCCAAGCGATTCTCGTGTCACGTTGCTATTTACTGCGTCCAAACCGTTTGGCGCGAGGGAGATATTGAAGTTGTCACTTGCCACATCGAGTATGAACGGTGCGGCGATGACGCGGTTAGCGCTGTAGCGGTCGTAAGAGATGACCTGCGAGAATGTGCGGGCCGAGCCGGTGAGGCCGTCAGGCGTTGTGCCTGCGGTCAGCATGTTGATTGACGAAGTCAGTGTGACAGCCATGCCGCCGTCAGCGAAGAGCGCTTCGGGGAGGCCGGCCGGAAGACGGTAGTAGAGCATCCAGGGAGCGCCTCGGTAGCGGTAAGGGTTGACCTGAATGCCGGGCCATGCAGCCGTAGAGCCTGAGGGTGCGTCGGTGCTGATGGTCCAGCGGAGCTCGGGGGCGCCGTAGGTGCGGCGTGAGACAGTCTCGGTGGCGGTGTTGACCAACGGAGCCGAAATGCTGACGTTAAACGATGTCCCGGCCTCGGTCAGCATGACAGGGACGGCGAGTACGCGGCTCTGCTGATAGTGCTCGTAGCTGATGGACTGAGTGAAGTTACGGCTGTCGACAGCAGTCAGGTTGTCAGGACGGAGGGAGCCGAGAGCCATGTCGGTGGTCGAGCTGATGCTGATTGTAAGCGGACCTCCCGCAAATGCCTCCTCGGGGATTCCGGCCGGAAGCTGATAATAGAGTGTGAAGACCGAGTTGCGGAAAGCATAGGGATTATCATTGCCGGTCGGCATGGTCGCAGAGACGGCCGGGTTGGTGTTCCAGCGCATGACGATAGAGCCTGATACGTTTGACATGCGCAGGATATTGTCGATAATGTCATTGATATAACCGTCGGGGTTGCTGATGCGCATGGCAAAGCGCCCGGTGCCGTTATTGTCGACTCGGCCGGGATTGGCAGTGTCGTCAGCGCGGTCAAGACGGGCTGTCGAGAACTGTTGATCCTCGGCGAGCGTGGTGTTGTAGAGGAAGGGCGTGGCGAGCCACATGCCTGTGCGTGCGGCGTCGCGATACTCGCTCCACTCGATGCGGCGCTCGTAGGCGATGACGCGGTTGGAGGTGCCGTCGGTGAATCCGCTGCGGTCGAGCGAGGTCACTGTAAGCGGTCCCTCGGGATGAGCGTAGACATTCTGCTTGTCAGACTCAAAAAGGAGAGTGAGGGGGAAGATTGACTCACCCATGCCGGCAGGCAGAAAGGTGTAGATATTTACGGGGTCCTTGCGGTAGGCGCCGGTAATGGTCGAGACGGCGGGAGCTGTCATGCCGGCTGTGTAACTGCGGTTGTCGTGACGCAGTCCGTTGCCTCCGATGTTCCACGGCTGGCGGCGCTGCAGCGAGACCGTGCGGCCGAGGCCGTTGGTGTCCTTATAATATATGCGTATGTTCTGGTCGCGGTAGCCGGCGGTCGGGGCATCCTTGGGGGTGATGGTCATGGTGTACCAACCCTCGGCGTCGGGTCCTTGGACTTTTGCCGAGCTGATGACGGCGCCCTCGAGATTATTTACGGGCTTGGGTGCTGTCTGACAGCCTGACATGCTGATTTCGTCGAGTTCGTCGGTCGGGTCGTAGATAAACAGCTTGGCGGGATTACCGGCCGAGCCGTCTGAGAGGGTGTAGCGGAAACGCAGGTCATAGTCCTCGCCGGTGACGAGGATGGCGGATGTGGTGCTCACCTCGATGCGCTGGTTGTCGTAGCCGATAGAGAATAGATCTTTGGTGACGACTGAAGTCGAGAGGTTGTTATGGGCCGGAGCGTTGATAGCCTCCTCGACGGTCTTTGCGCCCGGACCGCCCACCTCGGTTATATGGAGCGTGTACTGGAAGTTGCGCAGTATGTCGAAGAATGTAAATCGGCCCATGTCGTCGGCGCCGATGTCGATGCGGTAATAATTGACTTCGCCGTCAAAGAGTCCTTTGACGATAATATACGTCAGGTTGTCGCTGACTGTGCCGCTCAGATAGCCGCTCTGTGAGCGCTCGTAGAAATAGACAGGCTCGAGCGAGTTGCGGGCGAGCTCGGCGGCTATAGACTCGGCAGTGGTGTTCAGCAGCGACTCGTCGACTCCGGCGGGGTTAACGCCGAAATAGCCTGTGCGGCGTATCTCATCATAGGTGATGGGCTCTTTGTCGTCGTTAAAGAACTTGGCGAAGAAGTTATCGCGGAACTGGAAGGGTGCTATCGTGCCGATGTTTGGACGGTTAGCCACTGATATGCCGAGCAGACTGAATGTGTGGGCCGACGAGGCGTCAGGCGACGGAGAATATTCGACGGTAATCTTGGCAAAATTACGCAGCAGACGCAGCGAGAGGGCTGTTTCGTCGTTGATGCCGGCGTCGAGCTCGACACGCGCCCAGTAGGCGTCGTTGTTGTCGCCGATGATAAGGTTGGCCATCGATGTGTTTTCGTTGGCCATGGCGCGGATATTCTCGGCTCCTCCGACTTTTGAGTCGTCGGTGAGGTCGTCGATTGTAGTGGCGATGATGTGTAATATGCGTTTGTTAGACGATGTAAAAAGGTTGGCGACGGTGAATGTGACAACTCGGTTTATTTCGTCGATTGATTTGAGTGTGACATCTGTCGGACGTGCATATTGAAGCATCACGCCCGACTCGTCGAAGACAAAAATGTGGATGGCAAGCGAGCGGACGTAGTCAGCGGTGGGAATGTCAATAAACGAGCGTGAGCCGACGCCTGAGGTGAGCTCGGGTATCTCGGCCGAGAGCGTCAGTGTGACCGGCTCACCGTCGGCCGCAGGGCGGCGCGGCGCGTCTGTCTCGTCAGAGCAGGCCGGCAGCATCAGGGCCGTGAGCAGCGCTAATATGTAAGAGAGATATTTTGTCATTTTCTATAATTCTTTAGCAGGGCCGCGCTGCGCGTGAGGTCGCGCGGGCGGTCGCCCCAAGTGAATTGAGCGGGGTCGCAGTCGTCGCCTTTCCAGTACCAGTCGTCGTAGACGCAGCGGACGGCAGAGCTTGTCCTCGTTACAGATTCAACTTCAGGAGGATTTGAAGTGTTATTGACATTTACCGCACCGGTTCCGGTCCAATATTGGGCATTTGCTGAAGAACTACCGAAAAGATAGGGAATGAGACCACGACATGACAGATTGGCGATGAACTCTATCTCGGCGGTAGTAGGCAGACGCCAGCGGCCGGCAGGTTTGCCTTGCTCCTGATAGGAGGCGCAGCGACGACGGGCCTGATCGCGTGTAAGCTGATAAGTTACACCCCATTGAGAAGCGACGGAGAACTCCGGCGCGATAAATCGCATGTAATCGTCGTTTTCGTTGGCCTTGTAATAATTTGTCAGATACTTGGTGCCGTTAGGCAGATTGGCTATGTCTCTGCCTTCGCGGCTCCAGTCGTTGCTGCCTACAGGCATGTTGTCGACTTCGCGGCTGCGCGGGTCGCCGATTATATAGTCGTCGTCAAGTGATGCAAAGCGAGTTATATGGATGGTGTATATATTACGGTTTGAAACATAAGTATCGTTATGAATAGAGCCGAGCCAGTAATTGTCATTATCGTAGTCTGTATTATTATTCACAAAACCTTTGTTGGTCGGCTTGGATGAAGAACTATTATATCCGTTAATAAAGCGGCGAGATGTATCACTGCTCGGACTTCCTGTGCCGGAGAGTATACGCGAGACATAAATGGCGGGGTACTGTATGATGCGGACTGTGGCTGTGTAAGCATCATTATCAGTGTGGCGGAGCTTGACGGTGAATGTATAGGGGCCGGGTGACTGTCGGTCGGTCTGAATTGTAATGTTTGATTCGGATGTCGTCGTGTTGCTGTTTGGGTAGCTATAGTTTGTGAAGTTGCGGCGGAACATCAGATTCTGCGTCGTATTGTCAGGACTCAGCCCGACAAGATGGTTGGCCGCCACATAGTTGCCGTAGGTCGCGACGCGTGAGCCCGTGCCGAGATTGGCGTTGAAGCTGCGCGGAGTGAGACTTGTGCTGTTGTTAGCCATGTCGTCCCACTCGATGTTGAGCTCATATATTTCGACAGGATGAGACGAGCTGAACGGTATCTTGAAATCGGTCAGGTTGTTGACGCGATAGACATACATGCCGAGCTCTGCGTCATAGTCGTTATTGTTGAGCAGAAGATAACGCAGCTCCTTGATTGATGTCTCGAAATCTTTGGTGTTCCACGGCATATCGTAGTTCCACTCGGCCGATACTTCGATGGGGCGCTGTATCTCGGTGCCTCCGAGTTTGCCGAGCGTCAGGCCGATATCGTATGAGCGGTTGCGCTCGATGACGGCCTGAGAGGCCTGCACGCCGATTTTGTAATATGTCGACTGCGTCTGTTCGGCGGTCGGCTGTCCGTTTTCATCTATTCCGGGTCCGTGCCAGTAGACGCGCAGGGTGATGTAGGTGTTGTTGACAGGCTGAGTGGGATCCCATTTATGCGGATAAGTGTAGAAAGGGATGTCGATGAGATAATCCTGTGTCTTGGCGCTGACAGACGTAGTGTCAGTGAGGGGTCGCTCATATATGCCGCCCGATTTTGTGAAGGTGACACCTGATGATTCGTTTGTGGTGTGGCTGTAGAAGGCGACATTGTCATTGTTGCCGTCTAACGACGCCTGATCCACACCGTATGTCATCCAAGCGTGCAGCCCGCGGTCGACCGGCGTGAAAGTGCGCTCGGTGACTGTCTGGGAGGTGCCGTCGGTTATGACGTCTTTGACTTTAATAGACTGCGGAATACGTAGGCGCAGTGTGACACGCGCGGCGAGGCGCTCGAGGTCGATTTCGCCGCTCAGACGGCCGCCGGAGTAGGGCAGTGTGGCGGTGGCGTCCATCAGAAAGAGGCGGTCGGCGCCGGTCGCGAACTGTGCTTTTGATATGACTGATTTCAGGCGGCTGAGTGTAAGTGCAGACGGCGCGTCCTGCAGAATGGCGCGCTGGTCGTCGGGGAGGGTGACCGATGAGTTGGCTACGGCATAGACCACAGCCTGTGCGGCCCCGGCAGGGAACAGAGCGGCCTTGACATCCATCGGGAATGCGAAACTGAGTGTCTGACGGCCGTCGTTGATGCCGTTGAAGCGTTTGTCAGACGGCATGTTCCAGCGGTAGAGACAGGGTGAGGTCGCCTCGTCGAAACCGTCGGCGGCAAAAAAGTAGAGAATCATGTCGTCGACCTGAAACTCAGCGTCGAGATCGTCGAAGGCACGCGAGCGCGTCCCTTCGAACGGCACGTCGAACGTAAGCACGGCGTCGTGGTCGTCAGGCACAGTCTCGACGGCAGGCCCGTCATCGTCGCTGCATGCCGGCGACATCACGGCTATAGCCGTGACGAGAAAAGCGGGGATTATATGTCGTAAGAAGTCGTTAATTTTCATTTTTATCAGAACATTGGTCGATGGCGTATGATGCCGTAACGTGTGTTTTGATTATAGTCTACGGGCGAGTAGAGGGCGGTGCCGTCGGCGTTGCGGACGAGAATCACCATGTCTGCATAGCAGTCGATAAGCGGAGCCTCGCCCTTGCCGCGCAGATAGATTGTCGTCGCGGAGCCCACGGTGCCCGAGACGACCTGAGAGCCTCCCGAGACATTGCCGTAAGCGTCAAGAGTGACAAATTCGAAGGCATTGACGCCGTTCTGGCCGGGGATAAGCTGGGCCGACCACGTGGCGCCTTTGGGCGATGCAATCTCAAATTCGCAGGCTATATAATCGGATGTGCCGTTATAGATATGCAGCAGCGGTTTTGATGATGCAGACCCGGCTTCGACCTCAAAATGGCTGCTGCCCTGAGGCACGAGCCATGTAGGATATTTGTTGAGGGTGATTGTCTCGGAGTAGTCAAGGTCGGTGTCGACGCTGACCCACGGCTTGACTTTTGCGATGAGACTTGCGGTTGCGCCGACTGCCGTGAGGTCGAAGCGGTAGATATGGTTGCGTATCAGCTCGGTAGTGCCGAATTGGTCGGCTGAGGCGAAATTGTAGACATAGTTCTCGGGAGCGAGTCCGGGAGCGCGTGTTACGCTGATCGTCATAACGGCATCAGAGAGATTGCCCTCGGGGAGATATATGCGCCAAGTGTTGTCGCTGACGGTGACAAAGCGTTTGGAGCCGGTGATTACGTCGGTGAATATGCGTGCTCGGGTAATTGTATTGTTCTGAAAGTAGTCTCCGTCGCGTTCGGGAGCGAAGCGCAGGTTGCCGCTGCGGTTCCATCGTGACATGGTCACACTCTCTACGCGTGGATATACCGTGCCGTCGTCGGCCGTGAATTTGTTAGTCATCACGTCAGACAACTCAACCTTGCACAGCGAGCGCAGCATATATAGCGGCTCTATGTCGACGGGCGTGGCTTCCACGCTCGTTTCAAGAGAGCGCATGCTCACGTTGTAGCTGCGCACTCCGTACATCGGTATGCCGGCGGCGTTTGACGACGAGGGGAAGTAGTCGGGGAGCATGGCGAACGTGGGCTCGAGCGCACTGTAGTCCATGCCTTCGGCAATTGCCGGATACTCGCCTCCGCAGGCGCCGATGTTGGCGGCGATGGCTATTTTAAGACGTATCGCGTCAGAGCCGAAGTCGTTAAACTCCTCGAGTTTGTCGACCGGAAACGATGCTGTCAGTGTGTAATAGCCGTCATTGCCGCCTATCCACGGGAAGTCGGCCGGCCGCAGTGTCGTGATGAGCTTGTCTGTGACGTCGTCAAAGAGGTAGATGCGCATGTCGGATACAGACATCAGGCGTTCGGCGGCGTCGGCGTCTTCCTCTTCCCATACGCCTATGTCGCGTGTGAACACACGTTCGCCCGACGAGATGACAAAGCGCAGGTAGACGTTGCCGTCTGACACGGCCGGCGCGACCGGGGCGTCGTCGCTGCATGCGGCGAGGGCCGTCGTCACTATAGCGGCGATGACTGTCAGCAGTGCATGATATGTCCGGCCGATAAATCTCACCAGTCTACATATTGGATGGGCAGAACGGCCCATTTATTGATTAAAATACGTGATGTCACATCCCAGCCGTTGTCGTCGGAGAGCACGAAGGTGATGTCGGCCGAGTCGATGCGGTCGAGATACTCCTGCTCGTCCATCGAGGCGAAAAACTCCTGACGGTAGAGCAGGATGTTAGGCTCTAAGGGCAGCGCGGCGATTGTTTTGCCGTCAGAGTTGCGTATGACCTCGAGGCGGCTTCGTGCGTCGGCCATCAGGCGCCCCACAGAGAGCTCGGAGCGGTGTGCGGTCGGGGTGGTGACTGTCATGTCTCGTGAGGTGAGTGCGCCGAGATTGTTGGCCTCGGTCTCATAGTCGTGGAGGATGTCGACGGCCCACGGGCTGTAGAGGATGTTGCCGCTGACAGCGTTGTCATGAGCCATGCGGGCGTTTGCCGAGCTGAGGCGCACGGTGAAGTCGCGCTCGCTCAACTCCGTGCCGTCCAAGCGCACGAGATAGATGTTGACGCGGTTAGTGTTTTTGACTAAAGAGAATGTTGCCACCTGCGGGTCGAGGGTGCCGGTGACGTTGTTGTCAGTGAAGGTGACGGTGCGTGCCGAGTGCCACAGGGCGGTGAGCTGCGAAGTGCTTTCGGCTCCTGAGGCGATGCTAAGCGCGAGCTCGTGGATAGCCTCAGGCGATGAGGGCAGCGAGGTGAACGATGTGTTCTCGTGCATGCCGCCCCACACGATGATATCGTATGTGCCCGGCTCGATGTCGAGACGCATGCGGTAGCCCTCGGCGGCGAGAGCATCGCTGTGGTCGTGGGCTTTGTAGACGAGCCGGCCGTCGTTGTGGTCAAAGCAGTATAGGTCGACCGAGCCGACTTCCTTGGCGAAGGCATCGACATCATGGATGTTCATGTCGAATCTGAACGCGGCGTAGTAGTCGTTGGGACATGCGTCGAGATTTTCGGTGACACATGATGTCGCGCCCGTGAGAAGGAGAGAGCCCGTGACGGCTGATATGATGTGTTTGTAAGTAAGTCCCATTATGGATTTCGGTATAATTTGTTTCTTAGGTCCCGGCGGCAGCAGTTAAGTGCCGCCGGGTAGTGCCATATTTAGAGCGGAGCACCTCCGCTTTTGTCGGTTTTAGTAAAGACATGCCTGCGGCCATATAATACATGCCGAAGGCATGTCCCTACGTTTTTTGAGTGTGAGGTTTTAGTGATGTTTTGTGTGTCAGATGATTACCAGTCGATGCTCTGTTTTTTGACAACAGCCCACTTCTGGATAAGAATCTGGAATCGCATGTTGTAGGTCACGTTGTCAGACGGTGGCAGCAGGGGATCGTCGAAGCCGAGGATGCCTGTGCCGAGACCGGAAATCTGGTTGACCTCGAGAGAGTAGCTGTGGTTACGTACCAGACCGAAGTCACCTGCCTCCATTTTAGTCCAGTCCCATTCGCGCTGAGTCTTGCCGTAGTTGGGGTTGGTCTTCTGGTTGCCGGTGTTGATGGTGTTGGAGCTGTTACGGTACCATCCGTAGTGGTGGATAGGAGCCGAGAAGAAAGCACGGCCTTCGTTGAATGCCGATGCACCGCCGAGGGTCTCGTAGAGGAGACGGTTGGCGCGGGCGATGTTGGCCTCTGAGTTGAGGGCAACTTCCTGAGCGCCTGCGGCTGCCAGCGGGTCGTGGAAGAAGAGCTTGGCGTTGGTTGTGTTGGTCTTGTGCTGCAGAGTGACGATGCGGCTTGCTATTTTCAGGCCTTCACGTGAGGCTTTTGCAGGGTGCTCGATAGAGAACTCGGCGGTGAGATTTGCGAGAGCGGCTGCGTCGGTTGCGGGAGCTGAAGAGACGTCGGAGAGGTCATAGACCTTGTTGCCTGCATTGTCGAGGAAGTAAATGACCTTCTGCTCTTTGAGGAAGTAGTCGCGCAGCGATTTTGCACCGGTGATGGCAGCTCCGCCCTTGTCGGTCTCGGCGGTCCAGATCGTAGCGCGCTCGGCTGCGCCTGAGCCGTTTGTGCCGTAAGTGTAGAATGTCGGTGTCTTGTTGTCGGCGGTCTGTACCTTGGTGCCTCCGACATACACCTCATAGTAGCCTGCTACGATGGCAGAAGCGATTGCTGCGAGGGGATTGTGCTGAGAGGGCATGCCTTCGCCGGTGAGCACGTTTTTGGTTACGGTCGATTCGTTGAAGTAGTTGACCTCACCGATTTTGGTCGCGCCGTTGGCAGATTTGAAGTGATTGTAGCTCTGATAGAATGTGTTGTAAGGATAGTTGGTCATCTTCGTGTTGGGGTCGTATTTGGTCGAACCGAGCACGTCGAGGATATCATCGGCTACAACGGGATAGCTCTGGCTGTAGTAGGCGGGAGTGGCTGTCCAGTAGCTGCGGTAGCGGGTGGCGTCGTTCCAGTCCCAAGGCAGAGCGGCGTTGATGTTATCGAGAGTGCGGAAGTCAGTAGCCGTAGCGCTCGAACGGAATGACTTGATGAAATAGCAGTTTTTCTCGTAGTTGTTGATGGTCCAGCCTTCGGGCACAAATTTCAGGGTGATGCCGTTGGTGACATAGTCGTCGACTTTAATGCTGTTGGTTGTTACGGCAGACTCGCCCTCGCCTGAAGTAGAGTTCTGTGTGCCGCTGAGTTTGACCTTGACGGCGTAGCGCTCTACGTAGCAGTCGATGGTGATGTCGTTGAGAGCCTGAATGGCCTCGGATGTAGCACCGGCAGCTGTGCCGGCAGCAACGAGTTTGTCCATCTCCGACTTAGACTTGAGCACGTTTGACTCAAAGGGAGTGGCCATGATGAGGACATTGTTCTGGTTGCTGACCACGTCGTTGCCGTAATACACTGAGTTGCTCATTGCAAAACCTGATTTTGTGCCGTTTGATTCGCGCACTGATGAGAGGATGTCTTTCTGAGCCTCATACATGCTCTTGTTCATGTGTGACGCAGGGTCTACGGCGTTAACGGCCACGATAACGTAGTTGGGGATGGTCGCACCCTGCACGAGCTCTATAGGCACGATTGATGTGATGACTTTGTTGACGTGGTCGGGCGAGGTTACATCTCCGGTCTGGAACTTGTTGTCGCTTGCGTCCATGCGCACGTGGCTGACATAGTTCTGATTGCGGTCATAGAAGTAGAAGTCGAGCGAGTTGACGGCGCTTTCGGCGGAAGTTCCGGCGTCGAAGTCAGACGAGCCGAGGGCACGAGTGCCTGTCTCGTTGTTGCTGGCGATTGATACACGCAGATAGCGGGTCTCATCGGTGTCGGCGGTGGGAGGTGCGGGCTGGTCGTTAGTGTCAGAACAAGCCTGCATCGATGCGATAGCAAGAACGCCGAGTGTCAGTTTGAATAGTTTGTTCATTGGATGGATTAATTAAGTTATAAATATGATTGATTTGTATATTGTCGTTTCACAGAAACGGATGAATTTTATTTTACAGCTGCATTGTCGGGCATGTTCTCGATGGCCTCACAGACTTGGCGGATGGCGTCGTCGGCCTGATTCACGCCGAGCTCGCGGGCTTCTTCAAACAAGTCGAGAGCTTCCTCAAGGCGTATCTGCATGGCTGCGACAACGCCGCGTGCATAGATTGTCTCGCCTGAGCGCGGGAGCTTGTCTAAAAGTTCGGTCGCACGGGTGTAGTCGCCGGCTCCGATGGCCGTGTTGACATCGTGCAGAGCCGAGAGCTCTTCGGTCTTATAGTAGTGCGCGTAGTCTACACGATAAGCGGTCTGACGCAGCAGCGGCAGTATGTTGTCGCGGATGTAGTCGAAGTCTTGGGGATAGTCCTCGCGCAGACGTTTCTCTTTGGAGTCAGGCTTGAGGTTTGAGTTGATGAGTTCGACAATCATGTCACGGTGAGGGAGGGATGAGCCTTCGACAGCTGCGAGCAGGCCGGCCCAGTTCTCAGGCTCAGATTCTGCCACGATTATGTGTGAGGGGAAGTCATGTCGTTTGAGCAGGTAGTCGCGTATCGATTGGGTTCGTCCGGCAGCGAGACGGGCGTTTGTGGCGTAAGGTCCGTCAGGTGACGCGTAGCCTTTGATCCAAACGCCGGTAATTTCGACATTGCTGAGCGACTGGATCGAGTCGATAGAGTTGTCGATTTTGGCAAGCTCGGCCGTATTGTCTAAATATGTCGGGTCAATGTCTGTCTTCGATGTGCGGAATTTTATGTCGGCCGAGCCGCTGAGGCTCGAACGGTTGATGACTGTCGAAGGCGTCTCGACAAGTATGAACTTGAAAGAGGGTTGCCATACGGGCATTTTAAATGAGCCGGAGTCTGCCGGATTGACGTACGGGATGTCTATTACTGCCGGCATAACCTTCTTAGGCTCAGGACCGAAGCGATAGACAAGGTTAAGGGCAGCTTTTGTCGGGCCGAAGTAGTTTTTATTGTGAGACGCTATGACGCGGCCGCAGTTTGTGCAGGGGTATTTGTCATAGCTGTAGCGTGCGTAACCGACGGCAATCTCGGCTTCAAGTCCCCACCGGCGTCCGAACTGCCATGCGTAGCCATAGCCTACGCCGAGACCTGCCGCCCAACCCTGACGACGCTGACGGCCGTCAAATGAGTAGTTGAATTGTCCGCCGAAAAGGTGCCCTGCAAAGAAATGGCCGCGGAACGCCTCTTTGGTCCAGCGACGAGCCTCGGGCTGAATCATCCAGTGGCGCCAGCGTCGGCCGTGCGAGAGTGTCCACGAGTTGATATTGCCCGAAAGGTCTATTGTCCATTTGGGCGCAACGCGTAATTCGGCCCCGAGGTTGACCGTCAGAGTGGCGTCATAAAGCAAATTGGTCTTGATGGCTGCGGTGGACTCGATGTTTTCGGCCCGCGTTGCCGGAGTCAAGACGACAAGACATAGTAACGACAGGACTAATTGTTTCATTGTGTTGTCTTATTTGGGAATCTTGCAGCAATTGTAGGACTTTGTCCGTACGAGTGTGTAAGAAGGTAGCTATATATTGAGATAATGATTGATTGCGGTAGAGAGATTCTGAAATATCCTTCAGGTGCGTTTTTTCAAATTGATTACAAATTTCGGGATTTTGTGTGAAATATAAAAATATTGAACACTTGTTAACTATTGAATTAGCATAGTTTAACGTAGGGAGAAACGATTTTTGACGGGGGGGGGGTAAAAGTCTGAAAATTAATAAGTTACAAATATCGAGGGCCGCAAAAACATCTTGTCTATCGTTTTGTCTATAGGATTGTTTATCCGAGGGAGAAAAGTGGTAAAAAAGTCCGAAACATGAACTGCCATTATATCATTGCTGTTTTAAATACAGGATTGATAAGTTTAACCACCGGTGCATCCGTTGCAAGATTTATGTATCGGACAAATTTTATGGACTATGAAATACAAAATCGATGAAATCGAAGGCGTTGGCGAGGCTTACGCCGAGAAACTTAAAGCCGAGGGCATATCGACGGTCGACGAACTGCTTGAGCGTGGTCGCAAGCCGGCAGGGCGTAAGGAACTTGCCGAGAAAACAGGCATTTCGTCCAAGCTTATCCTCAAGTGGGTCAATCATGCCGATTTGTTCCGCGTAGATGGGGTCGGCCCTCAGTTTGCCGAGCTGCTTGAGGCGTCGGGCGTGGACACGGTCAAGGAAATGCGCCATCGCAAAGCCGAGAATCTTGTGGCTGCTATGGAACGTGTCAACGACGAGAAAAAACTCACGCGCCGTGTGCCGTCAGTGGCGGAGATGACGCGTATGATAGAGTGTGCCGCCGCGCTGGAGCCTATGGTCGAATACTGAGTATAAGACAGGCTGAAAATATCATAGCTTATTAGCTGTTTTTGTATGCCATGGAGCAAATTATTTGGTCTGTGGCATGCTTATTAGTAATTTTGCGTAAAATTATTTTATGAAATCTGTTTCATTATCGCTTTTTGTTGCCGTCTCGGCTGCTGTTACCGCATGCAGCCCGTCGGCAAATGCAGACAGACGAGGCAATATTCCGGCCGACACCACTCCGGAGGCTCTGCAACTTGCTCTGCCTACGCTCCCTGACACTCTTGTCGAGCCTGAGGCCCGTGCCGCATATCTGTTAATGCACTTTTGGGATGCCATGGACTGGCGTGACGACAAGCTCGTCGACTCTGAGGATTTTATGGAGCAGAATGCGGCAAATTTCTATGACCTGTTCAGACTGACTGACAGCCTGACGGCGTCGGCGGCTACGGCTCGTATGCTCGAGGCTGCGGCAGTGTCGCCAAAGGCTTATCGTGTTGTTGCCGAGATAGCCGAGAAATATCTCTACGATCCGAATTCGCCTATGCTTAATGAGGAGTCTTATCTGATTGTAACTGACCGTCTTGTGGCTGATAATCATCTTGACGAGGGTGAGATGGTGAGGCTCGCAGACCGTCGCCGTCGCATGTTGCTCAACCGTGTCGGCACAGAGGCTTCTGATTTTGTTTTAACCGACAGAGTCGGGAAGAGTCTGTCTCTGTCGGAGATTGTCAGCCGCAGACCTTACACGGTCGTCATGTTTTATGATACAGACTGCGAGGACTGCAAGGAGGTCGAGCACCGCTTGATGACCACACCCGAGTTGGGTGACGGCATCGCTGCCGGACTCTTGAGTTTCGTTGCCGTGAGTCCCTTTGAGGTTGAGGCTGACGAGTGGTCGGCGCAGGCGGCGACTTTCCCCGGAGAGTGGACAGTCGGATATTCGCCCGAGGGACGGATAGATGCAGACGAAATATATGATATACGCGCCACTCCGTCGATTTATGTTATCGGACGTGACGGCCGCGTCTTGGCCAAGGATGTCAGAGCCGACAATCTCAGAGAGTGGATTGCCTATCAGTTGCAACAACATAACTAAAATAAAGACAATGAAATACAGGTATTGCGGACGCAGCGGTGTGCAGTTGCCCGAGATTTCGCTCGGATTGTGGCACAATTTCGGTGACGTCGATGATTACGGCGAAGCAAAACGTATGATTGTCAGTGCGTTTGGTCACGGCATCTGCCATTTTGACCTCGCAAACAATTACGGACCCGCTCCGGGCAGTGCCGAGACTAATTTCGGGCGCATATTGCGTGAGGAACTCGCCTCACACCGCGACGAGATGTTTATCTCGTCAAAGGCGGGGCATGACATGTGGCCCGGGGTGTACGGCACCGGCTCGTCGCGCAAAAATCTAATCGCATCGTGTGATGCGTCGCTTCGACGCACCGGCCTTGAATATTTCGACGTCTTTTACAGCCATCGCTACGACGGGGTGACTCCCGTCGAGGAGACCATGCAGGCGCTTGTCGACATAGTGCGCTCGGGACGTGCGCTTTATGCCGGCATCTCAAAATATCCGCCCGAGCTGCAGCAGCGCTGCTGCGAAATCTTGCGCGAGGCTCATGTGCCCTGCCTTGTGGGGCAGTACCGTTACTCTATGTATGACCGCAAGGCTTTGGCTAATATAGCTGTAGCCGCCGAAAACGGCACGGGAGTGGTCTGCTTCTCACCTTTGGCACAGGGACTGCTGACCGATAAATACCTTGACGGTATACCCGAGCACTCGCGAGCCGCACGCGAAAGCGGATTCCTGCAGCGCTCGCAGGTCAGCACCGAGCGTGTAGAGGCTTCGCGCGAACTCAATGTAATCGCCGCCGGCCGCGGACAGACCCTCGCTCAGATGGCGCTCGCATGGATTCTCTCAGACAGCCGGGTGACTTCGGTAATAGTCGGAGCCTCGTCGGTCGCGCAGTTGGAGGCAAATCTCAAGGCGTTAGACAACACTGCGTTTACGCCTGAGGAGATGGCTCGTATAGACGAGATTATCAGCCGAGAAGGCATCAGTTTTTGATTGGGCGCAGAAAAAATCGCGACATGAAATTTGCATTTATTTGCACAAATACTTGCAAATTGTTTATAAATGTATTAATTTTACAGCGGTTATCTAAGAAAATGGCAACTTGCTAAATAAGCGAACCGTTTTTTCAAAAATATATATGTTTTTATAGATTGTAGATTATTAGAGGGCTCTGTCGCGAGATACAGCCCTTTTAACTTTTTTATACAGTCGTTTTTGTCGGGATTCGCTATTTTTGCCACAGATATATCAGCATAGAGAGATTATCATACTTATATATTTATTTGTGTTTTATTTTTATGAAAAATCGTATACCATTGAAATCGGCGGCTTTTGTCATAGCCCTGTTTTGTGCATTTGTGACAAGCGCCCAAATCGTGACTACATCACCGGTAATACTGCAACAGAGCAGCCCGGATGTCGTGCTCACCTATGACGCCGCCTCGTCTGCGGGCAACCGTGGTCTCGCCGGACTGCCGGCGTCGGAGCCTGTCTACGCCCATATCGGTGTCATCACAAATCTAAGCAAAGACTGGGCGCATATTGTCACTCCATGGCCCGAGCAGGACGGCTCCAACGCCGAGTCAGCCAATACGGCAAAAAACCGTCTGACTCGTGTGGCAGACAATACCTACACGCTGACAATCGGCGATATGCGCACATATTTCGGTGTCACCGACCCGAATGAGACTATCGAGCGCATTGCCATAGTCTTCCGTAACGCTGACGGCACGCGTACCGGCAAAACCGCGTCAGACGGAGATATTTATGTCGATGTGTTGCCTGACGGTTTTGCGATGACGCTAACCTCTGACGCCACATCGACCGTCATCAGCGCGCCGACCACCATCACTTTCACCGTCAACACCACTGCAGCATCTGACATCACGCTGAGTGTCAATGATAAGAGTATCGCCACGGCATCGGCCGCCACACGCTTGGAGAAAGCATATGAATTTGCGGCCAAAGGCTCTTACCGCGTGACTGCCACGGCTGTCAGCGGCGGTAAAACCTACACCGAGAGCATGTCAGTGACATGGCCGGAGCCCTCGTCGGCCAAGGATTATCCCGGTGGTGTGCCCGTGCAGGGTGCGGTGACCAATGCCGACGGCTCTGTGACATTCTGTCTCGCCGCTCCCGGCAAGCAGAGTGTGGCGCTCATCGGCGACTGGACCGGC
The DNA here is from genome assembly GCA_965143025.1 of uncultured Bacteroidales bacterium. GTDB lineage: Bacteria > Bacteroidota > Bacteroidia > Bacteroidales > Muribaculaceae > CAG-873. The sequence continues at coordinate 19,118 of CBCSTG010000022.1, forward strand.
TACGAGCTGAACGATGCCTCGGTAATGTATTATCAGGACTATCAGAGCAACCGCTATTTCCACACGACCGTCACGGGCATCAACGACGGCAAGTATCATCCTTACTATTATCTCGTTGACGGACAGACCGCCGTGGGCGACCCCTATGCCCGCTTGGTGCTCGACCCATACAGCGACAAATGGCTTGACAGCAGCATCTGGCCCGACATGCCGCGCTATCCCTATGAGCGTTTTGACAACATCGTCATGGCCGCTTACCGCAGCGGTGCCGACGACTATAACTGGTCGGCCTTCAACATCCCCGCGCCTGAGACACTGGTGGTCTACGAGATGCTTCTGCGCGACTTCACCGGTACTGACGGCGAGGCTAACGGCAACGGCACTCTCGCTAAGGCAATCGAGCGTCTGCCTTATCTCAAGGCTTTGGGTGTCAATGCCGTGGAGCTGATGCCGATAATGGAATTCAACGGCAATAACTCATGGGGCTATAACACCAATTTCTATTTCGCGCCCGACAAGGCTTACGGCAGCCCCGACGACTACCGCCGCTTCATCGACCTCTGTCATCAGAACGGCATGGCCGTCATACTCGACATCGTCTTCAACCAGAGCGACGGACTGCATCCGTGGTATCAGATGTATCCTGTCGGATCAAATCCTTTCTATAACGCTGTGGCTCCCCACGCTTACTCTGTGCTCAATGACTGGAATCAAGGCGGTAACCCGCTCGTCGAGCAGCAGTGGTCTGACGCCTTGCGCTACTGGCTGACGGCTTACAATGTCGACGGTTTCCGTTTTGACCTCGTCAAAGGCTTAGGCGACAACGACAGCTATAGCAACGGCACTGACGGCTACAACCAGTCGCGCATCGACCGCATGAAACGTCTCCACGCCGTAATCAAGTCGGTCAAGCCTGACGCCATCCACATCAACGAGGACCTCGCCGGACCGGCCGAGGAGAAGGCTCTTGCAGCTGACGGCATGCTGCAGTGGGCCAACATCAACCGCGCGTCGGGACGTCTGACCTCAGGCTGGAACGACGGTGAGACCGGCATAAGCGGCACGCTGACCGGCGGTCAGCCCGTGTCGGCTTTTCTGTCATCACTTGACGGCGGCCGCCCGTGGGGCTCGACCGTGTCTTACGCCGAGAGCCACGACGAGCAGCGCCTCGGCTTCTACAACCTCAACAACGGCAAGAACGAGCGCATACGCAGCAACGCCGACCTGAGCGCAAGCCGTCTGGGCGCACTCGCCGTGGAGATGCTGATGACGCCCGGCCCCAAGATGATTTGGCAGTTCGGCGAGCTCGGTGCCTCGCAGTCGACCAAAAATGACGACGGCGGCAACAACACCGACCCCAAGACCGTGCTGTGGTCGACCCTCTCACAGCCGCAGATCAAGGCCCTGCACGACAGCTATCAGGCCATGTGCTGCCTGCGTCGTGACAACCCCGACCTCTTCACGCAGTCTGCAACCTTCGAGACCTCAAACATTGACGATGTGCTGTCAATGCCGCGAGCCATGCGTCTGCGCGCCGGCGACAAAGAGGTGATTGCCTTGGTCAACACGTCTATCACCACCATGGCCAAGACCGTCACGCTGCCTGTCGAGGTCATCAACGCCTCTAACTCGCGTCTGCTTTGCGCCTCGCCGCTCTACAAGGGCACACTGAGCGTCAGCGGCTCGACAGCCTCGGCCTCAGTGGCTGCCGGCGCCTACGCGGTCTACATCTCTGATGCTGTCACATCCGGCATCGACGACATCATGACTGATGCTGTCACCGATGATGCTGACGCAGCAGATCCGCGCTGGTATAACCTGCAAGGCATCTCCCTCGGCGAAGAACGCCCGACAACCGCGGGTCTTTATATCAACCGCGGCCGCAAAGTGCTTGTGAAATAAATTTTTAGCTGAATAATAGAAACGAGGCGGCTACACAAATCTGTGTAGCCGCCCCTGTTTTTTATCTGTTTGTCTCGGAGCGACGCGATGCGTCGATGCGTAACAGTATGAACAGCAGAATGGTAAAGCCCCAGAGCGACGAGCCGCCGTAACTGAAGAATGGCAACGGTATGCCGATGACGGGACATAGCCCTATTACCATACCGATATTGATGCAGAAATGGAAGATGAAATAAGAGGCCACGCAGTAGCCGTAGACGCGTCCGAAGGGCTTGGGCTGGCGCTCGGCGATGCTTATGACTCTCAGTATCAGCGCTACATAGAGCACAGTGACAGTCAGGGCGCCGAGGAAGCCTTCCTCCTCGCCGATGGTGCAGAAGATGAAGTCGGTGTGCTGCTCGGGTACGTATTTGAGCTTGGTCTGTGTGCCGTTGAGAAAGCCCTTGCCGGCGAAACCGCCAGAGCCGATGGCGATTTTTGACTGGTTGACATTGTAGCCGGCGCCGCGCAGGTCCTGTTCGATGCCGAGCACGACCTTGATGCGCATCTGCTGATGGGGCTGCAGGTGATTGAAGGCAAAGTTGACCGAGAACATGAATAAAACAGAGAAAGCGGCCGCTCCGACGGCTATCAGCATCTTGCGGCGGCGGTGACGCACCGACTCGACGACGATGTAGACGCAGCCCAAGAATATGGCGCCTAATGTGATGGGCAACGCGGGGATATCCAAGCCGCAGGGGCCGCTGAGTATCCACTCGATGAGTCCGACGGCCGCAAAACCGATGAGCAGGTTGCGGCCTATCTCGCCGCGGCGCGAATAGACCACCGACATGCCCACCATGATGACCATGATGATGAGCATAATGGCAAACTCGCCTGTCGGGATGCCCATGACGGTTGTCTCGGTAAACTTGACGGCGACGACAAATATAACGACGGCGAGGAGGGCGGCGAAGAGTATGAGTCCGCTCATGCCCTCGCGGTAGAGCACGAAGAAGAGGGCCATGAAGGCGAGCGCCGACCCGGTCTCGTTCTGCGCGAGAATCAGCAGTACGGGCACAACTATTATTGCCACGGCCCAGACGTAGTTGCGGAAACGGGCGTTGAGCACAAACTGATAGCCGTTGAACAGCTTGGCAAGGGCCAAGGCTGTAGCAAACTTGGCGAATTCGGCCGGCTGCAGGCTCATCGAGCCGAACGATATCCACGAGCGCGAGCCATTGATGTCATGTGCCACAAAGGGCGTTATCAGCAGCAAAAGCAATACTATAATATATATAGGATAGGCATAGGTCTCATACATGCGTGCGTCGATAAGCAGGATGACGAAGCCGAGCATCAGCGCCATGCCTATCCAGCGTATCTGCTTGCCCGAGAACTCGTCGCCCGAGAATAGGCTGGCCTCGTCGAAGTCATAGCTGGCGGCGTAGATGCTGATGACTCCTGCAATGACCATCGCAAGGTAGATTAGCAGCGTGGGCCAGTCGATGTTACGCAGGATAGACTGCGTCTCACTTCTTCTTTGGGCTTGCATATATGATAGATGAGTTTAGCATTTGTTCTTCCATGTACTTGCGCTCGGGTGAGATGGAGCCGCGCAGATATTTCTCCATGACAAGGCTGCCGATGGGCACACCGAATGTGGCGCCCCAGCCGCCGTTCTCGACATAGACTGCGACTGCGATGCGCGGATTTTCATAGGGGGCGAAGCCCATGAAGGCAGAGTGGTCCTTGCCGTGCGGATTCTGGGCGGTGCCGGTTTTGCCGGCAGCCTCGAAGTCGGGCATGGCGGCACGTCGGCATGTGCCACCGGTGACAGCCATGCGCATGCCCTCGGCCACGTCGCCGTACCAGTGGGCCGCCACGGTAGGTGTGCGGCGTTTGAGCAGGTCAGCCGGCATCTCTGCGCCGTGAATGTCTTTGACCACATGGGGCGTGATAAACCATCCGCGGTTGGCGATGGTCGAGCAGAGGTTGGCTATCTGCAACGGAGTGGCGAGTATCTCACCCTGACCGATTGAGACTGATATGATGGTGTTTGCGCTCCAGCGACCCTCGCGGTAGAATTTATCGTAGAATTTGGCGTTGGGGAGGAAGCCGCGGCTCTCGCCCGGCAGGTCGACGCCGAGACGGTAGCCGTAGCCCATTGATACAAGATGGTTTTTCCAGACCTCGAAAGCCTTTGCCGACGAGCCGTATTTCGAGCGTCGGTCAATCATGGCCTTGAAGCCCCAGCAGAAAAACGCGTTGCACGATGTCTGCAGGGCCGGCTTGAGAGGCAGAGGCGAGCCGTGTGCGTGACAGCCTACGCGCAGGCCTCCGTTGATATAGCCGTGATAGCAGGGGTAAGCGGTGTTGAGGTCGATGATGCCTTCCTGTAGGAAAATCAGACCCTGAGTGGGTTTGAATGTAGAGCCGGGGGGGTAGGCGCCCATCAGCGCGCGGTCAAACAGAGGCCACGAGTCGTCCTCGACGAGTTTGCGGTAATTCTCACCGCGCTGGCGTCCGACGAGCAGACGCGGGTCGTAGCTCGGGTTGGAGACCATGCAGAGAATCTCGCCGGTCGAAGGCTCGATGGCCACGACGGCGCCGCGTTTGTTGACCATCAGTGACTCGGCGTACTCCTGAAGCTTGATATCCAAGCTCAGGCGCAGGTCTCGGCCCGAGACGGGGTCGACGTCATGGGCGCCGTTCTCATAGCGGCCCTGTATGCGGCCGCGGGCATCGCGGATGAGTATCTCTACGCCCTTGACGCCGCGCAGATGCTCCTCATAGCTTTTCTCAACGCCGAGGTCGCCTGTGTAGTCGCCGGGCGCGTAGTAGGGGTCACGCTCGATGTCGGCGGCCGAGACCTCGCGGATGTTGCCGAGCACATTGGCTGCCGTCGGATGATTATACTGACGCAGGATGCGTTTCTGAATGAAGAAGCCGGGGAAACGGTAGAGCTTTTCCTGTAGTCGTCCGTAGTCCTGTGACGAAAGCTGGGCAATCAGGCGCTGGGGGGTGTAAGACGAGTAGCCGGGGTTGAGGCGCTTGTCGCGCATGTCCTCAAAGCGTTTGACAAGCTGCTCGGGGGTGATGTTGAGCGTGCGGCAGAAGTCGAGCGTGTCGAATGGCTGCACGTCGCGCGGAATGAGCATGACGTCGTAGGCCGGCTGGTTGTAGACGACGAGCTCGCCGTTGCGGTCGTAGATGAGTCCGCGCGAGGGGTAGACCGTTTTCTTGAGGAAGGCGTTAGAGTCGGCCGAACGTTTGTAGCGCTCGTCATTTATCTGCAGGTCAAAGAGCCGTATAAGATAAATGATGGCTATCAGCACGATAAATCCGCCGATGACATATTTGCGTTTTTCTAAATTATAGTTTTTTCTCACGTCGTCTGAATGATAGGCTGTCGACTGCGTAAATCAAAATAAAGGTGAACAGTGTGCTGCAGACCGTGCGCAGGACGAGGAGGCGGAAGTTGAAGAACTGGAAAGCCTCGATTGTAAATACACACAGACAGTATATGAAGACCATAGTCAGCATGTATTTTGTATATGCGGCCGGCCCCATGGTGCGTATTGACGGGCACTGGCCCGAGAGGTCGTCGTCGAGCGACATGTAGAGGTGGAAGACCGGGCGACGGCAGACGGCGAGGATGGTGCAGGCGAGGGCGTTCATGCCGGGCGTGTCGGAGAAAATGTCGACGGCGAGTCCTGTTAAGAATCCTACGGTCATGGCCCAGTTGGGGCTGAGCGTTATGGGCAGTCTTATGATAAGGTAGATAAAAACAAGCGGCAGGGCCACGCTGAAGAGTATCAGGTTGTTGAATATAACAGCCTGAGCCGGCACGAGCAGAATGAAAAGCATGATGAATGTCAGTGTGGTCTTGCTCATTTTGCCGTGGTTTTATCGTTAGGTGTGCGGCCTTCGACTTCTGCGAGTTCATCGCCGTAGTTGTTTACTACAATCTGCACGTTGCTCAGGGTCGTGAAATCAGCGAAGAGGCGCACATCGAGGGTGAAGAAATTCTCGTTGTGCTCGCGGTTGTCGTCAAGGATGACGCCGACAGGAAGACCGGGCGGGAAGACGGCCGAGTAACCGCTGGTGACCACGGTGTCGCCGGGGTGGAAGACCGTGTGGCGGGGAAGCTCCTCGAGCAGAGCGCGTGTCGGGTCATTGCCATCCCAGACGAGCGAGCCGAAGTGGTCGCTGCCTTTTATTTTACATGACAGACGAAAATCGGGATTAAGCAGCGAGATGACACGCGCGCTGTGGTCGGAGGTGACGCTGACGATGCCGACAACGCCGTTCTGGTCTATCACTCCCAACTCGGGGCGGACGCCGTCGAGCCGGCCCTTGTTGACGGTCAGATAGTTGTATGGCCTCGAAACGCTGTTGTTTATTACGTGGGCTACGATGAAATCAAAATGGTCGATGCCGCTGTCGACACGCATCGTGTCTTTGTAGACAAGTTCGGCGTAGCTCTGCAGACGCTCACGCAGGTTGATAACCTCTTTCTCTAAAACGGCGTTACGACGGTTGAGGTCCTCGTTGATGTCGTGCAGGTTGAAGTAAGATGTGACATTGTTGCTGACATCGTAGACGGCAGAGGAGACGGCATTTGCAGATGTCAGATAGACGTGGCGCTGATAGGGGTTGTCATGAAACAGCAGCATACAGCTTATCACCACATAGAATGTGAAGACAAACCATTTGCTGTTGCGTATGAAAAAGTTAAAGAGCTCGCGCACTTGTCAGACATGTGATATGCCGAGTGGGACCGGCGGTCGGCGTCTGCCGTGTGCGGGCGAGAGACCGACCGGCGGATGCCGTCAGCGGATGAGGAAGGAGAATTTAGATGCGTTCTTAAGCGCCACACCGGTGCCGCGTGCGACAGCGAGCAGCGGGTCTTCGGCTACGTGGAACTGTATGCCGATTTTATCTGTCAGACGCTTGTCAAGACCACGGAGCAGGGCGCCGCCGCCGGCGAGATAGATGCCGTTGCGCACGATGTCGGCGTAGAGCTCGGGAGGAGTCTGCTCGAGGGCTCCGAGCACGGCAGCCTCGATTTTTGAGATGGTTTTCTCGATGCAATGGCTGATTTCCTGATATGTGACAAGGATTTCCATAGGCAGTGAGGTCATCACATTCGGGCCGTGGACCACAAAGTCTTCGGGCGGATTGTCAAGCTCGGTGAGCGCAGAGCCTACGTTCATCTTGATTTGCTCGGCCGTACGTACGCCGACTTTTACGTTGTGTGCGCGGCGCATGTGATTCTGTATGTCTTCGGTGAGGTCGTCGCCGGCTATCTGGATGCTCTTGTTGCTGACGATGCCGCCGAGTGAGATTACGGCAATCTCGGTGGTGCCGCCGCCTATGTCGACAATCATGTTGCCCTCGGGGGCTTCGACGTCGAGACCGATGCCGAGAGCTGCGGCCATAGGCTCGTAGATCATGTAGACGTCGCGGCCGTCAGCGTGCTCCGACGAGTCACGCACGGCGCGTATTTCGACCTCGGTCGAGCCTGAGGGTATGCCTACGACCATGCGCAGCGACGGCGAGAACCAGTTGTTTTTTGACGAAGCCTTTTTGACGAGACCGCGTATCATCAGCTCTGCGGCGTTGAAGTCGGCAATGACTCCTTTGCGCAGGGGACGGACCGTGCGGATGCCGGGATGGCCTTTGCCTTCCATCAGATGGGCTTCGTTGCCGACGGCGATAGGTTTGTCTGTGCGATTGTCGAGAGCGACGATAGATGGCTCGTTGATGACAATCTTGTCGTTATGTATAATAATCGTATTGGCTGTGCCAAGGTCGATTGCGATTTCTTTTGTCAGAGAGAAAAGTCTCATTTTGATGAGGATGTTTATGGCGTGTTGTGAGTGAGTGTATTAATGTTTGAAATGGCGGAAACCTGTCATCACCATTGTCATGCCATGCTCGCGGCAGTAGTCGACGGAGTCGGTGTCACGGATAGAGCCGCCGGGCTGTATGACAGAGGTCACACCGGCGCCGTCGGCAATCTCGACACAGTCAGCGAAGGGGAAGAAGGCGTCCGAGGCCATGGTCGAGCCTTTGAGGTCGAGCTCGAAAGAGTTGGCCTTCTCGATGGCGTGGCGCAGGGCGTCGACGCGCGATGTCTGGCCTACGCCGCTGCCGAGCAGCATGCGGTCGCGTGCGAGGACGATGGCGTTGCTCTTTGAGTGCTTGACGATTTTGTTGGCGAAGAGCATGTCAGCGATCTGCTCGTCAGTGAGAGCGTCGCCCGAGACGAGTTTGAGATCTTCGGGAGTCTCGACTTTGGTGTCGCGCTGTTGCATCAGAGCGCCGTTGAGTATCGAGCGGAATGATTTCTGAGTCTTGAGCGCGGCTTTCTGCACGAGGATGATGCGGTTTTTCTTCTGGGTGAGTATCGCGAGGGCGTCTTCGCTGTAGGCCGGTGCGATGATGACTTCGAAGAATATTTTGTTGATTTCTTCGGCTGTAGCCGCGTCAATCTCGCGGTTGGTGATGATTACGCCGCCGAAGGCCGAGACGGGGTCGCCGGCGAGGGCGTCGCGCCAAGCGTCGCGCAGGATGTCGCGTGAGGCGAGGCCGCAGGCGTTGTTGTGTTTGAGGATGGCGACCGTCGTGTCGTCAAACTCCTCGATGAGCGAGACGGCAGCATCGATGTCGAGGAGATTGTTGTATGAAATTTCCTTGCCGTGGAGTTGGTCGAACATGGCGTCGAAGTCGCCGAAGAAGAAACCCTCCTGATGGGGATTCTCGCCGTATCGCATGGGCTTTGAGCCGTCGATGGCGACGCGCATGGCCGAGGGAGCTGCGGGAGCGCAGGCTGTCTTGTCGAAGTAGTTGAAGATGGCGCTGTCATAGTATGACGAGACGCCGAAAGCCTCTTTGGCGAGCAGCAGGCGCTCTTCGTAGGTCGAACTTGCGCCGTGGGCGTCAAGCATGCCGGCGAGGATGGGATACTGTTTCTTTGATGCGACGATGACCACGTCGTTATAGTTTTTGGCAGCTGCGCGGATGAGCGAGATGCCGCCTATATCGATTTTCTCGATGATGTCGGCGAGGGGCGCGCCTGAAGCGACGGTGGCCTCGAAGGGGTAGAGGTCGACAATCACGAGGTCGATTTCAGGGATTTCAAATTCAGCAGACTGGGCTTTGTCGCTCTCATTGTCGCGACGGGCAAGAATACCGCCGAAAACTTTGGGATGCAGCGTCTTGACGCGGCCTCCGAGTATCGAGGGATATCCGGTGAGGTCTTCGACTGCGTCACACTCGAAACCTAATGATTCGATAAATGATTTCGTGCCGCCTGTCGACAGGAATCTGACGCCGTCGGCATGGAGTTTTTTGATTATTTCATCGAGTCCGTCTTTGTGGAAAACGGAGATAAGAGCTGTTTTGATCTGCTTGCTGTCTGACATGTTGGTGGTTGTTATGACTTTTCAAGGTGCAAATTTAATCATTTTAGTTTGCATGTCAGCAATAAAACTTTTTAATGTTGATAAAAAGTCACAACAAATTATGCGTACTCTTAAGGCGCTGCATAAACAACGCGGCTGCGGCGGATGTTATAATCTAAAACCGTTGTTTGAATCGCATAAAAACAATATCGAATATATGAAAAAAACAGGTGTCTTTTACGGCTCGCTTACAGGCGTTACGGCCGCTATAGCACGGCGCATAGCCGCGAAACTCGGTGTCTCCGATGATGATGTGCATGATGTCGCCAAGACGGCACCGTCGGTCCTCGGTGATTATGAGATAGATATTCTCGGCTCGAGCACATGGGGCTCGGGTGAGCCCGAGAGAGACTGGCTTGACTTTCTCGACGGTGCGGATGCCCTTGACCTCAAGGGTCATAAGATAGCCGTGTTCGGTTGCGGTGATGAAACTATGAGCGATACATTCTGTAATGCTGTCGGCGAGATATATCGCCGGATGCAGCCGACCGGTGCGGAGTTTATCGCCCCGTTTGACGCTGACGGATACGACTTTGAGCGCTCGGGCGCCGAGGTCGACGGGCGTTTTGTCGGATTGGTGCTCGACGAGGTGAACAAGCCAGAACTGACAGATGGCAGAATTGCGGCTTGGACTGATATTATTAAGAAATATTAACCCTTAGGGGTAAAATTTTAAACTTTCATAAAAGCCTGCCTTATTAGGTCTCTGTACGAGACTAAATATTATCTTTGCAAGGAAATTTGCGAAGATGATAGCACGTATATTAAACGAAAAAAGTATCCGCCGGTTGGGTCGCCTTATTGACGGCGCACGCCGTGTGGCCATTACCACCCACATGTCGCCTGACGGTGACGCTATGGGGTCCTCTCTCGCCTTGGCTCATGTGCTCGGCAATATGGGCAAAGAGGTGAGGGTCGTCGTGCCTGATCAGCCGCAGACCCAGCTGATGGTGCTTCCCGGCGCAAAGGATGTTGTCGTCGGGTCGCGTTATGCGGATTTCGCACGCCGCATCTTCGAGCGTGCCGATTTGATTGTTTGCCTTGATTTCAACGAGCTCAAGCGTATAGACCGTCTTGCGCCTATGGTCGAGGCTTCATCGGCTCCAAAGGTCATGATAGACCATCATCTTCATCCATCTGATTTTGCTGATCCTTTGATTTCTCATCCCGAGATGTCGTCGACATGCGTCCTGCTTTTCAGGGTGCTCTGCCGCCTCGAGCTTTTCAATATCATTGACAAGGAGGCTGCCGAGTGTCTTCTGGCGGGCATGATGACCGACACGGGTAATTTCGCATATAACGCCAACGACCCTGACGACTATATCATTGTTGCCGAGCTTTTGCGCAAGGGAGTCGACAAAGTCTCTCTCTATGAGAAGCTTATCAATCGACAGAGTGAAGACAGCATGCGTCTCAACAGTTATGCGCTGCTTGATCGCATGGAGGTATTCGCAGACCGCGGAGCAGCTCTTATACGGCTGACTCGTGACGAACTCAACCGGTTTCATTATGCCAAAGGCGACACCGAGGGGCTGGTCAACAAGCCTCTTGCAATCCCGGGCATAGTCTACTCGGCGTTTATGCGTGAGGAGGAAGGATATGTCAAGGTGTCGATGCGTTCGACAGGCGATTTCCCGGTCAACATCATCTGCAAAGAGTATTTCGGCGGCGGAGGGCATGTCAATGCAGCCGGAGGCGAATTTGACGGCACGCTTGACGAGGCCTGCAATCTGTTTAAATCGTTGCTTGACCAAAACAAGACCAAGTATATTGACAAAAAAGAGACCAAACAAGACTGAACGTTTACTTAGACGGAAAAATTACAAGACACCGACAATGAGAATCAAGACAATCTATCTGATATTTGCGGCTGTGACCGCCCTCGCTGCGGCATCATGCAGCGACAGCAAGTCGTATGCCGAGCTGCTTACTGACGAGACACATTATGTCAACCGTTTTCTGGCTGACCAGCGCGTGGTAGACCACATCCCCGCCGACACGGTCTTTGAGGTAGGCGAAAATGCCCCGTATTATCGCATCGACCCTGACGGCAATCTATATATGCAGGTGCTCAACGCCGGCACACCCGGCAACCGTGTGACCGACGACGAGCTGATATACTTCCGTTTTACACGATATAACCTGCAGTCATATAACGGCCAGCTGTCTGACGGCGGTGGCAATGAAGGTGATATGAGCCAGATAAACACTTGTTTCAGATATAACAACTATCAGCTCCCCAGTTCCTATCAGTGGGGGTCGGGTATACAGTATCCGCTGTCGCTTCTGCCGATAGACTGTCAGGTTAACCTTGTCGTGAAGTCACAGTACGGTTTTTCGTCTGAAACGGCTAACGTAATCCCCTATCTCTTCCGTCTGCGTTATTATAAGCCGCAGACCTGAAAGCCGCATCTTTCGCATCGCGTGCGGCTCTCTGCATGCGATGTCTTTAAATTATGATTATCTTAAAACAATTGATATAATTATCTAAACAACATATTTCTGTCAATACCTTAAGCACGGTCTCACCATGACTCTTATTAAATCAATCTCGGGTATTCGCGGCACAATCGGCGCGCGGCCCGGCGAAGCGCTGACTCCCATCGACATCGTCAAATATACAGCGGCCTATGCTACGTTCATAGAGCGCACCACAACACAGAAAAGCCATACTATCGTCGTCGGACGCGACGCACGTCTGTCAGGAGAGATGGTCTGCGATATTGTCGTCGGCACACTGATGGCTATGGGCTTTGACGTAGTCAATATAGGTCTGGCATCGACTCCGACCACCGAGATTGCAGTCGTGGCCGAGAAGGCGTGCGGAGGCCTAATCCTGACAGCCTCTCACAATCCGCGCCAGTGGAACGCGCTCAAGTTGCTCAACGAGCACGGCGAGTTCCTGTCGGCCGACGAGGGAGGTGAGGTGCTTCGCATAGCCGAACAGCGTGACTATGAGTTCGCTCCGATTGACAGTCTCGGACATCAGTACATAAACAATACCTATAACCGCCGTCATATCGACCTCGTGCTCGCGCTCGACCTTGTCGACGTCGAGGCTATACGCAACGCCGATTTCACCGTGACGGTCGACGCTGTCAACTCGGTGGGCGGCATCGTCATCCCGGAGCTGCTCCACGCCCTTGGCGTCCGCAATATCATCGAGCTCAACTGTGCTCCGACCGGACGATTCGCTCATCTGCCGGAGCCTATCCCCGAGAATCTCTCGGCTATCTCTGACTTGACGCGTGAGTCTAAGGCCGATGTCGGATTTGTCGTCGACCCCGATGTCGACCGTCTGGCCATAATCATGGAGGACGGACGCATGTTCGGCGAGGAGAACACTCTTGTATCCGTCGCTGATTATGTGCTTACCTACAAGCCGGGTCCCGTGGTCAATAACCTCAGCTCGAGCCGTGCGCTGCGTGACATAGCCGAGGCTCATGACTGCCGCTACAGTTCGGCCGCCGTGGGTGAGGTGAACGTCACGACAGAGATGAAACGTACGGGCGCCGTCATCGGCGGCGAGGGCAACGGCGGTGTCATATATCCTGCCATCCACTATGGCCGCGACGCGCTGGTCGGTGTGGCACTTTTCCTGACCATGCTTGCCAAGTCGGGCAAGAAAGTCAGCGAGTTGCGTGCGTCGCTCCCTGATTATTCGATTTATAAGACCAAGGTCGAACTGTCAGAAGGTCTCGATGTCGATGCGATACTCGCGACAGTCAAAGAGCGTTTTGCCGGCGAGCAGATTACAGATATCGACGGTGTCAAAATCGACTTCAAGGACAGCTGGGTGCATCTGCGCAAATCTAACACCGAGCCCATCATCCGCATCTACTCCGAGGCCCACACGATGGACGAGGCCGAGACTCTCGCCGGCCGTCTCAAATCCATCATCCTCGAGATGGCCAAAGGGTAAGGGCGGCCTATACATGCCGCCGCTTGCTTCGCCTGCTTTGGCATGTCCTTGCTTTTCAACGGGCTACGAGCTGTAAGCGCCGCATGTGAGTTTAAGACAAGCAGGCCGTACCCCAAAAGCGCGGGACGCGCGAGTCCTCTACAACCCCCGCGCGGAGCACGCAGTGCGAAGCCGGGGGGTTAGGGCATGCTATAAACCGGCGCGACAAGCTGCGGAGCATGCGCATTCGCGCACCGGCGTTAGCCGCTTTGCCACTGCCTTGGCTATCGCCTCTCCGTGACAGCGCAGACTCCGTCGCTTGTCACGGCATTAAAGGAGTTCCCGGTTATCCCACGGCTACGCGCCTTCGGCGCTCGCGGTGGGTTTTAGAAAATTTGCGCCGCAGGCGCTATAATTCGACTTCGATTACTAACGCGGACGATAAGTTGATATCGTGTAATAAAAATAACAGAGGCTGTGTCGTCTGACGCAGCCTCTTGTTATTGGTATCAATTTGAGCTGATTATTCTCCGGGCTCGATAGCGCCGCTGGGGCAAACTTCTGCACACGATCCGCACTCGATGCAAGTGTCGGGGTCGATGTGATAGATTTCGCCTTCAGAGATAGCTTCTACGGGGCAAACAGGAAGACAAGTTCCGCATGCCACACATCTGTCGGTAATTACGTAGGCCATGTTGATAAGTTAATTAGTTAGTTATACAAGTCGGATTATTTATCGATGCAAATTTAGTGTTTTATTTCAATTCCCAATCAAAAAAATCAATAATTTTGCCATGCACCGATTTATGACGGTCAGAGTTTTCGAAATGTAAATTGTTAATATATAAATATAAAGTATTATGGATACAACAGTTCTTTACAAACTGACATACGGTCTGTATGTAGTAGGCGCGTTTAAAGACGGTCGCGCTGTCGGATGCGTCATCAACACATGTTTTCAGGTGACGAGTGTAAATCCGTTATTGGTTATTTCGTTGAATAAGAATAACTTCACTCTTGACGCCATACGCGAGACCGGCCGTTTCTCGCTGTCGATACTCGCCGAGGACACAAATCCGGAAATTATCGGCACGTTCGGTTTCTCGAGCAGCCGTGATGTCGATAAATACGAGAAATATGGCTATGATGTCGTCGGCTACACGCCTTGCGTCAAAGGTAAATTTGCAGGGCGCCTTGTCCTTACGGCCGAACAGTTTATCGACTGTGAGACTCATGTGCTGGTTGTCGCACGTTTGGTTGACACCGTCGCCGGCGAGGGTACTCCGATGACCTATGCCTATTACCATAACGTCATCAAAGGCCGTGCCCCGAAAAACGCTCCCACTTATCGGGCCGACGAAGTCCCTGAGACATCAAAGACAAAAAGCAAAAACCGCTATCAGTGTGATGTCTGTGGCTACATCGCCGAGGTCGACGGCGAACTTCCGGCAGATTTCAAATGCCCGATTTGCGGCGTCGACGTCACCCACTTCCACAAAATCGACTGACCGAAGGCTCGGCCCGGTCAGCCGACAATGTATTTGCCGATTTTGAGCATCGAGATCAGGCGGCAGATGACATAGGTGGCGGCGTAGGTGATGGCGGCTGTCGCGAAAATGGTGACGGGCACGGGCAGCACTTCGTTGAGCGGCACGAAGACATACGGCAGCACGAGCATGTGCATCAGATACATGCCGTAGCTGACAGCCGAGATGCTCATCACGGCGCCATAGACGCGGCTGCCTGAATAATTAATCTGCTTTATCAGCATGAACGCGCCGAAGCTCATGAGCGCCGGGGCGAATGACGTCGTCTGCCAGCTCAGCTCGAGCAGGCGCACCTCGGCGACGGTGAATGAGCGGGTGTAGAACGACCAGATGCACATGGCGTAGCCGACGAGAAAGCAGGGCAGGGCGATGGTCAGTGTCTTGCGCATGTTCCAGTCAAGATATTTGCGGATGTAGTGGGCGAGGAGGACGTAGCCGACGTAGCCCGAGACGTAGTAGAACAGCGGGAAGGGATTCCACCAACACTCGCCGAATACTTCGCCGAAAATCTCATGTGCATGCCAGAAGAGGGTAGTAAAGAGCCACAGCAGTATGTAGCATTCTTCCTCGCGGCGGCTGACGCGCTCTAACCACGGCGTGAGCACGGGCATGATGATGTAGATGCCCAAGAGCATATAGATAAACCACAGATGCGAGGCGCGGGGGATGAAGTTGATGGCTATCTGCGCGAGGTTTGACATGGCGCCGTCGACGGTGGTCTCGCCCCACGCGGCCGGCAGCACGGCGTAGAGCACGAGCCACAGGGCGAAGGGGATGACCACGCGCGTCAGGCGTTTGCGGAAGAAAGTGCCGGTGTCAGTGCGCAGCGGCACGAGCAGATAGGCCGAGGCCATAAGAAACAGCGGTACGGCCGGGCGCACGAATCCGTTTATGAGGCAGACGCTCCAGCGCCCGAGTTCGGACGGAAATGAGAATGAATAGTCATTGGAGTAAACACACTCCGAGGCGTGAACGACCATAACCATAAAGCAGGCTATGACACGCAGCCAGTCAAGAAAGACGACACGTTGCTTTGCAACCATGATGTTAATGATGATTGGTTAGTGATGAATGAAGTTAAAAATAAGACTACGCAAAGTTAACATTTATATGTCTAAAAAGCTTATCTTTGCAGCAAATAACCATTCTTCATCACTGACCATGAATAAATCTTTATTATTAGGCTCGGCAGCCGTATTTATGGCCATTCTTCCGGCCGAGGCCGCCAATCCGATAGTAGCCAATCCTATCGAGCTCAACTATCAGTTCCAGCCTTACAACCCCAACGACGGACACCGCCGCGAGGCCGCCGACCCGGTGTGCGAGTATTTTAACGGCAAGTATTATCTCTTTGCATCGAAGTCGTCGGGTTACTGGTCGTCGCTCGACTTGGCGGAGTGGACCTACATCCCCGCACCGTCTATCCCCACGATTAACGACTACGCTCCGACCATCCTCATACTCGACGGCGAGATTTATTTCACCGCCTCGACGGGCAATACGCGCATCTTCAAGACCGCCACGCCCGACGACGGCACGTCGTGGCAGGAGGTCGCCTGCAAGTTCAAGCTGCCGCAGCACGACCCGAGCTTCTTCCTCGACGATGACGGCCGCCTGTATCTCTACTGGGGCTGCCACGATAAAGACCCGATAGTCGGCGTCGAGCTTGACCTTAAGAACGATTTCGCCCCCATCGGCGAGCCCAAGGAGATGATAGGCCATCATATAGACCTCTACGGCTGGGAAGTGCCCGGCGCCAACAACGAGGAGACCAACCACAACGACTACAACGAGGGTCCGGCCATGATTAAATATAATGGCAAATATTATCTGCAGTATGCGGCGCCCGGCACTCAGTGGCGCTCGTACGGCGACGGTGTCTACGTCTCTGACAATCCCCTCGGTCCGTACACCTACATGCCTGACAACCCCTTCTCACACAAGCCCGGCGGCTTTATGGGCGGTGCGGGCCACGGCCATACGTTTAAAGATAAGTACGGCAACTACTGGCACGTAGCCACGATGTGTGTCTGCCAGCGCCACTGGTTTGAGCGCCGTCTCGGCCTCTTCCCCGTGACTGTCGACGACAAGGGCATGCATGCCTACACGCTCTGGTCTGATTATCCCTTCGAGATTCCTGACCGTAAGGTGAATTTCAGCGAGACTGCTCTGACGAAGGGCTGGCGTCAGCTTGCCATCGGAGCCAAGGCCACGGCATCGTCTGAGCGTCCTGACCACCCTGCCGCTCTCGCAGCCGACGAGACTGTCGAGACATGGTGGAGCGCCGCTTCGGGCCGTCCCGGCGAATGGCTCGCGCTCGACTTCGGCCGTCCGCAGACCGTGCGCGCCGTGCAGGTCAATTTCGCCGACAACAACAGCGAGTATGACCTCGGCGCCACTCCCAAGCCCTACCGCTACGTCATAGAGACTTCTGACGACGGCCGGACATGGACCGCCGTCATCAACCGTGCCGACAACAGCGCCGACCTGCCCCACGACCTTATCGTGCTCGACCGCCCGGTCAAGGCGCGTCATATCCGCATCAAGAACATGGCTACGGTCGGCAGCGGCGACTTCTCGCTCTACGACCTGCGCGTTTTCGGTGAGAAACTTAAGGAGAAGGAAATCAAGGGCGCGTCAATCAAGCGCGACGACACAGACCGCCGTATCTATTATGTCTCGTTCGAGCCCGTCGAGGGCGCGCAGGGTTATGTGCTCTACTGGGGCATCGACCCTGACAACCTCACTCACTCGATTATGCTCCGCGACACCGACAACACGCTGCGCTGCTTCGACCGTGACGCCGAGTATTCGTTTAAGCTCACTTCGTTCTAACAATTTAATAATCGACATAAAACATGGATTCATTAAAAACTATTCTGACATTCACTCCTTACTATAAGACCGTCGTCTGGGGCGGTGACAAGATAGCCGCGCTAAAAAATGAGAAAATCGACGTCGAGCGCCTCGGTGAGAGCTGGGAGCTGTCGGCCGTACCCGGCCACGAGTCGGTCGTTGACGAAGGCCCCTTCGCCGGCAAGAACATCGTCGAACTCTGCCACACCTACGGCTCGCGCCTGCTCGGCACCAAGGTAGCTAAGGAGTTTGGCGATGATTTCCCCCTGCTCATCAAACTTATCGACGCCCGTGAGAATCTGTCTGTGCAGGTCCACCCCGACGACGAGCTCGCCCGTGTGCGCCATAATTCGCGCGGAAAGACGGAGATGTGGTATGTCGTTGATTGCGAGAAAGATGCCAATATCTATTCAGGTCTGAGCGCTCCGCTTGACCCCGAGTCATACGTGCGCCGCGTCGGTGACAACACCATCATGGACGTCGTCGGTGCCCACAAATCGGCCCCCGGCCAGTTCTATTTCATCCCCGCGGGCACCATTCACGCTATCGGCGCCGGCAACCTCATCGCCGAGATTCAGGAGACCAGCGACATCACCTATCGCGTCTATGACTACGACCGCCGCGATGCTGCCGGCAATCCCCGTCAGCTCCACACCGTCGAGGCCCGCGATGCCATCGACTACACCTTCCCCAAAGAGGTCGAGCCGACAGCTAAAATATTTGATTCGACCCGCATGGGCGCCGTTGAGTGCTCGTATTTCACCACCGATTTCATCGAACTCAAAGAGGGGCAGGAGCTTGACTTCATCACCACAGGCGAGTCGTTCACCGTGCTGATGGTAGTCGGCGGCGAAGTCGAGGTGCGCGTCGGCAAAGAGACCCGTCACCTCACTTGTGGTCACACCGCCCTCATACCCGCCGAGGCCGAAGACCTCACCCTCACCGGCTGCGGCAAAGTACTCCGCGTCACAGTCTGACACCAATCCGACATAAAATCGCATATACGGCCCCGCATCTTTTTGTGTGGGCCGTTGCTATATATGGAGGGTCGATTTGCAATCGACCGACGCAATGATCTGACCACCAGCGCATTGTAGGGACGTGCCTCTGGCACGTATAACGTGGCCGTCAGGCGATTATCGGCAAATCATACATGCCGGCGCAGGCTTCGCCCGCTTTGGCATGTCCCTACGTTTAACGTGTTATCCCTCGTGCGTTTGCAAATCGCCCTCCATATACCATGGCCTCACATGGGCGGTGTCGCGAAATTCTTGCCATAAAATTTGGTGGTCAGATTTTTTTTAACTTTGTGAACGAATGTTTTACCCGAAATTTTTGACCGTCATGAAGACTTTCATTACAAAAGCTATGCGGGTTGCTCTGATAATATGTTTTTCATTGTTATCAATAGATGCATTTGCGCAGTGTGAAGAGGCGATAAAGAATTTCTACGTCACCTATATGCAGAATGTCGAAAAGTGTGACGACAAGGCAAACGAACTGTTAAAGCAGGCACACATGTCGCCCGAACTCATCGCAACGCTTGCCGAATATACCGAGCAATATGATGCCGACGCGATAATCCACGCTCAGGATGTGAACAAGTATGCAATCGAGTCACTGAATATTGTGCCGATGCCCGATAACTGTTACTTGGTCAAATATAAATGGAGCCCTGACGCTCGGGAAACCCTTTTTCCGATAGAGGCCGTTTGCGAGGACGGGAAATTGAAAATTTTGAATATTTTCCCCGTCGGGACAGATAACAACGGCCAAAGCTACATAAAGAAAAAGCCCGCCTCCAAAGGTAAATAATATAGCGCCGGCAGGATGTAGTCGGCGCTATCAATTTGTGATAATGAACACGTCTGAGCAAATATTCCAAGACCTCATATTGGGTAGGTCTAAGCAGTTTATTGCCGGTTTTAAATCGCTATATATTAGTGATTTTGATTGTGGAACATGTCCTTGTGGTCCAAATATATTTTCTCTTTGTGCGTATGGACTTAAAGTATTATTAGACGATGACTTTTGGAACGATGAGTATAAGCTAATAGTCGCTCATTTTCGAAAAGAGAATGATATTATTTGGAACTTTTTAATTGAAAATGATTTAGTGCCAGATGATTATCAAAAGGTATTCATAGACTATGCCAAGGCATTTGCGGCTGAATCGCTTGATTATTCGTATGAAGACGTTTTCTTTGCTCCGCTTGAAATGCTTATTAAGAATGGCGCATCTAAGCTTGATCTTGACTTGTACCGTGCCTCAGCAAGTTTGGAGTTTGAAGAGACTGAACGACTATTAAAGTTAGGGGCCAACCCCGATAAAGATATATTGATTAAAGAAGGGGATGATGATGAGTTCCCAGAAAATTGGTCATCTTTTGGGAATGTTTCGATGCTTTGGAACGATGCGTATGAATCAGGAATTGATTTACACCTAACATGGAAAGAAGAATATGAAAGTGGAGTAAAGTATACCTTGTCGACCTCTGTATTCTATCAAATAATTATCTCTGCGGCATACAAATTGATGTATGAGTTGTTGGGAAAATATAATCAGAATAGTTAAGCTGTGTTTTGCATCGTCATAAAATAATGTCTTGCAGCATATTCTGTTATGTCAGAAATTTGTTATAACTTTGTGTTATTTGAAAAACGTATGCAGAATCCCCCAAGGAGTCAAGCTATGACTGGTGCAGACGTGAGGCTAACTATCGTGCCGCTCTTTCAATGTTTGTAAAGTAATCGTATGACTGCTGAAGGAATCGCAGTTAAATATCAAATCCGCCGTCTATTAAAACATACTTTATCGTCGATAATAAGACAGAATGTCGCTTCATAACAGTTGATGCCTATAATGAGGCCCTTCCTTTTTATCTGAAGAACAATTTCTTGCCGTTGAGCGGAGGATCTGATACTGATCACACAAAACTCCTTTTCTTTGATCTCGAAGAAATCGACGAATAATAGATAAATAGTCACTCAATACCACCCGTATATCGTTCGCTGGTCAAGGCATATCCCTGTATTTCAATTGGTTGAGCGTTGTGAGCACCGTTCGAAATGTAGGGACATGCCTTTGGCATGTATTGTGTGGCCGCCCGTGGAAAAGCGCGGGACGCGCGAGCGGTAGGTGCGTCAGCGCTGCAGCGCAGCGCCGTATGTGAGCCTATGACAAGCAGGTGAATGGTAGGGGCGCAATATTTTGCGCCCGCTATGAAACATCGTAATGACTGAAGCTATGTAATGCTTGACTACGAGGGCGCAAAGTATTGCGCCCCTACTTTGATAGTTGCTTTGGTATGTCCCTACATTTCAGAGGGTTATCTATTGGTGTCGAGTCAGAATAGTCTGTCAGGGTAGACTCCCGTGGCGTGGAGTTCGGCGAGGCGCTCGACCACGCCGGGGCGGTCGGCCTGATAGGTGACGCCAAACCAGCGCGAGGTCGTGTCAAGCACCTTGACGCTTGCCTCGCCCGATTTGATGAGCGCGTCGACAGCCGGCGGTATAGCCATTTCGGCCTTGGGGTTGTCGATATTGGCGTCAAGAAAACGCTCGAACTCGCGACGCGCGGGCCCGAAGTAGGCCGGCGTCAGGCCCCAGAGGTTCATCGACACGGGCGTCATCGGGTCGAGCGTGACATCGGCGCCCTGCTCGTCAGTGAAGACGATGTCGCCGCGGTCGTCATAGCGTATGGCGGTGCGCTCAGTGACGGTCTGCAGATAGCCGTCGGCATCGGTGGCACACACGCCGCGCGACACCGACCCGTTGGGGCTCATCGTGTTGCCGACGCGAAATCCCACCATGCAGAACTCGTTGTCGCGACGGCCTGGCCGCATCAGTTCGCGGGCCACGGCCTCAAAGGCGTCGCGCCCGTAAAAATCGTCGGAGTTAATGACGGCAAACGGGCGGTCTATGGCACCGGCTGCCATAAGCAGGGCGTGGTTTGTGCCCCAAGGCTTGGTGCGCCCCGCGGGGCAGACATACCCCTCGGGCAGCTTGTCTACAGCCTGAAAAACGACGTCGACGGGGATGTGTCCCTCGTATTTCGAGAGGATTTTGGCGCGGAAGTCGTCCTCGATGTCGTGGCGGATGACGAAGACCACTTTGCCGAAGCCGGCCTGCAGCGCGTCATAAATCGAGTAGTCCATGATGGTCTCGCCGTGAGGCCCGACGCCGTCAAGCTGCTTGATGCCGCCGTAGCGGCTGCCCATGCCGGCCGCAAGGACAAACAGTATCGGCTTCATTACTCGGCGAAGAATCTGAATGTTATGTGACGCTCATATTTCTCGCCGGGCTCTAAGCGAGTCGACGGGAACTCGGGGCGGTTGGGCGCGTCGGGCATGTCCTGACACTCGATGGCCACGCCGCCGTAGTCGTCATAGTCCTTGCCGCCTTTGGCACGCGGCGAGCCTTTGAGCCAGTTGCCCGTATAGACCTGAGCTGCAGGCTGGTCGGTCGCAATCTCGAGCGCACGTCCGCTCTGCGGGTCAACGAGTTTGGCCACTGCGCGCATCACACCGGGGCGGTAGCCGTCGACGACCCAGCAGTTGTCATAGCCCTTGCCGTAGTTGAGTGCGGCGAAGTCGGCCTTGAGGTCGCGGCCGATGGGGTGGGGCGCGGTGAAGTCCATCGGCGTGTCGGCCACGGGGGCAATCTCGCCCGTCGGGATGAGGGTCTCGTCGGTGGGCAGGTAGTGAGAGCAGGCGAGGGTGAGGATGTGGTCTCCGACGAAGCCCGAGTCGTGACCGCCGAGGTTGAAATATGCGTGGTTGGTCAGATTGACCACGGTCGGGGCGTCAGTCTCGGCCTCCAGCTTGACCTCCAAACGGTTGTCGTCGGTCCAGCGGTAGGTGACGGCGGCGGTCAGTGTGCCCGGATAGCCCTCCTCGCCGTCGGGGCTGACGCGTGTGAAACGGACGGTGTCTGCGGCGGTGTGCTCCGCGTCCCACAGACGGTTCATGAAGCCTGTCGGGCCGCCGTGCAGCGTGTTGGGGCCGTTGTTGATTGACAGTTTGTACTCCTTGCCGTCGAGCGTGAAAAGTCCGCGGGCTATGCGGTTGGCGTAGCGTCCGGGCACCTTGCCCATGCAGGGGCCGTCGCCCATATAGTCGGCCGGATTGTCATAGCCTAAGGCCACATCGGCCTGCCGGCCGTCGCGGTCTGTGACGATGACGCTGACTATGCCGGCTCCGAGGTTTGACAGCGTGACTTTTTCGCCGCGCGAATTGGTGAGTGTGTATAGCTTGATATCGCCTGCGGGCGATTTGACTGTTTTTGTTTCGATTGACATTTTATGCTGAATGATTGATGGTTAGCATTTGTGCGCGCCGTCAGAGATGATGACGTCGTAGATTTTTGGCTTGTGGCCGTAGCGTGCCTCGAATTTGCTCACGGCGGCGTCGATAAACTTGTCGTAAAGCTCGTTTTTGACTAAATTGATGGTACAGCCGCCGAAGCCGCCGCCCATGATGCGCGAGCCGGTGACGCCCTCCTCGCGGGCCACGTCGTTGAGAAAATCGAGTTCCTCGCAGCTGACCTCATACTCTTTCGAGAGGCCCTCGTGGGTCTCGTACATGCAGCGGCCCACGGTCTCATAATCGCCGCGACCGAGCGCCTCGCAGACATCTAAAACGCGCTGTTTCTCGCCGATGACAAAGTGTGCGCGGCTGTAATCCTCGTCGCTGATGTCGCCGCGCACGCGCTCCAAGTCGTCGTATGTGGCGTCGCGCAGGCAGTCCAAGCCCAAGCGCGCGGCCACGCGCTCACACGACTCGCGACGGCGGTTGTAAGGCGAGCCCACAAGCTCGTGTTTCACCACAGAGTCGACGAGCACGAGGCGGTAGCCTTCGGGCTCGAACGGGAAGTATTCATGCTCCATCGAGCGGCAGTCCAAGCGTATCAGCTTGTTCTTACGACCGAAAATCGAGGCGAACTGGTCCATGATGCCGCAGTTGACGCCGCAGTAGTTGTGTTCGGTCGACTGGCCGATACGCGCGAGCTCAAACAGGTCGATGCGGCCGTCGTTGAAGATATCGTTGAGCGCGAAGGCAAATACGCTCTCCAAAGCGGCCGACGACGACAGTCCGGCGCCAAGGGGCACATTGCCCGCAAACACGGCGTCAAAGCCTCCGACACGGCCTCCGCGCTTGATGATTTCGCGGCAGACGCCGAAGACATAGCGCGCCCACATCTGCTCGGGCTTGTCTGACTCCTCGAGCCCGAACTCCGCGCTCTCGTTCATGTCGACCGACCGCACTCTGACGCGGTCGGTGCCGTTGGGCCTGATTTCGGCCATTATACATTTGTCGATTGCTCCGGGGAAGACAAAGCCGCCGTTATAGTCGGTGTGCTCGCCGATGAGATTGATGCGTCCGGCTGAGGCGTACATGGTGCCCGCCGGGTCGCCGAATGTCTTTTTAAACTGCTCTCTGATTTCAGTCTCTATTTTCATGGTTATGCTTATGTGGTGTGATAGAAGAAAGATTTTATGCAAACATACAAAATTCTCGATAAAATTCGCTAAGTTTGCATTAACTAAAATATAAAATAATGAAAGAGAATATTCCCGCACGTCTTGACGCCCTGCGCGCCGAGATGAAGAAATCGGGCATCGACGCCGCCATAATCCCGCAGGCCGATGCACACATGAGTGAATATCTTGCCTCATATTGGCAGGCTCGCCGCTGGCTTAGCGGTTTCACCGGCTCGGCCGGTGACCTTGTTGTCACAGCCGACAAGGCTCTCCTTTGGACTGATTCGCGCTACTTCCTGCAGGCTGCCGCACAGCTCGAAGGCACAGGTATCGAACTGATGAAAGACGGCCTCGAGACCACACCGACCATCGCCGGCTGGCTCTGCGCCGCCCTCGCCAAAGGCATGACCGTCGGCGTCGACGGTCTCCTTTTCTCTGTCACTCAGGCCGAAAGCCTCCGCGCTACACTCGGGCTACACTCCATAGCCATGAAGACAGATTTCCGTCCGCTTGACGCCATCTGGACTGACCGTCCCGCGCTGCCCGACTGCAAAATCTTCGTTCACGACATAAAATTCGCCGGACGTTCGGCTGCCGACAAGATTGCCGACGTGCTCGCCGAGACCGCTGACCAACAGGCTGACGCTATCTTCATTTCCGCACTGGACGAGATAGCTTGGACGCTCAACATCCGCAGCCGTGACGTCACATATAATCCCGTCGTCACTTCATTCTTATATATATCGCCTGCCGGCTCGACTCTCTATGTCGACCCGTCGAAACTCACTGACGAGGTGGTAGCTTACCTCAAGAGTCAGAATGTGGCCGTCGCTCCTTATGCCGACGCTCTGTCAGCCCTCGCGGCTCTGCCCGAGGATGTCAGAGTGCTCATCGAGCCGGGGCGCACGGCTGAGGCCATACGCGTAGCCCTCGGCGGACGCGCCGTGCTCGGCGTATCGCCCGTCGCCATCATGAAGTCGTGCAAGAACGCCGTGCAGATAGCCGGCATCAAAGACGCCATGCTCCGCGACGGTGTCGCCCTCGTGCACTCATTTATGGAAATCGAGCGCCGTGTTGCAGCCGGCGACAAACTCATGGAGACAGAGGTGGCCGAAATCCTGCGCAAATACCGCAGCCGCGGCGAACATTATTTTGACGAGAGCTTCGGCACGATAGCCGGTTACGGCCCCCACGGAGCCATTGTTCACTACGAGGCCGATGCCGAGTCTGACGCTCAGATTCACGACTCAAACCTGCTCCTTGTCGACTCGGGCGCCCAGTATCTCGACGGCACTACCGACATCACCCGTACGGTCTGCCTCGGCACACCAACCGCCGACGAGCGCCGCGACTTCACCCTCGTCATGAAAGGCCACATCGCCATGGCGCAGATGATTTTCCCCTCAGGCACATGCGGCGCGCAGATTGACGTCATCGCCCGCCAGTATCTCTGGAAAGAAGGCCTGAGCTACCTCCACGGCACAGGCCACGGCGTAGGCCACTTCCTCAATGTCCATGAAGGCCCGCAGAAAGTCGCACTCAACCTCTCGGCCGTGCCTTTCCGCCCCGGCATGCTCACCTCCAATGAGCCCGGCATCTACCGCGAGGGCGTCCACGGCATCCGCTGCGAAAACCTCGTGCTCTGCGTTCCGGCCATGGAGACCGAATTCGGCCGTTTCCTCAAATTCGAGACTGTCACGCTCTTCCCGTTTGACCGTAAACTGTTCGACCTCAGTCTCATGAATGAGAACGAAATCGCATGGCTCAACGCTTACCACGAGCGCGTATATAAGGCACTTGCCCCCGCTCTCGACGCCGAGGCTCAGGCTTGGCTCAAAGAGCGCACCGCACCCCTCAAATGACAAACCGTTTCGAAACATGGCTTATATAATACCCGTCAGAGGCTTCGACCCCGTCATCGGACGCGACTGCTTCCTCGCCGTCAACGCCACCGTCATCGGCGATGTCGTCATGGGCGACGAGTGCAGCATCTGGTTTAACACCGTCCTTCGCGGCGATGTCAATTCAATCCGCATAGGCAACCGTGTCAACATACAGGACGGCTCGGTACTGCACACACTCTATCAGAAGTCTACCATCGAGATTGGCGATGACGTCTCCATCGGTCACAACGTCACCATCCACGGCGCCAAGATTCATGATCTCGCCCTCATAGGCATGGGCGCCGTTGTTATGGACGACGCCGAGGTAGGGGAGGGTGCCATCGTGGCCGCAGGCTCCGTAGTGCTCTCGCGCACCAAAATCGGCCCTAACGAACTGTGGGCCGGTGCTCCCGCCAAGTTTATCAAGATGGTCGACCCGGCTCAGAGCGCCGAAATCAACCGCAAGATTGCCCGTAATTACCTCATGTACTCCAAATGGTACGACGAGGGTGCTGACAAGCCCGAGTAAACCATCTTTGAGATAGAGAAATACTGATTATGCCGGTCGGTGGTCCTAAACAACCGTGACCGGCATATTTTTTCAATTTATTTTGAGTCTAAAAGTTTTGCCATGTAAAAAACAATTCTTAATTTTGCCCCGCAAAACAGACATGCATATTTAAACAAAAATCAAATATATAACACTTTAATATGATTATCGTACAAGTAAAAGAAGGCGAAAACATCGAAAGAGCTCTCAAAAAATTCAAAAGAAAATTTGAAAAAACCGGCATCGTTAAAGAACTGCGCAGCCGTCAGGCTTTCCAGAAACCCTCTGTGACAAACCGCAAGAAAATGATGAAAGCGGTTTATGTTCAGAAACTTCGCTCTGTTGAGGATTAATTCCCTTTAAATTCATCCTTTTTTATTTGGAAGACTAAAAAGGTTTGACTATCTTCGCCTCAGACCCCACACATTAAAGCGGGGCATCAAGGTGATGTTGATAGACTCCTTTTTGACATATATACGGTGTGAACTGAATTTTTCAGATTGCACCGTTTCGTCGTATCATAGCGACATTGCGCAGTGGTATGCTTTCGCTGCCTCTGCTTCTGTCGCCGGATGTGATATCCACACATCCGAGCCTGACCCGGCCCGTGTCACACTTGATGACCTCAGGCAGTGGGTGGCATATCTTTCGTCTGAGGGGATTGGGGTTGCGTCTATCCGACGTAAGATTCAGGCTGTCAGGGCATTTTATAAATATTTGCTTAAGCGTGGTCTGTGCAGCGTCAATCCTGCTGCCGATCTGCGGCCTGCAAAACTGCCTCGCCGTCTGCCTGTGTGTATTCGCCCTGACGAGATTGCATCTGTGCTCGACTGCGATGTCGACTATAGTGACTTTGTCGATTTTCGTGACCGGCTTATAATATATATGTTTTACGCGACCGGCATGCGCGTCTCCGAGCTTATCAATCTGCGCGACGATGCCGTCGACTGCTCTCGTTGCGAACTAAAAGTGCTCGGAAAACGTAATAAAGAAAGAGTGATTCCCTTTGGAGGCGCTCTTCCGACGATGATTGAGCACTATCGCATACTAAGAGATAAACAGACCGGTCCGGCAGCCTCGGCGACTTTCTTTGTGCGCCCTGACGGCCGGACTCTCAGCCGTGTCATGGCATATAATATAGTCCGGAAAAAACTTGACGGATATGTGGCGGCTAAAAAACACTCGCCACACGTGCTCCGTCACAGCTGTGCGACCGATCTGCTCAACAATGGGGCTGACATAACCGCCGTCTGCCAGTTGCTCGGTCATCAGTCGCTCGCCACCACTCAAATCTATACTCACCTGTCATATAGAGAACTATTAAACAATTACAAACTCGCACATCCTCGTGCACTAAAGTCTGGAGGATAAACTATGGAAGTTAGAATTCAAGCCATCCATTTCGAAATCGCAGACCGTCTTGTCGCCTTTATTAATAAAAAAGCCGACCGTCTTGCCCGTCATAACGATTCAATCTCGACTGTCGACGTGACACTGCGCGTTGTCAAGCCTGAGACGGCAATGAATAAAGAAGCTATTATTAAAGTGACGGTTCCCCAGCATGAAGACATTGTCGCATCCAAAACCGCCGACACCTTCGAAGAAGCCGTCGATGTAGCCCTCGAGGCCATCGACCGTCAGCTCGAAAAACGCAAACAGAAAAGATAACCCGCTCCGCGTCGGGAGCGTCAGACCCCGCTGAGCCCTTTATTAGCTCTCATGTCTGACCATTGACAGGTACACAGAGGCGACCATCCCGGCCGCCTCTTTTTTTAATTATTCCCGTTTCGTTTATCCTCGCTGCGCCCCGCTTATTTGCGCCATTAGCCCTATTCGCCCTATTTGCCCAATTCGCCCTATCGTTACCGTTTCAGTCCCGGCTCGGGCTGATAATCGCTTCCTTCGCTCGTTTCGCTCCTTCCTCGCTGCGCCCCGCCTATTCGCCCCATATGCCCTATTCGCCTTATCGTTACCGTTTCAGCCCGAGCTCGGGCTGATAATCGCTCCCTTCGCTTGTTTCGCGCCTCCCTTGCTGCGCCCTGCTTATTCGCCCCATATGCCCTATTCGCCCTCGTCATT
>CBCSTG010000023.1:0-47644 GCA_965143025.1 uncultured Bacteroidales bacterium
CTCTCTTATATAGAGAGGATTTTTTGTCTAAAATTTTTTAGTTTGTTGTGCGGTTATTCTCAGATACACGAATTTTTAACTTAAAACGTTTATTAATATATGCTTATAAAACCGCATTATTGATGATAATAAATTTATAATATCAACTTCATCGCATAGAGATAAGCGTATTTACGTTTCATACATTTATGATATAAGTTCATACAACACCCGGCAGATTGCTTTGCCGGGCGTCGTATTTGACTGACTTTTGCAGTATATTTTAATATGTTATGAAATATCTGTTTTCTGCAATTATCTCTTTGGTGATTTTGTCATCATCCTGTTCTGACCCGTTAAATCATGTGGCGTTAGATCACAAGGAGACAAACAGTGTCTATTACTGGAAAACTGTCTTTAAACCCGACAGTTTTGAGCTATCATTTTTACGCAACCACGATGTCGGACGTATTTACTTGCGTATGTTTGATGTTTCGGTCGATCCGTTAGGCGGCAACACGCTTGAAAATTCGGTGATTCCAAATGCAACGGTCAGATTCGCGAATGATTATTATTCGATACACGATTCGATTGGCGATATTGAGTTTGTGCCGGTGGTCTATATCACTCTCGACGCTCTCAAAAAGGCGAAAGGTCAGGAAGGTCTGCTGGCAAAAAATATTGTGACACGGGTGAGGAATATGTGCCTGTATAATGAATTGCGGAATATTGGAGAATTGCAGTTGGACTGCGACTGGACTGCATCGACCGAAGACTCGTTTTTCGCACTCTGTGACCGGGCAAAACAAGTCATCCGCGAGTTGCAGCTTCCATGGAAACTTAGCTCGACGGTCCGTCTGCATCAGTTGTCTCGAAAAGTGCCTCCTGTTGACAATGGTGTATTGATGGTATATAATACAGGTTGTTTCAATAATCCTGATGCGGACAACTCGATTATAGATGTCAAAGATGTAGAGCCTTATCTAAAGCATTTGCGCCGTTATCCTCTCCATTTGGATGTGGCATATCCGACATATTCATGGCAGTTGCTCTTCAGAAAACGCAAGTTTATTGGTCTTATAAACGGGGTCGATGTAACGAACACATCACAATTTTCCGTTTGCGGCAAAAACAGATATGTTGCTCTCCGAGATGTACCTTACAGGGATAAGATTATAAGAGCGGGTGACATTATCAGGCAGGAGACATCAAAGGCCTGCGATATCCTAAAGATAAAGAAACTGATTGATGTACGTCTGGCCGGACGCAAACATTCAAATATACTTTACCATCTTGATTCAAAAAATCTTTCAAAATATTCGTCAGATGAAATCGACAACATTTTTGACAGCAATCGTTAGTGCAATTGTCCTGACATGCGTTGCACACAGGGCCTGTGCATGCGGTCCTTATAGTCCGATTATCCCTACACCTGATTTTTTCGTTCTACCCGGATCGCCCGAGGATATGCCTGACTATAATCGTGAAGAGAATCTCCGTCTATGGCAAGAGCTTACGTCCGAAAGAATACCGCTGTCGGATATTGAAAAAGCTGTTTATAAAGATAGCCGCAGCGAATTTCTAAACTCTGCGTATGCGTCAGGCGAGAAGAATCAGAATCTCTTTTATGTCTATTTGAAAAATACAAATGACAATGAGATTGTCGATTTGTTAGACGTTGCAAAAGCGATAGAAGAAAAACGAAGTAGAATCAGTTCTCCGTGGTACTATCCTCGTGACAGGGACAGCGATATTGAAGCCGACGATTTTAATTACCTTATTGAAATCTGCAAAGAAAAGAGTGGCGACAAGCGACTCGGCGACAGGTATTCTCTGCAAATGACGAGAATCCTGTTTGCAACGCATCGCTATGCAGACTGCATCGAGTATTGTGACTCGGCGTTTGCTGACATTCCGGATGATAATCTGATGAAACGGATGGCACTTAATTATGTGGCGGGATGCTGGAGCGCTATAGGTGACATCGCGCGAGCCGACTCGTTGTTTGCCATAACAGGCGAGGTGCTGTCGATAAGTTCGGACGACCCGGTCTCATATATGGCCGCGCACAATCCTGATGCGCCTCAACTTATGGATTATATACGTAGTAATGCCTCCGACACTCTGTTTTTAGGAAATACGGCAAGTGTGGCTAAGAATCTTCTGAACAACAATAAAGTCTCGAAACGTGGAGACTGGAATTTTCTTATTGCCTATAATGCAGGCGAGTATGAGCGCGACCTTTCATTGGCTCGGACTTATATTAAACAGGCTCTTAGAGAGGATTTTTCATCAGATAATCTCTGCGACCTCGCGCGTTGCTATAAGATGAAATTAGATGCACGTGCCGGTGATATGTCATCGCTTCTGCCTGATTTGAAGTGGTTTGAGATGAAATTTGATGTGCTTAATATAGACCTTGACGAGTGGGTAAGACGTTGTCGTAATATTATATATGAGGAATGGTGCCCGATACTGTGGAAGAGGGGAGATTATGCTACGGCGGTAATGTTATGCGCGTATGCAGATAATTTAAATGATAGTTTCGATTTGAGTGATTATGGATGTCTGTCGTTCCGCCTGATGGAGAGCCTGCGATCCGAACAGCTTGAGGCTGTATATGAGAAGATGAATTCATCGAGCGCACTTTTTAACTTTTTACGCAAGCATATCAGGTCAGACCGTGATTATTACTACGAACTCATCGGTACACTCGCTATACGTGAGGGGAATTATGGGCGTGCGGTTGACTTTCTGTCGCAGGTAAGCGACAGCTACATTAAGAGTATGAACATCTACTCATATCTATCACGTAAACCGTTTTGTCTTTATAAAAAACGTTGGGAAAAGGTTACTTACTATGATTACACCTATGTAAATGATTATGGCGCATCAGGAACAGATGATGACTCTGCTACTAAATATACCAAACTATATTTTGCCCGGGAAATGAAACAGTATCAGCACGACATGAAACACGGCCTGACAACTGACGACCGCGGGCTTGCGCGCCTGATGTATGCCATCGGCCGCTATAATTCATTTGAGGAGTGTTGGGCACTGACGCAATATTCAAGGGGGTATGTATATTTGTTTGAGCCGAGTTTGTATTATTATGATGATTTTGCTGAAAAGAACTATGCTTTTCTGTATGATTATCTTGGCTGTGGCGGACAGATGGACACAGAGCTTGAATTTGAACGCGAGAAGACGGCCGCTTTGGCAATGCTAACCGGTGATGAAGCTCGCGCACAAGCTCAGTATATATTGAGAAATCTCAAGACTGTAGTTAAATATTATGCCGATACAGCAACCGGTAAATTTGTACGCGCATCATGCGATAATTGGCGTTCATGGTTATAGTCCCGTCAAAATATAATATATTTGTATGTGAATTAAATCTTTTGGCATGATAAGGTCTGCCTTTCCAAATAATGAACTAAAAACTATTCATTAAGGATTATTTCAAGCATACATAAATCAGACTCTAATATTTTGCTATGAAACGATTATTCTCGGTATTTGCCGCTGTGATGATGTTTTGTGCGGTCTTTGCTTCAGACGAGTACACGGTTATTGTTAATCCGGCTGAGAACGCGTCGACAGGAGCGCGAATTAACTGGCATACAGATGAAGGATGCGGAGCGGAGGCTTGTATTTATACCAAGCGGAGTGATACGAATTGGAAACACAGCATGAAAGTTGTAGCCACGCAAGAGCTTGTCACTGCTTATGACAGTCTGATGTCGAAGCGTCCTGATGGCACGGACTGCATAGAGCGCGTTCGTTTTATCCGTAACACTGCGGAGTTGCAGGGGCTTGAGCCCGATACCGAGTATATGTATCGATTCTCGGATGATAAAGATGCCCCTGTACGATATTTTAAAACTGCGCCTGAAGACGGCGCATGGACGGCTGCTGTTATTTCGGACTTCCATTCCTATACGCCACTGCCCAAGCGTGCGGTTGCAGCCATGGCGATGCTTGATACGCTTGAGAGAGTAAACGGCGGTGATTTCGATATGGTGTTGCATGTAGGTGATATTTGTGCATGGGGTGGCAGCTATTCTTTTTGGCGTGACCTTTATGAGAAGTCTCAGTTCTCTAAGTATATGTTGGCCGGAGTTAACGGCAATCATGATAACATGGACCGTAAATCGACGCGCCTGTCCAACGATTATTTCCGTTATGCCAATAATAACCCGCTGAACGGATATCCCGGTGAAACGGGCGTTTGCTATTTCTTTAAATACGGTCAGGTGCTCTTTATCATGCTCAACAGTGAGACGATGCGTAAGGATGAAGGCTTGGCCGCCGCTCAGCAATGGGTAAAAAAGGTTATAACTGAAAATCCTGCGAGATATATAGTTGTCATGGAACACTATCAGTGGTTTTTTGCAACTAACGGACGGACGTCGCAGTATGAGCGCTGGCATGAGCTTTTCGACGAATACGGAGTTGATCTCGCGATTGCCGGCAACAACCACATCTATGCCCGTACCAATGCTATCTATAATGATCGCGAAACTGACGGCACGAAAGGTACGGTTTATCTGCAGACTCCATCGTCAGACAATGAACGCGGACAGGCGACAGGCGAATGGACTGATAATAAGGATAAAATCAAATACATTTGGTCTGAGGGACCCAAGACCGTCGGCGCTCTGCTTATGAATGTTGATGACCGCAAGATTACATTGACCCTTTATGACCGTGAGGGTCGGTCTGTCGATAGTGTCGAAGTATTGGCGAAACGATAATAGGCTTTTTATGAGACGTTGTTTTGTTATTATTATATTCATGATATCGTTCGGCATAGCATTTGCCGGTAAATTGCCCGGATTTACGGTAAGCCCGTACTTTGATGAGCAAATCATGGATTTTGTGTATCAGCCCGGCGTTAAAGTCCTGATTAACGCACCCTCACCGGCCGATTTTGATGTCTCAAAGCCTACGAAACTCGAACTATATGCTTTGCCAAACGGCAATACTACGGCGTGGACTGTCGGGAAATTGCCGGCACAGGGCGATGACTGGCATTTTCAGATTCAGCATATCGGTGCCCAGACGCGATTCATACGCAAGAAAGACCGTTCATGTAATTTTGTTACAGTATATCTTGAAGCCGAGGGAAAAAGTTGGGGCGCATGGCGCAAAGTGGACGAAAGACGTGATTTGATAATCAAAGAAATCGTTGATTCTCTGGTGGCGGTATTTGCGTCCTATAATCCGAGTATCGGGCTTAACAGTCATAGTGGCGGTGGTAATTTCGTATTCGGTTTTATTGATGCCGTAGATACCATCCCCGATTACGTAAAACGTATTTCGTTTCTTGACAGTGATTATAACTGGAATGATGACCGAAATGGCGAAAAATTATGTCACTGGTTAGGTGCATCGTCTCAGAACAGTCTGTTTGTGGCGTGCTATGATGATGCAAATGCACTTTACAATGGTAAGCCTTTCGTATCGAGAAAAGGCGGTACATTTTATCGCACGGACATGATGCGCAAGTATGTCAGGAAACATCTTAAAGGTGTCAAATGGGATAAAGTAAAGAATGACAGTATAGTTTATTATACGGCAGATAACAGGCGTATACAATTCTACTTGCGCAAGAATCCTGAACGAAAAATCTATCACACCGTATTAGTTGAGCGAAACGGCTTTATTCAATCGGTTTTTGCGGGAACTGAGTCAGAAGGCGACGGCTATCGCATGATGTCTGGACATGCTTACGACGCTTATCGTCAGGATTCGGTCATCAGGCCTCGTATCCGTGGTTTTGTCCCTCGCAGATATGATGCAGTCACGGGAAATGAATTTATATCACGAACATTGAATATGCCGGTTGATGAGCGCGAAGAGCTTGTATATCAGGAGATAACGACGGGCAATGTACCCGACGCTTTCCGACAGCCGGTTTATATAACAGACAGCATTGCGGACGCACTTGGCGTCCGGCATGAAGTGTCGATATGTGTTCTGCCGGATTTGCTTGCTGTAGGCGATAATAATGATTTTATCCGTATGCCGATGTTGCCTCGCACTGCGCAGCGTATTGCCGACTTTTACGGAGCTGTTTTGCCAACGACAAAACTGTCGGATCTTATACACCGTCACAGCACTGTGAAGATGGAGCCTCATCCCATGACGCCGGATGCGACCATGACCACGGTCGCTGTGTTTGCCCGTCAGGATTCAGCGGTTAATGCGGTGTTCAAAGGCCCGCTCGGCACATTGGTGGCCGGACATAAAAAGGACATTGTCATAACTAACCGTATCACCGAGCGTCCTGACCGGGTGTTTATCTATGGATGGCATTATCCCGACGGCCGCCCGATACAGCCGCTCAGCGGGGTCCATGGCATTAACTATGTCGACTACAGTCATGGTGTGCGGCTTATTTCCGATGAGGTGCGTGTCGACGGAAGACTACACTCGATAAGGAAACTTCTTGCAGATTCGGTGATGTATAAACTTTTCAGTGATGAGGACGGGCCGATGCTGTCGTCTCGTTATATAACAGACCCCGATAATGACTGATTGCCACAATACTTTCAGTATAGAGACCGAAAGGCTTATTCTGCGTGAGTGGAGTCACGCTGATTTTATCCCATTTGCTGCAATAAACGAAGACCCGGAGGTGATGAGGTTTTTCCCGGCAGTCTTGACAAAAGATGCAAGTGATGATTTTGCCCGTCGGATTATCGCTGAAATGGATGCAAAAGGATATGGACTGTTTGCTGTGGAGCTGAAATCTTCAGGTGAGTTTATAGGATATACCGGTCTGCACGAAGTATCATTTGATGCCGGATTTAAAGGTGCGGTCGAGATAGGGTGGAGGCTCGATAAGTGCCATTGGAACAACGGCTACGCAACCGAGGCTGCTAAAGCCGTTTTGAATTTCGCCCGTGGAATCGGCCTGAGGGTTGTATATTCTTTCACCGCCACGGTCAATGCTCCGTCTGAACGAGTAATACAGAAAATCGGGATGACCAAGATTGGCGAATTTGACCATCCCTCGTTGGCACCGGGCCACCGGCTTTGTCGGCATGTTTTGTATTCGATAGACATATAACGATATTTATTTGATTATTGCCGATGGAGCGGCGTCCTGTCCATGGACTTCATTGCCTCGCTGTACTTTTTTGCCGTATCCGACAGTGTATGTGACCGACAGATTCAGACTCGGATGTGAAGACGGATTATAGGCCTGACGGTATTCTGAATACAAAGGCGCATGTTTCTCCCAAGTTTCTGATTTCCATCCTTTGTTAAATATATTTTTTGCCGCTAAATTGACAGTCCATATACCGTTGCCCCAGCCGACAGAAAACATATGAAAATTACGTCGACGGATTATGTAATTGGAGCTTTCTGTCAATACGTTTTGCGGATTTCCCCACGAAGCAAGTATATTAAATGATTTCCAGTAATACACACCTTGCAATTGTATCCTGAAGGGATAATATGAATCTTTATAAGAACCGGCTATCTCGTATGCGTTTTGAGTAAGATTGGCATAGAGTTGCAGACTGTTGTCAAACAGCTTGCAATTGGCTGATATACCCGCATAGTAGCGGATGTATGTGCCATCGTTTATATAATCGCGCAAAAGAGCATTTCCGTCATCGTAAAGTTTATATATGGTTGCCACACGGTTAAAATCCTGTTCGTAACCTGCAAAAGTAGCTATCGAAAAAGAATTGCTGAAAAACTTGTTATATGATAAATTTGAGGTGAGATTTCTCCAGTTTTTCAAATGCGGATTGGCTGTAAGGTATAGATATTCATTACTTTGTATGATGTCATTCACTTTCATACTTATGTCGGGGGTTGTTGTATTGTAGGAAAGGAATGCAGAAATCTGACTTGTTTTATTAAGTGAAATCCATGCATTTACGCCAATCCGAGGGTAGATATCACTTGTCGTAACTCCATTCATCGAATTATGGTCAAATCCCAATCCTGTATATGACGAGATTGTAATTTTTTTTGTCTGATATCTATATTTTAAGTCTCCGACTATGAAAGAATTTGAATATGAATCATTTATATTATTTGTTCCTCGATAAACCAGATTGTTGATGTTCTGTCCACCTGCGAGAAACAATGAAAGTCGGTTTTTATTTCTCCAGACAATACGTCCCGATGCCTGTAATCCCCAATTATAGACGTTCTCTGTAATAGTGTTGCAGACAGGATTTTGCATGAGAGTGGATTCATACGATGAAATGTTGTTTCGGTGCGTATGTTTAAGACTCGGAGTAATGTCAAGCGATATGTTTGAGCCGATGAGACCCCAATAGTTGCTGTGATAATAGACTGTGTTGTATCTGTTAGGAGTATTTCGTGCGTAGGCGTAGTTCTTGTCAGGATATAGGTCGACATGCAGCTCCCCGTCCGTATTATTTGTCGGAGACGAAAAATGAGTGAACGATAGTGCGTTGCGTGCTGTAAAACGTGGAGATGCGTATACTGCTCTGACTGTTATAGGATATGTATTGTTTACAGTATGCGATTTGTTGAATATCTCGTCGCGGATGATTGTAGTCTGTTGGTCATCGTTTCCAAGGAAGTAACAGGCCGAATTGTCGCTGCCGTCATGGTGATAATTCTGATTATCGCAGCCGGCATATATGTCATAGGTTATTTTTTTATATGTGAATCTGCTGAATATCTCACTATTGTTAAATATGCCGTTAAGAGTTCTAAATGACTCACAGGCTTTAGTGTAGCCTCCATATTCATATTCCTGAACGATGAAATTGACAATCCGCGGCTCTCCTTTGAATCTCGGGTCTGTCGGAAATTCAAGATATTCAACTTTACGGACGTCTGTTATTTTCATCCCTTTAAGTTCGTCAGCTTGTGCCTCATGGTAGTTGATATAAACTGCAACACTGTTGCCGAACACGTCTTTGACGCTATTATCGGCGGGATTTATGACAAGCTGAGGAATCGCCATACGTCTGAGGAGGTCGGTTGCATCCTGTGAGGCATTTTTCTGTCGTGAGGTCGGGATATAAACATTTTTGTCAAACATATACTCCGTCTGAGTTCCGTCGACTGTGACCTGTTTGAGTGTGACAGGGGCCTGTCGCAATAACACTGTCCCCACTGCGAAATCAGGGCGGTCGATATAATTGCTTACATATCCGATACAGCTGAGTTTCATTAGGACGTTTCTCTTGTCACAGGGTATTGAAAAATGTCCGTTGCCATCGGTGATGCCGTATGTGATTACGGTTGAATCTTTTGGTGTGAGTAACACAACCGAAGCACCGGCAATTGGCTCGTTGTCGATGCCGTCACATAAGACATTTCCAGAATAAGCATATTTGCCGTGCTGACGAGCTTCTATATAATAGCGGTTGCCGAGGTTGCTTATTGAGACGGGATTTAATCCGATTGTCATCCTTAAAGCATCATAGGCGTCATCCGTATCAATTGTCGCCGAAGTCTTATAAAAATCGAGTTCGTCATATATGAAATTGATTTCTATATCAGGATGCTGTTCTGCTATATCAACAATTGCTTCTGAGAGGGGGATAGCGTTGAATTTATATTTGAACTCTGCTCCACGGGCTGAGCAGGTACATATAATTGACACCAGAAAAAGATATATATACTTCATGATTAATCTACGATAATAGTTTTATCGTTTAATGTGATATTAATTCTTTCGAAACTGTTTAGCTGCGCAATAACATCTTCTAACGGCAAAGATTTGTCCCAATTGAAGTAAAGCCGTAAATCTTTTGTAGAGTCAATATTAAATACCACGGTGGCGTCATAATACCCGGCTATTGCGGAAATTATGTTTTCGAGAGATTTATTTTTAAAGACATGAGTCTGACTATAAACTGATGGCTTTGTGTCTGTATCAATCGAGTTTCTTTTGCTGATAGTATCCTCAGGCACTGTCTGTGTGATTTCCGTCTCGTAATTATCGCGTTTGTCTGTGCCGGTTGTTATTATTTTGACACCGATTGTCGCGGCTATTACAGTGAATGATACAATGGTGCATATCAGCACAGCTGCTGCATTGCGTGAAATAAAATAAGTGATTACATGCTTTAGATTCTTGTGTTTCGGGGAGTAATGTTCTTTTAAAAAATGCTCCCACTCTTTGTTGATATTCGGCTCCGGCGTCTCAGTCAGCGCATAGGCTGTTTTACTGATGACGTTGTGAATGGCTTTTGCCTCCGAGTCTTCGAGCAGTTCGTCGAGTTCGGTATCTGACAGACGGTCTGGGTTTTCGACTGATTCTAATAGTCGCTCAATTTTATCTTTCATATTCCTCAAGTTGATTGCGTATTATAATAATTGCCTTGCGCAGATGTTTATAGACGGTAACTTCGCTGACCGATAGTTCATAAGCTATCTCTTTATATGTAAGCTGACCGTTGAATTTCATCCTGACAATTTTTCTGGTCTGTTCAGGTAGATGGTGGTCCACAATATTGTTTATTAAAGTAATTTCATTTTCGTCAGGCCAAGTGTCTTCATTGCTTTCATCGCTGTATTCAAGAGAATAAAGGTTATTGAAGCGTTCGCGAACTGACAGACCGCGTATATGTTTAAGGCAAGCATATCTGACTGCATTGAGAAGGTAAGAGGACGTGACGGTGGAGACATCTGCGTTTAGCAACGATGCAAAGACATCGTGCACAATATCATGAGCCAAATCCTCGTCATGCAAAAAACGATTTGCTACACTCAGCATCGGTTTGTAGTTGCTTCGGAAGAGTCTTTCTATTTCATTTTGTTTAATCATACACTAATATAAACCGCAACATTTTATTTTCCTAACCTAATATATATGTTTTTTTGTATAAAAATTACTTAGTTAATATCGTGTATATAATTAATTAAATTAACTTTGTTTCATTATCACGTCTTGCCAAAAGGACCGGTATTGACCAAGAAATGTCGGAGGCTCAAAAGGAATTCATTGACATACTTGAACCTCTTAATATAGAGGCTCGTTATCCTTCGTATAAGGAACGATTAATGAGGAGTTTGAATAATGAGTTCTGTATTGACTTAATTCAAAAAACAGAAGATTTAAGTATATGGATAAAGAACAGGCTATAAATTTGGCAAAACATTATAAAGCATTGGTTGCCGAGTATTTGCCTTTGAAGGCTCTTTATCTGTATGGGTCTTTCAGCAAAGGTAATTATACGGTAAATAGTGACATAGACATCGCTGTTGTAGTTGAGCGCCTTGATGATGATTATTTTGCTGACACGCCTCTTTTGTGGCGCCTCAGACGAAAGATATCCAATCTTATAGAGCCAGTATTGTTGGTCGAGGATGTGAATAATCCGCTTTATTCTGATATTATTAAGACGGGAATCCTGATATAATACGAAAGTTGCTCTCTAATATCAGTTATACCTATGACGGCGCGTTGCCACGCAACATTTGTCATAGGCTGGTATGTTACGCTGTAAACGTTGCTTTGCTTCCGGAGGGCGCTCACTCAGCAACATGTTTTTATATTGATCCAATTTTTTCAAAAATAATTGTGATTTTATTTGCAAAACTAAAGGTTTAGTTATTATCTTTGCGGTATCAACTAAAATATTAGTTATGGCAAAGACGATTAAACTGACAGAGAAAGAAACGCCCATCATGTCGCTCTTGTGGGAGCGCGGGCCGATGTTTGTACGCGAGATTGTGGCCGCTTACCCCGAGCCGCGGCCGCATTTCAATACCGTTTCGACTCAGGTAAGAATTCTTGAGGACAAAGGTTTTGTCGGGCACAATGTGGTCGGGGGCTCGTATCAGTACTATGCCATTGCCGAGCGCGACCAATTTGTCGAGCGCTCGCTCAGTGAATTGGTCAGCAACTTCTTTAATAACTCCTACAAGGCGGCCGTTTCGGCCTTGGTGTCTGATGAGAAAATTTCAGTCGACGAGTTGCGCCAGATTATTGATATGGTCGAGAATAAGCCGGAGAAATGAACACGCTGTTTACATATTCGATTCATGCAGGCATATTTCTGCTGTTCGGCTATTTGGCTTACAGCCTCTTTGCCGCCGATGCCATGAGGCCGCGTTTCAGCCGCATACTTCTGTGGGCGGTAATGCTGACGAGCCTTTTGATGCCCTTATGTCCTGAATTATGTCTTTTTACACCTGACGGGGCAGATGCGGCGGCCGATATGGCTATTGGTCGGCCCGAAGTTGTCGGCATTGAGGCTGCGACGAGGTTGTCAGAGTTTATAAAATACATTCCTACATTATATATGGCCGGATTTCTACTCTCGTTAGCTGTAATGATTAGCGCTATAATTCGTCTTGTCATGCTTATAGGGAAGGGGAGGAAAGAGCGCCGCGGCCTGATTACTCTTGTGCGCTTAGACAGGGAAATGTCGCCTTTCAGCTGGCTGTGGTTTATTGTCATGGGTAATGATGACAAGGTCGGATGTGATATGGTTATTGCGCACGAGATGTCACATATCCGCCGCCGTCATTCATTAGATCTCGCAGTGGCGAGCGTCATCTGCGCTCTGATGTGGTATAACCCGGCGGTGTGGCTATGGCGGCGCCAGCTTGCCATGGCCCATGAGTATGAGGCAGACTCTGATGTCGTCACCGCCGGCTTCGATATGAGGGAATACCAGTTATTATTAATAAAAAAGGCTGTTGGCCCGAGATTGCAGTCCTTGGCCAACAACCTGACTCATAGTAAACTTAAAAAAAGAATCACCATGATGAGTAAAAAGCAAAGCAAAAGAGGCGCTCTCGTGCGCACTCTCGCCGTAGTTCCGGCTATAGTCGGAGCATTGGCAGTGGTTAACATCCCGGCCGTCGCATCAGCGCTCGACCGCTTTAAGCCGGCAGAAGTCCAACCGTACGGCGAAATTAATCAAAAACTCGAAGTTTCGCAAGTCGAGACAGAATCTGTCGCTATTGCCGCAACTGAAGCCGCGGCAGCGGATTGTATGCCGTCATTTCCCGGCGGCCAGAGCGCTATGATGCAGTTTTTCATTGAAACCATGAGCTATCCCAAGCAGGCCGAGAAAGACGGCATCGAGGGTAAGGTGGTCGTTAGATTTACGGTCAAGACCGACGGCAGTATTTCTGATGTATCGGTAGTTAAACCAATAAACAAGGCTCTTGATGACGAGGCGATAAGAGTTGTCAAGGCTATGCCACGATGGACGCCCGGACGTGAGAACGGCAAGACAGTTGCCGTCTCGATGTCAATTCCGATTGAGTTCAAGCTGAAATAACCGTCAGTAGGAACAGCTTAATCTACAAGTCTATGAGTGATGTCCGGGGCTTATGCCCCGGACATTTCGTTACGAATGAAAAGGCTGCGCCGTAACACCCGGTTACGACGCAGCCTCAGTGATAGAATTGTAGATTAGATATTTAGCTGTTTCCGAGTTTATCGGCCTCCGGCAGTTGAGCGGTCTGTATTAGCGTCAGAGTCGATGAGTTTTTGGACGCCGCGTTTCTGACGGCCCCATTGAAGATTCCATGCTGCGGTTATAAAGGGCATTCGCATGTTCAGGCGCATATGTTGTTCGTTACGATTCCATTTGCTGAGCGACTTCGAGCCTTGGTCGTATTTGCCGAACGGCATGATGATACCGGCTCCGAACTGCCAGTCGCGCCAGTTATATTGAAGAGAGATGAGATTGAGGTCTTCACCCCAACTGATTTTCTCGCCCCACAAATCACGCTGGGCGTAGCGATATTGTGCCTCGAGAAGAAAACCCCAGTGTGACAGTTGAAGTGATGCATAGCCGCTCCAGCCGTTGTGATTGATTGCATAGCCTGAGCCTTTCATGCGCTCCATGCGATATTGCACGTTGCCGCTGAGGGTGAGCCAGTCGTGTATCACTTCGATTTGCGGTGAGAGAAAGAACGACAGATTTTTCAGGCCGCGGCTGTTCTCATATGATGTAATCAGCCGGTTTTCATTCCATCCGATTACGGGTGTTATAGCATTGGGCGAGGTGAAAGCCCGTATGCCGAAGGAGCCGTTAACACGTGGAATATTAAATCCGTATCTGAGCGTAAGCATATATGAATTAGACGTCTTCAGATTCTGATTACCGACTCTCCACTGGAAACCGTCTAACTGCTGCGGCACAACATTGGTTTCGGCCAGCGATGGTGCAGTCTGCCATGAGGTGAAGTTAAGGCGCAGATTGTGATTCTGATTCG
Source organism: uncultured Bacteroidales bacterium (assembly GCA_965143025.1). GTDB lineage: Bacteria > Bacteroidota > Bacteroidia > Bacteroidales > Muribaculaceae > CAG-873. Next base: position 14,176 of record CBCSTG010000023.1, read on the forward strand.
GCGCGTAGGTAATTGTGGCCTGAGGGCGTGCGCTCCACGTCCGGTTGCCGCGGTTTGATTCTTTGAACAGGAAGTCGGTGTATTGCGCTCCGATACCTGCGGTCGCCGACCATTTGCCGAAACGACGATAGTACTCGGCGAACATGTATACGCGGTCCTGACGCTGATGAAAAACCTCACCGTCGAGGCTCTCATAGCGTGAGCGGTTGCGATTGGCCTTGTAGGACACACCTGCCGTGAAGCGAGCCTTGTCCCATGACTTAATGTAGTCAGCCTCAATGGCATAAGCCTGATTGCGGTCCTTTATGTCAGTGTGGATGTCAGTTAGATAAGATGTGGCATCAGGCAGTTGCTCCATGTAGTCAGAAAATGTGCGTCCGCTATAGAATGACGAACTGAAATCAACCACAAGCATCTGTTTGCGGGCGAAATGCTGCTGAAGATAGAGTGAGAGCGACGGTGTGGTGCCTTTATCACCGTGAGCATCCGTGAGCAATATGTCCTCGGTATCGTTGCTCAACGAGAGCAGCCCGTTGTATAGAAACTTATCGGTAAAATCTTTGTGCATCGTAAATTCGGCCACAAACACAGTTGTGTCCGGCTTGATATAATTATATGACGCCCAGAGGTTTCCCATCGTGTTGTCCATAGTGCCTCCACGTGATGTCTCCTTGCGCGTAAGGCTGGAGCCGTCAGGGTAGGTAAATGTCTCGGTATAATCGCGGTGAGTCTTGATTTTGTTAGTCAGTTTATAATTTGCGCCGATTTCAAACTGTGATTTGCCGATATTGACCTTGGCGTCAGCCATGTGAAATCCCCATGCCGTGTTCAGCGCCGGACGTGAGAACATTTGCAGCGAGCCGCCGAGGGTGGGATTTGCCACGATAAAATTAAGCACATAGTTGGCTCCTCCGTAGCGCAGTCCCGGATTATCAATCCACTCGACACGCTTCACGGTCTCGGGGAGCAGTGCTCTGACCTGATCAATTGTAGCCTGTCGGCCGTTGATGCGGATTTGCACAGACTCGCCGGCGGCTGTAATGCTGCTGAGTGCGTCATTCACCGAGAGTGACGGTATCATAAGGTTGTTGAGCAGCTGAAGTCCGTTTTTTGAACTGCTGACCGCGCTCTTTGACGGGTGATAGACGTCCATATCCGACTTGCGGATTACGCGCGGAGCCTCTATCACTATTTCGTCTAACTGTTTCGCCGCGATGGAGTCGGACGTTTCCGGCTGTGCGGTAGAGACTGCTGCTGCACTAAGCAACAGTGATGTAATGAATAATTTTTTCATCGGTATATATATGTTTTATGCTGCAAAGTTATTGCACAAGGATGATTCGTAATTGAACATATGTTCAACTCACTTAAATATTTTCCTTAGCTAATGATCTTTTTATGCGCAATAGATGCTGATGTGAGATTTGTAGATATGATGCCAGTTCTTTTGCCTTGATTTTGGATACAATTTCAGGATAAGACATCGCGAACTGTATGTATCTCTCGGCCGGCGTAAGTACATACAGGTCAAGCAGACGGCGATAGCACATGAGGAATAGCGAGTCTGAGGCTTTATACAGGAAGTCAGGCTCAGCCTCAAGAATACGACTCAATGCATAATCGAGGTTAAGTTGTAAAACCTCAACTCTTGTCGAGGCTATAATCGAGACCATCGACGGGGCATGCCTGACTCCGTTATTGAAATCGACTGCAAACTCACCGGCGAAAGCCAGACCGACCAAAGCCTCTTCACCGTCATGGCGTAGCCCGACATAACGGCAATAGCCCGACTTGACGAGCGATATGTGACGCTCGGTGTCACCCTGATGTATCAGATAGTCGTCCTTCTCATATATTACCTGCCTGCCCTCTGTCTCGCAGAGATCTATCAGAGGAGCAAGATTGAGTCCCGATTTATATGAATTAAAGTCCGAGTCCAAAATATATGCGTCTTTATAGAATTGTATAAACTGATGCAAATGTAGCAATTATATCATTATAAAAAGCAAGATGGGAAATCAATTTTGTTGATTGATTTCCCATCTTGAAAAATGTATAGGTTACAGACGGTGTTTCCCCGCCCGTTTATAATGTTTGCTTACTTGTTTTTATAGTAACGGTATTTGAAATCGGATGATTTATTCACAATATTTCCGTCAAGATCAAGTATATTGCCATGTTTATATGAAGAGGTGCTTTCTCCCCAGCTATAATTATTGTCAGGAGCGATGGGATTATTAGAAACTATGTCAAGAGTCGGACCGGTGTAATAGGATTCGCGCATATAACATCCGCCGGTTGTGGTGCCTCTTAATTCTACAGTCGTGATTGTTGCATCGTCTTCATTCCACTCGTTATAAACTCCTGAATAGCCATAGAACGACAGACCTTTTGCACCGGCCTCGACAAGCACTGCGGTTTTAGATTTGCCATAATCATTTTTGAAATTTGACATGCGGCCAATTTCAGAAATCTTGCTGTTATGGCATATCAATGTGCCTCCGCTGTAAACATGCACGCAGCCGGTATTTGATGCGACCGGTGAATTTATGAATTCATATCGGATGTTTTTGCCGGGATATGTCTCGAACGCATATGTAAGGAAATGGAATTCCTCCCCCTCGGCTTTGTTAATAAATTTACAGTCAGTGGCCGTAAATTTCATTAATTCTTCGTCTGTAACTCCGTGAGGATAGTTTGTCAGATATGAGCAGATGCGCGCATTGCTTCGTACAACCACATTTTTGAGAGTAATCTCTCCGTCAGCCATCGCAAATGTCGGGTTGATAGTTTTGGGATTTGATGTGCCGACCGGCTGAAGATTACATGTTATATCTGCATCAGCCATTGTGACTGTATGATCATTTGTCGTAAATGCGAGACCATGTGTACCTTTAAGGTTTATATTAAGGCCGTCTTTTACAACGATATTACCGTCTTGAGCGGAAAGAATAAATTGAGTTGACGTCTCGTCGGCTTCAATGATACCCGCGCCTGATAATGTCAGTGTCGATTCGTAGGGTATTATTTGAGCATTTTCGGTGAATAATAATTTTCCGTTAACTATAATTTCGATGTCATTGTTTGCATCAATAATATCATCTTGTCCGAGTGTAACTGTACGGTCAGCATTAATAACAAATTTTGACCCGGTCTCTCCGTTGGTCAATGCGTTGATAAGTTCCTCACGGGTGTTGATAAACTGTGCATCAGACGGATGTATGAAGTCGTTGTTAAACCCGTCGGCAATTGTCATATTCATGCTTCCATTGTCGGTAAAAATTTGACCGTAGATATTTGTACGGTAGTTTTGGCGTACCGGCACATTATTAACATTTATTGAATAGAACGGAGTTGTGGCGTCCTTTGCAGCATAAAAGTCATACTTAAGGTCCACGATGTCAGTCTGCACGGTAGCGTCTTCGTCAGGTGTCATGACAAGGATGTAATTCATGGCAACGTATTTATATGTGTTGCTCATATAAGGGAAGCTGTTCGCTTTGGTGTCAATCGGAGCGGCGGGCATCGGATACTCCTTTGTTACTCTTTCACCGACATGTTTGCCTGTAAAAATATTGAACTGTGTGTATGTATCGACAGTCAGACGTGCATAAACGCTGTTATCCGAGAGAGAAAAAGTGTTTTTGAACATTTCGCTGTCAAGATCGCTTGTGCCGAGATTAATCTGCGCAAACGGGCGACGAAGTTCGACAGATCCGGAGTATGCGTTGTTAATTACAGGAGTAGAAAGTTTTCCATAGAAAGCATCAATTTCGTCGGCATTAGAGACGAATGCCGCATCTTTCATTGTTATGGTTTGGGTTGAAGGATTAAACTCGTATCGGTTATTTCCTTTTGTGTCAGCCCAGAAAACGATGTCGTAGGCCACGCCTTTGACAAGTTCGATTTCCATATTTCCTACACCCTTTGTGAAGACCACGTCTTTTGTCCCTGACGAAATGTACTTGTTGTTGACATAACATCCGTAAGTGACCTGATTAACTAATGTTCCGTCACCAAAGCTACGCGACAGGACTTCGGATGGCACACTTAAAGTGATTTTGGCGGTGTTGTCGTCCTCTTGTAGTTGGGGCATGTCTGTTTCGGAGGAGCATGAGCCGAGGACAAACAGGGCTGTCATAAACGCTCCGTAAAAAATAGTTTTTTTCATTGTAATGGATTTAGACATTGATAAAATTAATTGGTATTATTCTGTATGGAGACATACATCTCTTGTCATCATGATCCCCGATGATGACATGCGCTTATGTTGTAGGTTAATAAAAAAAGCGCAGGGATCTTACCTTTGCCGTTCTCCATACAGAGGCTCTCGCATTGCCCGAATTAGCAGAACGGCAACGTGCAGAGCCTACGCTTGTATATGTAATCATGACCATACTTTCTCTCGAAAGCAGGTAGAACAATTACATACCATGCGCATCTACCGTTGCTACATTCCTGACTAATTCTAAAGAAATTTGCGAGATTTCTGTATGTCAAGAACAAGCGTCGATAACGCTTAAAAAATGTCTGCGTCCCGCCCTCAGCCCGCAACCGGACTCTGCGGACGGTCAGCATGCAAATTTAATTATTAATTACGTTTCAGCCAAATAATATTCAGAAAACTTAAAATTGTTTATTATAGGGTATAAAACAGGTGTATTCCCTTCGCATTTCAGCCGTTTAAAAGAAGCCCCGTCTCGGATATAATTCAATCAGAGACGGGGCTATGTCGATGGTTATTAAATTATTTAATCATGTCGAGTATTGTTGAGACATACAGGCTGTGGTCGCGCAGGTCAGGACGGCCGGTGGCTTTGCCCTGACGGTCTACAACGATATAGTAAGGTATGCCGTCTACGTCAAATCGTTCGTTGATTGCAGCTTTCTGCTCTTTATTGATACGGAAGTGATGACCCTTGATGTCGGGAATCATCTCAAGATAATTCTTTATGGGCGACGATTCGTCTGCAATATAAACCCAGACAATATCGTCAGAGGCGAGCTCCTTGGTTTTGAGGGGCTCATTGGCGGCGAGAGCAGCGCGACAAGGGCCGCACCATGTGTTCCACAGATCGACGACCACGACTTTGCCTTTGTAGGGCTTGATTATCTCGTCAAATACTTTATTATCGGCCACGGCGGGTGTAGGCTCAATCATTTCTGCGGCCGTGGAGCTGAGCAGTTCCTCGGTCTCTTTCTGACGTGCGGCTGCAGACGCGGCATAGGCGGGGTAGGTCGACTTTTTCAATATGTCGATGCTTTCGCTGTCGAGCTCTCCGGACGAAGCTGCATCGTATGCCTTCTTATAGGCTTTAAGTTCGTCGAGCATTTTGGTGTCGATGCCGGCTTTGGCCCAGACATCGGTATTTGTTAGATCATCAGGTGAAGTCAGTCCGTAGTGATAGAAGAGTCGGGGATTGTTCAGGTCGATGAGCTCTGCAATCATACGGGCGTTTTCGGGTGAAATCTCGGCGTTAATTGTGCCGTCTGGAATTTTTGCACCCCAGTTCTGATTTTCCGAGTAATAATTGCGTGCAAGTATACTTGGAGCCTTTGAGATAGCATGAATCACATCAGCCTGCAGCCCTGTCTTCAGCATTTCTTTTGTTGCAGGTGTAGCGTCCAGAGCATTGATTGAGTCGAGATTAGAGAGATATTTGCTCACGACATAGTCGCAGTATTCGTCACCGGTCATTTTGTAGCTGCCGAATTTGCCCGAGTAGAGTTCAAGTCCGTAAGAGTTATGAGCGTAGCCGGCACGGTTGACTTCGGCGAGGCGGCCGTTCGAGCCGTGGAATTCATACGAGAAGTCAATGTTATCATTGTTGCGAACACTCATGTTGTAAGCTCCCGAGAAACAGCAGTCGCAGTAGAGGTCGAGAGTCTCGCCCGGCTCCATGACGACTGTGCCGCGGACGGGCATATTGCCAATGCGATAGACAAAGAGCTCTTCGGGGCCGACGATTACGCGCTTGAAAACGGCATTGCCTTTGTCATCGATGTCAAGCGCAGGCATGTCACTGATTTGTCCGGTCAGGGTGTTCACGCCATAGCTCAGCTTATCGCCCATTTCGGGACGATAGTTGAGCAGATGGATATTGACAGTCGTGGTGTCGCGGCTCATGCTGACTTCGGGCAGCACGGCGTTAGGGTCGGACTCTGTCATCTCGGAGGCAATGACTCCTTTGTTCTCATAGTTCGGGTCTAACTGTATGCCCCATAGCTGCCAGCCGTCAGGGATGCCTTCGGTGAAGTCTATGGCTTTGACAGATGCGGGGATGGTAGGGAAATGCATGACGAAATGTGCCACGCCGGAGTCGGGCATGATATATTTCTCGCCCGGCGCAATGCCTTCGATAGACTCTAACATATACTCCTTGCCGTCGGCGACAATCCGGCTTGCACTGTCAAAGCGAATCCAGTTGCCGGGACGGAAATGGACAACTGCGTCGAGCACAGTCGCCGAGTCGCTGAGCGATACACGGTCAAAACTGAGCGACGATGTGTTTGCGGCGTCGATAAAAGGCATCTTGACCTCTCCTCGGTTTGAGAATCGGCTGCATCCGGTCACAATCATGGCTGCGACTACAGCGATGCAAAGCAATAGTTTTTTCATATTATTGAATTTAGGGTGTAATGTGCAGATACATTGCTTGATTTAGGCAAATTTAGTCTTTAAATGTTTAAATTCCAAATAGTTTGTCTTTGCCTTTTAGCAATGCTTTATAATATGCGTGGTCCTCCGGATCGTAAGTGTTTGTGTAGTGCGAAAACCAGTCCAAATCGCTTTTACGTAGCGAATACAGATATGTGCTGCCGTTTGCCTGACGACGCTGGAACTGACGACGGATTTCATACTCGGCACGGGCGCGGTCGGCTACCTCGATTCCGGCCACGGCATCGCGCACGTTGTCGCGCGGATTGGCGAGCATCTTCAGTTGACAGACACCGTTACGCATGATTATGTATGCAGCTCCGGCAGCGTGAAGACGTTCGTACTCGGCGTATTCTTTATCAAACTCTGCAATCAAGTTATCAAGACCGAGTCCGTCAAGTCCGCGGAGATGACGATAGCTGTCGCTGAGTGACATGAAGAGTTTGAGTGTGTTAAGCGTATCGGCTGTGGCGCTGTGAGCCTCGCTGTCATCGAAGGCAATCTCCATATCGGTCAGGGCGGCTGAGAGCCCGGGGGTGATGCCGAAGTCGAGTCCCTTGTCTTTGCCGCGTAATACCCAGTACCAGTTGCGCACCTCTACGACGCGTTTGTCATCGGCAATGTCGATGCCGTGTTCGTCGAGATGACGCAAGTCATTGTCGACTGCAAAGCCGCAGATATAAGACGCACGGTCAATAATCGTCTGTATTTTGTCACGGCATCTGTCGAATGTCGGTTTGTCGGCCACCATGGCCGGAGTGATGTGATGGATACGCTGGCTGTTCGGCCATCGGGATGATTCCACGGGTTTGAAGTATTGGTGATATATAATATCTCCCCCGAGTGAGGCAATAGTAAGTTCGAGGATTTCCTGCGTATCGGTAAACTCGGCGTCGAGCACTATGAACGGTGCATCGGCCGGTTTTTCGGTGTTTATGTTCATGTCGTTACTTTTACTTCGGTGTAAAGATTTTTTACTTTTGAAAGACTGATGTGAACGGGGATGCGCTCCTTGAGTCCTTCGACGTGGCTGACGATGCCGACCTTCCTTCCCTCACTGAGCTGCAGTGCGCTCAGTGTCTCGGTGACCTGTTCGAGACAATCTGCGCTGAGTGTGCCGAATCCTTCGTCGATGAAGATTATGTCGGGCGCCTCGTTGACTTTACGTATTGATGAGAGTCCGAGTGCAAGCGCTAAAGAGACCATAAATCGTTCGCCGCCTGAAAGGGTGTTGAATGGACGGCGGTCTCCTCCGAAATCACTGTCGGCAATGCTTATTTGCAGTGACCCGCCCTCGGCCGACATCTGATAACGCCGTGTGAACAGCGATAGGTAATGATTGGCGTTGACAAGCAGCTGTTGCAGAATCACGGATTGAGCCAGCTTGCCGAAACGGGAACCCTTCTCTCCGCCATACAGTGAGTCAAGAATTTCCAAGTTCCTGTTACGCGCAATCATGCGGTCGAGATTGATGCCTTCTTCGGCGATTTTACGACGCGTCTCGTTGTCGCGTTTGAGCGTTTCGTTGATGATAGTCAGACGCTGACGGGTGGCTTCGAGAATATTTTCAAGCTTTTGTGACACATCTTTGATAACCTCTGAGTCATCCGGAACGTCCGAGTCGGGGCGTGGAGTTTCAGTCAAGAATTTATCAAGTGAAGCCGCAGCGGCATTATAGGCAGCCCGTACTTCGGTCAGATTCTTGGCGTCTCGTTCATGTCGTTGGAGCGCCTGCTCATATTCGGCTACGTGCTCGTCGGTCATAAGCGCGGCAAGCCCATCACGGCTAAGATTTTCGTCTTCGGCCGCAATTGTGTCAAGTTCACGGTCAATTGCCTTGATTTCGTCACACGCTTTGTCTTGCAGGGCTTTTAACGATGTCGCTTTAGCGCGTATGTCATTCAGTTTGTTGCCGGTTATGATTTTATGCTCCTCAGGTGCGTACTCGGTCATAAGCGGTGATGTGAATATGTCGGGAGCAATAGCGACAATGTCATCCCTGAGGCTCTCGGCGTGCTCAATTTCACGGCAGGTATCGGCGAGTGCATTTTCAAGATTGGCGGACTCTTTATCCAAGCGGTCACGCGCAGATATGAGTTCGCGCAATCTGCTGAGACCGGATTTGACCTCGTCGATATTAAAGCAATCGTTGACAACCAAGCCGAGAGTTGAGAGCGAATTATTTGAATGTTCAATCTTGTCTTTTAGTGTAATTATATCCTCCCGTTCAGAATTGATTTTGTCGTCAACCGCTTTTAACTGCTCTGATAAACGTGTTAGATTAATTTCTAATTGTTTATGCCGTGAATTTAAAGTGTCGATTGAGGTTATATACTCTGCAATTTTCTTATCCAAGTCGAGATATTTACTCTCGATTGCGATAACGGAGTCACGTTTGCGCTCTAACTCGTGTCGCATCATACTGAGACTTTCGGTGGTGATATCCGTCAGGGCGGTATCGGCACGGAGTGTCTCTATGTGCTCATTTTTGCCTGCAACAGTTTTTGAGTCATTGTCGATGCGTTCGTTGAGCTGAGAGATGGTTGCAGTATTGGCTGAAATTGTGCGCTCCCGAGTGTTTATGGCAGTCTTTAATAGTTCTACCGCCTTACGTGTGTCGTCAAGCGACTTGGCGAATGCATCGCTGCGGGCTTTGAGTTCGGCTTCGACAGGCAGTTCGCCCACGGTATTGCCGCAGACCGGACAGCGGTCGCCTACATTCAGTCTTACTCTCAGTGACTTGGCGGCATCACATGCGCCAAGCGACGCGCGCATATAATTCTCCTCCAAATTTGTGAGAGCCGAGGTCAGCGTCTCCAATCTTATATTGTCGGCAGTATTTGCGTCTGACAATTCCTTATTCTCAGCCTCAGCCGAAATGATTTTGCCCTTATTGCGACTAATATCCTCAACTAAAGCTGTAATTTCTTCCTGTAATTGCTTTATATCATCAATTTTGCGTATGAGATTTATGATTTCTGCTTTTTCCTCGGAAAGTTTGATCGAATCGATGCCGGCCCTCTCTTTTCTCAGGTTGTCGAGGTCTTGTCTCGCCTCATTGATTTCACTGCCAAGCTGTTGCGATCGCTTTTCGGTTTTGATATGCTCCGCCTCAAGTTTCGCCCGGCGAGCGGTCTCGTCTGCTAAAGTTTTCTGTTTCTCGGCGCGTGTCGTGAGACTCTGAACGATAAGATTTAGAAGACTTGTAGCCTCGGCATTTTTGTCAATCAGTGTTTCATATCCACGGAGCTTGTCTTTCGCCTTAGTGTTGTCGGCAATCTTCATCTTTAGAAATTCGATGTGCCCGTGCAGAAGTGCAATTTTGCCGGCCTCATCCACGAAGTCAGGACGAAGTACGTACATCGATTGTTTATATGTCTCTATATTATCTGAGAGGATATTACGCTGCTGCATCAGATAGCGCCCGCGGCTGCTGCGGTCATATAGACCGACTAACGCTGCGTCGTTTTTATAATCATCTGTTTCGGTAACAGCAATTGCCGAATCGAGTTTTTCTTTTTGAGTCTCTACATTCTCATCGAGGCCGTTGAAAACGAGCAGGTAGTCATTTAGGGCTTTTATAGACTTTATTTTTGCTGTGTTTGATTTGATTTCGTCATTGCATTTTTCGGCTTCGACCTTTAATGCCTCGATATCATCGTCTTTAAGCGTTTCTAACGCCGATAGTCTTGCTCGGACTTCATCGAGACGGCGACGGCTATCCTTAAGCATCATGTTAATCTCCGCTCCGAGGTCCGTGAACTGACTGATACCTGTTAGTTTTTCGAGTATCGAGGCCTTATCTTTGTCGTCGGCCGCAAGAAAGCGCTCAAAATCGCCCTGTGCCAGCATTGCCGTGCGGCAGAACTGCTGGTAATCAAGCCCGACGACGCAGTCATCGGCCACACGGCGGTTAATATCGGCAGATAGTCTCACATCCTCATCTCCTTCACATGACAGACAGCGTTTTATCTTACCGACAGTCTTCTTTCGCGGCATAAGCTCAACGCACCAGAGAGCCTTGTAGTCGCGACCGTCATTGCCGTTAAAGCGCAACTCTATTTCGGCTGCCGTCGCCCCTCGACGCATATAGTTGCGCGGGTCGGCAAAAGTCAGTCGGTCGTCGGCAATCGCCAACGCATCGACAGCTTTGTCGTTGCGGCGTCTCAGACCTTCTAATCTGGGAGTTTGATTGTAAAGGGCGAGGCAGATTGCATCAAGTATGGTCGATTTGCCGGCACCCGTCTCTCCACAGATGAGAAAGAGTCCCGACTCACTGAGCGGACCACGGTCAAAGCATATATGGGCTTTTTCGACCGATGCAATATTTTTTATGTATAAATCTTTGAACTTCATTGCTATGCCTCGTGATCATCGGAGTCATCGTCCGATTTCTTTTTTAAGACATTGGTCTGAGCCTCGTGTAATATGTCGGTTAATACAGGTGGCATACCTGCGCCATAAAGAGCGGTATAAAAGTCATTTGCGACCTCGATGGGCGACTTTACCTCGAGGTCGTCACGGGCAACAAGCCTTGTTATTTCAGACATGGCCGGCTTATGAGTGAAAACCGGCTGCATGCAGCAGAAACGCGCCTTTTTATCGCGCACGCTTTCGGCAAGTCTCATCTTTGCATCGCCGTCGACGTGGCTGTCGAAACTTACGAACACACGCAGATATTCATCCAAATCTTCGTTCAGACGCGACAATGATTCGATAGTTTTGTCGAGTGACAGAGGGTTGTCGATATTGTAATTGACAAGCGGTCTAAGCGGCGTCACTTTCTCGACGGTGATTACCGGCTTACAGTTGTGACCCTCAATATCAACGACGGTCACACTATGTTCGCGCAGTTCGTCAAACGACATGGCGAAAGGCGAGCCTGCGTAACGCGCCACGCCGTTGCCGCCGGCCGTAAACTGCTGAGCTTTATGTATGTGACCGAGAGCGAGATAGTCATATCCATGGCCCATATTTTCAATCGGGTGAAATGAAAGCGGGCTGTCGAACTGTCCGACAACGTCGGCTTTGGCTACGGCGAGATGCGCAGACATGACGACCGGGAGTCCCTCGCAATTACGTCTTGCAACTTCATCCAAGAGTGCCTGATGGTAAGCTTTCATACGACCGTCCAAGTCGTCCTGTCCCCCGGTTGACGGGTAAGAGTTCTCAAAAATATATGGCACGGCTACAACATAACCCTTATCACCGATTTTAAAGATAAGACTGTCTGTGTCGGCGGCATCCGAGGCGATGTCAACGCCGAAAACTTCCCAGAGCGGGCGTTCGACACCGAGACGTCCCGCACTGTCATGGTTGCCGGGGCTGATTATGATACGCATGTCGGGAGCAGCCTGTCTGAGCGCCATCAGGGCCTCAGTGTAAAGGCGGCGAGATGCGATGGTCGGGTTGGAAGTATTGAAAATATCTCCGGCTACAATCAGTGCGTCAGGCTTATGCCGGATTACAATCGTGCTTAGCTCGTTGAAAAAAGCGCGGTGTTCGTCGTCACGGTCGTAACCATATAAGCGGTGGCCGATATGCCAGTCTGCACTGTGTATTATTTTCATTTCGCCGTCAGAAGAGCGACAGCTGCACGCCCTCTGCCGCTGAGGCATTCATGTAGAGCGCACGTGTCTGACTCCATCCCTGCGAGCGGTTGCGGAGCGAAACGGTCACAAGTCCCTTGACGGTTGTGCCGATGCGTCTGCGCAGCTCGGCGAGGAGTTCGCTTAGAGATGTCAATCCGCTCAGACTCAGCGAAAATATTTCGCTGCCGCGGAATGTTGCTGTCGCAAAAATAATATCGTTCAGAGAGATTGTTGCCATAAGTCAGTGCGTTTACATCGTTTACGATGCAAATGTATGACCGACTATGGGCAACTTTAATGCACATAAATTATAATAAATGCTTTTGCTACTGATTTATCGCCTTGATTACTGGGCATAAAGCGGCACGCATCTCATCAAGTAGTCACGAGCGACTCCCCAAGGCAGATATATTGACTCGTTGTTGGGGATCAGAGTTACAGGGCGTTCGTTGAGGTCAAACCGCACGTAGTAACGTCCGCTTTTGCGTTCCTTGAAAAGAATCATCTGCAGATTTGAGGCCATCGGCACTACGTCGAAGTCGCGCCAGTGCTGCGCAACTGTATCAAAGTAGTTCGTGATGTAGTAACACCCTTGCAATCTCATGAGCGAAAGCAGAGGCATCAGCGTTTCAGCGTGGCCGAATCGCAGATTGACCGCCGTTTCAGACTCTCCGTTGATAAAGTTGTCAGCGGTTTCTATCAGGTTGAGCAGCAGCGCGGCTGCGATGTCGGCAGGCACCGTAGATACGGTTGTAGCGGTGCGCTGCAGATATTGACGAAGGTTAAAGCATGACCAAAGGGCATTCTGCTCCTCTATGGTCAGATATTTATCGCTTTCGTTAGGCAGTCCCATGGCTGAGAGGCCGGCGAGCACGTAGTATTCGGTTATCGCGAGATCACGCCATTGGTCTGCGTTTTCAAATGGATAATTCTTGCCTAAGACGCGTGTTATGGCCGCAGTCGGGCATGTCTGGTTGTAATACTCGATATAGGGCGGCTCCCATGTTTTGTCGGCTCTGAAATCAAGATAATCTTGGTCGACATCAAACGGACGCATCAGCGCCGAGTTGACTCGGCCAGTAGAAGTGACGAATTCGGGGTGATTGTTGAGGCGGTCAAGCTGATGGACAAACGACATCATGCTCATCATGGCGCGCGGCGAATATGACGAGATGGCGCTCACGCGACCTGATTTGAAAAGCTCGGGGAAATTAGCGAACATACGCGATGCTATCGCCCGTTGCTCGGCCATGCCGAGAGAGTCAAGCGCGCCCCAGCGCCCGGTGCTCAGCTCAATAACGCGACGGTTAAGCACGGCGAGCTGACGGCCGAGCGGAGTGATAGTACCGAGAGAGTCGGCACGGTCAAGAGCCTTTGCGAGCTTGAGGCAGTTGGCTGCCGAGGCCGGATAACGTGCTCCGTGGCGTCCGACATGGTTTATGAAAACCGCTGTCAGCGAGTCGGGTCTTGGCACTTCGGTAATCTCGACGGGGTAGGGTGTCAGAGAGCCTTCACACTGCTGTGAATTGTATTTTGTGGCGGTCGGGTCTGCGGCGTAGGCCGTCAGGGCAATTGCGGCCGCTGATACCGACAAAACAAATTTGCGCAACATGATGTTGAATAATTATTAGTAAATTTGATGTCTCAAATTTACGAAATTTATTTACAGCTACAAACATGAACGACTTTAATCCTGACCTCGCAATAGCCAAACTTATTGACCTCGGGCGTCCGACCGGCGCTATCGCCGAGGCAGACCGCCTTATCGCTGATGGAAAAGCCACGGCCATGACCTACTACCAACGAGGGCGTGCCAACTGGAAGCTCGGTTGCAAGGGCGAGGCTATGAGCGATTACTCAAAGTCAGTCAGTCTTGACCCGAAGTCACCCGCCGCCGAAGCCCTCATCATCTGCCGCGAGGTCATGGACTTCTATGATAAGAATTTGTATAATCCGTGAGAGTTATATCTTATTATTCATCTCAGATGGAGAATGGACAATGGGTTGGAGGAATAGGGTTAACTGTTTTTTTAGATCCATATTTCCTATCATTATGATGTTTTATATTATGAACAACTTAGGTTATGCCGTTTAGTTGTTGATTTTGAACTAGTGCTGCCACGAACCGTACCAGACCTCGGCGTTGAAGCACTGGCAGGTTGCAAGAGTTTCGTCTTTCTCGAAGAGCGCGAGCAAGTCGAACGTCATCAGATTGTAGCCACTTCACGGGATATAAGAGAGCGTTGTCAAAGATAGTTGGCACAATATCCGCGTCATCCTTGAATACGGACGAGGAATTGACGGCGAATGCGGCGTGGGTCTCGAATCCGGGAATGGTTTCGACAGAGTTGTAGTTAAGTTCTAAAATAGAAAAGTCCATAACTTGTGGTTGTTTTCCACAAAGTTATGGACCGTATGAGTTTAGAGAAAAGACGCGAGTTTAGGCTTCTGTCGTTGGATTTGATTAAATTTCTTTATCTTCGCCTTTCTTTTTTTGATTGGATGGGGTTAATCCAACGGCTAAAAAAACGAGTCCTATGAGAATAAAGGAATACTTAAACTCTTTTTGCATTATTTGATTCCCATTGTATTCATTGCATCCCGTTTCTGCAGAAGCATTTTGCATGCCAGTGTAAGCATCACCTCCATATCTCGAAGATGATACATAGTCACCATTATTCATATCATCGATTTTCGATGAAAACGTAAAAGAAACTATAGCTATTATGACAAATGCAATAGAACGTACAATTTTAAGTGGATTAATTAGTCGTTATCTATACTTGTTAGTTCGCCTTTTAATGCAGCCTCGATTACTTCTCGTGCTTGTTTGTAATCATTATCATCGGTATCCTCGCAGAAATAAACTATCTCAAAATCAGGATCTACAACATAACGATAGTCTGCAATAGTGTTTTGGCCACCTTTCGTTTTACAACGGAAACGATGTTTAATCTCCCAGCCAATTACTTTCTTATTATCCAAATATTTGATTGAATCTTCTAATGCAGAACCCATCGTTTTGAATAATTCGTATCCTCTTAGAGCTTCTTCTCTTTTTTCATTAGCTTTATCGAGGTATTTACGATACTGGCTGTCGGAATATGACGATGAATAGTATGTCGGAGGACCCCATATTTCAGCATGTTCTTGAGCGTCTTTTGATTCATCTAACGCTTTAGAACACTTATCCATTACATATGCAATACCTATTGCCATACTATAACAAGTTGTATCATTATATGCAGTTTGATATGCCTCTGAAACTTTTGTTTCAATAGGTTCATAGCTTTCAAAGTCATACAAGGTCTTTGAAAGCTCATTTTTTACAAGTTCAGTTGCCTTATCCTCCTTTGATTTACAAGCTGTAAACATCAAAGGTAAAATTAAGATAAGCAATAATTGATGTGCTTTTTTCATAAATTGCAGTTGGAGTTTTGTCTAATATGCAAAGATAAGCATTTTATAGGAAAACTTCACGATTATTAATAGAAAAAAATTGTATAGTCGCGAATTATTCGACATTATTCGGCATTCGCCGGAGGAAAAAGAATTTTTACGTTTCTCTAACCGCCGTAGAACGCTAAACGGAGAGAAATGACGTGACGACGTTCCATGATAGAGTTGTATGATTTCTTTCTCCGTTACGATGATAGCGGTAAAAGCCGATAACAATACTGAAATATTTTTTTGGTTTCACAAAACAATGAGCGGCTGCCAATCACGGTAGCCGCTCATTTCTGTGAAAGATAATAGATAAATAGATAGTTAGGTATGAAGTATGCTGTTATTCTTCTTTGTTGCTCTCGGCGTAATCCTTGAGGAGTTTCTCCTGTACGTCGCCGGGCACGAGTTCGTAGCTTGCAAATTTCATCGAGAATGACGAACGTCCGCCGGTGATCGAGCTGAGAGCGGTCGAGTAGCTTGACATCTCTTTGAGAGGCACTTTGGCGCTGATTTTCTCAAAACCGTTTTCGCTCGACATGCCCATGATGATGGCGCGGCGTCCCTGCAGGTCACTCATTACATCGCCCATAACGTCGGCAGGCACGAATACCTCCACGTCATATACAGGCTCGAGCACCTTGGGATTTGCATTGCGGAAGGCCTCGCTGAATGCGTTGCGGCCGGCAAGACGGAACGAGATTTCGTTAGAGTCAACCGGGTGCATCTTGCCGTCATAGATGCAGACGCGCACGTCGCGGGCATATGAGCCGGTCAGCGGGCCTTGCTCCATGCGGTCCATGAGGCCCTTGACGATAGCGGGGATAAAGCGGGCATCAATGGCGCCGCCGACGATACAGTTGCAAACGACGAGTTTGCCGCCCCATGCCAAGGGTATCTCCTGAGTGTCACGTACGCTCATCTTGAACTCCTGATTGCCGAAACGGTAGGTGTCGGGAGCGGGCATGCCTTCGGTGTAAGGCTCGATAATCAGATGCACTTCGCCGAACTGGCCGGCGCCGCCTGACTGTTTCTTGTGGCGGTAATCGGCACGGGCTGCCTTAGTGATGGTCTCGCGGTAGGGGATGCGTGGCTCCTCAAAGATGATGGGCAGTTTGTCATTGTTCTCGACACGCCATTTGAGTGTGCGCAGGTGGAATTCGCCCTGACCTGAGAGGATGACCTGTTTGAGTTCTTTTGACTGCTCGACAACCCATGTGGGGTCTTCTTCGTGCATGCGGGTGAGGATGCCGCTGAGCTTCTCGGCGTCACTCTCGGTGACGGGGCGGATGGCACGTTGATATTTGGGAGCGGGATATTTGATGAAGTCAAATTCGATTTCGCAGCCTTTCTCGTCGAGGGTGTTGCCGGTGCGGGCATCTTTGAGCTTGACTGTGGCGCCGATGTCGCCGGCTTCAAGCTGATCGACCTGTGTGCGCAACTGGCCGCATACGCAGAACAACTGGGCGAGGCGTTCTTTCGAGCCGCGGCTTACGTTGTCAAGGTCGGCGCCGGCCTTGAGAGTGCCTGACATGACTTTAAAATAGCTGACCTCGCCGATATGAGGCTCGACAGATGTCTTGAACATGAAGATGCTGAGAGGACCGTTGGCATCGGGCTTGACCTCGTTGCCGGCAGTATCGACGGGAGCGGGCATGTCGTCAACGAAGGGGACAACGTTGCCGAGGAACTCCATCATGCGGCGTACGCCCATGTCTTTCTCGGCACTGACGCAGAATACAGGATAAATCGAGCGGTCGATGAGACCTTTGCGGATGCCGAGACGCATTTCGTCTTCTGTCAGGTGCTCTTCCTCGAAGAATTTTTCCATAAGAGTCTCGTCGTTCTCTGCGGCAGCCTCTACGAGTGCTTTATGCAGCTCATTGGCGCGCTCGAGTTCTTCGGCGGGGATATCTTCGATTGTGGGAACACCGCCATCGGGGCCCCATGAGTATTTTTTCATCAGCAGCACGTCGATCATCGAGTTGAAGCCCGGACCTGACTGCAGCGGATATTGGATTGCAACGACTTTCGGACCGAAAACGTCACGCATCTGTTCGATGACATTCTCATAGTCTGCTTTCTCGCCGTCTAACTGGTTGATTGCGAAGATTACAGGCTTGTTTAGATTTGAAGCCGTGCGGAAAATATTCTGTGTGCCTACTTCGACGCCATACTGTGCGTTGACAAGTATCACACCGGTGTCGGTCACGTTGAGCGCGGTGATAGCGTTACCTACGAAATCGTCTGCACCCGGGCAGTCGATTACGTTGAGTTTTTTATTTAAAAATTCGGCATAGAAAACGGTTGAGAAAACCGAGTAGCCATATTCTTTTTCAACAGGAAAGTAGTCACTAACGGTCGATTTTGTCTCGACTGTGCCACGGCGTTTTATAACTCCACACTCGTAGAGCATAGCTTCAGCGAGTGTGGTTTTACCCGAGCCCTTGCTACCGAGCAGGGCTATGTTCTTGATTTCGTTAGTTTTGTAGATCTTCATGCTATTAGTTTTTATTTGCGTGCATTAAATGAGTTAAAAAAGATAGCGCAATATAGACATTATTTTCATTTGATTGTCTCTTGTAAATTATGTTTCACAACATAAATATGAAATTATCTGTGTAAGTGTACGCGTAATCGTGTTCTGAATTTACATTGATTGGCGCTCTTTTTAATTATTAATGTGTTATTCTTTCAGAGCTGAGCCGAAATTAGTAACTTTGGCATTGCTTTTGCTGTAATAAGTATGATGAAATCACGATATGTGACATATCATTGACTGCATCATACTCACAAGTATGACAAAACAAGTAGAAAATAATTCGCAAAATATATATGAGTTTTAAACCCGAAAATGACCGGGAAGACGGTCAGGCCGTTGCTATCGGCCAAATCGACATAGACGAGCGCCGTTTTTCTGTAGAGCCGGATGTAGACAATCTGCCTCTGCTTGCCACGCGCAATCTTGTGCTGTTCCCTGGCATTACAATACCTATTTCGTTAGGTCGCGAAGCTTCTATCGCGGTCGCACGTCTTTCAGTCGAAAACTATACGCCTGTCGGCATTGTATGTCAGATTGACCCGGAGGTATCGGCACCGGCTATAGACGGAGGCATATACCGCTATGGTGTTGTTGCAGATGTCCTGAAGATTTTTGATCTGCCCGACGGAACGCATACGGCGCTTGTTCGTGCGCGCGGGAAGTTCCAGATTTTAGGCGAGAGCGATTTGGCTACAGCCGTGCCATATCTCGTGGCGAAAGTAAAACTGATCCATGAGGGACGTCCGCGTAATGTTGAGGAGTTCGGCATCCTTGTCGACAAGATTAAGGAGACCGCCGTCAATATCATTAACAAGACAGTTGAAAACTCCAAGGAGGCTGTATTCGCAATAAATCAGATTACCTCGCAGGGCGATCTTATCAACTATATCGCCACACATATGAATCTGTCGATTGAGGTAAAAAGCGGTTTGCTTGCGCAACCGACGATGCTTAAACGAGCTTATGCTTTGCTCGAGGCTTTGAATCTCAGTGAGGAGAAGGTCAATATCAGCCGTGAAATAATGGACCGTACCCGTCAGAGTCTCGATCAGAATCAGCGTAACGTGTTCTTGCAGCAGCAGATGGAGACTATCAGAGAGGAACTCTATGGTGACTCTCCCGATGAAATTGACGCCTTGGCTCAGCGTGCCGAAGAGTCAGGAATGCCGCAGGCGGTTGCCGATGTCTTTGACCGTGAGATCGGCAAACTACGCCGTTATAATCCTCAGTCGCCTGATTATGCCGTCCAGTATTCCTATCTTGAATTGCTTCTTGACCTGCCGTGGCGCGAGGAATCGCCGCTCAACGAGGACTTCGAACTCGCACACGATATACTTGAGATGGATCACTACGGTCTCGAGAAGGTCAAGGAGCGTATACTCGAACAGCTCGCAGTACTGATGAACAATCCCGGCGGTAAGGCGCCGATCATATGCCTTGTCGGAGCTCCGGGTGTAGGCAAGACTTCGCTCGGCAAGTCAATTGCCCGTGCGCTCGGCCGCGTCTATCAGCGCGTGTCGCTCGGCGGTCTGCATGATGAGTCGGAGATTCGCGGTCACCGCCGCACCTATATCGGCGCGATGCCCGGACGTATCATTGAGGCCATGAAGCGCGCCAAGACCATCAATCCCGTCCTGCTCCTTGACGAGATAGACAAAATCGGTAAGGACTATAAGGGCGACCCGTCGTCTGCTCTCCTTGAGGTACTCGACCCTGAGCAGAACAAGTTCTTCCACGACAACTATGTCGACGTGGACTATGATCTGTCGCATGTGCTGTTCATCGCGACGGCCAACACACTTTCTTCAATCCAGCAGCCGCTGCTTGACCGCATGGAGATTATTGACCTCTCGGGCTATCTGCTTGAGGAGAAGGTCGAGATAGCGCGCCGTCACCTCTTGCCTCGCGTCATCGCCGAGCACAATATTGAAGAAGGAGCTCTCAATATCTCAGATGAGGCCCTCACATCAGTCATTGAGAACTATACTGCCGAGAGCGGTGTCCGTCAACTCGAGAAGAAGCTTGCTGCGATTGCGCGTAAGTACGTTCTTGCCAAAATGAGTAAGAAGCCTTTCCCCGAAACTGTCGAGAAAAAAGATCTTAAGGACTTGCTCGGTCTTGCTCCGTATAGTCGCGACAAATATGAGGGCAATGAATTTGCCGGTGTTGTGACCGGACTTGCTTGGACGGCCGTTGGCGGCGAGATATTGCTCGCCGAGGCCACTTTGTCGCCCGGCAAGGGTGACCGTCTGACTATCACCGGTAATCTCGGCGATGTGATGAAGGAGTCTGCGACTATTGCGCTGCAGTGGGTCAAGTCACATTCGGCCGAACTCGGCATACCCGCCGAGATGTTCAATGAGAACAACCTCCACATTCACTTTCCCGAGGGTGCTATTCCCAAGGACGGACCATCGGCCGGCATTACTATCGCCACGGCTATTGTTTCGGCCTTCACACGCCGTCTCGTTGCCGAACGCATTGCCATGACCGGTGAGATAACGCTGCGCGGCAAAGTGTTGCCCGTTGGAGGCATCAAGGAGAAAATCCTTGCCGCCAAGCGCGCCGGCATAACCGACA
Organism: uncultured Bacteroidales bacterium; assembly: GCA_965143025.1. GTDB lineage: Bacteria > Bacteroidota > Bacteroidia > Bacteroidales > Muribaculaceae > CAG-873. Next base: position 34,991 of record CBCSTG010000023.1, read on the forward strand.
TCATCATCTCGGTCGAAAACCGCAAGGATGTCGAGGACATAGCTCAGCGATATGTCGACGGACTTACATTCCACTATGTCAATAGTGTCCGCGAAGTCATCGACTGCGCCCTGACCGACAAGATTGCGAAAGAGTGATTTAGACTTTCGGGTGATAAGCTGCTACTGCATTGATTTGTAGGGACATGCCAAAGCGAGCTTCATGCGAGCGGCGCCATGTGTTAAGCGAAATCTAATGCGGCCAAATCATACGTGCCAAAGGGACGCCCCTGCATTTATTTCAGTCTATAAACCGTTTGGTTAGGTCGGCGTAGGCGTCGATGCGGCGGTCGCGGAGGAAGGGCCACCAGCGTCTTACCTGTTCGCTTCGGCCGAGGTCGATGTCAACGATGGCCTCGGCCTCCTTGTCTGTGGGGGCCTGATAGAGAAACTCGCCCTGCGGGCCCGCTACGAATGAGCTGCCCCAGAACAGTATGCCGTTAGTTGCGCCTGAGGGGTCAGGCTCGTGACCAACACGGTTGACAGCGACGACGGGCAGGCCGTTGGCGATGGCGTGGCCTCGCTGCACGGTTATCCATGCCTCGCGTTGGCGTTGCTGTTCGTCGGATGTGTCGCTGCTCTCGAAGCCGATGGCCGTGGGATAAATCAATATTTCAGCGCCGGCGAGAGCCATCAGTCGGGCAGCCTCGGGATACCACTGGTCCCAGCAGACGAGTACGCCGAGACGTCCGAGCGAAGTGTCGACGGGCTCAAATCCGAGGTCGCCGGGGGTGAAGTAGAACTTCTCGTAATAGGCAGGGTCGTCGGGAATGTGCATCTTGCGGTATTTGCCGGCCATTGAGCCGTCGCGGTCGAAAATGACAGCCGTGTTGTGATACAGCCCGGGTGCGCGGCGCTCGTAGAGCGATGTGACAATGACTGTGCCGGTCTCGCGTGCCAAGGCAGAGTAAAACTCTGTGACGTCAGAGGGAATAGGCGTGGCGAGTCCGCAGAGGTCTACATTTTCTGTTTGACAGAAATAGAGCGAGTCGTGCAGTTCCTGATTGACAATCAGTTGTGCACCTTCGGCGGCGACGCGTCTGATTTTCTCGGCTATGCGACGGCGGTTGTCATTGATGTCGGCCCTGTTGGCTTGCTGTATGATAGCGGTCTTTATTATACGTGAACTCATAATTTTAGTGTATCGGGTGGAAGTTGCATCGTCACGCAGTGGAGCGAGCCGTGCTGGCGTATGAGCGCGCTGCAGTCGACCGTAACGATTTCGTGGTCAGGAAATGCGATGCGCATTATCTGCGAGGCAAGCAGGTCCTTGCGTTTCTGATTATAAATCGGTAGAAGTACGGCATCATTGAGCACCAAGAAGTTGGCATATGTGGCCGGCAGGCGTTCGCCGTCCTCGTCATAGACAGGGTCGGGGAGAGGCAGTGCTATAAGATTGTAAGGCACGCCGTCGTCACGTCTGAATTCCATCAGCTCGCGTTCCATGGCTGTAAGCTCGTCATAATGGCTGTCAGCAGGATCGTCACATTTCACATATAATATAGTGTCATGCGGAGCGAGTCTGGCAAGTGTGTCGATGTGACTGTCAGTGTCGTCGCCCTCGAGCGCGCCGTGGTCAAGCCACAACACGCGACGTGCTCCGAAGTATTCGTGCAGCCGGGCGTCAATCTCGTCACGGCTCAGGTCCCCGTTACGGTTTGGCGAAAGCAGACATTCTGAGGTCGTCAGAATAGTGCCGCAGCCGTCGCTCTCGATGGAGCCGCCCTCAAGGACGAATCCGAGCCGGTTGCTGTAATCTGCCGAGAAGACTCCGGCAGTATGTAATTTTGAAGTGATTAAATTATCAAGGTTTGCAGCAAATTTCAGCCCCCAACCGTTGAATTTAAAGTCATTTACGGTCGGACGTCCGTCAGCATAGACTGTTGTCAGCGGACCGAAGTCGCGCGCCCAAGTGTCGTTGGTCTTTTCGCAGATATACGTAATGCGTGCCTGATTCAGACCGGCGCAGTCGGCACGGGCCGTCTCGACATCAGGAGTGACGATTACGAGATGTGCATGTCTGACAATCGCGGCTGCTATATTGCGGTAACAGGCTCTGATGTCGTCGAGCATGTAGTGCCAGTCGGTCAGAGCGTGCGGCCATGCAAGCATGACAGCCTGCTGCGGCTCCCATTCGGCAGGCAGGCGAAGGGCGGCAGTATTATTCATCATAGTCATTCAGTGATTCCCAGATCGAGTCCTGAGAGTCCATATATTCCTCACAATAGTCAAAGAAACCGCGCTTTTCGGTGCTCCCGTTTTCGTCACACCATTGGCGATACCGATCTTTCAGGTCATCGTCTTCGGCTATCATGCGTTTGAACTCTGATTCGGCGATATCTATGCTGTGGTGCTGGGCAAGTAATTCTTTGAAGTAATCGGTTATATCTTCCATGGCTACAGCTGTTATTTGGTTTCAAATATACGTCTATTATTATAACGTCTTATCCCCCTCATAGTTATTTTTAGTTAAATCAAACCGAGCGGCACACTCAAATGTTTATTATTTAAATGCTTATGCTTTAAAAGATGTTTGCCGATTATGAAAAAGATTTTATTACTTTTAGCACTTGTCGCCACATTGGCGGCGTGCAGTCCTTATGCGTTAGTCAACAGCGAAACTTACAACGACGCTGATTTAGCCGATTATCATACCTTTAAGATCGTCAGTCCGGCCGACGGCTCGCTGCCTCCGGGCATGGAGATGGTTACATATGATAACATTGTAGCAGCTATACGCGAGCAACTTGTCGAGCGCGGCTTTGTCGAAGACCCGACGTCTCCTCTTTTAGTGAACATCGGTCTCACAGTCCATCGTGAGATTGCCACAGAGCCGCTTTTACCCCTCGGGGCTTATTATCCTCCTTATGGCGGACCGTTCTATAACGGATTCTATCCATACTTTATGTATCCGCGCAGTTTTTACTATAATTATTACTCTAATGCGCGGGTCATCACGGGCGTCTATCGTGAGGGTGTGTTGACAATGGATTTTGTCAATATGGCTGAGAAGAAACCCCTCTACTCCGCGTCAGTGGCAACGATACTTAATAACGGTAACGGTCAGTTCCGTAATCTGAAAGGTATCGCCGAGGCAGTCGAGACACTTTTCTCAAAGTTCCCCGTACCTGTCAACCAGGCGCTGATACCTAAAATGACAAAAACCGGCGCCGATTAACTTAATTTTGCGTGTTTGTGCAAGATTGTGACACATGTAAGGACATACTTTTGTGCTGTAAACATTAACTATCAATCCTCTTAAACACTTACAGCCATGACACAGTCACTCGTAATCAGCCGCAATGTAATCAACACCATTAAGTCTCTTCCCGTTGACCAGCAGCTCAGCATCCTCTCGGCTATTGCCGGAGAGATGATACTCGGGGCTGACGTAAACCGAGCCGGATTAAGTGTCGGCGAGCGTCGTATCTACGACACCATCAGCCGCCGTGTCAGGGACGACTCATCGGCTTATGCCGAAGCTGTTTGAAGAGCCGCTTCGGGCGATAAGTGATAGATTCAGTTAAAAATATTATTCTCTCTGTATTATAAAAAACACACAACAATTACTCCATTTCATTAAATTGCTTTTCCACGCCCTCGCGACCAACCCCGCGAGGGTGGTTTTTATTGTGATTAGCTAAAGTAGCTATAATGGCTAAAGTAGCTACGATAGATTTTATTATCTCTTTCAATAAAAAAAGCAGTGAGTCCGTGGGGGCTCACTGCTTTTGATGAGGTTTATAGTGCGTATGGAAGAGTTATGCGTTTTTGTCGAGGAGGTCGACGGAGCGGCTGATGAAGGTGCTCAGAGCTTCGCCTCGGAGCAGGCCGTTGCCGAGGAGGGCAAGGTCGATGAGCTGGCTGACGAGCGGCTGAGTCTTGGCATATTCCTTGATGAGATTCTCTTCGGTCTCACGTGTCGAGCCGACTTCTTTTTCGAGGTCTTTGATGCGTTGATCGTCTTCGGCTGAGGGTTTGCCGTCTTTGTTTTTGTCGCGGATTGTGTTGATCTCGGCATTGTCGGCTTCAATCTTGTCGGCGAGGGGTTTGACCTTGGCCTCAAGGTCGGCAGTTGCGCGGTCGCGGATGCTGACGATGAGCGTATGCTCGGTGTTGACCACGAGGTTATAGCTGTCGGGCAACTCGCCGTAGAAATTCATGCCGGGCTGCAGTGCGGCCATATCTTTCATGCGTCGCATGTACTCGTTCTGAGTGATGACGATAGGCTGGGCAGTCGGAGCGAGGGCTTCGAAGCTGACGAGGAACTGCGATTTCTCGACCTCGGGGGTCTGCGAGCGGATGATGGTGGTCATCATGTCGCGCTGCAGTGCAGTGAGCTCTACGTGACGGTTGTCATCTTTCTTGCGGATAAGGTTGTCGATGACGTCTGAGTCGACTCGGACGAAGGTTGTTTTGTCCAACTTGCTCTCCAAAAGACCGACGAAGTGGCTATCAAGCTGGCCGTCCATCAGCAGCACGTCGTAGCCGCGGTCAGTGGCGGCCTTGACATAGTTGTATTGTGCGACAGGGTCGGTGGCATAGAGATAGACTACGTTGCCGTCGCGGTCGGTCTGCTCGGCCTCGACGAGTGTCTGGTATTCGTCAAGTGTGAAGTAGCGGCCCTCGGTGTCTTTGAGAAGGGCAAACTTCATGGCAGCCTCGCAGAATTTCTCGTCGGTCAGCATGCCGTATTCTACGAAAATCTTGATGTCGTCCCATTTCTTGTCAAAACCGGCGCGGTCGCTCTTGAAGATGTCCTCGAGACGCTGGGCGACTTTTTTGGTGATGTAAGTCGAAATCTTCTTGACGGCGGTGTCACTCTGGAGGTAAGAACGCGAGACGTTCAGCGGGATGTCAGGCGAGTCGATGACACCGCGGAGCAGCATCATGAACTCGGGCACTACGCCCTCGACCGAATCGGTGACGAAGACCTGATTGCAGTAAAGCTGGATGCGGTTACGGTTGATCTCGAAATTGTTTTTGATTTTCGGGAAATAGAGTATGCCGGTCAGCGTGAAGGGGTAGTCGACATTGAGGTGAATCCAGAACAGCGGGTCCTCTTCGCCGGGATAGAGCTCGTGGTAAAAATCAAGATAGTCTTTATCTGTCAGCTCAGAAGGCTTCTTGGTCCACTGAGGCTCGGTGTTGTTAATCACACGGTCGCGGTCGGTGTCGACCATCTTACCGTCTTTCCACTCCTGCTCCTTACCCGAGATGACAGGGACGGGTAGGAAGCGGCAGTACTTCTTGAGCAGCGTGTCGATGCGGGCCTGCTCGAGAAATTCCTTGTTATCATCATCGATATACAGAATGATGTCAGTGCCACGGGTCTTGCGCTCGCCTGCACCCATCTGATACTCGGGCGAGCCGTCGCACTCCCATCTTACGGCCTCGGCGCCCTCCTTATATGACAGAGAGTCTATGACAACTTTTTTTGCCACCATAAAGGCCGAGTAGAAACCGAGACCAAAGTGACCGATAATCTGGCCGGCTTTGTCTTTATACTTTGCGAGGAACTCCTCTGCTCCCGAGAATGCAATCTGATTGATATACTTCTCGATATCGTCGGCTGTCATGCCGATGCCATGATCGCTGACAGTTAACGTGCCGGCAGCCTTGTCGACGGTGACTTTGACATTGAGGTCGCCGATTTCGCCCTTAAATTCGCCGAACGACGAGAGTGTACGCAGTTTCTGACTTGCGTCTACCGCGTTGGAGACGAGCTCGCGCAGAAAGATTTCGTGATCGCTATATAAGAATTTCTTGATGACCGGGAAAATGTTTTCGGTCGTTACTCCGATTGTTCCTTTTTGCATGGTTATATGTTTAAGTCAGTTTGTTTTTATATTGTCTGCACTTTATAGTGCAAATATGATGCCAAAACGCCCGGCATCAGTCTTAAGATAAAACGTTGCCGGGCGAAATAAGTTTTGGATGTCGCTATTGAGACTATTGTTGAGCTCCGACGCGGCGGAAACTGTAGTCGCGGTCGTCAATCTCGCATGAAAGGATATTTTTCTTGACTTTTACATCAGAGATTTTCTGATATTTGGCAAATTCTACACGCATGGCGGCTGTGAGCGAACGGGTCCACACAGCGGCTGTGGCTGCCGTAAGGGAGTCAAGTACGGGGCGCTCGTTACCTGTCAATATGTCCTGCGAGAATGTCACTCCGTCAGGGTCGACTCTGACCTTTAGTGATTCAGGGTCGAGCGAGACGATTATATCGTCATCATCACGGTCTTCATATGTCCAGTCGCCGGTGATCGACGCTGTGGCAGCAACGCTAACTTCGTAGGGCTGCATCAGACTTGAGTCAGACGATGAAACGGGCTGATTGGCATCTAAGAGAGCCGTAATCGTTATTTTACCGCTGCGGTCTGATTGTTTGCCGTTTTCGCCGGCAAACTCTATGGTTGTAGACATGCTGCCGTCAACAGCGGCAGTGATGTCATCAATACGCGTTGCTGTGCCCTGCCAAGTGCCGACGACATCGTCACGAGAGTCACACGCAGCGAGGCCGAATATGCAGACCGGAGCGAGCAATAAAACAGAATTGCGTAGAAAATTCTTCATCATAATCAGAAAGTCTAAAACATTATAATCTTACAACATTTTTTAATGACTTTTGTTCAATGGCTCGGAAGGTAAAAAGTTATTCGGATATATCAATACGATGGAAGTTCATCTCGTGATAATCAACTTCAAAAGACAGAATTCCGTTTTTCAGACGTATATCTTCAATCCTATCAAAATCGGAAAAGCGTGAATATAAAGAACTCTGATCAAAATTACCGGTCGTAATAAATGATTCCGGGAAGAAAGAGACTTTAATATCATCGCTTAAAAATCCATCGTAAGTCCACAGTCCTTTGATTTTTGCTTCACCTTTAGCGTGATTATAATATCCTGAGTTATCAATTATGGCCGTAATTTCTATTTCACCGCAATTATCTGACTTTTTGTTGTTTTCACCTTTAAAATCAATAATATAGGAACTTATGTCACCCTGATATTTTAAAGACGAGCTTTGCCAAGTACCTACTACGTCGGGACGAAATAAATGCGGTAGCAATAGAGAGCCTAAATAAAATACAAGCACAGCAATGCATGCGAACATTACAAAGACAAGGAGCTTCAACAGAGCACGCATCATCAGGTCTAACATAGCGATATTAAGGTTTTAAGTTAGTTGTATGTTAAATTTCAGTCGTTTTGCGCCGGTAGCGAGGAGAGGATAGCATTGCGTGACTCTGTCATAAGCTGCGACAGGTCGTGACCGCTCTCGGGGGCTGTGATGGGACGGTGGATGGTGAGGATGATATGGCCCGGTCGAGGCAGCTTAGCGCGGCGTGGCATCACTTTGTAGGCGCCGTCAATAGTCACAGGCACGACTGGCAGCCCGAACTCGACTGCCAGCGTATAAGCGCCGCGCTTGAAGGCATGGACACGTCCGTCAAGTGTGCGCGACCCTTCGGGAAACACTACTACCGACATGCCGCGCGATAACTGACGCTCGGCGTCGTCCATCGTCTGACGGATGCCTGAAGGTGTGCGGTTGTCGACGTAGATATGACCGGCCTTGCGGCAGCTGTAGCCCACGAGCGGAATCTTTTCGAGGCTCTTTTTCATCATCCATCTGAAATTATGGTTGAGAAAACCGTAGATGGCAAAGATGTCATAGGCGCCCTGATGATTGGCCACGAAAACGTATGATGTGCCCTTGTTGATGTTCTCGCGCCCCTTGACAGTCACTTTGACAAATGTGAGCAGACAAAATAGTCGTGCCCACAGACGGGCCGGGTAATAGCCCCAAAATGCCCCCGGCCCGATCATGCAACCGATGATTGTGACCAGTGCTGCGATAATCGTCGCAACGAGCAGTATGGGGATCATTATAAGGAACTGATATATGCGGTAGAGTATCATCATGGCTTTATTGGTTATATACGAGGCAAAGATACTAAAAAAATATCCGCCATCGTCATAAGATTCAAAAAACGATGGCGGATATGGTATTTGATATTAATGTCAGTCACGCTCGGTGGGCTGAGGCTCGGCGTTTTCAGCCGTGTCAGCCGGTACGCCGGTGCTGTCGGCATTGGCATAATCATCAGCAGCGGCGATGATGCGTGTACGCAACGTGTCGGCCTCCTTGTCGTAGCTTACCTCGATTTCATTGCCCGGCATGACCGAGGCGGTGATAATCAGTTCGGCCAGTTCGTCCTCAAGATACTTCTGGATGGCACGTTTGAGCGGACGTGCACCGAACTGCACGTCATAGCCCTTGTTGGCGATGAAATTCTTGGCCTCGTCAGACAGCCGGAGCTTGTAGCCGAGCGACTCCAAACGGCGGCTGAAGCCCGAGAGCTCGATGTCGATAATCTTAAAGAGCGAGTCCTTGTCAAGCGAGTCAAACATGATGATGTCGTCGATACGGTTGAGAAACTCGGGGGCAAAAGCCTTGTTTAGCGCTTTCTGGAGCACGCCGTGAGTGAACTCTTTGTTGACCTCGCGGGTAGTGAAACCTACGCCCGATCCGAAGTCTTTGAGCTGACGCGTACCGATATTCGATGTCATTATGATAATCGTATTCTTGAAGTCGATGCGTCGGCCGAGGCTGTCGGTCAGACGGCCTTCGTCCATGACTTGCAGCAGCAGGTTGAACACATCGGGATGTGCTTTCTCGATTTCGTCAAGCAGAACGACAGAGTAGGGATGACGGCGCACTTTCTCTGTCAGCTGGCCGCCCTCCTCGTAACCGACGTAGCCCGGAGGCGCTCCGACAAGGCGCGAGACGGTAAACTTCTCCATGTATTCGCTCATGTCGATGCGTATCAGGGTGTCGGGCGAGTCAAACAGATACTCGGCGAGTTTCTTGGCCAGATGGGTCTTTCCGACGCCGGTCGGGCCGAGGAACATGAATGTGCCAATGGGCTTGTTGGGGTCCTTGAGACCGATGCGGTTGCGGTGGATGGCTTTGACAATCTTAGTCACAGCCTCGTCCTGACCTATAATCGCCTTCTTGAGCGTCGGAGCCATTTCCAAAAGTCTGACACCCTCAGCCTGCGCGATACGCTGCACGGGCACGCCTGTCATCATGGCTACGACCTCGGCTATCTGATCTTCGTCGACGGTCTGACGGCTGTCGGCGAGCTGTTTCTCCCAGGCGGCAGTGGCGTCATCAAGTTTCTCGCTCAGCTCCTGAGCTTTGTTGCGCCACTCGGCAGCGGCGTTATAGTTTGACGACTGGGCGGCCATCTTCTTGTTGCGGGTAGCTTCCTCAATCTGTTTTTCGAGGTCTTCAATTTCAGCAGGTACGCTGACATTTGTAATGTGTACACGCGACCCGGCCTCGTCAAGTGCGTCAATGGCCTTGTCGGGGAAATTGCGGTCACTTATATATCTGTCAGTCAGTTTGACGCATGCGTCAAGGGCGGCGTCAGTGTAAGTGACGTTATGATGTGCCTCGTACTGGCCTTTGATGTTATTGAGAATCTGCAGAGTCTCCTCGGGTGTGGTAGGCTCTACCATCACTTTCTGGAAACGACGTTCGAGCGCGCCGTCCTTTTCGATGTTCTTGCGGTACTCGTCAAGTGTGGTGGCGCCGATGCACTGCAGTTCGCCGCGGGCAAGCGCGGGTTTGAGCATGTTTGCGGCATCCATTGAGCCCTGCGAGTTGCCGGCTCCGACGATGGTGTGTATCTCGTCAATAAAGAGTATGACGTTAGGATTCTTTGACAGCTCGGTCAGAATAGCCTTGATGCGCTCCTCAAACTCGCCGCGGTATTTTGTACCGGCGACTATGGCGGCCATGTCAAGTGAGACTACGCGTTTGCCGAAAAGAATGCGTGAGACCTTGCGCTGTATAATTCGCAGGGCGAGACCTTCGACAATGGCTGATTTGCCGACTCCCGGCTCGCCGATGAGCACGGGATTGTTCTTCTTGCGGCGGCTGAGAATCTGGGCAAGACGTTCGATCTCGACTTCGCGGCCTACGACGGGATCGAGGCGTCCTTCCTCGGCTGCGCGGGTCATGTCATGACCGAATTTGTCGAGTACCGGCGTGTCTGTCGAGCCCGAGCGTGCACGTTTGGCGCGGCCGCCCGAAGAGGAGCTTTCCGACGCATGACGCTGCGAATTACTATCTTCGCCTGGAGCGTCCATGCTCTCATCGTCATCTGCAAGGTCGGCGCCGGCCATAGGCTGAGAGGTCATATCTCCGGCGAGTCTGTAAAGATTCTCGTAGGTGATGCCTGCGGTTGTAAATGGCTGTATATATTTCATATTTTGTACTTCATAATTGTGAAACAGTGCGAGAAGTATGTGCACCGTATCGACAACATCTGCTTTAAGAAGGCGAGCCTCAAGCACACTGAGCTTTACGATGCGGTTTGTCAAATCACTCACTGACAATTCTTTTATCGGCCCGTCTGACTCGTTGAACAGATACTCGTCAAGTTGCTGTTTGAGTTCGTAAGACGACGTTGAGTCAGATGCCCGCTCAATCATGCGTGCAGGCAGTCCGTCTAAGTCGGCGAGCATTGCTAAAAGCAGATGCGCCGGGGTTATTGTGCTGTTATTGTGGCGCAGAGCTTCCTTTTTGCTGCGTTCGAGCAGCCGCTGGATGTCTGCAGAAAACTTATTTTCCATTGTTGGCTTAATCTGAAAAAAATGTGTAAACTATCTTTTAAGTATATAAGCAATAACTGTGCCAAGTTTAGAAAACTACAGTTTATAATAGCTAAAATAAAAAATTCAATATGATTGTTCAAAATTACTGTTTTTTCGGGAAAAAACCTTACCTTTGTATGCTAATTTTGCATAAATAGGGGCGGGGCGAGAGCTATACGGCAAAACGCTCTGCTAACAGATTAATAAACAACTAAAAGCATGTTGGAAGAAGATCGCATATTCAAAATCAATATTGAAAATGAGATGAAATCGGCCTACATCGACTACTCTATGTCGGTGATTGTGTCGAGAGCTTTGCCCGATGTACGAGACGGCATGAAACCTGTTCAGCGCCGCGTGCTGTTCGGCATGAACGAGATGGGCAACAACAGCGACAAGCCTCATAAAAAGTCGGCTAACTGTGTGGGCGACGTCATGGGTAAGTATCACCCCCACGGCGATTCGTCAATCTATGGCACTGTGGTCCGCATGGCACAGGACTGGTCGCTCAGATATACCTTGGTCGACGGTCACGGCAACTTCGGCTCTGTCGACGGTGACCCCCCTGCCGCAATGCGTTACACAGAGGTTCGCCTCTCCCGCATCGGAGAGGAGATGCTTGCCGATATCGATGCCGATACTGTAGATTTCCAGCCTAACTATGACAATACTCGCATGGAGCCGCTTGTGTTGCCTTCGCGTTTCCCCAATCTGCTTGTCAACGGCACCACCGGTATTGCGGTCGGCATGGCTACCAATATGCCGCCTCACAACCTCACGGAGTCAATCAACGGCGCTATTGCCGTACTGGAGAATCCCGACATCGAGATTTCCGACCTGATGAAAATCATCACGGCTCCCGATTTCCCGACCGGCGGCACAATTTATGGTTACAACGGTGTCAAGGAGGCATACGAGACCGGTCGTGGCCGCATCGTCATCCGCGCAAAAGCCGAGATTGAGAGCGAGGCAAACCATGAGTCGATTATCGTGCATGAGATACCTTACGGCGTCAACAAGGCCGAACTCATTAAATATATTGCCGATCTTGTCAACGAGAAGAAGCTTGACGGCATCGCCGACATCAACGACGAGACCGACTACAAGGGCATGCGCATCGTCATCAAGCTCAAGAGCGACGCAAACGCGAATGTCGTGCTTAACAAGCTCTACAAGATGACACAGATGCAGGCATCGTTCTCTGTCAACAATGTTGCTCTCGTTAACGGCCGCCCCAAGACGCTGAATCTTAAAGAGATACTCGGCGCATTTGTCGACCACCGTCACGACGTTGTCATCCGTCGCACCAAGTTCAGACTCGGCAAAGCTCAGGAGCGTGCACACATCCTCGAAGGTCTGATTATCGCCTCGCAGAATATTGACGAAGTGATTTCAATCATCCGTTCGTCCGGCGATACAGATGAGGCCCGCACTCGACTCAGCGAGCGCTTCAACCTCACTGACCCGCAGACTCAGGCCATCGTGGAGATGAGACTTCGCAACCTCACCGCTCTCGAGCAGAACAAACTCGAGGATGACTATCGCAAGCTCGAGGAGGAGATTGCTTTCCTCGAGTCTATACTCAACGATCCCGCTGTCTGCCGCGGCGTCATCCGCGACGAGCTCATCGAGATTCGTGAGACCTACGGTGACGAGCGCCGCACAGACATCGACTATACAGCCGGCGATTTCAATGCCGAAGATTTCTACGCCGATGACGATATGATTATCACCATATCTCATCTCGGATATATCAAACGCACCCCGCTGAGCGAGTTCCGCGCTCAGAATCGCGGCGGAGTAGGGGCCAAGGGCTCTGACACCCGCGACACCGACTTCATCGAGCATATCTACACGGCATCGATGCACAACACCATGCTCTTCTTTACCGACCGCGGTCTCGTCTACAAACTCAAAGTCTACGAGCTTCCCGAGGGTG
>CBCSTG010000024.1:0-42917 GCA_965143025.1 uncultured Bacteroidales bacterium
GTGTCTGCTTAGCAGTATTTTGCGAAGTCGGCGTTGCGCATGTCGCCTGACTCGTTGAAGGCGTTGTGGAACTCGAAGGCTGCCTGCAGCGTGTGGGGTGTCTGACCGCCTTTGCCGAGCTTGAGGTAGTCGAGCAGGAGCTCGCGATACATCGGGTGAGCGCAGTTGTTGATAATCTCGTAAGCGCGTTCGACGGGGTCTTTGTGGCGCAGGTCGGCGATGCCCTGATCGGTGACGATGATGTCGACAGAGTGCTCGCTGTGGTCGGGGTGGGCGACCATAGGCACGATGTTGCTGATCATGCCGCCTTTGGTGACCGACGGGCAGCTGAAAATCGAGATGTAGGCGTTGCGGGTGAAGTCGCCTGAGCCGCCGATGCCGTTCATCATGCGTGTGCCGAGCACGTGGGTCGAGTTGACCGAGCCGAAGATGTCGGCTTCAAGGGCGGTGTTCATGGCGATGACGCCGAGTCGGCGGATGACCTCGGGGTTGTTTGAGATTTCGGCCGGGCGCATCAGGATTTTGTCGTGGAAATATTTGATGTCAGAGAACAGGCTCTCCTCGGTCTTGTCGGCGAAGGTCATCGAGCATGTGCTGGCGAAAGTACATTTGCCTTTCTTTAGGAGCTCGAGCACGGCGTCCTGAATAACCTCTGTGTACATCATGAACGGAGGCAGCTCCTTGCTCTCGCCGAGGTCATAGAGCACGGCGTTGGCCACGTTGCCCACACCTGACTGCAGGGGGAGGAACTCTTTGGGAAGACGGCCGTTAACGTACTCGCTGACGAGGAAGCGCACTACGTTGGCGCCAATCTGTTTTGAGACCTCGTCAGGGGCAGTAAAGGGTTTCACGCCGTCGTAAGAGCGGGTCTTGACAATGCCTACAACTTTATTGGGGTCAATCTTGAGGATGGGGCTCCCGATGCGGTCGTTGGCGTGATAGATGGGTATCTCGCGGCGATACGGAGGATCCTGCAGAAGCACGACGTCGTGCATGCCGTAGAGTGACTCGGGCAGCAGCTCGTTGAGCTCGATGATGATTTTGTCGGCAAGATGAGCATAAGTGGGGACATTGCCGATGCCGGTGCCGAGTATCACCTCGCCGTCAGGCGTTATATGAGCGGCCTCGATGATGGCATAGTCAATCTTGCCGTAGAATCCGTAGCGCACTTCCTGAGCCATCTCCGACAGGTGACGGTCGAAATAGTGGCAGTCATGGGCATTGATGCGTTTGCGCAGATCGGGGACGTTCTGATAGGGCGCGCGCATGTTGATGGCGTTGGCGCGGGAGAGCGCTCCGTCAGCGTGGTCGCTGGTCGATGCGCCGGAGAAGATGTTGACTTTGTACGGACGGCCTTCGGCATGCTCTTTTTCTGCACGGGCGGCGATAGCCTCGGGAACGAATTTCGGTGTGCCGGGGGCGGTGAAGCCCGAGAAACCGATAGTCGAGCCGTTTTCAATCATTTCGGCGGCTTCTTGAGCCGTAATGTAGTTGAATGCCATTATGATATTTGCTTTATGATGTTATTTCGTTAAAGGCGTTTTTAAGGTTGGCAGATGAGCGAATCTCAGAATTTGCGGCGGAGTATTTCGCTCCAGACCACTGCGCGCCGCAGATCTTCCAAACGGCGGTCTTCAGCCGTTTCGCCGGTCGTCGCTGTGCCGTTGCTCTGCGACGGAGCGGCCTCGTCGGCCGGCGGAGCGAAGTAGCTGCGGCCTTCGTCGTCAAAACTGACGCTCAGCCCGGGCGCCGGCGTGGACGATACATTACCGGGAACGCGGTGGGGTGCCTGAGGGGCCGGGGTGGTCTTGACGGATGCCTGATGCACGGCCGCGGCGACAGGTCGACGTGACGAGACATTCGGGCGGCGACGCGCCATGTTCTTTTTATAGCGCTCGTAAATCGCTCCTCCGACCCAGATGATGACGCCGAGGACCGTTAAAAGGAATTTGACTTGTTCCCGGTCCACTTTTTTTGTATTTTTGCGCAAAATTAGTCAAACTACTGCAATAGAACAAATTTTTATCAAGGATAATGACCGATAACAGCACGCCTCAAGGCGACCGCGCGATGCGCCGCCTCTTTATAGAGACCTATGGTTGTCAGATGAATGTGGCCGACTCGGAGGTGGTGGCCGCGATTATGGATATGGCCTCATACAGTATCACCGACGACATCACCGAGGCCGACGCAATACTGCTCAACACCTGCTCGATACGCGACAACGCCGAGCAGAAAATTGTCGCACGGCTGCAATATCTCGCCTCGCTGCGCCGCAAGCGCGGCGGACGCCTGATTGTCGGTGTCATCGGCTGCATGGCCGAGCGTGTGCGCGACAATCTCATCGAGAACTACGGCGTGGACATCGTGGCCGGTCCCGACTCATATCTCGACCTGCCGGCACTCTTCGCCGCCGCCGAGCAGGGCCGTAAGGCAATAAATGTCGAGCTAAGTACCACCGAGACATACCGCGAGATTATACCCGCGCGTCTCGGGCCCAACCGTGTCAGCGGATTTATCAGCATCATGCGCGGCTGCAACAATTTCTGCTCTTATTGCATAGTGCCTTATACCCGCGGACGTGAGCGCAGCCGTCCTGTCGAGAGCATACTCGGCGAACTCGCCGACCTGCGCGCCAAGGGCTTCAAGGAGGTGACGCTGCTCGGCCAGAACGTCAACAGCTACAGCTACACCGCCGCAGACGGCGAGACCGTGGGCTTCGACCGCCTCTTGGCCATCGTAGCCGACGCCGCACCCGATATGCGCATACGTTTCACGACATCTCACCCCAAGGACATGAGCGACGAGACCATCGCCGTCATCGCCTCGCGGCCGAATATCTGCCGCCATATCCATCTGCCCGTCCAGTCTGGCAGCAACAAGGTGCTCAAGGCCATGAACCGCAAATACACGCGCGAGTGGTATCTCGGCCGCATCGCCGCCATACGCCGCGCAATGCCCGACTGCGCCATAACCTCAGACCTTTTCACCGGTTTCCACGACGAGACCGAGGAGGACTTTCAGGAGACACTGTCGTTGATGCGCGAGGTCGGTTTCGCGTCATCATTCATGTTCAAATACTCTGAGCGCCCCGGCACACTGGCTTCGCGCACGATGCCCGACAATGTGCCCGAAGATGTCAAGATAGAGCGTCTTAACCGCATGATAGCACTGCAGAACGAGCTGTCTCTGGAATCAAACCGTCGAGACATCGGCTGCGAGTTCGATGTGCTCGTCGAGGGTGTCTCTAAGCGTTCGAAAGAGCAGTTTGTCGGTCGCAGCGGTCAGAACAAGACCTGTGTCTTCCCGCGCGGAGATTATCGGGTGGGCGACACAATAAAAGTAAGGGTCACCGACGCCACGTCGGCAACCCTTATCTGTGAGCTTGTCTGAGCGTCTGACTCAGATTGTGAAAAATTTGAGCGCGACAAAATAGGTGCGCGGAGTAGTCGGGCCGTAGAAATAGCCCGAGTCACGCAACGGACCGCGGTCAAGGTCACGCTGGAACGCACCCGTCAGATTCTTGACGCCGGCACTCAACTGCATCTGCAGTTTGCCTGACAGTTTGAATGTATATGCCGCTTTGACGCCGAGCTCAAAGAAGTTTGGCGTGGCGACCATCTCGTCGCGCGTTATGTAACCGTAAGGGTTGCCCTCTGTAACGTCGGCGGGGTCGGGCGCATAGTGCGGCACATGCATGCGGCCTGTGTAGATGCCCGAGAGCGAGCACTCGAGGTCGCGCACGGGGCTGCCCGTGAGGGTGAAGTAGCCGTAAAGCTCGGGAGCACGCGGCATCTCGCGTGTGGGCGCTACATCCGGGTCTTCGCTCCAAGCCTCGGCCACGGTGTAGCGGTTGCGCTGGGCGGTGAAACCTAACTGCAGCATGTAACGGCTATAATTGAGGCGCCAGTCGATGTTGGCGCCGTAGACCTTGGCCCCGCTGCCATTGCGGCGCTCCTTGACGGTCGACCCGTTGGGCTCGCTGCCGATTACATCGAGCACAAACACGTCGCGCAGATGTGTGTAGAATCCCTCTACGATGAAGTCAGACTCGACGTCGCCGAAGTGATGGTCCCAGTCGGCCGACATGCTGTAGCTGTTTGAGCGCTCGGGCTTGAGGCCGTCAGCAAGACGGATGACGACACCTTCGCCGCCTACGGCCGTGACGTGCAGGTCTTCGTCATAAGCCTGCGGGGCACGGAAACCTGTCGACCATGTGGCGCGCAGCTGCAGCTCGGGGTCGGGACGGTAAAGGAGATTGACACGCGGGCTGAAAATGGGGTTGTCGATAAGGTTGTGGAAGTCGACGCGTCCGCCGGCCAAGAGCGTGATTTTGCCGGCGCGCCATTCGTTCTGGGCGAAGACGCCGAATATCCTGACGTCCTGACGCATGTCGCGGCCGTAGCCGGTCATTATGTCGTGCAGGCTGTTGCTCTGATATTCGACGCCCGAGGTGAAGACGGCGGGCGAGACCACAACGCGGTCAAAGTCGGCGCTGAAAGTCGAGCCGGCTATCCATGTCATGTCAGATGTGCGGCCGTAGGCATTGGGGTTGTGTCCGGCGCCGTAGTAGCTGTTTCGGTCGATGTGCTGGGCCGAGAGATATACACTCAGACGTCGTGTGTATTCACGCCACGACTGTGTGTATGTCAGGCCTCCGCTGTTGATGTTGTGCTGTGTCTGCTCGGTGATGTCTGTGTCGAAAGGCTCGCGGTCAAAATCATTGCCTCCGCGTCGGAACTCATAGGTGTTGTGATACTCGGCGCTCAGCTTGCGGCCCTCGCCGAAACGATAGTAGCCGTTGAGACCGAGGTTGTTGAGCTTCAGCTTGCCCACTTCTGAAAAACCGTCTCCGTCGTGATCGTATGGCTCGCGGTTGCGCATGGTCTCATAGAGCGCCACACCATAGCGACCGTCAGGGTCGACGAGCGTGGCGTTGGCTGTGAAACTTTCCTGCCAAGCCTTGCCGTCCATGCTCTCGATGTCGGTGCCGCCCTCAAAGCGGTTGTTGAGGGGCTCTTTGGTGATGACATTGACCGTGCCGCCTACGGCATTGGCGCCGAAAAGGGCCGAGCCGCCCCCACGGACCACCTCGACGCGCTCAATCATGTTGACAGGCATCTGCTCCAAGGCGTAGACACCTGACAAAGACGACACCACCGGGCGGCTGTTGACGAGTACCTGTGAGTATGCGCCGTCGAGGCCGTTGATGCGCAGTTGGGGGAATCCGCAGTTCTGGCAGTTGTTTTCTACGCGCAGGCCCGACTGATAGTTGAGCGTCTGCGCGAGGTCAATAGAGTTGACGGTTTCAAAGAGTTTTCCGCTGAGCACGTTGACCACCACCGGCGCCTCACAGCGCTTGACGGCATTGCGGTTGGCCGAGACGACAATCTCGTCCATGGTGATATACTTCTCGTAATCATCGTCGCTGACAGCCGTCGAGTCTTGGGCGACTGCATCAGCGCAGGCCATGGCTGCTACAGCCACGGCGAGAGCTATGTGTTTCATTGCTGAATGTTTGTTGTTATGGTTTGAATGATGTGACAGACCGCCTGCGGTCATCGACACTGATGACAGGCAGCCAAATAAATAAGGTGTATTATATCATTCAGACCATGGGTGGCCCGCGGTTGAGACCGTGGCGCGCATGTCCGGCGGCCGGCGAGCATACCGGCGCAGTCAATAGTACGGACACCACTGCCGGCGCGCCGAAGAAGACGGCGCTGAGGTCAATCTGTGACTGCTGCGCCGAGCCCGAGACAAATGCTATCGACACATAGCCATTATGGCTGTGTGAGTGGCCGGGAGTGTTGAAAGGGTGGGAGTGGGTGATGACAATGCCGTCCTCGACGTGGGTGTGCGTCATCATGGTCCTTGAGACATAGAAGCCTGCAAAGACTATGAGCAGCATCGAGGCAATAAGCCTCAGGCACGTCTGTCGGTTTTTGGCTGTTGACATTTTCGGCTGCAAAATTAGCTAAAAAATCTATTTGTCATAAATACTCCGTATGGATGACGTGTGAAAGGATATTAAAATCTGACATTAAACAGTGTCACAGACTTGACAAGGGGGTTGTCATGTATTAATTTTGCAAGGCAAAAATGGTAAAAAAGCGTTCTCATCAGATATCAACATTCGGCTCGCAACTGACATCAATTATCAGCGTGGCGCTTGTCTTGCTGATACTTGGCGTGTTGGCTCTTGTCGGCATAGTCGGACATTCAGGCGCCGACATGCTGCGCGGCAATATCGGATTTATTGTCAAATTAGAGCGTCAGGCCCCCGAGAGCGACGCCAACCGTCTCAAACAGTATTTCGCCGCATCACCTGCCGTAGAGTCGTGTGTGTACTAGTAAGGCGAAGAGATTCTTGCCTCGGAGTCAAAGTATCTCGGCGAGGACATAGCCGCTTTGGTCGATGTAAACCCGTATGGCTCTGAGTTTGATGTCAAGGTGACGCCGGCCTATGCCAACGTTGACAGTATCGAGGCGCTCAGCGCCGTCATTACGGCCGACCCGGCAGTCAGCGAGGTGATGACCGAGAGCGCCATTGTGGCCGCGATTAACGCTGCGGTCGACCGCATGACATGGATTCTGCTCTCGATTGCGGCAGCTCTTTTGGTTATATCTGTTGTGCTGATATTCAACACAGTGCATCTTGCCGTATATTCGCGGCGCTTTGTCATACATACGATGAAACTTGTCGGAGCGACCGGCGCTTTCATCCGAGCCCCGTTTTTGCGTGCCGGGGCCGTCAACGGCCTTGTTTCGGCACTTATAGCCTCTTTACTCCTCTTTGGCGCCCTTTTGTGGGGCGCATCTCTTGACACCTTGCTCGAAGCCTCATTTACTCCGGCCCGCTGCTTGCCGGTCTTCGCGGGGCTTTTTGTGGCCGGTGTGCTGATATGTACCGTTTCGTCGGCTTTTGCCACAAACCGCTATCTGCGTGCCGACTATGACGACATGTTTAAATAAATCCTCTCACAAAAACACATAATTCCAATAGCAACAACTAAGTGTAAATGAAAATAAACGACAAAAAACAGACATTGATAGAGGAAAGCCGTGAGGCGATGCCTCTTGGCAAACGCAACTTCATATTTATGGCGATTGCGGGCGCAATGATTGTGGCCGGTTTTCTGCTGATGCTCGGCGCTCCGTCGACTGCCGAGAGTTTTAACCCCGACATTTTCAGCGCACGGCGCATAGTGGTCGGTCCGGCCATCGCCTTCCTCGGTTTTGTAGCAATGGCTGTCGCCATCATCGTTCGCCCCAAACACTGATAAACTGCCATGGATTGGATTGACGCTCTTATTATGGGCATAGTGCAGGGACTCGCCGAGTACCTGCCCATCAGCTCATCAGGCCATCTTGAGATTTTCCGCGAATTGCTCGGCCTCGACCTTACTGGTGCCGAGAGCCTCGAGTTTGACGTTATGCTGCATGTCGCAACCGTTTTGAGTACGATAGTTGTACTGTGGCGCGAGTTCAAGCCTCTTTGCGTTTCGTTTTTCACCTTTAAGCGCGGCCCGGAGTTTGACTATGTCATAAAAATATTGATATCGTGTGTGCCGGTGGCTGTTGTGGGTCTCTTTTTTAAAGATACCATCGAAGGTTTCTTCGGCAAAGGGCTTACGGTTGTAGGCATTTGTCTGTGTGTGACAGCCCTGCTTCTTGCATTCTCATATTTTTTTCGCACACGTCCGCTGACATTGGGCCGTACACTCGCAAAGCCGCGTAAGATTACGGTCGTAGACGCTTTCGTAATCGGTTGCGCGCAGGCCGTCGCTGTGTTGCCGGGTCTCTCTCGCTCAGGCACGACTATCGCTACAGGCATCCTCCTTGGTGACCGTCGCGAGGACGTGGCCCGATTCTCGTTTTTCATGGTCATCATACCCATCGTCGGTCAGGCGCTCCTTGATATAAAAGACATCATAGGCGGCACGGCTGCAAGCTCAGCCTCTGTTGGCCTCGTGCCCATGGTCGTCGGCTTCCTCGCGTCATTTATCGTCGGCTGTCTTGCATGCCGCTGGATGCTCGAGTTGGTCAAAAAAGGCAAATTGGTATGGTTTGCACTTTACTGCCTGATTGTCGGAGCAATCTGCCTCATATCTACATTCGCAACTAACGCCGCCGCTTGATTATGAATTTTATTGACGGCGAAATAATATACATCGACAAGCCCCACGGCTGGACGTCGTTTGACGCATGCAAGCGTCTGCGCGGCGCCATAATACGCCGCCTGAGGGTCAACAAGTTCAAGGTCGGCCATGCCGGCACGCTTGACCCATTGGCCACCGGCGTGATGATAATATGCACAGGTCGCGCCACCAAGCAGATAGACCGACTGCAGGCCGGTGTCAAGGAGTATGAGGCCACGATAGCGCTCGGAGCCACTACACCCTCGTTTGACCTCGAGACAAAAATAGACGCGACATACCCCACGGAGCATATAACTCGTGAACTTGTCGAACAGACGCTAACACGATTCAAGGGACGTATCGAACAGGTTCCCCCGGCATACTCGGCTTGTAAAATCGAGGGTCAGCGCGCCTACGCCATGGCTCGCTCGGGCCTCGATGTCGAGCTTAAACCCAAGGTGCTCGTCATTGACAGCATCGACCTGCTCGAATATGCTCAGACCGAGATTAAAATCAGAGTCGTGTGCAGCAAAGGCACATATATCCGCGCTCTCGCCCGCGACATCGGCGAGGCCCTCGACTCGGGCGCACATCTGACTGCCCTGCGCCGCACCCGCGTCGGCGACGTCACGATTGACGATTGTCTGACCGTAGCTCAGGCCGCCGATATAATAGCCAACGGACCCGTTGAGTTCCCCGACGGCTACGAGCCTAAACATAAAGAAAACAAACACACCGTAACTGACAATTGACATAAGACATGAAACTTTCGCAGTTCAAATTCCGCCTTCCCGAAGAGCTTATCGCCCAGCATCCGGTCGAAAACCGTGATGAGGCACGCATGATGGTACTCCACCGCCGCACCGGCGAAATCGAGCATCGCGTCTTTAAGGACATCCTTGAATATTTCGGTGACGGCGATGTCATGGTTTTCAACGATACAAAAGTATTTCCCGCACTGCTTTACGGCAATAAGGAGAAAACAGGCGCGCGCATCGAGGTCTTCCTGCTGCGCGAGCTTAACGCCGACAATAAACTCTGGGATGTGCTCGTCGAGCCCGCCCGCAAGATTCGCATCGGCAACAAACTCTATTTCGGCGACGACGAGTCGATGGTAGCCGAGGTGATTGACAATACCACCTCACGCGGCCGCACACTCCGTTTCCTATACGACGGACCGCACGACGAGTTCAAGAAGGCGCTTTTTGACCTCGGTCATACGCCGCTGCCCGAGTATATCAAGCGCGAGTCTACGCCCGAGGACGCCGAGGCTTATCAGTGTATTTTCGCCGCAAAAGAGGGTGCTGTCGTGGCTCCCGCAGCCGGCATGCACTTCTCGCGCGAATTGCTCAAACGCCTTGAGATACGCGGAGTCGAGCAGGCTTTCATTACGGTGCACAGCGGCCTCGGCAACTTCCGCGAGATTGACGTCGAGGACCTTACCAAACATCGCATGGACTCTGAGCAGATGGTCGCTTCGCAGCAGCTCGTCGACACTGTCAACGCCGCCAAAGACCGCGACAAACAGGTCTGCGCCGTCGGCACATCAGTGCTCCGCGGCATCGCCACGGCAGTCAGCATGGGCGGTCACATGAAGACCTACGACGGCTGGACCAACAAGTTTATCTTCCCGCCATACGACTTCACCGTCACCACGGCCCTCGTTAGCAACTTCCACATGCCTTACTCGACCATGCTCATGATGGTATCGGCCTTCGGCGGCTACGAGCACGTCAAGCATGCCTACGAAGTCGCTGTCAAAGAAGGCTACCGCTTCGGTGCCTACGGCGACGCCATGCTCATCGTCGACTGACAGTAGGCACACCAAAAATATAAGGACATGCCATCGGCATGTATAACCTGATACCTAAGCAATTAGATATGGAAGGGCGATTTTTTCAATCGCCCTTTTAATTTTACGATTATATTGGAGAAATGCTTGAAATGTAGGGACGATCGGGCCGAGCGTCCGCCAGCGAGCGGCGGCATGTATAAGGCGCAAATCATGGCGGCCATATAATACGTGCCACAGGCACGTCCCTACATTTATGCACTGGGTTTCAGGTGTTTATGATTTGACGTGTCCACATACCCCCCGACGCACCAGATCCACTCTATTTGTTCTTTTCGTGGAGAGCGCGGAGGTGGCGGGCGACGAGGTCGGGCTCGAAGCCGCGGGAGAGGCCGTGGCGGTAGAGTTGCGTGCGCCCCTCGTAGGTTGTGATGTCGTAGGTGGTGCGGGCCTTGGCGGCGAGTATGCCGGCGAGAACGGATTCATATTCGTCTTCGTCGATTTCGGCGAGGGCTTTGCTGATGATTTCGGATGCTATGCCTTTCTGATAGAGCGCCTGACGTATTTTGCGCCGTCCCCAGCGGGCAAATCTGATTTTGTCGCGCACGAAGGCGCCGGCGAAGCGCTCGTCGTCGACAAAGCGTCGGTCGATGAGCGAGTCGATGATTTCGTCGGCCTTTGGCTCGGAGATGCCCCACTGACGCAACTTGCGGCGCAGTTCGCCAGAGGCCTGCTCGGAGCGGGCGCAGAGGCTTTCGAGTCGTTCGAGGGCTTTTTCCGGGGTGATGGGGCGTCGCTGCTTTAGCATGTCTGTCAGGGTTTTACGGCTGTGACGTAGCGCTGACGTCCGAGATAGTCGCGCGACGATATGGCGTCGTCAAAGCCTTTTGACGAGAGCATCGCGACGGTGTCGGCCGCGTAGAGCGAATTTACCTCGAAGTACAAGCGTCCGCCGCTCCTGAGCGCTATGGAGGCGTAGTCAGCGATGGCGCGATAAAACTTCAGCGGGTCATTGTCGGGCACGAAAAGAGCGGCGTGAGGCTCGAAGTCGAGCACACGCGGCGACATTGCACTTGCCTCTCTGTCAGTGATATACGGCGGATTACTGACGATGATGTCATAAACCGCCTCGTCGGGCTTCATTTTGAGGATGTCGCCGAGCATGAAGTTGACCTTGACTGACAACTGCTTGGCGTTTTCGCGTGCCACGGCGAGGGCGTCGGCACTGATGTCGACGGCGTCGATGTCGGCAAATTTCAGAGCACGGGCGAGCGATATGGCTATACAGCCGCTGCCCGTGCCGATGTCTAAAATTTGCAGGTCGGAGCGTCCGTCGGCGTCGTCCACTATCATATCGACGAGGCGCTCGGTCTCGGGGCGCGGGATGAGCACGGCAGGCGTGACCTTGAAGTCCATGCCTTCAAAGCGGGCAGTCCCGACAGCATACTGCACGGGTACGCCTTTGTCGCAGATGTCAGAGACAATCTTGCGGACACGCTCGACGGTGAAATTCTCTAACTCGCGGTAGCCGTAGAGCACAAGGCCGGTACGGTCATAGCCGAGCACGTCGTCCGCTATAATGAGAGAAGCCGATTGACCCTCACCTTCGCCGAGCGTCGCGGTCAGACGGGCTTTAATCTCCTGATATAAAGCGTCTACGGTCATTGCTCGGGCTCGACGTCCTCCTCCCAGTCATACTCGTCCTCGCCCCATTCGTCGGGGTTGATTGACTGCAGGTCCTCGGCCTCCTCGAGCTCCTCTTCGGTCGGCTCGTATTCAAATATGAAGTCGTCTTCCTCGCGTACACGGTGTTGTCCGTCAAGCGGACGGTGGACGATGTCGATGGTGGCGGCGCGGTTGCTCTCGTCGTTGACAGCGCGCCAGAGCACGTCCTTGAGCTCGGTGATGCCCTGACCGGTGACTGACGAGATGAACACATGAGGCACATCCTCGGGGAGCGTGCGCGCAATCTCCTCCATCAGTTCGTCGTCAAGCATGTCGCTCTTTGAGATGGCGAGGATGCGGTGTTTGTCGCAGAGTTGCGGGTTAAACTGCTGCAGCTCTTTGAGCAGGATGCCGTATTCTGTGGCTATGTCGTCGGCGTCGGCCGGTACCATAAACAGCAGCACGGCGTTACGCTCGATGTGACGCAGAAATCTGAGGCCAAGACCTTTGCCCTCGCTCGCGCCCTCGATGATGCCGGGAATGTCGGCCATTACAAATGAGCGGTTGTCGCGGTAGCTGACGATGCCTAACTGCGGCTCCATGGTTGTGAATGGGTAGTCGGCGATTTTGGGACGTGCGGCCGAAACTGATGACAGTAGCGTCGACTTGCCGGCATTGGGGAAACCCACGAGGCCCACGTCGGCGAGCATCTTAAGCTCAAGGATAATGCTTTTCTCGATGGCCGGCTCGCCGGGCTGGGCGTAGCGCGGAGTGCGGTTTGTCGATGTCTTGAAGTGCCAGTTGCCGAGACCGCCGCGGCCGCCTTTGAGCAGTTTGACCTCTTGTCCGTCATAGGTGACCTCACAGAGAAACTCGCCGCTGTCGGCGTCGAAGACTACCGTGCCGCATGGCACGTCGATGACGACGTCCTCGCCGTCCTTGCCGAAACTGCGTCCGCCCGAGCCGCTCTCGCCGTTGCCGGCAAAGATGTGGCGACGGTATTTGAGCGGAAGCAGAGTCCACATATTCTTGTTGCCGCGGAGTATGATGTGGCCGCCGCGACCGCCGTCGCCGCCGTCAGGTCCGCCTTTGGGAACGTATTTGGCCCGATAGAAATGGCGCGAGCCGGCGCCTCCCTTGCCTGAGCGGCAAAGTATCTTAACGTAGTCGATGAAATTTGAGTCAGCCATATTCGTAAGATGGATTTTTGACCGGACAGACCGGCCGTATCTTATTATTATAACGACTTGTCAGTAGCTTTGTTTTTTATATATGATGGGGGCCGTGGTCGGCTTTTATCTTTATTACGATAAATTCTGTAAACTGAATATTTACAAAATTACTTAATTTTTAAATATCCTGAAAAAATTTGTTCCGGTCATGATATAAACATAACTTTGCAAGCCAAACAAGACATACAATATAAAACCAACCAATAATGAAGTTTACCAAAATTTTAGCCGTCGCGTTGTCAGTAGCTGCGGCTGCGACATTCACCGCCTGTAACAATGATGACCAACCACAAGGTCCTCAGATTGAGTATATCTATCTCAATACTATAGACAATTTTACCGAAGGTGACTATTGGAGCGGATGCTATGACGTGACAGGCGGTACAACAGATGCTTATGGCACGACTACGGCTGTCAATCCCATAAAAGTGTCAGGCTTTGAATTCAGCCACACTGCAAACAGCTCGGCTTACGGCGACTGGTGGACGGGTTTCTGTCCCTCGCGCGTCAACGATACCGATGACCACAAAAATAATTGGCTTGACTATCAGTGGGCCTCGATTGCCCAGAATCCCCGTAAAGGCGTATTCATGGTAGGTTGCAGCAACTCACAGGTGTCAGACAATGTGCTTGACAATGATGCTTGCACGCTCAAACGTGCAGACGGCGGATATTTTATGCCGCAGTATGTGTTTATCAATAACTCGAGCTATACCTATTATTGCGCAAAAGACGGATCTGATTTCAACAAGCCGTTTACGGCTACAGACAAGTTGAGCCTGAAGATTGTCGGTGTGCGTAACGGAGCAATCACCGCCCGTTTGGACGCACCTATGATTCTCGAAGGCAATTTTCTGACCGAATGGACCGGTATTGTGCTGACCGACCTCGGCGTTGTCGACAAGATACTTTTCTATGTCGATTCTAATGACAAAGGTGAGTTTGGCATCAATCCCCCGGCATATTTCTGTCTCGCCGATTTCGCGTATACGCTGCCTGTAACGACATCAGAGAATTAACAAGACATCCTGTTGTCCGAAAACGCCAAAATATTGGAGTGGATTGCCTCGGGTAATCCACTCTTTTTATTACACATCTTTTAAGCTCGACAAATTTTAGCTAATTTTGTAGTCATAAAACCTGACAATGAAAATAGGAAATATCGACCTCGGACCGCGTCCGGTGATGCTCGCCCCGATGGAGGATGTCACCGATGAATCTTTCCGCCTGATTTGCAAAGAATTTGGCGCCGATATGACCTATACCGAGTTTGTTTCGGCCGACGCTCTGATACGCAACATCGCCGCCACCACGCGCAAGCTCGCGATTAATCCCGCAGAGCGTCCTACGGCTATACAAATCTATGGTCGCGAGGTAGGTCCGATGGTCGAGGCCGCAAAGATTGTCGAGCAGGCTCGCCCGGATATACTTGATATAAATTTCGGATGCCCGGTCAAGAAAGTCGCCGGTAAGGGAGCCGGAGCAGGCATGTTGCGCGACATCCCCAAGATGCTTGAGATTACGCGCGCTGTCGTCGACGCCGTTAAGCTGCCCGTCACGGTCAAAACACGTCTCGGTTGGGATCATAACTCCAAAATCATTGTCGAACTTGCCGAACAGTTGCAGGACTGCGGCATAGCCGCCATTACTGTCCACGGACGCACACGTTCGCAGATGTATACCGGCGAGGCCGACTGGGAGACGATAGCCCGTGTCAAGGACAATCCGAGACTGACTATCCCTGTTATCGGCAACGGTGACATCACCACGCCTGAGCGTGTCGCAGAGGCTTTCGACCGCTACGGAGTCGACGGCGTTATGGTTGGGCGTGCGTCTATAGGCGCTCCTTGGATTTTCAAAACGCTTAAAGCTGCCGCATCGGGCGTTGAAACCTCCGAGCCCGGGATTGCCGAGAAATTTGCCTGCATCCGTCGTCAGATTAACGAAAGCATCTCGCGTATCGACGAGTACCGCGGCATACTCCACATCCGTCGTCATCTGGCCGCGTCGCCTTTATTCAAGGGTATTGCCAATTTCCGCGAGACCCGTATCGCGATGCTGCGTGCATCGACCTATGACGAGCTTGACGCTATACTCAACCATATAGAAAATGATATAATACCTTCGCTCGGCTGATGATACATGCATATAAGGTTTTGTTATTGTTTGTGCTTGGCTTGATTACAGGCATACCATCCGCTCTTGCGGCCGACATGCGCGAGCTGCATGTATCGGGGCCTTGCCTTGTCGAGCTGGTCGTCAGTGCCGACTCAGCCGGACGTGTCATTGCGTTTGAGTCGGCAGGTATTCAGCCTCAGGCGACTGTGAAACATATCGGCGAGTCGCTGTTTGTCGAACTGCCCGAAGACCCCGCACGTCCGACACATCGCAGCCGTCTGCGTGTCTACTGTCCCCCTGACATGCGTCTGGTCGATATCAAGGGACGCTGTGAGCTCGCCTCAACGGGACTGTCGTCAAAAGGGGATCTGTCGCTTGTTGCCACAGGCCCTGCGCGTCTCGAAGCGGATGCGTTCAAGGCTGCGACTGTCAATGTCTCGATGACCGGCGCCGGCTCGATTACTGTCGGACCCGATATCTCGGCCTCGACGGTTAACTGCTCTCTGACCGGCTCGGGACGTATAATGGTCAATGGCGCGGTCTGCACGCGGCTTAACGCCACGTTGCGTGGCAGCGGCAAAATATTTCTCTCGGGCTCCGCACGTCGTGGCTCTGTTGTTGTAAAGGGCAGCGGACGCGCCGACTGCACATCAGTTGTGGCCGATATGCTCGATTTGTCACTTTACGGTCCGGGAACGATAGTTTATAAAGCGGGCTCCAAGGTTTCGGTTTCAGGAAATAAAGACGGCATAAAGGCCATCGCTCCATATCATCCTAATTAAAATCCTATAAAGCATATAGATTATGAAGAAATTAAGACTTATTACGCTGCTGTTTGCCGCATCTGCATGGTGCGCCAACGCTGAGACTGCTCCTTATAAGCTCGAAGTAAAGGACTTCAACGAACTTAAAGTCACAGACGGCATAAATGTGGTCTACAAGTGTTCGAATGACTCCGCAGGAATGGCTTTTTTTGAATGTGAGCCGGATTTTACGCGTAAACTCATTTTCACCAATAACAAAAGCCGGCTTCAGATACAGGTCGACCTGAATGGTGAGAAAGTCGATAATCTCCCCACCATCAGAGTGTACTCGACCATGTTGGATAAAGTCGAGAACTCGGGAGATTCGACGGTAAGGGTGTCAGTGCCGGTGGCCGTGTCAGAGCTAAAAGCCAAGGTTATAGGCAACGGGACATTAATTGTAAACGATATACACGCACACAAGGTCGATGCCTCAATCAGCACAGGCAACGGCCACATCGTCATCAACGGAGTGACACGTCGGGCCAAACTGTCTAACGTGGGTACGGGTGTGCTCGAAGCAGCCGGCCTGAAGGCTGAGGATGTCAAATGTAATGTTGTCGGTACAGGCTCGATTGATTGCAACGCATCAGAGCGTCTGACAGTCGTCGGCGCCGGCTCGGGCAAGGTGTTCTATGGCGGCACTCCCGAGAAAATTACCAACCGCTCGCTTGGCGTCAAGGCTGTGTCTGTCGACACTGACACAGTGGTCAAATAAGCCCTCCCCCAACTCTTTAACCTATGCCCGACAACAACTCTGCCGCAGAAGCTTCGCTCAAAAAACGCACGGCAAACACGGTCAAATGGAATCTTATCGACCGTGTCTCGTCGCAGTTGCTTTATGCGGTTACGGGCATCATACTTGCCAATCTGCTCAGCCCCGACGATTTCGGACTTGTCGGGGCCGTGCTTGTTTTTCAGGCATTTGCATCACTGCTTGTCGACTCGGGCTTCGCGTCAGCCCTGATACAGCGCAAGCAGCCTACGCGCTTGGACTATAGCTCGGTGCTGTGGTTTAATATAGCCATGTCAGTGGCGCTCTATATCATACTGTGGTTTTGCGCGCCGCTTATTGCCATGCTTTTTGGCGGCGACGAACGCCTTGTCGATTTGTCGAGAGTGATGTTTATCAGTTTTGTGATAAATGGAGCGAGTATCGTACAGGGCAACATCCTCTTAAAGAAGATGGATGTGCGCATGGCTGTAGTCTCTAATTGTATAGGTCTTGCCGCCGGAGCGGTTGCCGGCATCACACTGGCTTTATACGGCTACGGACCATGGGCGATAGTCTGGCAGACATTGGTCTTTGCAATAGTGAGAGTATCTATATTATGGTGCGTCACCCGATGGAAACCGGTCTTGAAATTTTCGTATTCTGCGTTCCGCACGTTTGTTCCCGTAGCCTCGAAGATGTTGTTGACAAGTTTCCTCAACACTCTGTTTCTTAATATTTATTCGTTCTTTATCGGTAACCGGGTCGGTCTCGCGTCATTGGGATATTACACTCAGAGCGACAAATGGAGCAAAATGAGCGTCACATGTATCACTCAGGTACTTACCGGCTCGTTTATGCCCGTATTGTCTGCCGTGCAGGACGAGCCCGAACGTTTCGCACGTATAACCTCTAAAATGAATCGTTCGGCCGGATATGTAGTCTTCCCGGCCACAATCGGCGTAGCCGTGCTTGCGACACCGGTTTTCCACACGCTTTTCGGCACGAAGTGGGATCCCTCGATTATACTCTTTCAGCTTCTGCTCATAAGAGGCATCTTCACCGCATTATGCGGCCTATACAATAATTATTTGCTTGCGCTCGGGCGAACACGTGATATAGTCGCCATGGAAATATTGCGTGACACCGTCGCTCTCGCGGCTCTGTTTGCGACAATGCCGTTTATGGCCGAGTCTACCGCGTCAGACCCTGTCTACGGACTGACGATAATGATGTGGGGACAGCTCGGGGCGTCGGCTCTGACGTGGGCTGTGACCCTTATTATATCGGTCAGAGCCGCCGGTGTGCGTCTCATCTCATGGCTCGGTGACCTTTTGCCATATTTTGTAGAGACACTTATAGCCGGCGCCGCTGCCTGTGCGGTTATAGCGCTTGTCGGAGACAGTGCTGTCGTTCAGCTTATTGCGGGCGCTCTCACGGCTGTCGCGGTTTATATGGGCATTAACGCGATGCTCGGCTCTCAGATACAGCGTGACACGATTGCATATCTGCGCGGAAGACTTAACTGATTTATAATACACGTGATGACAGCGGTAGAAATAATAAAAGCTATATTGGCTGTGGCCGGCGGCTCGGCACTCGGCGGTTTGGCGAGGTGGTTTGTGTCAACGCGATTCCAACAGCTTGTGCCGGCGACGTCACTGTTTCCATGGGGCACATTTGTCGTCAATATAGCCGGATGTCTTATTATCGGATTTATCTACGGACTGATCAGCCGCGGTTATCAGCTCGGCCCGGTGACAAAACTGTTTCTTACCGTCGGATTTTGCGGAGGATTCACCACATTTTCGACATTCATTCACGAGAATTTTCTGCTGTTCGGCGGCACGAAATTCATAATCGTTCTTGTTTATGCATCGCTGAGCCTCATTGTAGGTCTTTCAGCAGTTTATTTAGGCCATTTTATAGCACGACATTTGTGAAAAAAGCCCTTTTACGTGACTTTTTGATAAAAAAAGACGAACTTTTTGCTTGATTTTGGTTTTTAAATAAAAAAGTGTAACTTTGCAGATGAAAACAGACAAGACGTCAAGTCGCGTATCACCAAAGCGACGTCATGCTGTTATTATCCGTTTACAATTATTTTAGCTGCATATATCCCCATAGGCTTGAAGCGGGATATCAGATGTAATTCAACTAAACTATACTTTCGTGACTGACGATAGTCTCAATCGTTCGCGTCCGAATTAATCCGGAATCTCTCAGTTGTGCCGGCTATTTGAAACGTTTATGATGATTGTGCCGTAAGCAACTGACGTCAAAACCGCTTTATTTATATAAAACTCTCTTCGACAACACAATATATAATTATATGTATAACATCTCAGACCTTAACGAGATGGCCGATGGCGAACTTAAAAATGTCGCCGAGTCAATGGGACTCAAAAAAATCGACCTCTCGCAAAAAGAAGATCTTATCTATCGTATTCTTGACCAACAGGCTATTGACCGCGCAGCAATGTCGGCTGCGGAGCAAAACCAGCGTCGTCAGGAGCCCCAGCAACGTCGCGGACGTAAGCCGCGCGCACAGGCTGACGCCCAACAGACAGCGTCTGAAACGCCGGCTAAAGAGAATGAAACGAACGACATACCCGCAAAGAAACGCGGTCGCCGCCGCAAAGAAGACGAACAATCACAGCCTGTCGCCGAGACCAAGGCTGATGATAATACCACAAATCAGAATACGCCTGTCGAGAATGAGGTGAAAGCTGCCGCTGAAGCTCCGGTACAGGACCCCACGCCCAAGCGTCGCGGACGTCCACGCAAACAGCCTGTTGAGGTTGAGTCTGCGACGGAGACTGAAGCAACTGCCGCACCCGTTCAGGCATCCGAGCCACTGCCGGCCGATAATGCTCAGCCTGCAGAAGCCGAGACAAGTTCTCAGGCAATAGATGAGACGCAGAACGATACCAATGTCGTACAGACCGATAATAACAACGAGCGTCCGCAGCCGCGTGTCGATTTTCGTTCGCAGCCTAAGGATTCGGCTTTCGGCTCGTTCTTTCCCCGCAGTGGCGGACAGAAATTCGTGCCGCGTTCGCAGCGTGAAAAAGAGGAAGCAGCTCAGGCCGCAGCTCTTGCAGCCGCTACGGCCCCGATAGTTATCGGCGAGCCGGGAGCCAACACCCAGCAGCCTCAGCAGCCCGGTCAGCCGGGTCAGGGCAAGAAAAAGAAAAACCGCAACAACCAGCCCGGCAATCAGATGATGCAGCAGCCGCGTTATGACTTCGAAGGTATTATCGAAGCTACCGGAGTGCTCGAAATAATGCCCGAGGGTTGCGGTTTTCTGCGTTCGGCCGATTTCAATTATCTCGCATCGCCCGACGATGTCTACGTCACACAGCAGCAAATCAAACAGTATGCTTTAAAAGCCGGTGACGTTGTCGAAGCATCTATCAGACCTCCGCGCGAGGGTGAGAAATATTTTCCGCTGAGTGCTGTCAGACGCGTCAACGGCCGTTCGCTCGACTTCATCCGCGACCGTGTGCCTTTCGAGCATCTGACCCCGCTCTTTCCCGATGAGAAATTTGATTTGACAAGCGGCACGACCTGCAACATTTCGACTCGTGTTGTCGATATGTTTTCGCCGATTGGCAAAGGCCAGCGCGGCCTGATTGTCGCTCCTCCCAAAACAGGTAAGACATTGCTGCTTAAGGATATCGCCAATGCTATCGCCGAGAATCACCCCGAGACATACATCATGATTCTGCTCATCGACGAGCGCCCCGAGGAGGTCACCGACATGCAGCGCAGCGTCAACGCCGAGGTTATCGCCTCGACATTTGACGAGCCGGCCGACCATCATGTCAAGATTGCGGGCATAGTGCTCGAGAAGGCTAAGCGCATGGTCGAGTGCGGTCATGATGTGGTTATACTTTTAGACTCCATCACTCGACTTGCCCGAGCATATAACACCTGCTCGCCCGCATCAGGTAAAATCCTTTCGGGCGGTGTAGACGCAAATGCCCTCCAGAAACCCAAGCGCTTTTTCGGTGCGGCACGTAACATCGAGGGAGGCGGCTCGCTGACCATTATAGCCACGGCTCTCACGGAGACGAGCTCTAAGATGGACGAGGTGATTTTCGAAGAGTTCAAGGGCACAGGCAATATGGAGCTTCAGCTTGACCGCAAGCTCTCAAACAAGCGCATATTCCCGGCTGTAGATATCATGGCGTCGAGCACTCGTCGCGACGACCTGCTGCTGCGCACCGAGACTCTCAACCGCATGTGGATTCTGCGCCGTTTCCTTTCAGACCGCAACTCCATCGAGGCTATGGAATTTATCAAAGACCGCATGGAGCGCACGCGCGACAACGACGAGCTGCTGCGCACAATGGGCGACTGATTCGACAGCATCACACAAGCATAAACAACAGGCGGGGCAACCAATCGGCGGCCTCGCTTGTTGTTATTTTACTATGAGAAAGGGAGAAGTCGACATACGTCTTTCTGAGCTGTACGAGGTGGCCTCGCTCTCGTCGCTCGACCGCCGCGCCATACGCCGCTACGACGGCAGCCGCATAGATGTGGGGCTGAACGTCAGAATAGAGAGCGATGTCAAAAACTCAACAGTGACAATGGTGGTCGGAGTGGTCTATAACACCACGCGCCACATCATGCGCGAGCGCCTGCTGCAGTACACTGTCGCGGCCGAGTTTGAAGTCGACAGCCTGTCGGAGCACCTGCAGGCCGACGGCGTCGAGGCCCTTGTTTCGGCTCAACTGATGAGGCTCATGCTGAGCGTGACTATCGGTTCGCTGCGCGGTATGCTCGCATTGCGCACGGCGAGCACTAAATTAGCGGCCTATCCTATGCCTATTTTTGATCTGACGGAAATAATCAGCCGGATGAGTTATGACGACGGCTCGGTGAAATCGCCGTTTACACAGCTTGTCAGCCGGTAAATATCACTCGCTTAGTTCGAGTGTCACGGGACAGTGGTCTGAGCCGTAGATGTCGGCGCGTATGTTGGCGTCGACAAGACGCTCGTTCAATCGTTGAGAAATCAGGAAGTAATCAATACGCCACCCGACGTTCTTCTCACGTGCGCGCATGCGGTAACTCCACCAAGAGTAAGCGCCTTCGAGGTCAGGGTGTATGGCTCTGAACGTGTCGGTGAACCCTTCGTCGAGAAGTTTTGTAAACTCGCCGCGCTCCTCGTCGGTGAAGCCGGCGTTGCGGCGGTTTGTCTTGGGATTCTTGAGGTCAATCTCCTTGTGGGCCACGTTCATGTCACCGCAGACTATGACCGGTTTGCGACTGTCGAGGTCCTTGAGATATGCGCGGAAAGCCTCCTCCCAGCGCAGACGGTAGGACAGACGCGCAAGTTCGTTCTGCGAGTTGGGCGTGTAGACTGTCACAAGATAGCAGTCGCCGAGGTCGAGAGTTATGACGCGTCCCTCGTGGTCATGCTCGTCGATGCCGATGCCGTATGTGACCGAGAGAGGCTTGCGGCGCGCATATATAGCCGTGCCCGAGTATCCTTTGCGGTCGGCGTGATTAAAAAAAGACTGATAACCGTCAAACTCGAGTTGGAGAGCTCCCTCGCTGAGTTTGGTTTCCTGAAGACATACGAAGTCGGCGTCTAATTCAGCGAAAATATCGGCAAATCCTTTGCCGACGACAGCCCGCAGGCCGTTAACGTTCCATGATACGAATTTCATGTCTGATTAACGGCGGATATCTGCGGTTTATTGTATCAGAACGGGTAGCCGATGGCAAGATGAAAGGCGAGCGAGTCACCGAAAGAAGTCATGTTGTAGTAGCCTCCTTTGCCTGTCGGGTAGGGCGCGTGTATGCCTATGCCGAGGTCTCCGCGCACGACGAGCATGCCGATGTCAAAGCGCAGTCCGCAGCCCGTGCCTAAGGCTATGTCACGCAGAAATGTCGAGGCCTGCAGTTTGCCACCCGGTCTCTCGGGGTCGTCTTTGAGCAGCCACACGTTGCCTGAGTCGATGAAGAGCGCGCCGTGTAGCGGACCGAAAATCGGGAAACGGTATTCAATGTTTGCCTCGAATTTAAATGTACCGGTCTGGTCGAAATAGGAGTCTGCGGCTGCATTGGGGTCGTGATAGCTGCCCGGGCCGATGCTGCGCACGGTGAAGGCTCTGACAGAGTTGGCGCCGCCGCAGTAGAATTGCTCGGCGTACGGCACCTGTGTCGAATTGCCGTATGCGTGGGCGGCTCCGACCGCGGCCCTCATCATCAGCCAGTGGTCGCCGTGAGCGATGCGCCGTCCGTAGACGAGCTGTGTCTGGCCTTTGACAAATTGTGAGAAAGGAGTGCCGAAAAGTTCTTTCTCGCCCTTTTTGCCGAAGGCTCGGTAGATGCCCCAGAAAATGTTGCCGGCCGACTGTACGGTAAACTGCCAGTTGAGTGTGTTGTTGCGACCTATGTTACGTTCGAGAGTCTGAGAGTAAACCATCTGTGGTATGTACTGACTGCGGAATGACTGGGCGATTGCCTGATTGGCGTTCATTATTGAGTCAAATACCGCGGTGGTGTGCATCAGGTTGGTGTAAGAGAACTTTATAGGAGTGAACGTGCTGTGTATGTGACGTGTGGCGCGCCAGTCATAGTTGACCGATGCGTTAAACTGCGCCATCTTGAAGTAGTGGGGCCGGTTGAGCAGGTCGATGTTTAGCTGGAAACGTGTCCAGTTGAGCTGCCAGTTTCGACGGGGAATGAATTTTGGCGCAAGCAGACGCGGGAATGCAAGCGTGGCCGTCAGTCCGACCTCATAAGAGTTGAAAATCGAGCGGTTTTTGCCTTTGCCGGTCTGCCACTCGTATGAGCCTGTGGCACTGACCGTCAGCTGCTCGCCTCCGCCGAAGATATTGTGATTTGTAACGCCGAACGTCAGCCCCGGGCCGATATAGCTGTTGCTCTTTGACGAGGCGTTGACCTCGAGAGAGGTCTCTAACGGAGAGTCAAATGTGCAGCCGATTACTACATTGAGCCGGTCGCGCCGGCCGCTCACCGTGTCGGGCATCGCGTTGATTTGTATGGAGTTGAATATGCCGAGACGCGACAAATATGTCTGTGTGCGGTCCATGTCGCGCACGGCAAAGGTCTTGCCCGGACGGAATGTGACACACTCCGGGATGAGGGCTGTGCGCAGCCGCGACGGTTTCATCTGTATGAGCGTCGCGCGTCCCAAATTGATGGTGTCGGGGGTACCTCCGCCCTGATGGCGGTAGGCGTAGACGGTCACGTCGCCTGTAACGTAAGGCTTGAGTGCAAAATGCGGTGCATTTGAGGCAAGCACCATCTTCATCTGTATGTGTCCCGGGCGTGCGATGCTGTCGGCGAGATACTCTATGTACTCCGGACGGAAGAAATAGTAGCCACGGTTGCGCAGGCGGTTTGTGATGCGTGTGCGGGCGGCGCTCAGAGAGTCTGTCGAGTATCGCATCCGTCCGGTCAGATACGGGTCACGTATAGCAAACGAATCAATCAATACGTTGAGACGGCAGGTGTCTGGGAGCAGGGCGATTGTGTCAATCGGGAATGCCGGTCCGGGGGTGACTGTATAGGCTATTTTTGCTTTTTTAGGGTTGCGCCCCTTGATAAGCTCGTATGAGGCCTGACCGCGGAAATAACCCTGATTGTCGAGTATCTCGTCAATCATTTTTGTACGCACCTCGGGGCGCACGTCGGAGACAAGCACCGGCTCTTCGACAAGCTTCTCGTACAGCCAGTGTTTCAGGCCCTTTGGCGGATTGCTCCAGTTGTTATATACCCACAGACCAAGCGGAAAAGGATAGCGCCAGCGCAGGAGTTTCCAATAGTTGTTGGGAGCCACATCGACGGCTTCGCTGATAGACTCGGCGATTGCTGCCGGAAGCTTAGTGGAATCGTTCTGATATTTAATCTTTTTAATGCCCGTGTAGAGAGTCTCGTCAGCCGGAATGCGACGTGTCGTCGAGCACGAGCTTAACATGATGGCCGTGAGGGCGGCAAGCAATGTCGCCGCAGTGAGTAATCGTATTTTAATTCTCTGTTTCGGCATTTTTCTTTGCTTTGCGGAATTTGAACATATCTGACAGACGGTCGAGCTTGCGGCGATAGACAAAGCCGACACCGGTCTGGGTTATTTCGCCTTCGAGAATACTCTCATAGCCTGTGTGGCGGAAGATGCGGATATACATCGTGTGAGCACGGTTTATGAAATATTCAAACGAGATGTCGTTGATAAGATTCTGGGAGAAGTTTTCGTCGGCATTGGCGTCGGTCGAGTAATTGCCGCCGACTACAATCTTGATGCGGTCGTTGAATAACGATTTAGACACCTGATAGCTGTAGCTTGTAGTCTGTGAGCTCGCTCCGTCGACGGTGCGGTCATACTGGTTAATGCCGAATGACAGGTCGACACCCTTGATGGTCTTGGCGGCCCAGCTGTTGATTTGCGATTCGAGGAACGAGTAAAGCGCATTGCCTCCGAGTGATGTGTCGCCCTTGGTGCCGGGACCGGTGTAAATGCCATACAGCAACAGGTTCATGGCCTGATTTGCTCGCTGGTCGGGGCTCATCGACTGGAGTTCGTTCTGCACGGTTGCGTCGTCGTTGGTCGACAGATCAAAGGCCACGTCCATATTGTTCAGCGTGCCGGTGACATTCAGCGCGACGTCAAAGTCTACCAAACGCGAGTTCTGGCCCTGCTGTGTTACGTTGGCTTTCATCACATCGACGGCATGGACCGAAAGTGTCGGATTCATCATGTCGCCGTTGAAGGCTACATAGCTGTTGTTCTTGAACGTGAAATGCTTCTCTGATATAACGGGGAGAGAATAGCGGATATATCCGTCGTTGATATTTATGCGTCCGGTGAGCCGTCCGTCTGACTGCAGGGGCGACATGTTGAAATTGAGTGTGCCGTTGCTCTGGAGCTGCACACGGTTTTTGCCGTCGCTCGAGAGGTCTACGCCGATTGTCGAGCCGTTATTTATAGTCAGAGACGCGTCGAGCACCATGGCTAATGACTCGGAGCTGATGCTGTCGGCGTTTGCCACAGCCGTCGTGTCGGCAAAGTTGACAAATTTGACCATGTCGCTGTTGCCGTATGAGCGTATGGCGCTTACAGCCTCCGGCATGACGTATGTGACATTTGTCTGAGGCATGATGCCGAGACTGGCTTTGACAAAGAGCAGGCTCATATTGCCGCGTATATGTGAGTCGAGCGATATAAACGCACGGCCATATAAATCGGCGCCTTTTGCTCGGCGGCTGTTATTGATTATCTGCATGTTATCGGCTTTGAGAGTGAGGTCGATGTCGGGCGATGAGAGTGAGCGCAAATCGACTGTGCCGTTGACTGTCAGAGGATTTTTGTTGACGCCGTTTATGGCGAAATTGTCAAAGGTGACGAGATTGTCCACAACAGGTATTTTCACCTCGCTGAAACGGTAGTCGGTGCCGGTCATGGCCAGACGGACGGCCGTGCTGTCAAAGTCAAGCCATCCGTTGAGTATCGGCGCCTTTGAGTCACCCGAGATTTTGAGCTGGCCGTTGAGCACGCCCGAGAGTTTGGCGGTGCCGACGGGCATAAACGGATTGACCGTTGCGAGCGGGAATCGAATCATCGAGAAGTCAAGATTGAAGGGCGATGTCATCGTCGAGTCGTTGAGGGCGCCGGCAAGTGTCATTGTCTTGGCCCCGTCGACATATACGTCTGATGTGGCGTAGAGTGTGCCGCCGGGACGTGTCGTGACGTCAAAGTCGGCCTTGAGTGATGCCACGCGCTGTTTGCCGTAGAAGAAGTCTTCGAGCGACATCGTGCCTTTGCCGTTGATGTCGCCGGAGGGATTACGGTTGAGGCGTATGTCGGCGCTCAGGTCGCCTTTGACCTGAGGCATAAACGGATTAAATGAAATCCAGTCGGCGAGGTGAATGTCGCTGAGTTTTATGAACAGGTCTTCCTGTTCGGACGCTCCATCGACGTGTTCGGTATATATTTGCAGACGGCTGTCGGCTCCTTTCATGTCAAGCGAGGCGTCGATGTGTTTTGTGGGGAAGTTGTAGGATATGAAGTTGTTATCGTTGACAGTCCAGTCTTTATAGCCAATGACCGGTGTATAGGGTACAATATTTAGTGTGAGTGTCGAGTCGGCTATGGCAGCCTTGACGCCGAGGTCAAAGCCCATGCGACCTGCAATATTATGCTGAGTCAGGCGCAGCCCGGCGCGGCGGTCTGTGAGTATGCCTTTGACATCGACCTGCGCCCATTGGTCGAGTGTGCCGGGCCGGTTGCCAATATGGGCGTTCAGGTCGAGATGGCTCTTATGCTGTTTAAGTCCGACAGTGATAGTATCCAAGGCTGTTGTCGCGGTTTTCAGGCCGAGCACGCGGCCTGACATGTGCATGATGCTGTCGTTGGCGGCGTTGATGCTGAGTGACCGGATACTCGTTTTGGATGACGATAGGATGTCGTTGATAAAGTTGTTGTCGCCGCCGTCGGCCTGCAGCTCAAAACGTGGCGAAACCGCCTGCAGACGTCCGACATCGAGTTTATGGTCTTTGAGTTGTACTGCGAGACTGTCTGAGAGCATCCCGAAGTCGGCAATCAGACTGTCGAGTGCGTTGGGACTTGTCACCGATGCATGGAAATCGCGGTTGTCGATGGTGACACGTGTCAGCGAGTCAGAGGCGCTGAGATGTGTGTCGATGTTTGACAGGTCGATGCGTGAGGTCGGTGTGTGGTAGTTAAAGTCGTTGACAGTCAGCGTGGCGTCATAGTCCTGTGTCGAAGGTGTCATGACGGCCCGTCCTGAGATGTTGAAACTCAGTAATGACTCTACATCGCTCATCCTGATGGCCTGCAGGTCGATGTTGTTGCCGTCGGCTATGACGGTCCAGTCATAGGTTTTGCCGTCAAGATTTCCCTCGGCCATAAGCTGTAGCTTTGTGGCCGGATTATCTGAATTCAACTGCAGTCGTGCTTTGCCTTCAGCGAGAGCGATTGTTGCCTTGATGTCGCGGTAATCATAGCCGCCGTACTGCGCGAGGCTGACGTTGAGGTCGGCGTCGGCCTTCATGTTTTTTGAGAACGGGTCGTAACCGTGACCTTTGGCGTCGAGGGTAGCAGTGACGCGCCCGACACCCAAAAGAGGCATGAATGTCATCACGGGGAATGAATCGGTCTTGACTGCAGCCTGATAGTTCTGACCGCGTGAGTTCCAGCGCCCGTCCAAAGCGATTGAGCCTCCGCCGGTGACGGCTTTGAGATTGCCCGAGACAGTGCCGGCAAGCATTTTGACGCGGCCGTTCAGGCTCATCGGCGGGATATTGACAGACTTGGCCGTGGTCTTGTCCAAAAGCTCGTTTTTGATGCCGGTGACATTGATGATATTGCCGCTGAGTGCCACATCGCCTCCAAGTGCGGCCGGGTCGGTGAGATTTGTAAGATAGCCCTTGGCCTTGAGATTAACGCAGCGGTTGACAGCCATGTCGAAGTGGCGCAGCTCGAGACGGCTCATCGAGCCGTCGGCAAAGAGATTTATCTTTATGTCGTCGTTGGCCGGGAGGGTGAGCAGATAGGGTAGGAAGGGCGGGAACATTTTGCGCAGGTCATCGACGCCGACACCGCCCGTCACGTCTAATTTGACGGGCAGCTGAGGGTCGGCAGTTATGTTGCCCATACCCATGAGAGCGTTGAAATCGAGTTTGGTCACAGGCGTCGAGAGAGTGAAGTCGTCAAGGCGCATCGCAGCAGAGTCAAGTGAGAACGTTCCGGCGGCTTTGAGTCTCACACCGCAGCGCTCGACGCCGCTGACGTTGACCGGAAGGCGTAGTGTGGTTGCCTGATTATAAAAGTGACTGACACCGAGGTCGACGGAGTCGAGTTGGATATATGTGAAATCGAGCCCGGGCGCAGGGACGATGCCGCGTGTGGTGTAAAGCGCGTGTGAGTCTGCAAATCCTATCGAGTCTATCTCGATGGTCCAAGGTGCCGTGGCTGCTGCGGTATCAGTCGAAGCAACTACGGGTGTGGCGGCTATAGTGGCCGAGTCGGGGGCTATATAGGCGGCGTCAAGCGCTGTGCCTGTAAAACTGCGGAGCCTGATTTGCTGCGACTTCAGGTCTATCAGGCCGCTGTCAAGTGATGCGTGCGCGATAGATGCCCCCAAGGAGTCGATTGTCGGGAGCATTTTCATGCGATAGGTAAAGTTTTCGAGATTCAGCTGTCCGAGGCGTATGCTCATCGTTGTCGAGTCTGCCGGGGCGCTCTTTGCCACTGTTGTGTCCGGGTTGAGTGTCATGTTGACGGAGCCTCCGGCGATAAGTCCGCGGCTTATATCGATGTCCATGTCTTTCAGTTCCACTTTCACCGGTCCGATATCGAGCTGCGAGGCGTCGATGACCATATACATCGCCGAGTCGGGTGAGCCCATCGTGTAGCGTCCGTCGTCAAGCCTCAGCCGGTCTGCCTCGACGCGGCCTGCCATAAGCGGCCGGAGGGCTACGTCGGCGTCAAGATTTCCGGCTGCAATCAGCGTGTCGCCTTCATAAGCTACGCTTAGACCGCCGAGGCTCAGCTCAAGCGGAAATCGCAGACTGAGACGGTCAAGACTCATCTCGACACCCGGACGCATGTTCATGCGCTCGACTATCTTGGCCCGCAGCGACTCCTGCGTCCAAGGCGAATATAAGCCTATGATGACTCCGACCGTCAGCAGTATAAGGCCGAAGATTATGTAGCCCAGCACTTTGGCTGTTGTAGTGATTATCTTTTTGATTTTCACGGGAGGTGATGAACTGTTTGATGGCTTGAAAACAC
The DNA here is from genome assembly GCA_965143025.1 of uncultured Bacteroidales bacterium. Lineage (GTDB taxonomy): Bacteria > Bacteroidota > Bacteroidia > Bacteroidales > Muribaculaceae > CAG-873. The sequence continues at coordinate 29,260 of CBCSTG010000024.1, forward strand.
TTTAAATAAAAACCATGTCGGTGCGATGTTTGTTTGGCCTTCTTTATAAAATTTCGGCAGATTAAGTTAACGCGAGCTGCAAATTTAAGAAATCACTTCTCATCGTCAAAGCGTTGGCTGATTTAAGAGATAATTTTTTGAAAGTGTCAAAATAATATGTATTTTTGAGCATTAACTAATTAAGCCGATACAAACGGGTCAATGATACATCTCAGACTACCCGACAATAGCCACCGGCGGCTGCCGTTCTATCTCGCCATGGAGGAATGGGCCGCCCGACGCCTGCCTGCCGCAGACTACTTTTTCACGTGGCGTGTATCGCCTACCGTAATTTTCGGACGAAATCAGCGGCCTGATGTCGAACTTGACCGTGATTATTGCCGGGCACACGGCATACAGTTCTACAGACGTAAAAGCGGCGGAGGTTGTGTATATGCCGACCTCGACAACATCATGCTGTCATTTGTCACGGCTTCGGCTGATGTGGAGTCGACTTTTGCCCGCTATACGGCAGCTGTGACCGACATGCTGAGGCGCGCGGGAGTTGATGCACATGCCACCGGCCGCAACGACATAGTCATAGACGGACGTAAGGTCTCGGGCGCGGCATTTTACCGTCTGCCCGGGCGCAGTATCGCGCACTCTACCATGCTTTATTCGACCGATGTCGAGCACATGTCGCGTGCCATTACGCCTTCCCGCTCAAAACTTGCATGTAAGGGCGTCAGCTCGGTTGAGTCGCACATCACCACTCTGTCGCGTTATTTAGACATGGACATCGAGAGTTTCGAGCGTTTCATCAGCGATACGCTGTGTGACAGCGTGATGCTGCTGAGCACCGACAATGTGCGCGAGATTGAGCAAATCGAGCGTCCGTATTACGACCCTGCGTGGATTGAAGGACGTCGTCGTCAGGGCACTATAACCCGCACGCGGCGCGTCGACGGAGTGGGCGAACTGGCGTTTGAGCTCGGATTTGACCGAGACCGCCGCATAGCAAGCATAAATCTGACGGGCGACTTCTTCCTGACGGGCGATCTCGACGGTCTGCTTGAAAGGCTGAAAGGCTGTGCGACTGACCGCGACAGCCTGTCGCGTGCACTGGCTGACTGCTGCGTGCCTGATGTTATACGCGGATTGGACCGAGACACGCTTGTAGGCTTACTTGCCGAAGTCGTAGCTGAGCCAATATGATATAAAGTCATTTTACTATATACCTTACCATGGAACAATCACTTAAGAAAACCTGCCTTCACAGTCGTCACGTCGCTCTCGGGGCCACGATGGTGCCTTTCGGTGGCTTTGACATGCCTATAGAGTACGAAGGCATCGAGCCTGAGCACCGCGCCGTACGCACGGCCTGCGGCGTCTTTGATGTCTCACACATGGGCGAGGTCGCTGTCAGCGGCCCGGACGCGCAGAAATTTGTCAACCGGATTTTTACAAACGATGTCTCTGTCATCGAGGACGGACGCATACTCTACGGCATGATGCTCCGCGAGGATGGCGGCACGGTAGACGACCTTTTGGTCTATCGCATCGCCCACAATGACTATCTGCTCGTCATAAACGCGTCAAATATCGACAAGGATGTGGCATGGATTACAGCTCAGACCGCCGGATTTAACGTCAGCGTCGAGGACCGTTCGGAGCAATGGGCCGAGGTCGCCGTGCAAGGCCCGGAGGCCGAGCGCGTGCTGCGCGACGTGCTTGCCATCGACGCCTCTGACTTGGCTTTTTATACATTTAAATATGTCATTGACCGCGACGACGCCGACTCTCAGCTGTTAGTGAGTCGCACGGGCTACACGGGCGAGGACGGATTCGAGATTTACGGCTCTCACGAGGCTATTGACCGCATCTGGCAGCGTCTGATGGCTGCCGGAGTCACGCTCTGCGGACTCGGATGCCGTGACACGCTGCGTTTTGAGGCCGGACTGCCTCTCTACGGCAATGAACTTGACGAGCAGACGTCGCCTGTCGAAGCCGGCCTGTCGATGTTTGTCAAGTTTGACAAGCCTGATTTCATCGGACGCGAGGCTGTGACTGCACAAAAGGCCGAGGGTGTGCGTTATAAGGTCGTGGGCCTTGAGATTGACGGCCGAGCCATCGCTCGCCACGGTTATGAGGTGCTCGATATGGACGGCAATCAGGTCGGTACGATTACCACGGGCTATCATTCGATTACGCTCGACCGCAACATCGCCATGGCCAAGGTAGTCGCTTCGTCGGCCGCTCTCGGCACTCAGCTGCAGGTGCGGGTGCGTCGCAAACTTTTTCCGGCTCGCGTCATTAAAAAACGTTTTTACATACCTAACTATAAAAAATAGCCTACTCTAAAAACTTTATTACCATGCTTTACTATCTTCCTTCACATGAATATGCCCGTGTAGAGGGCAACATCGCCTATATCGGTATCTCTGAATTTGCAGCACGCCAACTCGGCAACGTCGTCTATGTCGACATGCCCGAAGACGGCGACGACGTGGTCAAAGGAGAGGAATTCGGCGCTATCGAGAGCGTCAAGGCTGCCTCTGACCTTTATTCGCCTGTCAGCGGAGCCGTTGTCGAGATTAACGAGCATCTTATTGACAATCCTCGTCTCGTCAGCGACGATCCTATGACCAACTGGATTATCAAAGTCGAGATGTCAGACCCTGCCGAGTTAGAGAGTCTGCTCAGCCCAGAAGATTACGCAAAACTCTGCGAGTCAGAGAAACATTGACGCCCTATGGCACACAGATATTTCCCTCATACGCCTGATGATGTCGACAAGATGCTCGAGCGCTGTGGCGCACGCACGCTTGACGACCTCTACAGCGACGTCGACCCATCACTGAGGCTCAAAAAGCCCTATGACCTGCCCGGTCCGCTTAGCGAGCCGGAGCTGAGACGCTTTTTCGACGCTCTTGACGCCGAAAACCGCACGCGGACCTGCTTTGCCGGCGCCGGTTTCTATGACCACTATACGCCGGCTGCGGTCAACGCCATACTCGCGCGCTCTGAGTTTCTGACGGCATATACGCCTTATCAGCCCGAGATTTCGCAGGGTACGCTCCAGTATATATTTGAATACCAGTCGATGATGTGCGAGCTCACCGGCATGGATGTCAGCAATGCCTCGATGTATGACGGTGCTACAGCGACCGCCGAGGCCATGCTGATGGCTGTCAATAGCGCGCGGCGTAAAAACCGAGTCCTGATTTCGGCGACAGTCAATCCGGCTGTGGCATCGGTCTGCACGACTTATGCCCGCTATCACGGCATAGCCTTAGAGGTCATACCTGACCACGAAGGTGTCACTGACCGGGCCGAGTTTGAGGCCATGATGGGTGCCGGAGATGTGGCCGGTGTGATTGTCGCCTATCCCAACTATTACGGCATAGTCGAGGATTACGACGGATTTGCCGACATCTGCCACTCGGCAAAGGCGCTGTTTATTATGAACTGTCAGGCATCGACTCTCGGCGTGCTGCGTACACCGGCATCGCTCGGAGCCGACATAGTCTGTGGCGACGCCCAGTCGCTCGGCATGCCGCTGAATTACGGCGGTCCATATCTCGGCTACATGTGTACTACCAAGGCGCTTATACGCAAGATGCCGGGACGCATCGTCGGCGCAACCACTGATGACCGCGGCCAACGTGTATTCGTGCTGACTTTACAGGCGCGCGAGCAGCACATACGCCGCGAGAAGGCCACGTCAAACATCTGCTCCAATCAAGGTCTGATGGCGCTCCATACGGCCGTCTACCTGTCGTTGCTCGGCGCCCGCGGTCTGCGCGAGGTCAACGAGCTCGGCTACGGCGGCCTCCGCTATCTCACCGAGCGCATGGCCGAAACCGGCGTGATGAAGGTCAAACATCCTGACAAGCCGTTTATTAACGAATGTCTGATGGAGATTGCCGACGGATATACCGCCGACCGTATTATCGAGTCTGCCGCCGCCGAAGGTATACTCGCCGGCGTCAAGGTCGACGAGCATCAGCTCCTTGTGGCCGTCACCGAGCAGCAGTCTAAGGCCGATATTGACCGTTATGTTTCAATCGTTAAAAATCTGCAGCCATGAACCGCAAACTATATGACAAACTGATATTCGAGCTCTCTGAGCCCGGACGCTGCGGCTACGCGCTGCCTCACAACGACTATACACACCGTTTGGACGAGCTGCCGGGCGGCATACTTCGCGACAAGGCTCCGGAGCTCCCGGAGGTCGATGAGCCGACGGTAGTGAGACATTATACAAATTCATCGACAAATAATTTCGGCGTCGATACGGGCTTTTATCCGCTCGGCTCGTGCACGATGAAGTATAATCCCAAAATCAACGACGAACTGGCCGCAGACCCGCGTATCGCCTGTCTGCATCCGCTCCAGCCTGTCTCGACTGTGCAGGGCGCTCTTGCCGTTTACTGGCAGTTGCAGTCTGCGCTCAGCGAGATAGGCGGCATGTCACGCTTCACGCTCAATCCTTTTGCCGGAGCTCACGGCGAACTGACAGGCCTCCTTGTCATACGTGCCTATCACGCCTCGCGCGATGACTTCGGACGCCGCACGGTCATAGTGCCCGACTCGGCACACGGCACAAACCCGGCCAGTGCGGCCGTTGCCGGTTTCAACATTGTCGAGGTCAAGAGCCTCGCCGACGGCACAATCGATATCGACGACCTCGCGTCGAAACTTGACGACAGTGTGGCTGCGGTCATGATGACCAATCCCAACACGGTTGGCATGTTTGAGAAACGTATTCCCGAGATTGCGCGTATGGTCCACGAGGCCGGCGCATTGCTATATTACGACGGGGCCAACCTCAACCCGATGCTCGGCGTGGCCCGTCCGGGTGACATGGGTTTTGATGTCATGCACATCAACCTGCACAAGACTTTCTCGACGCCACACGGTGGTGGCGGTCCCGGCGCAGGCCCGGTTGGAGTGCGCAAAGGCCTCGAGCGTTTTCTGCCTAATCCGCAGGTCGTCAAGACCGACGACGGACGTTACGATGTCATCTTTGACGACGCGTCACTTGGCCGCATCTCCGGCTGGCTCGGAAACTTCACTGTATATGTCAAGGCTCTTGCCTACATCCTCACCCTCGGCCCTAAGGCGTTGGCCGAGGTCGGTCCGCTGGCTACGCTCAACGCCAACTATGTAATGCACTCGCTGAGTGACCTCTACGAGCTGCCCATCCCCGGGCCGTGCAAGCATGAGTTTGTCTTCGACGGTTTGAAGGACAAGTCGACCGGTGTGACTACGTTAAATGTTGCCAAGCGCCTTTTAGACTTCGGTTTTCATGCCCCGACCATCTACTTCCCGCTGCTCTTCCACGAGTCGCTGATGATAGAGCCGACTGAAACCGAGAGTCGTCGCACACTTGACAGTTTCATCGACGTGATGCGTCGCATCGCCCGTGAGGCAGCCGATACTCCTGATGTGGTCAAGTCTGCCCCTCACGAGACGCCCGTGTCGCATCCCGATGACACCGAGGCTGCCCTGCATCCCATTGTAAAGTATAAGGATTTATGCAACAAAGAGATATCATAATCATAGGCGGAGGTCCCGGCGGCTATGAGATAGCCGCCGAGCTTGCCGCCAAGGGCCGTCGTGTGACACTTTTCGAACGTGACAGACTCGGCGGTACCTGTCTCAATCGCGGCTGCATCCCTACGAAATGTCTTGCGGCGTCGGCGTCGACAGCGTTGCGTGTAAAGGAGGCGTCAAAATTCGGCATCAATATCGGCGGCGATGCAGTGACTGTCGATTACGCATCCATAGCCGCACGTATCAACGATGTGACGGCTGCTTTGCGCGAAGGTGTGACATCAATGCTCTCGCAGGTCGAGGTCATCAATGCCGAAGCCTCTCTGCGTCCGGGTCCGGTCATCGAGGCCGCCGGTGAGGAGTACACGGCCGCAATGATTATCATTGCCACCGGCTCGGCTCCGGCCAAGCTTGACATCCCGGGTGCAAATCTCGCGCTTACGAGTGACGAGTTTCTGCAGCTTGACTCCGTGCCGCAGCGCGTTGCCGTCATCGGCGGCGGCGTCATCGGCCTTGAGTTTGCGTCGGCGCTCGCAGTTTTGGGTCGCGACGTTACGGTGATAGAGTATTGCAAGGAGGTCCTGCCGCCGTTTGATGCCGACATGGCCAAGCGTCTGCGTATGGCGCTGACACGGCGCGGCATCAAATTCCTGACAGGCACGGTCGTGCGTGCCATCGAGCCGGGAATGTGCGTGGTCTATGAGGGCAAGCGCGGCCGCGATGCGGTCGACTGCGACATGGTGCTGATGGCCGTCGGACGTCGTCCTGTCGTGCCGCGCGGTGCTGTCGACGCAGGCATAGAGCTTGACGGCCGCGGATTCATTAAGGTCAACGAACTGATGCAGACATCTGTCGATACCGTCTATGCTGTCGGCGACGTCAACGGTCTGTGCATGCTCGCTCATGCCGCCGCGGCACAGGCACGTCGCGCCTGCGGGTCAGATGTCAATCTTGACATCATTCCGTCGGCTGTCTTTACAGAGCCTGAGGCTGCTATGGTCGGACTGACCGAGGCACAGGCCCGCGAGCGCGACTATGATGTTGTCATTGGGCGTGCATCGTTTGCATCCAACGGCAAGGCCCTCGCAATGGGCGAGGCCGACGGCACGATCAAGATGATTTTTGCTCGTGAGAGCGGTTTTATGTTGGGCTGCCATGTCATCGGTCCGCATGCCTCTGACCTTGTGGCCGAGGCCGCAGCAGCCATGTTCGGCATGCTGACTATGGAGGAAATCGCTGACGAACTCGTCCACTCACATCCGACCTTGTCGGAAGTGCTCCAATCCGCCGCCCGCAACGCTTTGGCGACTGCAAGATAAAACTAAGGTCTTTAAGGTCGGAAGAGTCGTTTTTGACCTTAAAGACCTTAATTATTTTTCTCGAAGTTTGCAGCGTTTTAAGCTCGGATGTGGATTTGCGTAATCGGTTGTGCAACTATTTGGTAGTGTGATAATAAATATGTAGTTTTGCGCTGTCTTAAAAGGAAAATAAACGTATAATTATCCTTTCAGCTGAATAGCTATGAATCAAAAGGAGAAGATAATATCTAAAATCAATCGCAGTAAAAAGGGTACTATTTTTTTACCGGATAGTTTTCTTCCGATAGACACATCGTCAAACTGTCTGATGATGTCGCCCGGCTCCAAATGCGGAAACTGAGCAACGAGGCAGATGGAGATTTGAAGAAATACAAGGCTGATATTGCCCGATATTTCCCCGACCTTGAAGATTTGTTGAATTGGGGACGATACTGCACCCACATCGGATTTCCCGACCGCTTCACGCAGCGCATACTTGCCCAAGAAAAGGTGGGATTTGCCGGAGCCCTTTTCTCCTCGGAACACAATCAGACCTTTCGCACGGAAGGTTTGGTTGCCAAATTAGAAAGAGACCCCGAAAATGAACACCGTTTCATCTTAAATATTGACGGTGTAAGCGTCTTTCAGTGGTTCCGGGATATGGCTCGTAAACTCCTTGAAAAACTCGGCTTCAAACCTAACGATCCGAGGCAAAGACAAGGGAGGTCGATATAATCCAAAAGAAATCCATCGAGAGAAAATTAATTTTCTCTCGGTGGATTTTGAAATTATACATTATTTAGCGGTCAAGTATTGTTTTGCAAATTCAAGCTGAGTATCTTTATTGTTGATGAAATCGGAAACGGTTTGAGATACAAAATAATCTGGTTTAACACCAATTCCTTCTAACGGAAACCCTTTAGGAGAAACAGACGGTGAAGCTGTCGGAATACGGAAACATATACCATTGGAAGTCTTAAATGTTTTAGGTCTATTCCCTGTATCTCCAGCTGTTGGCTCTCCAATCAATATTACGTTGCCGCTTTCTTTCATATCTATAACGAAACTCTCAGCTGCTGAAAAGGTTATTGGACTTGTAAGTAATACAATTTTCCCTTTATAGGCATTGTCAACGGGTAACATCTCCTTGTTGTCAATACAATGCGGCTGATTTTTATGTATGAAGTATCGACACAATTCTCGTCCATTACCACTATTGCCACCTTCGTTATTGCGAACATCTATGATAAGACATGGAAGATTGCTGACTTTCTTGAAATCGGAAACAAAACTTTCAATGACACCGTCCATCATTGTATTAATAGCAATATAGCCAATACTATCATTAAAAACTTTACTATACGTCTTAGCTAAAATAGAAGATGGTAGAGAATCATCAGTAAGTAAAGGCAACTGAATCTCTATTGTATCGTTTCCACGACATATAACATAGTTGCGTGTTGTATCAGAAAGACTCTTAAAGAGATTGGCAGCGGTGAATATCCTACGATTAAGAGGAGTAGAGGCGGAAACATATTTTTCATTACGGTTCATCCAATCAACTACTGGTTCACCATTGACAGCTATAACTCTATCCTTATCACGAAATCCGGCTCTTGCCATAATATTGTTTGGATTACTGATAAAAATAGAGTCGTTGATAACTGTAGGGAAAGTGCCTGCAGTATAAGATTTTAAGTATACATACGAATGTCCTACCTGAAGAGATGCAAAAAATTCTTCAAGCATCTCGCCATATTCTCTCGGTGAAGATATATCCTTTACTCGTGCTGAATATGAATCACATAGAGAATCCAAATTCAAATTCTTCGATTCTGCAAGCGAATAATTATCTTTTACAATAGTAGCTATCTCGTTAAAATCCTCCGGAAAACGGTCTTTTGTCAATGGCAAAGATTGAACATAGAAACTTTCTACGTCTATGTCGGTAGATGAATAGAACCATTTGAAATAGACTATCAGCCCACCAAACGCAAGCAGTATGACACCTATTATTGCAAGTAGAACTTTGACAAGGGTCTTTGCAAGCTTTTTATGGTTAGAATTCATATTATAATTACTGTATTGTTTTTGAGAATTTTAAAAGTCTTAATGGCGGAAGACTGCCGTGGGTCAGCGGACACCGTTGTTGTAGAAAGCGAGGATGCGGCGGCGGAGGATTGACTCATATTTGGCCTGTACGCTTTGAGCCATCGCTTTGATATAGGCCGTTTTGGCTTGTTCGAACTCTGTGGCGTTGGCACGGCCGAAGTTATATTTCTCCTGCATGGCCTTAAACGCTTCGTGTGTGGCATCTTCGGCAGCTTTAGCTGCTACAAGACGCTCGTCGGCGCCGACGGCGCGATAATAGGCCTGCTGCACGTTTTTGTAAAGGTTACGCTGCGCGTCTTCATACTGCAGCTGTGCGTTGAGTCGCTCGATTTTGGCTCGGCGCACCGAGTTGCGCGACGAGAAAGCGTCGAAAATAGGTACAGACAGCGAGAATCCTATCGACTTGTTGAAATTGTTGCGCATCTGAGTCGAGAAACGCTCGTTGTCAAAGCCATTGACCGTGTAGTAGCTTGAGCCTAGACCGGCGCTAAATGACAGGCGCGGCAGATAGGATGACGCGGCGAGCGACACGTTGCGGTCGGCGGCAGCCACACGCAGACGTCCGGCGACGATTGAGTGGTTGGTGTTCAGCGCGCGCTCATAGACAGACTCGGGCGATACAATGCCGAGGCCTTCGTCGTCAATCGGGCTGATGTCGAAACCTTCGACTACGGGCAGTTCCAAGAGTTGGGCGAGGTCGACCAAGGCGAGAGTGCGGTCGTTTTCGGCCGATATCAGCGACAGTTTGTCCTGAGCGACCTGCGAGCGTGCCTCGACAAGCTCAAGTTCGGCAATTTTGCCGGCCTCGAGAAGCTGCTCACGGCGCTCGACTTCGACCTCAGACAGATGGAGCTGTTCGGCGGCCACTTTACAGAGTTCGCCGTTATAGAGCACCTGCAGATAGGCCGAGATGACGTTGAGTGTCACGTCATCTTTGGCCGCCTCCAATTCCTCGAGATAGGTGCGCAGGTTGGCTTTGGCATAGGCTTTCTGGCGCACGGCCGAGAGCCCTTGAAAGAGCGGTAGCGACATGTTGACGTTCCAGCCGAAGTTTGAGGTGTTGCGGTTTGTATAGGTGTTTTCTGACGTCAGGCCGCGGCCGAAACTCCATGACTGCGAGGCACCGGCGCTGAGCTCGGGCAGGAAGCGGTCTTTGGCTTCGGTGACTGACTGTTCAGCCGATTTCACACTGAGTCTCTGTGACTTTATATTGATATTGTGCTCGATAGCATAGTTGATGCAACTGTCGAGGGTCCATGTATTGGCCGAGGCTGCGATGCCCGAAGTCAGCACGATGGAGCAAAGAATAGCATATGTTTTCATAATTGCGATGGTATCAATGTGTTAGCTCTTGCGATGCTGACTTATTCATTCTTTTTTTGTGCGCCACGGAGTTCGGCGTCCTTGTCGATACCGCTCTTGACCTCGATGTTGATGCCGTCGCCTGTACCGGTCACGATGGCACGGCGCTCGAAGTTCTGCTTGACGCTGTCGGTCAGGCAATAGACAAATGTCGAGTCGCCCTTATACTCGATGACGCTCTCGGGTATCATCAGCACACTGTCGGCGTTGGCGAGCACGACTGTCGCATTGGCGCTGTAGCCGGCGCGCAGCTGCACATCGGGGTCGACTGTAATGGCGGCCTTGAGTTCGAATGTGTTTGCGCCGCTGCTTTCGTTGCCTTTAGGAGAGATATACTCGATGACGGCCTTGGGCTCGATTTCAGGCAGGGCGCCGACGGCTATGGTCATGGGCATGCCTACGGCGAGCTGACCGACCTCGGTTTCGTCGACATTGCCCTTGAAGATGAGCTTGCTCATATCGGCGATAGTGGCCACGGTCGTGCCGTCGTTGAAGGTGTTGGCCTGAATGACCGAGCTGCCCACTTTTACAGGGACGTCAAGCACGAGGCCGTCGATGGTGGCGCGCACCATGGTGTTGCTCTCTTTGGCGTTGAAACGTGACACACCGTTGCGCACGATGTCTAAGGCGTCGCGTGCGCCCTCGAGGTCGTTTTTGGCCGATTCATAAGTTGTTGACGCGGTCTCGTATTCTTCGCGCGAGATAAGCTTGCGGTCATAGAGCGCTTTGGCACGCTCGTATTTGTCTGTGGCGTCGGCGAGCGTGATGTTGCAGGCGTCGACACGGCTCTGGGCCGACGACAGCTGTGAGGCGTCGGGGATGACCTTGATGCGGGCTATGATGTCGCCCTCTTTGACGGTCTGGCCGGCCTCGACTAATATTTCGGAGATAATGCCCGATATCTGGGGCTTGATATCAATCTGGTCACGGGGCTCGATTTTGCCTGTGAGCACAGTCGAGCGCTCGATGTCGCCGACCTCGGGACGGACGATTTCATAAGTGATTTCCTCGGGTTGCGAGTTGCGGTAGAGGAAGTAGAACGTGCCGCAGAAGACGGCGATTACGATAATCCAGATTAGGATGCGAAAAAACTTTTTCATGACGCGTGATGCTTGGTTGAGTGAGGTGATTTTTGTTGTTATGATTGTAGATTGATTGTTATTTGTCTCTCATTGCCTCGATAGGCTTTATGCGCATGGCCTTGACGGCCGGCAGCAGTCCCGCAAGGGTGCCGAGCACAAGGAATGTGGTGATTATTGCTATGGCATGGCTCAGACTCAGCTCGAAGTGTGCCTTGCCGAGCACCGGGTCAGCGGTGGCGAAATCGGCGATGCCGAGGACGAGTGTTGCGAAGGACACACCGGCCAGTCCGGCCACGGAGGTGAGCACGACGCCCTCTGAGAGTATCTGTATGATGATGTCGCGCGGTTTGGCTCCGATGGCGCGGCGTATGCCTATCTCCTGAGTGCGCTCCTTGACGATAATCCACATGATGTTGCCCACACCGATGATGCCGGCCATCAGTGAGCCGGCGCCGACAAACAGGGCCAGCAGGCTGATGCCGAGAAAGAGGTTGTCGACCATTTTGAATTGCTCGGAAATATCCATAAACCATACGGCGTCTTCGTCGTCGGGCGACAGGGGATGATTGGCCGTGAACACGCGGCGCATGTAGGGCTGCAGCTCGGTCGGCGTGTGGCCGCGTTCGGCGGTGTAGACAAAGAAGTCGACCTTATTGCCTCGGTTATAGGCGCGGGCAAATGTCGTCGACGGAATGATTATGGATGTGTCGACACGTCCGCCGAAACTGATTTCGGAGGTCTGTCCGGCCACACCGATGATGCGGAAGTAGACGCCCTTGGCCTTGATAAATTTGCCTACAGGCGAATCAAGTCCGAATAGTTTGTCTGCCAGTTGTTTGCCGATGACGGCGACTTTGAGGCCTCCGGCCACGTCGGAGCTGTTTATCATGCGGCCCGCATAGACTATCGGGGTCAGGATTTTGGAGAAATCGCTCTCATAGCCACAGATAGAGCCGCTCTCGGATTTGCTGTCATACTCTATATTGCCGTAAGTGCTATACATCGCCGACGAGTACTCGATATGGGGTGTCGTGCGGCGTATGGCCTCGACGTCGGCGGTGGTCATCGACCAGTACATGCCTTTGCTGAAACCTTTGTATGGTAGAGTGGTGCGACCGGTGAAGACGCCTCCGAGATTGGTGGCAAAGCCTGAGAACTGGCGCATCAGCATGCCCTCCAAGCCCTTGGAGCCACCCCAGAGGATGGCTAACATTGCCGTGCCCCAGAAGATGCCGAACGCCGTCAGAAATGTGCGCGTCTTGTTGCGTGCGAGTGTCGCACCGATTTCGCGCCAGTTTTCGATGTCAAAAACAGGATTTTTCATGATTGATGCGGTGTGTTACTCGTCGCGCAGTGCTTCGACAGGTTTGACTTTGGTCGCTTTAAGGGCCGGGAATAGACCGGCGAGTGCTCCGGCCACGATGAGCACGGCTGTCACCTCGAGCGCGAGGCTCAGATTGACCGATACGTTGCCGAAGGGGCTCTCGTCCATGCCGGAGATGATGACTTTGACCACCTCCATGACGGCCATGCCGGCGATGATGCCCATATATCCGAAGAGTGTGGTTATCGACACGCTCTCGAGGATAATCTGTGTCAGTATCTGGTGTCGTTTGGCTCCGATTGCGCGGCGTATGCCTATCTCGTGAGTGCGTTCGCGCACCGACACAAACATGATGTTGCTGACGCCGACGATGCCCGACAGCAGCGTGAAGATGCCGATGAGCCACACGGCGATGTTAAGTATGCCCAGACCGTCGCGGCTCTGCAGATAGTTGGTGAAACGATTCCACATGTTCACGGCGCCGGGGTCGTCAGGGTTGAAGTTGTGTATGCGGGCGAGTTCACGGCGTATGGCGCCCTCGGCCTCCTCGCCTCCGGCTTCGTCGGTGACGCCCTGAGTCAGCACGTTGAGGCTCCACACGCGATTGTCGGTGCCGCTGAGTGCCATGGCCGTGGTGAAGGGGATGAAATTATCGTCTTCGTTCCATTCGCGTGAATAGACGCCGACAATCTGCCACGACAGGCCGAGGGCTTTGACACGGCGTCCGACAACGGCACTGTCGGTCTTGAAAAGTATTTTGGCGGTCTTTTTGGAGATAACCATCGACTTGCGCTTGCCGTCGATGTCGGCTCGGTTAATCCAGCGTCCGTCGGCCATATCGATCCACAGGTTTTTCTTGGCCTGCGGGAAGACGCCGTCGACGCCGTTGGCCACATATTCGGTCTCGCTTGCCACCTTGGCCGAGTCGATGTATTTTGTGGT